>JAVHNX010000001.1:0-6060 GCA_036169735.1 Minisyncoccota bacterium
ACAATAATAACTTCGCCTTCTTTTACAACATAATCTTTATCACGTTCAAAAATAGCTTGAGCTTTTACAGCTGTTTCCAAATGATGCACATATTTTATTCCCTTTTCAGTATAGATATTATCTACACCCAATAAATTCTCTGCTTTAGTTATACCTTCATCAGTCAAAGTAATCGCCTTTAATTTTTCATCTACATTATAATCAATATCTTTTTTTAATTGTTTGGCAATTTGATAAAATTTAATATAGAAATCTCCAGAATCACCTGAAGTAGAAGAAATAATTAATGGAGTACGTGCTTCATCTATCAAAATAGAATCCACTTCATCAACAACTGCAAAGTAATGACCTCTTTGAACAAGATCATTTATAGATGTCGCTAAATTATCTCGTAAATAATCAAAACCATATTCATGATTTGTACCATAAGTAATATCTGTACTATAAGCTTGCGCACGAGAACAAGGCTTCAAAAATTCATAAAGAATTTTAAATTCTGATGTTTGTACTTCTTCTTTATTTTCTTTATGTGCTGGATCATAAAAATATGAAACGTTTTGAGAATTTATAATACCAACAGACAATCCTAAAAAATTATAAACCTGCCCCATTAACACAGCATCTCTGCGTGCAAGATAATCATTGACTGTAATAATATGAACACCAAGTCCAGTTAATGCATTTAAATATGCTGGCAAGGTAGCAACCAAAGTCTTACCTTCACCAGTTTTCATTTCAGATATTTTACCTTTATGTAATGCCAACCCTCCAACAAGCTGAACATCGTAGTGTCTTTCATTTAAAATTCTTTTGGCTGCTTCTCTCACAAGAGCAAAAGCTTCTGGTAAGATATCATCTAAACTTTCACCCTTTACCAATCTTTCTTTGAATTCTGCTGTTTTTACAGGGAAATCCTCATTTTTAAGGTCTAAAACATCCTTTTCTAGGGAATTTATCTTTTCTACTGTAGCTTTAGTGCTCGCAACAAATTTGGAGCTGGTATCACCGAAAATTTTACTAAATAATGTCATAGTTAATATATTAGCATAAACCACACTATTTTTGAAGATGAAATAATTAACTTTAATGGTGAAATTATAAAAAGATAAAAATAAAAAATCTCCCGATTTTCATCGAGAGATTTTTTAAAAAGGAGTATTAAGCTCTCTTTTTTGCTGACTTCTTTGCTACCTTCTTTGCTACTTTCTTTGCTTTCTTTTTTGCTGCCATATAATTTGTCGCTTGCGCGAAATTAATGTTTTTAATTTAGTTTTGCAACAATAATCACGACCTAAAAATAATTTCAAAAAAAATTAAGAAAATATTTTTAAAATAATTACTGCGAAGAACTAAATTAATTATCCCTCATATCAAACTATAAGACAACTTTATTTTTATAAAAACTGTGGATAACTCATAACTTTATTTTTATAAAAAAATTTATTTTAGAAATATAAATTATTTATTTATAAAAATTTTATTACATCGTATGTATATAAAAAATATAAAATAATATTTAATTTATTGCGTCGTGTTTGGTCACGTCTCAAAGAACGTAAGTGATATGATTCCACTGAGTCAAAAAAAACACCATCGCTTACAAGTGATGGTGTTTTTTAATTACTTTCATTTGAAGCAGGTGGTGGCTAACCTCCAACATATGTGCCTATGTGAGTGCGATCACCTGCTACAGATAGAAGCAATCTATGCCTGAAATTATATCATAATAAACTAGATTCTAGTATATGCTCTACTGCATGATGTGCTTTTGCACCAACAGATTCACAAGACTGGCAAAAGCTAGAATCTTCATTTAAACTAGGAGAATAACAAATATCTTTAAGAAAGATACCTCTATTAGGAGTCAAAATAAAATCTATTTTTAAGTAAGACTCAGCACCAGTATGTTTATAAATATCTCGGGCAAGAGCTAAAAGTTTTTCTTTTTCTTCAAAAGAAAAATCACGTGGTGGAAATGAATAAATATTTTTTTCTCTAAAACCAGCGAGAGAATGGACTGAACCTAGTTTACCAATGATCAATTCTTCAACTATAATTCCATGACCGTGTTCAATACCATCTTCTATTGCATTCACTAACTCTGGAAAAGTATTTGCAACATGGACACCCATGCTAATGTCAGACGATAATGATTTTACTAACCATGGAGAAGAAAACTTTTCAAATACATCTTTTGCTTTTCGTACTGCATATTTTTCTTCAGAACCATCAATATCTTCTTGATAAATAGGCAATACTAAATGTCGAGGCATTTTAACCTTTATCTCTTTCATATGTTTTTCCAACATACTTTTACTCTCTGCGGATAAAAATTTAAAAGAATTTACACCAACCAAAGGAATAGAAAGATCCTCAAAAACCTTTGATAGATTTGGATGTGACGTATTCCAAATAATATCAACCTTACCTGCAATATCCTCTGGTCTAACTGGAATTCCATTTATATGCCAAATACCTTCTCTATCAATTAGAATATCAACTGTTTTCCATTTGTCAGATAAATTTTTTGAAATACTAGAAATAATATTACTTCCTTCTTGTAAAGAATTTTTATAATAAGGTTCTACCCCACCTCTGACTACTCCTACTATTTTTTTAGCTTCATTAGTTTGTGACATACCTCAATATTATATAATTTTCCCGCGCAATTTCCTATGGTAAGAAATAGCAAACCGATGTGCTTCATGATTAGCTAGTAATATTAAAGGTTCCAATTCTTTATTTGAATCTCCTAAAATGCCTTTCGGTCGATGTTTTTCATCTTTAACAACAGATACAGTTTGTATCGCTAGTCCAACTTCGTTTTGAAATTTTTTAACAGTATTAATTTGAGCTTTCCCTCCATCTATCACCATTAATTTAGGATACTGCCATTCGGTATGAGCAAATCTGCGTCCTAAAACTTCTCTCAATGCACCAACATCATTGGAACTAGAATAGTTTTTAATTTTAAATTTCCTGTATTCTTTTTTGTTTGGTTCACCATCTTCAATCACTACCATTACCCCAACCATATCTTTACCACTCATATGAGCTATATCATAAGCTTCGATTCTTAATGGCACCACCTCATGATATTTTTCCGCGCTTAACCCTTCTCGGAGTACCGAGTGGGGCCCACACGCAGAAAAAATATCATGAGGTGGTGCCATCTCTTCTTTAATTAAAGAAACATCTTGTATGTGTTTCAATGCAAAAATTTGTCTTTTTATCTCCCCTGCTTTTTCAAACTCATGTCTTTTTGCACATGATTTCATTTCTTTTTCTAAGTCTTTCAAGATTTTATTCTTTTTACCTTCAAAGAATAATTTAATATTCTTTATGTTTCTTAAATAGAAATTTATATTATCCTTATCTGGTGCAAGATTTATCTGCCTATAAAATTCATAACTGTTTTTTGATTTATCATCTAAGAATGGAAAAATACGACGCACTATTTTTAATGCTTCTTTTAATTGCCCACCGTTTGGATATGGTCCATAGCAGGAGGAAAAATTTCCCCGATTCTGGAGCAGATCTTTACCTCTCCTTATAATTACCTTTGGCAAAATATCTTTTGTAATACAAACATAATTAAAACTCTTATCACTCTTTTCTTTCGTATTGTAAATTGGCTGATGTTTCTTAATTAAATTCGCTTCAAGAATCAACGCTTCTAAGACAGAGTCTGTTTCTTGCCATTTGATATCGGTAGTCTTGGTGACCATATCTACCAATAGTGGCCCGCGCATATTAAAGAGCTCTTTTGAGAAATAACTCTTAACTCTATCTTTCAATGAAGTTGCTTTGCCAATATAAATAATATCTTTTCCTTTCAAGAAAAAATACACCCCTGGTTTATCTGAAATTTTATTTTTTTTAAAGTCTGTAATATTCATATTATTTATGCAAAACTTTTTTGAGATATTTACCTGTAAAACTCTTAGTATGATTAGCCACTTCTTCCGGAGTACCTTTGGCTACTATTGTGCCACCCTTGTCTCCTCCTTCTGGACCGAAATCTAGAATATAATCACTACATTTTATGAGATCCATATTATGTTCAATCACAACAACAGAGTTACCTTTATTTACCAGCTTGTCTAAAACATTAATCAGGTTTTGAACATCATCATAATGCAACCCGACAGTTGGTTCATCTAAAAGATAAATAGTCTTTTCTAAATATGGCCGGAAAAGTTCACTCGAGATTTTTACTCTCTGAGCTTCTCCACCAGAAAGTGTCGTAGCGCTTTGACCAAGTTTTACATAATCTAATCCCACATCCATCAATGTTTTCAATCTATCCCAAATAGCTGGTATTTCTTCGAAGAAAACAAAACCTTCTTCGACAGTCATTTGCAAAACTTCGTAAATATTTTTCTTTTTGTATTTAACTTTCAAAGTTTCTTTATCAAAACGCTTGCCATTACAGACATCACAAGTCACATAGACAGTCGGCAAGAAATGCATTTCAACAGCTATTTCACCATTACCTTCGCAGGCCTCACAACGTCCACCTTTCACATTGAAAGAAAATCTACTCTGTCCCCAACCACGGAAACGAGCCTCTTCTGTTGTACTAAAAAGATCACGTACATGAACAAAAGCACCTGTATAAGTCGCGATATTTGAACGAGGTGTTCTTCCTATTGGTGATTGATCTATTAAAACAACTCTTTGTAAATATTCAGAACCTGAAAAAGATGCACAATTGTAAACATCATTGGATCTATATTTTCTTTCAAATTTTGCTTGTAAATTCTTATGAAGAATCTCATACATAAAAGAAGATTTACCAGAACCTGAGACTCCAGTAATAGAAACTAATTTTCCAAGAGGAATTTCTGCATTGATATTTTTAATATTAAAAATTTTACCGCCAACAACTTTCAGTGTTCCTTTTTCATTTTCTCTACGCTTTTCTGGTACTGGAATTTTTACTTCTCCGCGTAGATATGCAAGAGTTCGAGACTTAGAAGTATTTTTTGGTGCAGTTAATAAAGTATCTAAATAATCAGCCACAATAATTTCTCCTCCATGGACACCAGCTTTTGGCCCAATATCCACAATATAATCTGAAGAATAAATAGTATCTTCGTCATGCTCTACTACGATTATAGTATTACCCAAATCACGTAGGTCTGTTAGTGTCTTTATTAGTTTTTCATTGTCACGTTGATGCAGGCCTATCGTAGGTTCATCCAAAACATACAATGCTCCAACCAGACGAGAGCCGAGCTGTGAAGCGAGACGGATTCTTTGAGCTTCTCCACCAGAAAGAGTATTCGCTCGACGATCAAGAGATAAATATTCCAACCCAACATTCATTAGGAAATCCAAACGTGATGAAATCTCACGCAAAAGAACCGCAGAGATTTCTTTTTCCTGTGCGGTCATTTTTATTTTACTAAAATATTCTACTGCATCTTCAATAGAAAGACTGGTGAAATCAACAATACTAATGCCATTTTTATTGGCGCCACCATGACCAAGATAAACATGTAGTGCTTCCGGTCGTAATCTTTTTCCATGACATTCTTCACAAGCTTCAGTGCCAAACATATGCTCGGTACCCAATCCATGACAGACAGGGCATGCTCCGTGCGGAGAATTAAAGGAAAAAAGACGAGGTTCTATTTCTGGAAATGAGAAACCATCTTTGGGACATGCGAATTTTGCAGAGAGCAAAAATTCCTGTTCACCACTTTCCCCTATGTCTGACATAGGGGACTTTCCCCTATGTCTGACATAGGGGAAACCTGCGGAGAAAACCACTTTGACTAATCCATCAGATTCAAGAAGTGCTCGCTCGACTGACTCAGCTAAACGAAGCTCAATATCTTTCGTATCTTTTACTGCAAATTCATGTGCAGAAAATTCATCGACTAATACATCGATATCATGCTTTTTTGTTTTTGAAAGTTCTACTCGTTCACGTAAATTCTTTATCACTCCGTCTACGAGTACTTTCGTGTAACCTTTACCGAGTAAATCATAAAGAAGCTGATAGTATTCACCTTTTCTACCTCGCACCACCGGAGCAAAAATCTGGATTGG
>JAVHNX010000002.1:0-1281 GCA_036169735.1 Minisyncoccota bacterium
GTGGAAAAATTGAAAATTATTTTTTGGAACTTTTGGAAATGATTTTTGTTTTATTATATCTAACACCCGAGCAAAAATATAGTCGTTTAGCCTTAACTATTGCGAAACTGGATAATTTAAAATTTTTTCTGCAATTGGCTTGGGAGAATAAATGTCTTACCGACACGAATTACTCTTCTTTATCTATATCTCTAGATGAAGTCGGACGAATGTTGGGTGGCTGGAAAAAGGGATTGGAAAAGAAAACTCCCCCAAAATAACTTGGAGGAGAAAATAATAAGTTGCGGAACAACCACCCGATGGCGATTGTCACTATTCCACACGTTGTCGTTCTCAAGCCTGTTGACGTTGACGTTCAGACCGTCGGAGTTCACGTTCACGTTAGCAACGAAGAAACGCGCAAAATACCATCAGAGCCACCGCCATCCGACCCTTCAAAATTATTGTCTGGTTGAATAGCTGTATTTTATTTGGGACGTAGAAGTCCTCCAATATCTTGCGCCAACTGAAATATTTTTATTGGCAAAAAATACTTTCACTCTTCTGTAAGTATTACTTATCAAAAATAAAAATACCAACAAAACTCTCAAAAATATTCTCTGACGACCATGACCCTATAGCCGTAGCCACAAGATAATACATAGTCGCTCATTCATTGTACAAAAAAATCCCTAAAACTCAAAGAGTTAAAGGGATTAAGAGACAAAGAACAAAGATTTAAAATTACAGTTGCGGAACAACCACCCGATGGCGACCGTCACTACTCCACACGTTGACGCACTCAAGCCCGCCGACGCTGACGTCCAGACCGTCGGAGCTCACGTCCACGCCAGCAACGAAGAACTGTTCATTTTCCTTAAATAGGAAAAATGTGCCGTAACCGTCAGCTCGTAATTGATCGGGATGAGCCAAACAGAATTCCTCTATTTGGTCTTGGGTTAAGCACAGCTTATCCAAGTCATTGGATAATGAACCAAACATTTGCGCAAAGGTGGCGTCATTAACCATCTCATAAACATCGGTCGGGGTGTCGAGCATTGCCTTGCTGGTCTTGTTTAGTTTCCAATCTTTAAAATCGGAATCAATGTATGACTTAAAAGTATCTTCAGCTTTAGCTAAAAATCTTTGGCCATCAGTTGCTTTAATGACTGGTTTGTCATTGGTTGATAGCAGGCGAAGAATTGAATTGCCGGAAACGCTATCCTTGTTAAAACAAGGGGACAAATCCACAGAAAATGGCTTTTCAATAAACTGTTGTTTAGTAGTTTTATCAATCTTACT
>JAVHNX010000003.1:0-1277 GCA_036169735.1 Minisyncoccota bacterium
CAAATCCACTCAAAAAGAGCTTTTGGATATTATTTGCAAAAGAGTTCAGTGATATGTTGGAATTAGCCAAGACCATGAGAAATGAGTCTGAGGGACAGTTAAACAGTCGAACCCAAAAGCTCGAGTGGAAACAAGGTCGCATAAAGCAGACCGTATTGTACGAGTCAGAGTTTAGGTTCGACGATCAAGAGAGCAAAATGCTAACTTTAACGAACTCTTCTTTATTTCAAGGAGGTTCCCGTGTGTGAGTATATCGGAATTGATATTTCTAAATCAAGTTTACAAGTCTATTTGGGTAAATTTGATGAAGATAGTGAGGTTGAGAACAGTCTTAAAGGACTTAGACAACTCCACGCCAAAATAAAAAAATTGTATGGCAAATCAAGCGATGTTGTATGGGTCTATGAGCCTACAGGTAGCTATAGCACATTTACTAAACGCTTTTGTGTTGAACATCATATTGCGTGTTATATTATCAAGCCTTCGCAAAGTGCTGCTTTTGCAAAAACGATTAAAAATCGTAACAAGACTGATGTAGTAGATGCCCGAATGCTCTACCAAATGCATAAAATTGCACCTAAAGAAGAGATTGTTGTTCCTTTTTATGACGCTAAGCTAGAAACCATACAAAATTATCTGCGTTACTATAAAACAGTTATAAAAGAGCGCGTGGTTAAAACCAATCAACTTGAAGCAGCACTGCATAGGGAGGATGAGCTTTTTATCATTAGAAAACTTCGCTCCAAAATTAAAGCACTCAAAGCAGAAGAGAAAGAAATCATCATTACTATGCTTGAACTTATCAAAGAAAACAAAGACTATAGGGATCGTTTTTCTGCGATTACTTCGCTTAAAGGTATTGGAAATATTTCAGGTTTGGTGCTGTTTGATTTGTTTATGCATTATCCCGATGCTTCTTCTAAAGAGATTGTGGCACTGTGTGGGCTTGATCCTATTGAAGCAAGCTCAGGTAGTTCGCTAAAGAGAAAATCACGCATATCAAAACAAGGCTCACGCCTTGTCCGAAGTACGCTTTTTATGCCAACACTTATTGCTATCAATCATAATCCTCATATGCAAATGGTCTACAATAGACTTAAAGAAAAAGGGAAACAAAGTACTGTAGCACAAATAGCTGTGATGCGCAAAATAATAGTGATTGCATTTTCATTGTTTAAAAACAAACAAGCTTATGAGATAAATAGGTTTATGAAAGCAGATGAGAGAGAGGTGGCTTGAAGTGAAAAAATATGAATTAATTAAGGGGATTGAAAGGT
>JAVHNX010000004.1:0-1258 GCA_036169735.1 Minisyncoccota bacterium
ACCTGGTATATTCAAAACAACGGAAAACCAATATCTACGGTAGGTACGATAGGTAAACAACCAGCAATCGATTGCCATTATTATTACGATCCAAATACTTACGAAACTTACTATCAAACCGTAATTGTCTGGCAGGAATATTATAGTTCATCAAGTTCCAAAATTAAAGTTGCATATTTTGATCGTTTTTCTGATGTTCAAGTAGGTAAAATGAATTGGAGAGATACAAAAGATGTTGCAACTGTTAGTGGAAATTATAGTACAACAAATTGCTATCCTGTCATATCTCTTTATGGTGAATTTAATATAGTTTATAAAAACGGAAGTTCTGGAGCGTTACTTTCAAGGTCTGGTGTAGCAAACGTGGTTTATGGTATTTATTTTTTAATCAATAATCCTGTTACCTTAAGTGGTACAAACAGCTACTCTGTAAATCCATCAATTGCTGTAAATAAATCAGGCAACTCAACTGTTAGATTAGTTTGGGAACAAATCCAGAATGACGAATATTCCTCAGTTAAATATGCAGTTTTGGTTGGTTCACAAATATCGGGCAGCACAACTACAATTTCTGCTGGCAGCGGATCTCCGCTTAACTTCTCACCGTCAATTAGTATCACTAATAATGCACCAATTGTTAGCTGGACAGGTGGAAGGAATCCTGGTGATGGAATCGACAAAAGAAAAGCCATAACAACAAGAGGAACAAGTTGGGGTAGTTTTCAGATTGTCGGCACGGATATTAATTTTGTAAACAACAACTCGGCCGCAGGAACATCAGAAAGAACTGTAATAAGTTGGAGTGAAGGTACAATTAATCCTGTAACTAAATGGATGAAAAGAACCGGAACATCTTATTCCACGCCACAAAACTTAAGTAATTCTGGATTTCAATCACAGATATGTAATGGTACTGATTATCAATATATGTCTGCGATGGTTTTCAACAGCAATGCATTGCCATATTATTTTATTCAGAGCACTACAAACTTTGGCGGTGGTCTAAGTAAAGTTAGTCTCTCTAAAACAGCAGAAACAGATACGATTATTACTTTTGGAAGAAGTGGTGTTGTGGATAAAAACGGAGTAGAGTTTGTTTTTGAAATCGGCGATATATTAGTCAGAGATAATATTGTTAAGTTTATTGAAGTACCCGATACAATTGCTTACACATCATTAGACCAACTTAACAAAGACACAAGAACAGAAAACTTTACTTTAAGTCCGGGAACTAATTTTTATTTTTCTAACATCTATA
>JAVHNX010000005.1:0-1231 GCA_036169735.1 Minisyncoccota bacterium
AGTAGTAGTAGACTCTCATGTAAATTAATCTTTTTTTTAAAGGAGGTGTTTAAAATGACTGAGGTTCCTAAAATAAATATTAACTACACTGCAACTAAAAAAAGAGGTGAAGCAACAGTCCACACAGTTGGATTAGGACAAAAACCTAAAACGTCTGCAATGGAAATTGCAATTAGAACTGGACGTCCTGTCATTCGAAATGGTAATGTAGTAACAGTTAGCTCAACTCCTCCTAAACCTGCTGGAAAGTAGGAGACTAAATAACGTTGTGACTCGGTTAAATAATAAAGCCGAGTGAGTTTTTGTGTGGTTATACCCGGCAAAGGTAAGGGTGTTTTGTTGGTATTTGGTATAAAGAATAGTTTTCTAAAAATTATTTAATAACAACAGTAATTTCTCCTTTATAATCCCGCTTAATCATTTCATCAATCGGTTCACGAATAATTTCCTCAAACTTCTTTGTCATTTCACGAGCAATAACAACTTCGACATTCCACTTCAATCGTTTAATCGATTGAAGTGTGGAGACTATGCGTAAGGGTGATTCGTAAAAAACGAAAACAATATCTGGGAAGATAGTTTTTATCTGTTTCAATCTATTGATTAATTGAAGCAACTGTGATTCTTTTTTGGGAAAGAAGCCAAGAAACATATGTTCCTGTGGGTTAAATCCGGAATAAACTAAGGCCGTCGTTATCGCTGATGGACCGGGGATGACGGTTATAGGTAAATTTCTTTTGATACAACTTTTGACGAGTAGATAGCCTGGGTCGGAGACAAGGGGAGTGCCGGCTTCAGAAATAAGAGATATGTTTTTGTCATCTTTGAGAAGGTCGATAATTTCCGGCAATTTTTGAAATTCTTTTTCAAGATAATAAGACCAAACTGTTGAACAGACAACGGGAATATTGAATCGTTCTTTGATAGCGTCGAGCAATGTTTTGGCTGATCGGGTATCTTCGGCTAAAATAATATCCGAAGTGGCCAAAGTTTTTGCCTGACGGATAGATAGGTCATCGAGATTTCCGATTGGAGTTGAAACGATGTTTAGCATATTCAAAAATAATTGGTAATAAAGAGACAATTATTACTCCAAGGATGACCAGAGAAAAGTTTTTTTTGACAAATTCAATGTTGCCAAAAAAGTATCCGGAAAATGTAGCAATGGCGACCCAAGTGATTCCACCAATGACGTTATAGGAAAAAAATTGCCGATATTTCATTCTTCCAA
>JAVHNX010000006.1:0-1207 GCA_036169735.1 Minisyncoccota bacterium
GCCCTATTTACCAAAAAAATATCTTCTTTACCCATTGCTACAGGTATTTTAAATATTAATTGCAAATCCAAAATACCCAAAATATGGTCAAAATGACCATGTGTCAGTAAAATTGCCATCGGTTTTAAGCCCAATTCATTGATAACTTGGGCTATTTCCACCCCCTCATCACCAGGATCAATAATCACTGCTGTCTTGTCCGACGAGTAGATAATATAGCAATTCGTGCCCATTTCACCCACAATTAGCTTCGTATAATTTAACATAAGATATTCTATAATACTCTTATGTCAAAAGAACCAAACAAACGCCTATTTGTCGGCGCCCTACCATTTAAATATACCGAAGGTGAGCTGGTAACTCTCTTTGCTCCGTTTGGTCGTATTACTGCCCTTCGTATTATTCACAATCAATGGGGTAAAAGTCGAGGTATGGGTTATGTCGAATATGATGAACTCCAATCGGCTATCAACGCTCAACATGAGCTACATAATTTTGCCGTCGAATCGGACAGAACTATAATAGTTGATTTTGCCAAGCCTGATCCATATTTAACCCCCGAAGGTGCTGCTCGCCATATTGCAGCACTGGCCGAGAAAAAGAAAAAACGACCAACTACCAACTTCATTGCTCCCAAGCCAACTTCAGTTGGTGAAGATGAAAAACCTATATTTCATCCAAAATCTTTTTATGAGCATCAACGTCCCACTGTTTTTAAATCTCGCAATTTTCACGCCAAAATTGGCGCCAAATTCTCCTCACGTACAAAAACTAAAACTACTCGTTAAATTTTTATAAATATTTTGGAAATTGTAGATTTGTTTTTTGGAAATTATACAATCGGCTTATCGCCGATGGATGGCATCACCGACGCGGCTTTTAGGCTAACTCAGGCGGAAATTGCCAAACCCGATATTATGTTTACTGAATTTGTTAGTGCCGAGGGCATTGCTCACAATGCCATCAGACTTTTTGATCAATTATTATATTCACCTATAGAAAGGCCAATTATTGCTCAGCTTTTTGGCAAAGATCCAGATTCTTTTTATATTGCCACTATAGTTTTATGTCATCTCGGTTTTGATGGAATCGATTTAAATATGGGTTGTCCCGCCAAAAAAGTAACTCAACACGGCTCAGGTGCCGCCTTAATCGATAATCCAAAACTAGCAAAAGATATAATTTTAGCCACCAAAAAGGGGATTGC
>JAVHNX010000007.1:0-31439 GCA_036169735.1 Minisyncoccota bacterium
GGGTTTTATTTTTGGTATAATGCTTTTATGCAAAAGAAGAAGATAGTCATAGGTAACTGGAAAATGAACCCTTCTACAAAAAAGGAAGCAGAGAGTATTTTCAAGTTAATTTTAAAAAATTTAAACCCAAAAACAAAAGCTGAAGTGGTTATTTGTCCACCATTTTTATATTTAGAAAGTTTAAAGAAATTATCAAAGAAGGTTTCTTTGGGAGGGCAAGATACTTTCTGGGAAGAGAAGGGGGCTTTTACTGGAGAAATCTCTACTGATATGCTTTTAAATATCGGTGCAAAGTATGTTATTTTAGGACACTCGGAAAGACGAGCTTTGGGTGAATCTAACGAAGATATAAATAAAAAAATAAAACAATCTATTTCTGCTGGGTTGATACCAATCTTGTGTGTTGGAGAAAGTATCCGTGATGAAAATCATGAATATTTAAATTTTGTAACTACCCAGATTGAGGAATGTTTGGCAGGAGTTTCTAGAAATTTAATTTCAAAAATTATTGTTGCTTATGAGCCTGTCTGGGCTATTGGCAAAAATGCTACTAGAGAAGCGACCCCTGAAGAATTTAGGGAGATGAGTATTTTTATCAAGAAAATTTTGAATGATAAATTTGGAACAAAAATGATTGAACAAACTAGGATAATTTATGGAGGATCGGTTCATCCAGAGAATGCACTTGGGTTTTTACAGGAAGGTGCGGATGGTTTCCTTGTGGGACGTGATAGTTTGGACCCGAATAAATTTACAGAGATTATAAGTATTACTGCAAAAAGTATCTTTTAAAAACCACACATATCCGCTTGCTAGCGTTTGCTATGCTCGGCCCGTCGGCCTGGCACATCTGATATTGATGTGCACCTGTAGACGGCGTAATGCTTTTTTAAAAACACTTTTTATTAAAAAATATATGCAATTAATTAAACAAATAAAAAATATCAAAGGCAAAGTCGTATTGGTACGAGTTGATTATAATGTGCCGATTAAAGATGGAAAGGTGCAGGATGATTTTAGAATAAGAAAATCCTTACCTACAATAGAATTCTTGTATAAGAAAGGTGCAAAAATAGTTTTGATAACTCATTTAGGTAAAGATGGTAGTGATAGTCTTGAGCCAGTCATAAAATCATTTTTTAAGATATCTAAATTCAAGAAATCAGAAATAATTTTTTATGAAAATATTAGAAAATCCCCAGGAGAAGAAAAGAATGATCCAGCTTTTGCTAAAGAGCTAGCCTCTCTTGGTGACATATATGTAAATGATGCTTTTTCTGTTTCACACAGAGCACATGCCTCGATTGTCGGTTTACCTAAATATTTGCCATCTTATGCTGGTTTTCAATTAGAACTGGAAGTAAAAAATTTATCAAAAGCCATCAAGAACCCAAAGCATCCATTTCTTTTTATTTTAGGTGGAGCAAAGTTTTCTACTAAAATGCCTTTGATTAAAAAATATTTAAAACTCGCTGATTATGTCTTTGTTGGTGGTGCACTTTTAGATGATTTCTTGAAAGCAGAAGGATTTGAAGTGGGTAAATCACTTGTAGATGATACAGGTTACGGTATTGATAAAATATTAAAAAACAAAAAGTTAATTTTGCCTGTTGATGTGGTGGTCAAAGATGGTGACAAACTAATAAATAAAAAAGTCAGTGAAGTGACAAAAGATGAAACTATTTTAGATATTGGTAGTGAATCAATTAAAATGATTGAGCCTTATATAAAAAAATCAAAACTCGTTCTTTGGAACGGACCGCTTGGTAAATATGAAGCGATAGGTGGAGGAGCAACCAAAAAAATTCTAAAAATAGTAGCCAGTTCAAAAGCTGAAAGTATTATTGGGGGAGGCGACACTGTGGCTCTTATTTCTCAAAATAAAATGGAAAAAGATTTCACTTTTGTTTCTACTGGTGGCGGAGCCACTTTGGACTTTTTGGTAAATGGAACTTTGCCGGGTATCAAGGCCTTAAATTAGGTTCTTGCTATTTTAGAGCAGTAATAATTTTATCTACCACTTCGCTCATTTCTCCTTCTTTGTATGGACGTTTACCATGCCAATGAGTAAAACCATCATCTCCAAAACGAGGGACAATATGCCAGTGAGCATGCGGTATAATCTGTCCGGCAGATTTTTCATTATTCATTTCAATGTTTATACCGTCAGCATGCATTGAATTTTTTATGGCAATACTCAGCTTTTTAGTTAGTTTCATCATCTCACAAATAATTTCATCAGGAGTATCATAAAGGTTGTCGTAATGATTTTTAGGGACAATAAGAGTATGACCGATATTTACCGGATGAAGATCTAAAAAAGCAATGATATTTTCATTTTCATAAACTTTCGCGCTGGGTATTTCTCCTTTTATTATTTTACAAAAAAGACAGTCTTCCATAGAGCCATTATAGCAAAGATTTTTAGATAATAAAAAACACCCCGAGTTATGTCGGGGTGTTGATATTAAAATTTATTTTAACTTAGTTGCGCATGTATCTTTTTGCAAGCCTTCTGATTCCTGTGTGCCATTCAGCGGTATCTTTGGCTAATGAATGAAATACAGAACCAAATTTCTTTTTTTTTACTTCTGTTATTTTATCTTCAGGTAAAGACGAAACATCGTTATTATCAAGAAAATTTGATAATGCATGCATACGTTCTTTTAACTTCTTTTCGTCAATTGAAGGAACACGTGATTTCTTGTCGAGCTTCTGACTTTTTCTTGTTTCAAAAGCATTTATGATTTCTTCTTCAGTTAAAAATGGTACAGCTTTCACCATTTCATGAGTTCTAACATTTTGAAGAATTTTTTCTCTCTCTTTTTGATGTTTTGTTCTGGGTGTTTTTGTGTTATCAGAACCATTATCCAGAGAACTTGTAATTAAAATAATCGGTCCAACACCGATTGCAATTCGAGCTACTTTTTTCATACTTTTTAGTATTAGTTTTTTTATTTATTTTTCGAGGCACTATTTACCTTTGTTATTATATTACCTTTATTTTACTTTTTGTCAAGCACCAGTTTATGCAACTAATTGTTATACTCTTCTGATATGGAAAAGTATTCAGAACTTATACAAACCCTTTTGCAAAAAAGAGGAATCACTGATGAAACATCGGCTGAGATTTTTTTGAATCCTAGTTATGAACGCGACTTACATGACCCATTTTTGATGCGTGATATGGAAAAGGCATGTGTCAGGATATTTGAAGCAATGGAAGCTAAAGAGAAAATTGTAATCTATGCGGATTATGATTGTGACGGTATCCCTGGGGCGGTTATCTTGCAAGATTTATTTAAAAAGATCGGTTACTCAAATTTTGAAGTTTATATTCCTCAAAGAAATTCTGAAGGTTACGGTTTGAATCTTACAGCTATTAAGCAATTTGCTATTGATAAGGTGAATCTTTTAATAACTGTCGATCTTGGTATTACCGCAGTAGATGAAGTGGCTCAAGCAAAAGTAGATGGTATTGATGTAATCATCACCGACCATCATATCCCACAAGCGACCCTCCCACACGCATACGCTATTTTAAATCCGAAAGTGGATGAATATCCCGAGCAGATGTTGTGCGGGGCAGGTGTGGCTTTCAAGCTTGTACAGGGTTTCTTGAAAAAGTACGGTAGTTATTATCAAGAGGCGGGCGCGAGTGGGGTTTATAATTTTTTGCCTGCGGAACTCGCTTCGCTCAAACAGTCCTCGTCTGCAAAATTACAAACCCCACTTGCACCCGGTTGGGAAAAATGGTTAATGGATATGGCGGGTTTAGCGACACTTTCTGATATGGTTCCTTTAACAGGTGAGAATCGTGCGATTGCGAGCTTTGGTATAAAGGTCTTAAGAAAATCACCTCGACCAGGGTTGGTTAAACTTCTTGCGAAAATGAGTATTGATCAAAGATACATCACCGAGGATGATGTTGGTTTTATGATTGCTCCACGTTTGAATGCTGCTTCTCGTATGGATAACCCTCTGAGAGCTTTTGAATTACTCGCGACAAATGACTTGGTTGAAGCTGATATACTCGCCAAACATCTTTCTAAAATAAATGACGATAGAAAATTAATTGTTGCAAACATAATGCGTGAGGTTGGTAAAAAATTTGAACTGCGTGAAATGAGAGATGTTATAGTTGTCGGTAACCCAGAATGGCGAGTGGGTGTTTTGGGACTAGTGGCAGGTAAAATATGTGATGAATATAAAAGACCAGTTTTCGTATGGGGTAGGGATGAGAATGACTGCATAAAAGGATCTTGTCGTTCGGAAGGTTCTGTCTCTGTTGTTGAGTTAATGACTGAGACTAGGGAACATTTTATTGAGTTTGGTGGACATGAGATGGCCGGTGGTTTTACTGTAGATAACGAAAAAATACATTTTTTAGAGGAAACGTTGTCATTGGCTTTTGGAAAATTAAAACGTGATCAAAAAGAAACAGAGATATCTTTCGATGTAAAAGCAGACCTGGGTATTATTAACATGAAAAGTTGGAAAGATTTAGAAAAATTAGCCCCATTCGGTTTAGCCAACCCTAAACCAATATTTTTTTTTGAAGGGGTAAAAATTGAAAATTTAAAAAAGTTCGGCAAGAACAATTCTGGCGAGCATTTAGAGATAATTTTTTCTGATGCAAGCAATAATGGAAAAAATAAAATTAAAGCAATTTCTTTTTTTACGACAATTGATTCTTTTAAAGTTCCTCTAGCTGTGGGACTCAGTGTGAATTTATTGGCTACTTTTGATTTGTCTCATTTTGCTGGTAGGGAAGAGTTAAGATTAAGAATATTAGATATTTTCTAATAACTTGGGAGTTCAACTCCCAAGTAACTATTGACGAGCAGAGAGAGAGTATTATTAGTGCATTATGAATTTTAATCCATTTAAAAAAGAAAAATATTCTCCTGAGAAAATTAACAAGATTCCTGAAAATATCGAGAATTTAAAAATTGAACGCAATCTCAATTTACAAGATCCATCCTTCAGGGAACAATTTTCTGATTATCATCAGCGAAGGGTTAATTTGTGGGCAAAAATTAGCAAAAAAATTAAAAGTGAACAAAAAAATTTTGATAAACAATTTGAATTAGGAAGGGAAGAAGCTATTGAACTAAACAAGGAGTACGACGCTATTATTGATAATACGGTAAATGCTTGTTTTGATACATTGAAATTTAGAATGGAAAAATTAGGACAAACAGAAGAATAAGCAATTTCCTAGCTGGCTTCTTTGGTTGAACACACACTTGGTGAGATAAAAAAAGAATCTGATAAATAACAATTTGAGATTTAATTTATAATTAATCCCTAAACAAAAAATATCTTCTTAAAAACGAAGATGTTTTTTGTTTATTCCTAAACTTGGGAGTTGAACTCCCAAGTTAAATTGTGATACAATATCCCTATGCTTAAACCAGCTTTTGTTATTGATGAATTTTATCATATTTACAACAGAGGAGTAGATAAAAGAGACGTTTTTTCAGATCCAGAAGACTTGATCCGTTTCTTTAAAAGTATGAATGATTTTAATGTTTGTGACCCAATTGGGAGTTTACATGAGAATTCTTTTAAACTTGGGAGTTCAACTCCCAAAAATAAGAAATTAGTTAATTTTGTGGCTTATTGCCTAAATCAAAATCACTATCATTTTATTTTAGAACCACTGGTGGAAAATGGAATTCAGAAATTTATGCACCGCCTTTCTACTGGATATACAAATTATTTTAATGAAAAATATAAGCGTAGCGGGTCTTTATTTCAAGGTAGATATAAAGCGATACATATTAATTCAAATGAATATCTTTTGTATTTAAGTGTTTACGTTAACTTAAATTACAAAGTGCATAAAGATTTAAATAAAGAATGGATGAAAAAACTTCCTATTTCAAGTTTTCAAGAGTATTCAGAAAAAACAATAAAAGATTTTTGTGTGAAAGATATTATTCTAGAACAGTTCAGTACACTGAAGGAATATAATTCTTTTTGTGAATCGATTTTTCCAGAAATTTTAAGAAAGAAGGAGGAACAAAAAGAACTGAATTATATGTTTATAGAATAACTTGGGAGTTCAACTCCCAAGTGGGAGGTAAGATTAATTATTAAAAATTTTAAAAAATAAGAAGAGAAAAAATGCAAAATAAAGAAATTAAAGAAATCATAATCCATACAGACGGAGCGGCAAAAGGTAACCCTGGCAAGGGTGGCTGGGGAACTATAATAATCCTTGATGACAAAGAAGTCATAGAACTTGGAGGTGGAGTTAAACTAGCGACCAACAACCAAATGGAGCTACGGGCTATGATTGAAGGCATTAAATATGTCGTTACAAAAATAAAACCTAAAAATGCAGAGGTAAACATATATTCAGATTCGAATTATCTTTTAAATGGAATAACCTCCTGGATAGAAGGATGGCGAGCAAATGGTTGGAAGACTAAAGCCAAACAGGATGTTTTAAATAAAGAATACTGGGAAGAGTTGAGTTTATATAAAGAAAAGCTTTCTCTTGAAAACACTCTCATTTTTAATAAAGTAAAAGGACACAACGGTGATCCTTTAAACGAAAGATGCGATGATATCGCTTCTGGCTTTGGTCTTGAAGAAAAAGTAAAACTTTTTTCCGGTAGTTTAAAAGAATATAAAAAAGTTTATGAATTGCCTGAGAATGTCGAGCATGCTGTCGCAAAAAAAATATCATCAAAGAAATCAAGTTCAAGTAAACAGGCCTATTCCTATATATCAATGGTGGCTGATAAAATTTTCGCTGACAAAACTTGGGCGGAGTGCGAAAAACGCGTAAAAGGTAAATCAGGTGCCAAATATAAGAAGGTTTTTTCTAAAGAAGAAGAGTTGGACCTGATTGCATTGTGGACTTTGAAGTCTCTTTTTTAGTATAAGACCACACTATTCGTAATAGTATTTAATCTATAATTTGACATTACATTTAAATTTGCTAATATGATTTGAGGCTCATGGAGAGCCTTTTGTTTACTTATTTATGACAAGATCAATTAAAAAAGGAATATTTGTTGACGAAAGACTAATGAAAAAGATAGCTGGCAAAAACCCGCTTCAAACTCCCATGGTAAAAACATGGAAAAGAGCGTGTCAGATCCCTCCAGAAATGGTTGGTTTTACTTTCGGTGTTTACAACGGTAAGGTTCACGTTGAAGTTATCGTCACTGAAGATATGGTTGGACACAGACTAGGAGAATTTTCCCCAACTAAGAAATTCATTAAACACGGAGGAAAAATGCAGAAAGAACTTGAACAAAAGAAGAAAGAGGCTGAAATAACAGCAGCAAAGGGTGCAACAGCAGCCGCAGCTGACTCAAAAAAGAAATAATTAAAATATAATGAAAGCATTTTTAAAAAATTACAGACAGTCTCCACGAAAAGTCCGCCTAGTAGCGGGTTTAATTAGAGGAAAAGATGTTAATGAAGCTCTTGCAGA
The DNA here is from genome assembly GCA_036169735.1 of Minisyncoccota bacterium. Lineage (GTDB taxonomy): Bacteria > Patescibacteriota > Minisyncoccia > Phycocordibacterales > UBA9973 > UBA9973. The sequence continues at coordinate 7,457 of JAVHNX010000007.1, forward strand.
GTTGAACTTTTTAGCGAAGCGTGCAAGTGATCCTGTCAGAAAGCTTTTACTTTCAGCTGTTGCAAATGCTAAACAAACTGGTGCAGAAGTTGAAAATTTGTTTGTTAAAGAAATACGTGTGGACAAAGGTGTTGTTATGAAAAGAATGATGCCAGCAGCCATGGGTACTGGACACAGAATCAATAAGCGTACTAGTCATATTTTACTTGTACTTGCTGAAAAGGTTGCAAAAGAAGTTAAAAAGATTAAAAAAGAAGCAAAGGTTGTAAAAGCTAAAATAACAAAACCAGCCGCAAAGCCCGCAAAGGCAAAAGCTGTAAAGAAGACCAAATAATTATATGTCAAAAATAGTTCACCCATATGCACATAGATTAGTAATCCTAAGAGACTGGAAGTCCCGCTGGTTTGCTGAGCCTAAAAAATACGTTGATTACTTAAAAGGTGATGTTCTTATTCGTGAGTTCCTAGAAAAGAAACTACGTGGAAACTATGTTTCTACTATCGAAATCGAGAGAAACCAAAAGACAACTCGTTTTATCATCAATACTTCTCGCCCTGGAATGATCATTGGACGAACTGGTGAAGGTGCAACAAAACTAAAAGCTGATATCTTGAAAAAGATGCAGAAGTTAGGTCTTACAAAGTCAGAAGATTTCAAGCTTGAAATCGTTGAAGTTTCAAACCCAGAAGCTGATGCTGCTATCGTTGCTTATATGGTTGCTGAAGGTTTAGAGAAAAGAATGCCATATCGCCGAGTTATCAAACAAGTTATCGAAAAATGTATGACTACTCGTGGAGTAGAAGGAGCAAGAGTTGTCCTTTCAGGAAGACTTGGTGGTGCTGAAATCGCTCGTACGGAAGAGCTTAAGAGAGGTTCTATTCCTCTTCAGACTTTCCGCGCGGACATTGATTTCAAAAGAGAAAAGGCTCATTTACCTTACGGTGATGTCGGTATAAAGGTCTGGATTTATCGTGGTAAAATCTTTTCCCAAAAGAAAAAAGGAGAAGAAAAAACCTTAAATTAATATAAATATATGTTACTACCCAAAAAAGTAAAATTCAGAAAGTGGCACACTATGCGTATCAACCCAAAGGCCATGACACCAGAAACAAGAGGTACAAAACTTGCTTTCGGTTCATTCGGTCTTAAGGCTGAAACACAAGCGCGTGTCAAATCAAACCAGATCGAGTCTGCTCGTAAAGCAATGACTCGTACTCTAACAAAGGCTGGTAAGTATTGGATTCGTATTTTCCCAGACAGACCATATACAGCTAAGGCGGCAGAGGTGGGCATGGGAAAGGGAAAAGGAGATCCACAAGGATATTGTTTCGAAGTTTTCCCTGGACGTGTTATTTTCGAGGTTGACGGTGTAGACGAAGTAATTGCTCGTGAGTGCCTAAGAAAAGCTGGTACAAAACTTCCAGTTAAGACTAGAATCATCTCAAGAGTTCATAAACAATAATTATATGGCAAAAAAGACAGAAAATAATTCAATAAAAGGAATGGCAACAGGGGATCTTAAAAAGAAGCTTGTTGACTTACAGGAAAGTATCCGAGTTTTGAGATTCAAAGCACAAGGATCAAAAGTAAAGAATGTCAAAGAATCTTCAACTTTAAGAAAAGAAGTTGCTCGAGTCTTGACAGAAATGAATAAAAATATAAAGTAACAGTAATAGAATTAATATATGGTAACAAAAAATAAAAAAGAAATAATAGAGTCAAAAGGCAATATCCTAAAGGGGGTAGTTGTTTCAGACAAGATGGACAAGACTGTTGTTGTTTCTGTTTCACGTTTTGTTAAACATCCAAAATACGGAAAATTCCTAAAAGTCAGTAAGAAATTCAAAGCTCATGACGAAGAAAATAAATACAAAGTAGGAGATAATGTTGAAATTCAAGAAACACGACCAATTTCAAAAGATAAAAACTTTAAAGTAATAAAATAATTTTATGATTCAAACAGAAACATTAGTAAAAATAACAGATAACGCCGGAGGTACCGTAGGAAAGGTATTCAAGGTTTTAGGCAGTGCAAAGAAGAGATACGCTAGCTTAGGAGATCTAGTTATTATTGCTGTTAAAGTAGCAAGTCCTAGAAAAGGTGTTAAAAAGAAAGATGTTTGCCAGGCCGTAGTTGTCAGACAGCGTAATGCTTTCAGAAGAAAAGACGGTTCTTACATAAGATTTGACGACAATGCTGTGGTTATTTTAGAAAAAGGAAAGAAAGACCCTAAGGCAGGACGTGTATTCGGACCTATTCCAAGAGAGCTTGCTGAAAAAGGATTCCAGAAAATCATTTCCTTGGCGCAAGAAGTAATTTAAACAAAGTCCCTATCCCCGGTTTAGGGGATTCCCCTAAACCGGGGATAGGGACAAAAAATAAAAATATATGAAATTAAAAAAAGGAGACAACGTAATAATTATAACTGGAAAAGACAAAGGCAAGAAAGGTAAAATTGCTCGTGTTTTGGTTGAGAAAAACAGAGTTGTAGTAGAAGACGCAAATATGATGAAGAAACATCAGCGTCCTAGAAAATCTGGTGAAAAAGGCCAGATGATCGATATTGCAATGCCAATCCATGCTTCAAATGTTATGATTGCAGATCCAAAAACTGGCAAACCTTCACGTTTAGGTAAAAAGAAAATTGGTGAAAAGTTAGTTAGAATTTCAAAAAAGAGTGGTCAAGAAATTTAATAAGTAAACAAAAGAAATAAATGAAACACTTAACCGTAAAAGAAAAAGAAGCACAGGCATTTGAAAAAATGAAAGGCGCTTTCCACTATAAGAATGTTATGGCTTCTCCTAAGTTGAAGAAGATAGTTCTTAACGTGGGTACTGGAACTGCTGTAAAGAAAGATAAAAATAAAAATGAAGCTATCTCTGATCGTTTAGCAAAGATTACAGGACAGAAACCATCTCAAAGAGGTGCAAAACAATCAATCGCTTCTTTCAAAATCAGACAAGGTGATCCTGTTGGAGTTATGGTAACTCTTCGTGGAAAGAGAATGTATGCTTTTCTTGAAAAGCTTATCAATGTTGCTCTTCCTCGTACTAAAGACTTCCGTGGTATCAACCGTAGAGCAGTAGATAGTATCGGTAACCTTACTATCGGTATCAAAGAACATACTATTTTTCCTGAAACAGCTGATGAAGATATCAAAGACGTTTTCGGTCTAGCTATCACTTTGGTTTCAAGTGCTAAAACAAAACCTGAAGGATTCACTTTCTTTGAACTCCTAGGTATTCCTTTCAAGAAAGAAGATGATGTAAAGAAAAAGAGAGCAAGAGAGTAAGAAAATAATTTAAATAAAAATAAAAAATCCCCGCCATTGGTGGGGATTTTTATTTGTTATATTACTATTTGTTAGATTGTTCCTCTAATTCCTTTTTTACTCAGGATAAGCTTCGTCACTTTTTTAAAAAAAGTTTCTGCTTCAAAGCCTATTATCGTATCTTTACGGCTGTTACGGGTTTTGTTGAATTCATTCAATCCTTCGGAAATTTCTTCTTTGTCCTGTGCTTTTTGTTTTGCACGGGATTCACCATCATATTTTGACATGAGTGAAATGGGTTTTAAATTAATTTAAAAATTTACTAATCTAATTAAAGTTTATTCTTACTTTACTATTAAGTCAAATTATTTATATGTCACTAATGAGTAATATGTTTAACCTTGTCATTCGTGAGCGACAGGGTTTGACTTATGATGTGCGTTCTGCTAGTATGGCAAGTAAGGGAATAGGAGTTTGATTAATCCGTTTTTCTCCTTGTTTTTTCAGGCAACTGAGGTAACAAGAAAAAAAATGAGATATTGCAAATTTCATCCTGATAATATTTATTTATGGCAAAAACATCAGTAATAGCACGAAGTAAAAAAACACCAAAGTTTTCAACCCGACAAAAGAATCGATGTTTTCGTTGCGGCCGTGGTAACGGTTTCATGAGAGATTTCGGTCTATGTCGTATTTGTTTTAGAGAATTAGCTAACGAAGGTATGTTACCAGGTATTAGAAAGTCTTCTTGGTAGTTTCAAAAAATTTATGGATTCAATTTCAAACATGATAATAATGTTAAAGAACGCAAGCCGTGCAGGTAAGGGTTCTATCTCTTTGCCTTATTCTAAGCTTAAGGCTTCTATTGCAGAATGTTTAAAGAAAGAAGGTTACGCATCTGATATTTCAAAGAAAACTAAAAAAGGACAGCCATTGCTTGAAGTAGGATTGGTTTATGTAGACAAAAAGCCAAAGATTACAGAAGTAGAAAGAATTTCTAAACAATCCAGAAGAGTTTATTTTGGAATGAAAGAAATACATTCAGTAAGAAATGGTTCAGGACTTTTAGTTCTTTCAACACCAAAGGGTATTATGTCAGGTAAACAAGCTAGAAAAGAACAAGTAGGAGGTGAGGCCTTATTTAAAATTTGGTAATTCACTTAAATAATAAAATTATACAAAAAAATTTATGAGTAGAATAGGAAAAAAAGAAATAATAATACCAGCTGGAGTAGAAGTCACAAAGAATGGCCCTACTTTGACAGTGAAGGGACCAAAAGGAACTTTGACTAAAATTTTTCGTGATGATGTTGATGTAGCTATTGCAGACAAAACAATCAACCTAAGTATTAAAAGAAATGATAAATTTTCAAAATCTCTTTGGGGTACCTACGCTTCTCATATTAAAAATATGATCGTTGGAGTAGAAACACCTTACCAAAAGAAATTGATTTTGGAAGGAGTTGGATTCAAGTCTGAAGTAAAAGGAAAAGATATTCATTTTGCTTTAGGATTCTCTCATCCTGTTATCGTTCCCATTCCAGAAGGTCTTACTGTTACCGCTGAAAAAAATGTTATTACAGTTACTGGTGTTGATAAAGAAATTGTTGGTGGTTTTACTGCAGCAGTTCGTTCATTAAAGAAACCAGAACCATATAAAGGTAAAGGTATGCGTTATGAAGGTGAAGTAATAAGAAGAAAACAAGGTAAGAAAACAGCATAGTAATAAGTAATTTAAATATATGATAAATAAAGACGAAAAAAGAACAAGACTAAAGGCAAAGATCAGAGCAAGGATCAATGGTACTTCTGAGCGCCCAAGACTTTCTGTTTTTCGTTCAAATAAATTTATTTACGCACAGGTTATTGACGATACTACAGGCAAGACTTTAGTTCAGGCAAGTGATATTAAAACAACAAAGGGTACAAAATCTGAAAGAGCTATACAGCTAGGTAAAGACATTGCTACAGCTGCTGTTGCTAAAAAAATCAGCCAAGTTGTTTTCGATAGAAATGGATTTAAATATACAGGAAGAATAAAATTAGTAGCTGATGCAGCCAGAGCTTCTGGACTTAATTTTTAATTTATATGGAAAAGGGAAATGAAAAAACAAATTATAGAAGAGGAGGTGGCAAGAGTTCAGGATCTTTTAATCGACCAAAGCCAGAATTTGATCAAAAGATCTTAAACATTCGCCGTGTGACTCGTGTTGTCGCTGGAGGACGAAGATTCTCTTTTTCTGTTGCTCTAGTAGCAGGAGATAGAAAGGGTGCTATTGGTTTGGGTCTAGGAAAGGCAGGGGATACTTCTCTTGCTATTAACAAAGCATTAAGAAACGCAAAGAAAAATATGGTCAAGTTAAATCTAACCAAAACCATGTCTATCCCTCACGAAGTTTCTGCTAAATTCTCTGCTTCAAGTGTTAAACTTATACCAAACAAAGGACGTGGATTAGTCGCTGGATCAATCATGCGTGATATCATTAAACTATCCGGTATGAAAGATATCACAGGTAAAATTTTATCTGGTACAAAAAACAAACTAAACAATTCCAAAGCAGTTATGATGGCTCTTGAACAAATCTCTACAAAATATTCCAAGCCAGTTGAAACTGTCGTAATTGCTGGAAAAGAAGAAGTTAAGAAATAATAATTTTATGCAGACACATAACCTAAAAAGATTACATAAAAATAAAAAAGACCGTCTAGTTGGTCGCGGAGGTAAACACGCTAAGACTTCAGGCCGTGGAGGTAAAGGTCAGACAGCTCGTGCTGGTAACAAGCGTCGTCCAGAACTTCGTGATATCATCAAGAAATTACCAAAGATGAGAGGATATCAGTTCAATTCTTTCCAAGTAAAGCCCGTTACTGTATCTCTAGACAGAGTAGCTGCATTTTACCCAAAGGGTGGAGCAGTTAATCCTGTAAGTCTATTAGAGTTAAATGTAATTAAAAAAAAGAAGGGTGTAATCCCAATGATCAAAATCTTGAATGGTAAGGAAGATTTTAATATCAAAATACAAGTTTCTAATTGTTTAGTTTCAAGTACTGCCAACGAAAACATAACCAAAGCAGGAGGAGAAGTTACTCCATTTTTTCCTGAAGTTATCGGTTCAAAAAAGGCGAAATAGAATATGCAAAATTTTTGGAATAAAATAAAGTTAGTATGGAGAGACGCCACTTTAAGGAATAGAATCTTATTTGTATTCTTCTCACTGGTAGTTTTTAGATTGCTTGCTGCTATTCCAATCCCTGGTATTGATACTCTTGAATTAAATAGATTTTTAAATAATAACCAATTTTTTGGTATCTTGAACATTTTTTCTGGAGGTGGACTTTCCAATCTTTCAATAATCATGCTTGGTGTTGGACCTTATATTACTAGTTCGATTATTATGCAGTTGATTACTATCATGATTCCTTCTCTAAAGAGACTTTATCACGAAGAAGGTGAGGCTGGTAAGAAGAAGTTTACTCAATACTCAAGAATTATCACTATTCCTTTAGCTGCTATCCAAGGATTTAGTTTGCTTTTAATCCTTCAAAACCAACATATTTTAGTTACTTTAAGTAAGTTTGCTTTTATTTCCAATTTACTTGTAGTTATTGCCGGTTCAATCCTTTTGATGTGGCTTGGAGAACTTATGTCTGAGTTTGGTATTGGAAACGGTGTTTCTCTTATCATTTTCGCTGGTATTATCGCTGGTATTCCTGCACACGTCAGTCAGTTAATCTTTACTTTTGATGTTTCTCAAATACCTCTTTATATTTTGTTTATCGTAATGGGTACTCTTGTTATTGCTGGTGTTGTTGTTGTTACGGAAGCAGAACGCCCTATCCCTGTTACTTATGCCAAGCGTGTACGTGGTGTTAAATCATACGGTGGGGGATCAACTTATTTACCTCTTCGTGTAAACCAGGCTGGAGTTATTCCAATTATTTTTGCTTTGTCTATTTTGCTTTTCCCTCAAATGATTGGTAACTTCCTTTCAACTTCTTCAAACGCAATATTACTTAAAATCTCACACGTCCTTTCATCTTTTTCACAAACAACTGTACTTTACTCTGTACTCTACTTTATTTTGGTTTTCTTATTTACTTACTTCTACACCGCTGTTACTTTCGATCCAGAAGCTTTGTCTTCTAATCTTCAGAAGAACGGTGCATTCATCCCAGGAGTTCGTCCAGGAGCTGCTACTGCAGAATATATCTCTAAAGTATTAAATCGTATTACTATGTTGGGTGCAGTATTCCTAGGATTAATCGCCGTCCTTCCTCTTGTGATGCGTGCAGCGACTGGTATTACCGCGATAGCCCTTGGAGGTACAGCATTGCTTATCGTTGTCTCTGTGGTTCTTGATTTGATCAAGAAAGTAGATGCTCAGATCTCAATGCGAGAATACTAATACAAATTAAATTAAACAAAAAACTCCCGAAAGGGAGTTTTTTTGTTTGATAAACTTTTTGACAAGGTCGAACCTTGTTTTAGTTTTTTGCTAGCCACTTTTGGTATTTCTCAACAACTTCATTTACAACCTGATAAAGATTATTTTTGTCCGTGTCTATTACTAAGTCAAAATTTTTCTTGTCGGTATGGTCAACTCTATAATATTGCATATATCTTTTCTTTTCACTTTCTAATCGATGAGTTATTTTTTGATAAATATCTTCTAGATTGGTTGAACTCTCACTCTCTTGTCTGAGTTTATTAATTTTTAGATTTTTGAGAATTCTTTGCTGGGCAATTTCTGGGGGAAGATCTAAATAAACTTTAAAAGATCCTGGTATCCAATGAAAAGCCAGGCGTGAATCGATAACAACTTTGTTCATTTCACCAACTTTTTTTACTTCCGCATCTATTTTCAGGTCTATCGAGTGGTCAGTTTCTGCTATAATAGATAGTTCATTTAAGGAAATACCCATATCTGTAGCAATTTTGCGCATAAAATCTCCAGAGGAAAAACGTGTATACCCGAGTTTTTTTGCCACTAGATCAGCTGTACTAGATTTGCCACCACCAAGGCAACCATTTATAGTTATTATTTCTTTTTTCTCCATAGCTATACTAATTAGAACATATTTTTAGTTAAAAAGATAACCTTGATTATTAAGTTAAAATTCTGTATTCTTAGGGAATGCAAGGTGATACATACGTATTTTTTGGAATGGTTGGCTCTGGAAAAGGGACTCAAATAAAATTGCTTATCGATCTTTTGAAAGAAAGAGACGGAAAAGAAACAGTCTATGCTTACCCAGGGCATGAATATAGAAATTTAGTAAGATCTGGTAGTTATACGGGTACTTTGGTGAAGGATTCTATTGAACGAGGGGAACTCCAACCAAATTTCCTAACAATTTCAATTTTCGTAAATGTTTTGATTACTTCTTTAACGTTTGAGAAGCATTTTATTGCTGATGGTTACCCACGAACATTATTTCAAGCAGAGAGTTTTGAGGAGATGATGGACTTTTACAAGCGTGATAAAGTTAAGATAATTTATTTGGATGTAAGTAAAGAGGAATCTGTAAAGCGTAATATGCTAAGAGGTAGAGGTGATGATACAGAAAAAGGTTTAGCAAAAAGATTTGATGAATATGTAAACAAAGTTGTCCCAGCTATGAATTACCTTAAAGGGATAGAAAGATATGAACTTCTTCCTATAAATGGTGAGCAGTCAGTCGAAGATGTGCACAAAGATATTATTAAGGCGTTAAATTTTTAATGATATGAAAACGGAAGAAATTATTGTTATTTCACTAGGTGGATCGCTTATTGTGCCAGATACTATTGATACAGGTTTTTTGAAAGATTTTAAAAAATTAATACTATCTGAAGTAAAGAAAGGTAAAAAGTTTATTATTATAACGGGTGGCGGAAAAATTTGTCGCAGATATCAAGAAGCAGCCAAAGAGGTTTCTAGTTCATCTGATTATGATTTAGATTTGATTGGTATTGCTTCTCTTAAACTAAACGCAGAATTATTAAGAGCGATCTTTGGTGATCAAGCATATGGTGAAGTTGTTTTAAATATGAATACCAGTCTTTCTCTTGAGAAACCAATAATTATTGGTGCGGCTTATAAACCTGGAAGTAGTACAGATTTAGATGCAATCTGGGCGGCTAAATCAATCGGCGCCAAAAGAGTAATCAATTTATCTAATACTGATTATGTTTATGATTCTGATCCGAGGACTAACCCAGACGCTAAAAAGATTGAAAAAATTTCTTGGGCTGATTATCGAGATCTTATTCCAAAAGTATGGAATCCAGGACTTAGTTCACCATTTGATCCTATTGCTTCTGAATTGGCAGAGAAAGAAAATATTACAGTTATTACAATGAATGGCAGACCGATTGAAAATCTTGCAAAGTGTTTAGGTGGGGAAGAGTTTATGGGTACGACGATTTCTTAATAAATTTTTTGGTATATGTTTTATAGAACATTGCGCAGGCCGACGGGCCGAGCATAGCAAATTCCCAGCAGGGAATTATGTCGTGTTCTAGAAAATATATACCAAAAAATTAAAAAAAATATATGGCAATAATAATAAAAACAAAAGAAGAGATAGAAAAAATAAGAGAAGCCAGTAAAAGGCTAGCCTTTGTTTTAGATGAGGTCAAAAAAATAGTTAAACCAGGAGTTTCTACAAAAGAACTCGATAAATATGCAGAAAAACTAATTCGTGAAAAAGGTGATTCACCAGCTTTTTTAAACTACCGTCCAATTGGAGCAAAGAAACCTTTCCCTGCTTCCTTGTGTGTTTCAGTAAACGAAGAGGTTGTTCACGGTATTCCAAGGGAAGATAAAATCCTTCAAGACGGTGATATTGTTTGTATTGATTTAGGTTTAAATCACAAGGGAGTTTTTTCGGATATGGCTTATACAGTACCCGTCGGGGATGTGTCTGCAGCGTCCAAAAAGCTCATGGACACGACACAACGCTGTTTAATGGTGGGTATTGATGCAGCGCGAGGAGGAAACAGGGTAGGAGACATTGGCTTCGCTATTGAGACTTTTGTTAAGAAACAAGGAAGATTTGGTATTGTGGAGGTTTTATCAGGACACGGGGTTGGACGAGAAATTCATGAAGATCCATATATTCCAAACTTTGGTAAAAAGGGGACAGGTGCGAAGTTAGTTCCTGGAATGATTATTGCTATCGAACCAATGTTAAACAATGGAACCAAAAATGTAGTTATCGGGAAAGATGATTGGACTATCTCAACGGCTGATAAGAAGCGCAGTGCGCATTTTGAACATACGATTTTAATCACCGAGGGTGAACCAGAAATCCTAACAATTCAATAAAAAAACCTCCACTAGATGGTGGAGGTTTTTTTATTTCACTATTATTGATTAATTTCTTTTTTCAATTCAAGTAACTTCTTTGTTATTTCTTGTCCTTCTATAACATCTAAAATCTTACTGATTGATACTTCAAAAGATTTAAAATTAATATTTTTAGCTAGTTCTTCGTTTTCTCTGATAAATCTATTTTGGAAAGCTGTTAGATCGATTGCTTTTTTAATAAGATCTGGACCGGATATTTTTCCAGGAACAATGTTCTGAATCTCTTCTAGTGACATTTTGGGTTTTACCATTTCGTGTTCAACAGCTGTCTTTTTTAAAGCTTCCATTTCAGCAACTAAATCCATCTCTTCATCATATAGTTCTTTTTGGGCTTTTTTAGTCATTTCTATGATACTTTCTTTTCCTTCTTTTTCAGCATTTTTCAGTAATTCTGCAACTTCACGACTATCTTTTTTGTGTGTTTCCCAACTTCCATTAAGTTCATCAACTGCTTTTTGTAAATCTTCCGTCTTACCGTGATAAGAAAGTTCTTTACCAATATCTAAAAGCTTGTCGACAGTTATGTTAAGAGGTAACTCCTTTCTCATTTGGACTATCTCAGCTTTCTTTTGTTGGAGTTTTTCTAGACGATTTTGAAAAGATTCTTTTATTTTATTTTCTACTATTTTTTCTTTTTCAATATTTGTTAGAACGGTTCCTTCCATATCAATGGTTCCGTCGCCCTTTATTGCTCTTTGAACAACATCACTAGTGTCTGGAACAGACGTGTATTCAACCTTTTCTACTATTTTTTCTTGTGTTTTTGTTGGAAATCCTTCTTGCATATATTTGTTTAAAATTAGTTAATAAAACGACTTTTAATACTTATCAATAAGTATATACTTTACCTGCTAATTGTCTATGTATATAGTAGACCAAATATTATTAGAGAAGTCAAGTACAAAAAAGACTTAATAATTAAAATATTGCTGTATAATAAATGAAATGGAAGGATTATTTTCGAGAGAAATGCCAAAATTCAAAACTCCAGAAGAGGAGCTAGATTATTTGCGTGCTCATGTTGCTAAACGTGAACAAGAACTCATCGAGACAGGACGTTTTGAAAATGCAAAAGAAAATGCAGTTCATGAGGTAATAACAGAATATGAAAAAGTTCCAGCAGAGCAAGCTGTCCATGAAGCTAATATAATAAAAAGAGAAGAAACAGAAGCTATAGTCCTCCGTCTAAAACCAGAATCTCATGATACTATCATGGAGGAATTATTAGGTGTTGTTATGACCAAGGGTATCAGGAATGCTTTGTCTGTGGCTGAGACTATGAATAACCCACACGTTGATGATGATTTTCATAGACTATTAATTCAATATCTAAAGATAGGGCAAGTAATTCCTGACCTAAAAGAAGGTTCACCACTTTGGAACCAATTGAATATTACACTTTACGAGGTGACTTTGCCTGAACAAGAAGAAGGGGATAAAAAGGGTTTCAAAGAATTCATTGGTGCAATGGAACAATTCTATGCCGGTATGCAGTCTATTTCTTCAAATAGAGGTAATGAGAATAGAAATTATTTCACACTAGAAGTAGCCCTAAGTAATGATACTGACCATGTTGTTGTCTATGTTGCTGTACCCAATGATTACGTTTCTCTTTTTGAGAAACAGATTTTGTCTTTTTATCATGACGCCAAGGTGAAGGAAGTTGAAGATGATTACAATGTGTTTACAGATGGAGGATATTCTATAGGGGCATACGCGAATCTTTCTGAACGAGCGGTGTTGCCTTTGAAAACTTATGATGTGATAGATCATGATCCAATGGGTACTATTTTAGGTGTTTTTACTAAACTAAAAAAAATAGGAGAGGGTGCAGCGATACAACTCGTGGTTGCCCCAGCAGGAGAAAAATACATAAAAGAATTTCATCTTATTCTGGATGATGTGAAAGATGGTATGTCTGTTAAGAATGCCGCTGATAATTTTTATAAATTCAATAAGGCTCTCATGAAGGCGTCTAGAGAATTATTTTTCGGAACAAAAAAAACAGAAGAAAAAAAAGAGAAATATATTGCGGGACGAACTGAAGTTGATGAAGGTGCAGTAGAAAAAATAGGTAATAAATTGAAAAGTACGATTATGGAAGCGAATATCCGTATTATTGCTTCAGCTGAAACTAAAGACAGAGCAGAAGCTATTTTGAGAGAAGTGGAGTCTTCTTTTAACCAATTTACTGAAACAGCCAGTAACTCGATTGTTTTCCAAAAAGTACAAGGAGGTGATGTTAAGGAATTTTTTCATGATTTTTCTTATCGTTCTTTTTCTAAAGATAAATCAATGCCGCTCAATTTAAAAGAACTCGCTTCTATTTTTCATTTCCCAATTGGGGTAGAAGGTGTGGCACAATTAAAAGAAGCTAGATCTGGTGCGGCTCCTGCTCCGATGGAGATGGGTAATGAAGGAATACTTTTGGGTATCAATAGCTATAGAGGACGTGATACAGAGATACGAATGTCTCGAGAAGACAGAATGCGTCATATGTATGTCATCGGTCAGACTGGTACTGGTAAGACCACTATTTTGAAAAATATGATTGCTCAAGATATCAGAAATGGTGATGGGTGTTGTTTTATCGATCCGCACGGTACCGATATTCAGGAGATTTTATCTTATGTTCCTAAAGAGCGCATTGATGATGTTATCTATTTTGACCCAGCTTACACTGCACGTCCTATGGGACTCAATATGCTTGAGTACAATCCAGATTACCCAGAACAAAAGACGTTCGTGGTGAACGAGTTGATGGGTATTTTTAACAAGCTTTTTGATATGAAAGCGGGGGGTGGTGCGATGTTTGAACAATATTTTAGAAATAGTGCTTTTCTTGTGATGGAAGACCCTGAATCTGGTTCGACAATGCTTGAGATTACTCGAGTGTTAGCAGACAAAGCTTTCCGTGATATGAAACTTTCCAAATGTAAGAACCCTATCATTAAACAGTTTTGGATTTCCGCGGAACAGACCTCAGGCGATCAATCGCTTGCAAACTTTGTGCCGTATATTTCTTCAAAGTTCGATAACTTTATTTCCAACGATATTATGCGACCTGTTGTTTTGCAGCAAAATTCAGTTTTTGATTTTCGTAAGATTATGGATGAGAAAAAAATTCTTTTGGTGAACCTGTCAAAAGGTAGACTAGGGGATATCAACGCGAACCTGATTGGTCTCGTGTTGGTTGGTAAAATTCAGATGGCTGCTCTTTCCCGTGTAGACATGTTTGGCAAACCCATGAATGATTTTTATCTTTATATTGATGAATTTCAGAATGTCACGACAGATTCTATTTCATCGATTCTGTCAGAAGCCCGAAAATACAGACTCTCACTAAATATCGCTCACCAATATATTTCTCAGTTGGAAGAGGGAATCAAGAATGCTGTTTTTGGAAACGTCGGCTCGATGGTTGTCTATCGTGTCAGTACCGAAGATGCAAATTTCCTTGAACCCAAATTCAAGCCGACTTTTTCCGCGAAAGATATTATGAAGTTAGACAATTTTAATTCATGTGTGAGTATGTTGGTCAAAGGCGCACCGACAAAACCTTTTAGTATGACCTCTCATTGGAGTTTAAACCAAAAAGGTAACCCGGATATTGTTGATAGTTTGAAAGAACTTTCATATCTCAAATACGGCCGTGATCGTGATGAGGTAGAAGCAGAAATCATGGCACGATTCTCTTCGATGTAATTAAACCCCTAGGCAAGACATAGGGGTTTAATAAATACAACCCCAACCCCTTGTCAGGGGCTTAAAATACAAATGCAAAACTATAAATTTCTTCCGTATAATAAAAATTTGGTTTCTCGTGCTAGGGAATTAAGAAATAATCAAACTCCGGCAGAAATAAAATTTTGGTTTGAAATTCTTAAAGATAAAAGAATAAATAAATTTAAATTTACCAGCCAAAAACCATTAGATTATTTTATTGCTGATTTTTATTGTTCTAGTTTGCGTTTAGTGATTGAAATAGACGGCGAAATACATAAAGGCCAAAAAATTAGAGATTTGGAAAGGGATGAAATTTTAAAACAGAAATTTGGTTTAAAAATTTTAAGATATACAAACGAAGAAGTGTTGGGAAGCTCTAGCTTGGTTTTGGAAGATTTGATTAGGAATATAAATTTAATTAAAACCCCCTAGCCCCTTATCAGGGGGAACAATACAACCCCTCCCGACCTCCCCTTATCAGGGGAGGAAAGATACTAGGCATTTAATTCCCCCCTGATAAGGGGGATTAAGGGGGTTGTGTAGTTAATTTGTATATTTTCCTTGATTTGTTATTATAAAAATATGCCAGCACAAAAAATTTCAATTGAAAAAGATAAACCAGATAAGCTATTTTATTTCGTTGCGAATGGAATAATCTTTCGTGAATCCGATGGACGGTGTTTAATTCTTAAAAGAAGCGAAAGAGAAATAGCACACCCCGGACGTTATGGGGTGGTTGGAGGTAAATTAGAATGGAAAGATACACCTGTTGAAAATCCAGACCACATAAATGGAGATGTTTTGGATTTTAATGATGCAATCGAAAAATTAATTTTTCGTGAAGCAAAAGAAGAATCTGGATTAGAGATTTTTCCAGAAATTAGGTACATAAACAGTAAAGCTTTTATTCGTCCTGATGAGGTTCCTGTTATTATGGTTAAGTTTACTATTAAATATAAAGGTGGGGAAGTTGTTCTAGAAGAAGGTTCGTTTACAGACCACGCTTGGGTGAACGAAGAGGAAGTTAAAATGTATGAATGTATAGATGGTATTGTTGAAGAGGTTGCACAGGCCATAGAATCCTGGAAAAAATAAATTATGCAAAATGGTTCTTTTCTGTTAATATATCACTATTATAATTTTAATTTTAGATAAAAGATTTTATGGCACATTTAGAAAGAACACTTATTATATTCAAACCTGATGCAATACAAAGAGGTTTGGTGGGAGAGATACTAACTCGTTTTGAGAAGGTAGGTTTAAAAATCGTTGGCTCAAAGATGTTGAAGCCTGATTATGATAAGTTTTATCATCACTATGAAAATATCGGTAAGGTTATATCTCGCCGTGGACAGAAGGTTTTTGATATTACTCTCGAAATGATGAGTGCAGGACCAGTTATCGCTTTCGTTCTTGAGGGAATAGAGGCGGCATCTCTTGTTCGTAAAATGGTTGGCGCCACAGAACCTAAATCAGCACTTCCAGGCACTATCCGTGGAGACTATGCACATATTAGTTATTCTCATGCTGATATAAATGAAGTAGGTATTCCTAATTTAATCCATGCATCCGGAGATGCTGAAGAAGCTAAACTAGAAGTAGCTCATTGGTTTTCAGAAAATGAACTGTTTGATTATGAAACAACTCACGAAAAATTTACACAAGTAAAAAAAGCTACTAAATAATTTTAAAAATCCCCGAGAGGGGATTTTTGTTTAATTTAAAAATGTCAAACTTGTTTTAAATTATTTTCTGTGGTTTTTTGAAAAAATTGTTGCAGAAAGATTTTAAGATAGTATACTTTTAGTAGGGTTATTTCTGATTATTACCTAGAACAATATTTTATGGGAGCTTCGATCGTTTCAGGCTTTGGCCCTTGATGTCTAGCACCCACTTAGCTTTACGGCTATGGTAATATATTAGAAATAGTCCTAAGAAAAAAACGCACAAATTTATTTTGAGCGTTTTTTTCTTTAAAAATGATACAATTAAAAAATGGATAAGGAAATAAACAAAGAAAAACTTTTAAAAAGCATGACACTCATGATTTTTTTTGTTTTTATTCTAAATTCTCTTGCGTTGAAGTTTCATTGGTACTCTTCAGTTTGGTGGTTTGATATACCAATGCATTTTATGGGTGGATTTTGGATTGGGCTTGCTTGGATTTGGCTTTTTGTGCCTTCCACCCTCCCCAACCTCCCCAAAAAAGTGGGAGGGTTGGGAGGGTTGGGTAAGTCAATTTTAAAGATAATTTTAGGTGTTTTATTGATAGGGGTTCTGTGGGAAATATTTGAAATCATCGTGAATGAAACTATTACTAAAAATCAATTTAATTATCTAGATACTTTTTCGGATATTTGTTTTGATATTGCTGGTGGTTTTACAGCTGTATATTATTGCTTTAAAAAAATTGTATATACGAAATAAATTTTGCTATAATATGCTAATGGAAAAAACTGCTAAAATAACTTTC
This sequence comes from Minisyncoccota bacterium, assembly GCA_036169735.1. Taxonomy (GTDB): domain Bacteria; phylum Patescibacteriota; class Minisyncoccia; order Phycocordibacterales; family UBA9973; genus UBA9973. The sequence continues at coordinate 24,282 of JAVHNX010000007.1, forward strand.
TGTGGGGGAACAGGTTCTGTAACAGGTGCGAACTTCTTACTTGAAATTGAAGGAAAAAAAATATTAATTGATTGTGGTCTTACTCAAGGCTCAAAATTGGCAGATGATATAAACTGGGAACCTTTTGCTTATGATCCAAAGGAAATAGAAATTCTTTTTATTACTCATAGTCATATTGACCATATCGGTCGTATTCCAAAACTTATACACGACGGATTCCGTGGAAAAATTTATTCTACCGAACCTACCAAGGCCTTAGCGAATCCTATGCTCGAAGATACAATGGGTATTCTTTCTAAGAACAGGGAGCATGATTTAGATCAAATTTATAACGAAGAAAATATAAGACTTACTTTGTCTCTATGGCAAGGGTTTGAATATAATGAAAAAATACAACTCGCTGATGATTTAGAAGTTTCTTTTAGAAACGCCGGACATATTCTAGGTTCTGCTATGGTTGAATTTACTTATAATAATAAAAAGATTCTCTTTACAGGAGATTTGGGTAATTCACCCTCTCCAATACTTCCTGATACTGAAAAAGTCATCGATATTGATTATTTAATAATGGAAAGCGTCTATGGTGACAGAAACCATGAATTAAGAGATGAAAGAAAGAAATTCTTGGAAGAAGTGATTGAAGATAATTACAAAAGAAAGGGGACTCTTGTTATTCCTACTTTCTCACTTGAACGTTCACAAGAACTTTTATTTGAAATGGATTCTCTTGTAGAAGATGACCGTATTCCAATAATGCCGATATATCTTGATTCCCCTCTAGCAATAAGACTTACAGATGTCTTTAAACAGTACAAAAGTTATTTTAATGAGAATGCCCAGAAAGCTATTTCTGATGGTAAACACTTATTTGATTTTCCTGGTCTTCATTCTACTTTACTTTCAGAAGACTCGAGAAAGATTTTGGCAGTACCAAACCCCAAGATTATTATTGCAGGTTCAGGAATGTCTTCTGGTGGTAGAGTAGTGCACCATGAAAAATTGTATTTACCTGATCCAAATAACACACTCTTACTTACTGGTTATCAGGCTGTGGGCACAATGGGACGTTTGATTGAAGAAGGTCTAAAAACAGTTCATATTTCTGGTGAGGATGTAGCTGTGCGTTCACATATCGCGAATATTTCTGGATATTCTGGACATAAAGACTCAGATCATTTAATACAATTCGTGGAAGATACCCAAGATACTCTAAAAAAGATTTTTGTGGTCATGGGTGAACCAAAATCTTCATTATTTTTAGTTCAAAAACTTAGAGATAATTTAGCTCTTGATGCATACGCACCTGAGCGGGGAGATGTTGTTATACTGAACTGTTAATTATTAATTAATAAATAAATTTTATGGATGTACTATCATTAAACCCTTATACAAAACACGGTCATCGCCAATTGAAACTTTGTGTTTCTGGTGCAGCAGAGACAGGTCATTGTGGACCGAATGCTTTAGCTAAAGCAAAAGAACTTGGTGCTGAAATAGCACGACAAGGAGGAATTTTAGTTTCTGGTGCAACAACAGGTTTTCCTTTGTGGTCAGCGATGGGAGCGAAAGAGGCTGGAGGAATTTCTATTGGACTTTCACCAGCAGCAACTGAGAGGGAACATACTGAGGTTTATAAACTCCCAGTAGATTATATGGATATTCTAATCTATACAGGTTTCGGTTATCCTATGAGAGATATTCTGTTGACCCGTTCTACAGATGCTGTATTTATTGGTTGCGGACGTATTGGTACTATTCATGAATTCACTGTGGCCTTCGAAGACGGAAAACCGATTGGAATCTTGGAAGATGAAGGTTGGGAAATGGGTGAGGAAATAAAAATGATACTAGAAAAAGGTCATCGACCAAATGCCAAGATTATTTTTGATACTGACCCTAAGAGACTTGTAGAGAAGGTGATAGAAATGATTATGAAAGACAAGGTTGGAGAATTTAAAATATAGCATTTTTACTAAAATAATCTAAAATAAAAAACACCTCGACTTAAGTCGAGGTGTTTTTTATTTTAGATTATTTTAGTGTTGCTAAAACTCTTGAGAATACTTCTGGGTTGTTTTCAGCTAACTCAGCAAGCATTTTTCTGTTTAGAAGAATCTCTTTCTTTACCAAAGCACCGATAAGGGTGGAATAAGTCATTCCAAGCTCACGTGATCCAGCATTGATTTTGATATTCCAAAGTGTACGATTGTGTGACTTCTTGTCTTTTCTGTGGGCGAAAGAATAATTTCCAGCGTGTAGAAGAGCTTCTTTAGCCTGTCTTTCTTTGGTACTTCGTCCATGACGAAAACCCTTGGTTTGTTTCAAAATACTTCTTCTTCTTTTTAACGCATGTACTCCTTTTTTAACTCTTGTCATATGATTTTAGTATTATTTTTAATATTATGAGAATGGCAGCAAGTGGCTCAATGGCTTGTTCTTGATGGTGAATTCTTGACCCTTGCGACCAGCTAACTGGGTTGTACGTGATTGTTTAGCATTAAAGTGGTTGAAACCTGGCTTACGGCCAATTATCTTACCATTTTTGGTAACCTTTAATCTTTTTGAAAATGATTTGTTTGTTTTCATCATATAATTATTTTGCTTTCTCTATTGTTATAATCAAACCTTTTGGACCTCTTTTGTATGAATCTGAGACTTTGTAGTTCTCGGTAATAAAGTGGAGGACTCTGTCTAAACGTTCTTTTAGGAATTTTTCATCCATGTACTTTGCGCGTCCAGAAAGAAAGAGTTCAACTTTGATTCTGTGTCCTTCTTTTAACCATTTGGAAGCAGTTTTAGCTTTTAGTTCTAAATCGTGGTCACCGGTGCCGATCTTTACTTGGATTGACTTGGTTTCTGTGGGTTTAGCACCTGCTTTTGCTTTCTTTAGTTTTTTACTAGCCTCGTACTGATACTTGCCGAAGTCTATTATCTTCCCTATTGGAGGGGTTGCGTTAGGGGATATCTCAATCAAGTCCAAGCCTTTACTCTGTGCGAGTTCTAACGCATCTTTAATGCTTAAAACTCCGAGGTTTTGATTTTCACTATCTAAGACTCGTAGTTCTTTGGCTCTTATTTGATTGTTTATTCTTTCACGCAATGTATCTAAAATAATGCTTTAGCTCTGAAGATAATAGCTTATTAGGAGTTTAAAGTCAACCTAACTTGGTCAAAAAGGGAGTTTATACGGTTTTCATCTTTGGCTTCACCAATAATACGTACTATCGGCTCAGTGTTGGACGGACGAATATGAATCCAACTTGAATCTGCCCAGTCGAACCTCACTCCATCCAAAGTATTCAAAGTAGTGTCCTGAAAAGTTATTTTTAATTTTTCGTAAAAATTATTAAGATCTCCAGAAAAAGTTATTTTATCTTTCTTCATAAAGTATTTGGGTAAACTATCAGCAATTTCAGAAATACTTTTTTCTTCCCCGCCTGCTCCCTCCTCGGGATGGCGGGCAGGCCGTGCCATCAGTTCGAGAGTGAGAGCGATACCTACAAGACTGTCACGAGCAGTATTTATTTTCGGATAAATTACTCCACCTCCGCCTTCACCTCCCATGATTGAGTTAGTCACTTGAATCATGGCGACCACATTCGCTTCACCAACTTTTGAGTAATAAGTTTTTCCTCCATATTGTTTGGCAATGTCTTCATTGATTCGAGAAGTAGACATGTTGATGACAATGTCACCAGGATTTTTTGAAAGGACACTTTTTACCGAGAGAGCCAAAGTGTATTCTTCATTTAAAACTTCTCCTTTTTCATTTACGATAACTAGACGGTCTGCATCAGGATCTTGAGTAAAGCCAACGTCTGACTTGCTATCTAAAACAGCTTTACCAATTTGTCCCAAGTTCTTTGGAAGTGGTTCAGGTTCATGTGCAAACTCACCATTTTGTTCTGTGTTTATTGCGTATACTTCACAACTGAGTTCTTTCAATAATTCTTGGGTGATAATACTCCCAGCACTATTGATTGGATCCAGAGCGACTTTGAATTTTTTATTTTTTATTAAATCTACGTCAATATTTTTTAGTATTTCATCAATATGAAATTTTCGAAATTTAGTATTATCATTTTCTGTTTCCAAGTTTCCCCTATCCCCGGGATAGGGGAAACTATTTAATAAAGTTTCTTTGTTTTTTGTAATTTCTTCGATTTCTTTTTGTGTCGCAAAGAGTCCGGAGCTATTTATAAATTTCAGACCGTTATATTCTGGAGGATTGTGTGAAGCTGTGATCATGATTCCGCCATCAAAGCCCAATTTTTTAATTAAGAAAAGCATCGAAGGGGTAGGAATGATTCCAGCATATTCGATTTCCAATCCTTCCTTCTGAAATGCACTTTGTAATGCACCAAAAATAGCTCCACCAGTTTTTCGTGCATCTCGGCCGACTAATATTTTTTTTCCATTATGATTTTTGATAAATTTAGCGAAAGCCAATCCAAACTCAAAAGCTATTTGTTCATTCAAGTCTGTACCCCAAATTCCTCGATATCCGGAAACGTTTAATATAGGCATAAATATATTTTATCATAAAAGGTATTGCGTTGAGGCGTATACGTGTATTCTCCGTGTACTTTTTATTGGTTGATTCAAATGTTATTATAAACACGTGGCTAATTATACGGAAAATAGAAAAGTCCATTTTGACTACGAGATCCTAGAAAAATACGAAGCGGGGATTGAGCTTCTAGGAGATGAGGTCAAATCAGTTCGAGGCGGACGTATGTCTCTTGAAGGGGCTTTTGTTATTATTCGTGGAGGAGAATGTTTTTTAATTAACTCAAGCATTCCTCCATACCAGGTTAAAAACGCACCGAAAGATTATGACCCTATTAGGAATCGTAAACTTCTTTTGACCAAAAAAGAGATCACGGAGCTAGCAGGAAGCGAGAAAAACAAAGCCTTGACGATAGTCCCTCTTGCAGTGTATAATAAAGCCAGGAAAATTAAGATTTCAATCGCATTAGCGAAAGGAAAGAAACTGCGTGACAAGCGTGAAAGTATTAAGAAGCGTGATACGGATAGAGAGATCCGTCGCGAATATAAAGGTCGTTGAAAATAGAAAATAGCATATGGGGATGCAAGGCATAGACAGTCAGCCATTTACCATTGATGCATGCCGAGTATGGACGTAATCTCGTTAAAATTCGTTCAAATGTTAATTGCAAAATTAGCTTCTAAAGCAGTTCGTTCTCCTTACTTCGGTAATGCGAACGCATTTGCTCCAGCTTTTGCGTAAGCCAAACTGGTGTCTCTCTTGTAGACTTCCGATATACAAGTTGAGGCATAATATTATCGGGATAGGGAGGAGAGGGTCTCGACTCTTTCCCGAAACAAAGAGAATCGGTTCTGGGATATTTCGTTCGCTTAAGAATTTCAGAACTTAAACAAAAAAGCGCGCTAAGCATGTAGACTTCCTTGTAACTACTTTCTGCACGCGGGTTCAATTCCCGCCATCTCCACCAGTACAAAAATGAGCCCGCATAAGCGGGCCTTTTTTGTTTGGTGGAGATGAGCAAGCCAACTGCTTGGCTTGTGAGCGGGGATTGAAAGACGGAGCCGTGTTTTTTCAGTAGAAAAAACTGGTGAGTCAGGGTCGTGAAAATTTTCTTTTGACGAAAAGAAAATTATTCCTGACCAATTCCCTCCATCTGTTGTCTTTTTGAATATAATTATCCCTGACCAATTCCCACGTCTTCTTTTAATATAACCCTTATTTTATAAGTTCTTTCTCTGTTGACTTTTTGTTTAAACTGTGCTAAACTTGTTGTAGTCATAGTTCTTTGATGTATGAGTTTTAGTTTTATTTGTTAGGTTCTTCCAGTTCCTTTATGGAGATTGAAAGATCCTAATAAATTTTAAATAACTAAACTCTAAATCATATGAAAATGAAAAAGCTAATAGTATTTTATTTCACAATGTCAAATTTTTCGACTGTGATAAGTAAGCCTCTTATTTTTGAGAAAGAATGGACATTTTCTGAACCTCTACCCGTAGGAACAAAGTATTCCCCAGGAGGAGATAGTGTTAACTGCGGAAATGTTTGTGGTTTTTTATTTCCCATTTTATTAATTTATCTATTTTATAACTAAATTATGTACTCCCAATAGGGAACTTATCCAAAAATTAGTCAGTGTAACTTTCAAAGTTTCAGACTTGCTTTATTACTCAATATATGTTATCGTATAGCCAGATTAAAAATCCAAATTAATTACAACCCCACCAAAAGTTGGTTAGTCTGGATTACGCACATATAAAAAAAGAACAAATGAATAAAAACATCATTGAGTTTTCGGCAGATGGAACTAAATTCGCAATTAAATTTGCAAATGGTTCTGACACTATGAACCTTTCCTCAAAAGAAGAAGGATTCGAAGCTATTGTTAAGTTGGAAGACGCTAAAAAAATTACCAAGAAAGAGTTCGTTGAAATGGGTGCACAAATTCTTAAAGCGGAGAATCTTCCAACAAGTGAGTCAGGGGTAACCGTGGTTTCCATTGGTATTATCGGAAACAGTTTAATGCGTGATATTCTTTTTAGTTCATTAATGATGGATATTTTGAATCAACCCGATGAGCCGGTAGAAATTGCTTGCTTAAAGATTTGCAACTGTAAAAAACACGCTAAAATACTTACCAAAGAATGCTACACAATTGATTCACATAGCAAAAAACATTTGATGCTTTGCCTGGAAAAATTAAAAGAAGATGGGCATGTTGATGAAAAAGAGTTTTCTAAAGTAAAAGAAGAAATAGCAGTATGTTCCCTGGAGGAATAACTGTAATGCAATATAATAATAGAGCCACCGATAAAAAGGTGGCTTTTTTTATTTCAAATTTTCAGCAATAACAAAAAGTTAGTTTTTCTTCTTTTTGTAAAAGAAAGTTGGTATAATAATAGTATTATTACTTACTAAATTTTTTTATGATAAATGATCAATTGCTCGCATATATTAGGCATCAACTATCTTTGAAGGTCTCAAGAGAAACTATCTCCGCTAATCTTAAAACACAAGATTGGACTGATTCAGATATAAAGGAGGCGTTTAATAAACTCGTTTCGACCTTGGTCGTTCCTATCGCACCTATAACTCCTATCGCACCTATAACTCCTATCGCACCTATAACTCCTATCGCACCTATAACT
>JAVHNX010000007.1:31539-73702 GCA_036169735.1 Minisyncoccota bacterium
TATCGCACCTATAACTCCTATCGCACCTATAACTCCTATCGCACCTATAACTCCTCCTTTTTCTAGTGCTTTTAATGTATCAGTCGTCGCAGTAAAGTACGCTGGCTTTTGGAGAAGATATGTCGCCTTGTTGGTAGATGGTTCGATTCTTATTTTATTCTCAATTCTAGTTTATTTAATTTTATTAAAAGTTGGAGTTTTTGTTCCTGCTATTGTTTCAAAAATAATATTAGTGTTGTTGGGTGTTGCTCAGTTTTTATATTTTCCATTATTTGAAAGTTCTTCACGACAGGGGACCTATGGTAAATCACTTATGGGTTTAAAAGTAACTGACATTTCAGGTAACAGAATTAGTTTTCTGCGTGCATTAGGTAGAAATTTAGCCAAAATTATTTCGGGAATGATTCTTATGATTGGTTATCTTATGGCTGGTTTCACATCCAAAAAACAAGGTTTACACGACATGATTGCAGGCACTCTTATCATAAAAGAAAAACCTGCAAAAACTGGATTAGTAATCCTAGCTATATTTGGACCAACAATTGTTTACGTCATTGGAGTAGTTTTCTTTTCTTCCTTGCTCGCTGGAATGCTGGGGTTTGGATTAGGTTCTACTTTTTCCAATTTTTCTAATCTACCTAATACTTCATCTGTAAATATTCAACCTTTAAATAGATAATGAAAGAATTTTTACGTAGCATGCTATAATATTTATATTATGAAAAATAAAACAGTAAAGAAAATAGAGTCAGTTGCCAAAGACGCAGCAAAGAAAACATCTGTACTTATAAACAAAGCCGACAAGGAAATCCTTAAAGCTGCAAAAGTTCTACAGAAGGAATGGAAAAAATCAGAACCAAAAAGAGAAGAATATAAAAAGGAAATTAAGAAGGTTGCCAAGAAAGCAGGTGCAAGAGGTATGGAATTATTAAAGAGTGGCCTTAAAAATAGTATCAAGATCGGTAGTGATATTGCTAAGGTTGTCAAAAAAGACATAAAAAAAATTAACAAGAATAAATAAAATATTAAGGAACTAATAAAAACCACACGATTTGTCGTGTGGTTTTTTAGTTTTCAACCAGTCAGTAATACTGTTTGACTTTTTTTTGAAATCTACCATACTTGTAAAAGTAGTAGTTTTTTAAACAATTAAACTAAACAGAAATGAGAAAGTTCATTTTATTCTGCGCACTTTTTAGTGTCATGATTTTGTTTTCCTGCAAACATGTAAGTATTGCAAATAAACCAACTGAAGAAGTTGTAAAAGACATTATTGGAAATATTACTTATGCGAAACAAGACACAACCGGACTTTGTTTTGCTCTGAGCGTATCGGCTGATAAAACAGAAAAAGTCTTTGTTCTTCTTAGTTGTGTACCTTGTGATTCTCTAAAGAATGTCCATGTAATTAAAGTACCTTATCCTTAAAAAGAAGCTCCAATATTGGGCTTCTTTTTTTTATTTTAATTTCACCTTTTGTGTTTTTTATGCTACCCTAAAGGCATGGATTTAAATTTTTTAAACAACAAAGAAGATACTAAAAAAGGAAAAGGGAAGCCTAAAGGTACTAAGTTTTCAGGTAGTATTGCTGGAGGAGTTTTGATTTTTATACTTATAATCGCGTTTTATTTAACAATTTCTGAAGCTCCCAAAGAAGTGACAGATGTCTCCATATCTGACCTTGCAAAAAGTGTCTCAGCAGGAGAAGTAAAGAAAATAGAAGTAGCAGGAGAAACATTAACTATTACTTACAAGAACGACGAAATAAAAAATTCTAAAAAAGAAGTAGAGTCTTCTTTATCCCAAACACTTTTTAATTATGGAGTAAAACCAGAGTCCCTTTCTGGTACTGAAATAGTTGTAAAAAATGAAAGTGGATTTTGGTTTTGGTTAGTAAATATTTTACCTTTTTTATTGCCTGTAGCTTTCATTGTACTTTTCTTTTGGTATCTGTCACGACAAGTAAAAGGGGCAGGGATGCAAGCATTTACTTTTGGTCAATCCAAAGCACGTATTACTGATCCGAATGATAAAAATAATAAAGTTACTTTTAAAGATGTTGCAGGAAGCAAAGAAGCCAAAGAAGAATTAAAAGAAATCGTAGACTTTTTAAAGAGTCCCAAAAAGTTTTTGGATATCGGGGCACGTATTCCCAAGGGAGTTATTTTGACCGGTGCGCCAGGTACAGGTAAGACTTTGCTCGCCCGAGCTGTAGCTGGAGAGGCAAATGTACCTTTCTATCATCTTTCTGGTTCTGAATTCGTGGAGATGTTTGTGGGTGTCGGAGCTTCTCGTGTGCGAGACTTGTTCAAGATGGCGAAGGCTGCTGCTCCCTCAATAATTTTCGTTGATGAAATTGATGCAATAGGACGTACCCGCGGAGGAGGTTTCGGAGGAGGCAATGATGAACGTGAACAGACCCTGAACCAAATCTTAGTTGAGATGGATGGTTTCGAACCCAATGACAAAGTTATTGTTATGGCTGCGACAAACAGAGCTGATGTGTTGGATCCTGCTCTTGTTCGCCCAGGTCGTTTTGATCGAAAAGTAATGCTTGATTTACCTGACCGAGCTGACCGAGAAGAAATTTTAAAAATTCACGCAATATTGAAGCCTTTAGCAGACGATATTGATTTGAAAGTAATTGCTGAACGCACGCCTGGATTCTCTGGAGCAGATTTATATTCCTTAATGAATGAAGGAGCAATCTTGGCGGCACGCGAGAATCGTAAAAAAGTTTTCCAGCTTGATTTGATTCACGCTATTGAAAAAGTCATGCTTGGACCTGAAAGAAAAAGCCATTTACTTTCTAAAAAAGAAAAAGAAATCACTGCGTATCATGAAGCTGGACATGCCCTCGTCGCTTCCGTCTTGCCCCATGCTGATCCTGTACACAAAGTTTCTATCGTGGCTCGTGGACGAGCGGGTGGTTATACCTTAAAGCTTCCCCTTGAAGAGAGAAGACTGCAATCTAAAAAAGAATTCATTGATGATATCGCTATGTCACTCGGTGGGTATGTCGCAGAGAAAATGATTTTTGGAGACATTACGACTGGTCCTTCAAGTGACTTACAAGTGGCTTCAAATTTGGCACGAGCAATGGTGACTCGTTGGGGAATGTCTGATTTACTTGGTCCAGTAGCGTTTCATGGAGAAGGTGGCAAATCACAATGGGGTATGCCTGAAGAGAAAGAATATTCTGAAGAAGTTGCTGCTAAAATAGACGCAGAAGTTTCAAGAATAATAAACGATGGTATTAAATCGGCTGAAAAAGTTTTATCAGAAAACAAAAAAGCCTTGGCAGGTATTGCCAATAAGCTTATCGAGGTTGAAACTCTGGAACAAGATGAGTATGATAAGGTTATTATTGCTCATGGAATAAAGCCGAAGAAATTAGAAGTAGAAAAAGCATAAAGTTATTTTTTTTACAAAACTACATTATAGTGATAATATAGTTTTGTGTCTCCGTCCTTAGCTGTTTTGGCTAGTTAAGCTGAATCTAAGGACTGGAAGTTTGTTTAATATGATAAAATAGTCTCCGTCCTTAGCTCAGTTGGTTAGAGCACAGAGCTTATACCTCTGGGGTCCTTGGTTCGAATCCAAGAGGACGGACAAAAATAAAAAACACCTCATTCTTGAGGTGTTTTTTATTCAAAATGAAACTCACCAACTTTCTCTTTTACTTTTTGTTTTAATAGGGGATAGTTCAAAAGTTCGGAATCTTCAGAGATTAGGCGAGTTGCTTCTTCACGAGCAGCTGAAACCATTTTTATATTTTTTATCGCTTCCATACCAAGGTCAGTGATACCCCATTGTTTTATTCCAGAAAGTTCACCCGCACCACGGAGGGATAGGTCCAACTCTGCGAGTTCGAAACCATTTTTAGCAGTTTTTAGTGCTTTCAATCTCTGGATTGTTTTATCTGATTTTGCATCTGCAAAGACATAACAATAAGCTTGATGGGAACTTCGAATAACACGTCCGCGAAGCTGGTGAAGCTGAGCGAGACCGAATCTTTCGGCTCCTTCAATGATAATCACTGTAGCGTTTGGGACATTCACTCCGACTTCCACCACTGAGGTAGCACATAAGATATTTAGTTGGCCATCCGTGAATTCTTGCATCACTTCCTCTTTTTTTTGTTTAGTCATCTTGCTGTGTAGCACACCGATTTCACATTCTGGAAAAACTTCTTTTTTTAAACGAGCTGCTTCAGAGACCGCGGACTTCATGTTGAGTGCGAGTTCTTTTTCTGGATCGGGTTCAAAAATTCTTGGACAAATCACATAGAGTTGGCGTCCATCTTTTATTTCTTCGCGTATTTTTTCATAAGTTTCATCGCGTTTGTCAGGAGTAATAATTTCAGTAATTATTTTTTTTCTACCAGCTGGCATTTCGTCGAGTAGTGATAAATCTAGGTCACCATAAATTGTCAGAGCAAGAGTACGGGGAATAGGAGTCGCGGTCATTGATAGTAGATGAGGAGCCACTCCATCTTTGCGAACAAGTTTTCTTCTTTGGGCAGTACCGAAGCGATGTTGTTCATCAATTATCACAAGAGCTAAATTTTTGAATTTAACACTCTTTTGAATCAATGCATGAGTACCGATTAGAATAGGTATTTCTCCATTGGCTGTCCATTTCAAAAGTTGTGCACGAGAAATATTAGTCCATCCACTGGGGTCTACCTTAGAAGGGAATTTACGACACCCCGAACCAGTAATAAGTCCGATATTGATTGGTAAATGTTTAAAATATTGGATGAAAGATTCAAAATGTTGTGAGGCTAATATTTCAGTCGGTGCCATATAGGCTACTTGTAGGTTTCCAAAATTTTGTCCTTCAGGTCTTTGTTTGACAGTGACATATGCCGCAGTGGCAGCCACAGCTGTCTTACCAGACCCGACATCACCCTCGAGTAGTCGTGACATAGGAAAAGTTTTGGCCATATCAGAGAGGGCTGTATCGATAGATTTTTTCTGAGAAGCTGTCGGTTCGAAAGGGAAGCGTTCTAGGAAATCCTGCACATCTTTTTTTAGAGGAGCGATTTTAAAAGATTTATTTTTTCTGTATTCTATTTTGTCATGCTGACGTTCAAGTTGAATACAAAAAACTTCCTCGAAAGCGAATCTTTTTCGTGCAGTCTCAGCATCTTGTGCATTTTTTGGTTTATGGATCCAGATAAGAGCGGTTTTTAAGGTTGGTAGATTATATTTTTTGAGGATATCAGCTGGAATGTAGTCAGTAAAATTATCCAAAGTTTTTTCTCGAAGTATTTTTTCAATAGCATGATAAAACCACTTGGATGTTATTCCTCTAGTTTCTGTATAAACAGGAAAACCAAAAATTTCACTTTGTTTTTCTTTGTTAAAATTAAACAAAGAGTTATGTACATCAATCGGCATTGAGTCGACTTTTTTATATTCTGGATTAGCTAAATAAATCCCATTTTTACCTTCTGTTACTTTACCAGTTAATTCTACGAGCTGTCCTGAATGGAGCATCTTGGCAATAAATGCTTGGTTGAACCAGATAACTTTTATTTTTCCAGTTTCGTCTTCTACCTCTCCTTGAGCTCTCAGTATTTTACTTTTGAAACTACGTTTTATATCGGGACTGTAAAATTTACCATAGATTGTAGCTGTCTCTCCGGGTACGAGTTGGTTTATTGGTTTTATTTCACTAATGTGTGAATAACGAGCAGGGAAGTGAAAAAGTAAATCATGCACAGAAAAAATTTTCAGCTTATGTAAGGCTTTTTTTTGATTTATATCTAGGCGAAATTTTATTTCAAGCTTGTCGCTTAATTCCATTTTTGTGCTAATTTCCAATCAATTCTTTGATCTTTTTAGCGAGTTCATCTAGTGTGAAGTTTGATTTAACCATAAACTCACTGACACCTAATTTTTGTGCGCGCTTAATGTCTTTATCTTCTGATAGGTTTGAAAAAACAATAACAGGAACTGTGAGAAAAGATTTGTCTTGTCTTATTTTTTCCAATATCATAAATCCATCTATACCCGGGAGCATAAGATCGAGTAAAATTAAATCTAGTTTTGTTTTATCATCTAGAATTTTAAAAGCTTGTTCACCGTTTATAGCGCCCAATATATCGTAACCTTCTTTTTTAAGTTTAGTTGCCTCAAGACTCTGGAGGAAATTGTCATCTTCTATTATTAGTACCACTTTAGCCATGACATGATTATACTAGCTATAAAAAGAGAGTGCAACCTTGTATTTACTCCACACGTCGGACCTGTGGGGCTTCTGGATTTTATTTGTAAATTGGAATTGTAAAAAAGAACGTTGTATTGTCGTCTTTAATACTTTCAAACCACATTTTTCCACCATGATCTTCAATTATTTTTTTACAAGTGAAAAGACCAATACCAGACCCAACTACATCTTTCTTTTGAGCTTCTGGGTCACGGTAGAATTTTTCGAAAATTTTAGTTTTTCCTTCTTCGGATATTCCAATTCCTGTGTCTTTAACAGAAATCTCAACCAAACCATCTTTCTCTTTTAGTGCTATGAAAATTTTACCGTGACTGTTGCTATATTTGATTGAATTCTCTAAAACATTTTGAAAAACAACTCTTATCTTTTCTTTATCAGCTTTGACTAGAGGAAGTTTTTTTTCAGGCGTTAAGAATATTATTTCTATCCCTTTTGAAAATGCCTCACCTGAAAAATCAAAAATAGATAAATCAATCAATTCAGTAATATCTACTTTTTCAATATTGTATTTTTTTTCTGTAACATTTTCTGTTTTGTTGTCGAATAGAAGTTCACTGACAATATTAATTGCACGGTCATTGCTCTCATATGCTTTTTTTAGTAAATTTTCCTGTTCAGTAGTTAGTTTGCCTAAGTCTCCATCAAGAAACATTTTTATGATCCACTTCAAAGCAGATAGGGAAGTTCTTGTTTGGTGAGCACCTATCGAAACCATGTCGGACTTTGCTGAATAAAGTTTCGTGAGTCTTTCGTTTTCCTCTTTGAGTTTTTTTATTTCTTCATTTTCCTTCATGAATTTATTATATCATTTAGACCATTCAAATCCAGTTTGCGGAGCCGGGGAGATTCGGCTATTACATAGCCAGGTACTTTTCAATTTGATTAAAATCAAATAATAAAAAGTCTTTCGAAACTCCCACATAAAGCACTCAAGTGCTTTATTCGTCTTTGCGGAGCCGGGGAGATTCGAACTCCCGAGGGGTTTTGAAGCCCCTGCCTCTTTAGCAAAGAGGTACGTTAGACCACTCTGACACGGCTCCTACTCTAAACACTCTAACATATTTTTTGCTTTTTACATTTTATTAATAAGCACTGTTGTATTTTTTCAGCTTTTACTTTCTAGATAAAATAATTCAGTTTAGTATATAATATGTGTATGGATACACAATAAATTAAAAAGTATCTTGATTTATATATGAACAAAAAAACAGTTATTTCTACAAACGATAATACAATCCTTAAGCTTAAAGTTCTAGCTAAAAAAAAGGAAAATGTTAGAGGTAAACTTGTTGTAACAGCTAAAAAGCTTGCTACAACTGCGAAAGAAAAAGAAGGTGTCAGAAGTAAACTAGCAGTAACAGCTGAGACTCTTCGTTTAAAAGCTAAACAGCTTGCTGCATTGGCTAAGGAAAAGGAGAGTATTAAAGGTAAGCTAGAAATTACTGCCAAAAAACTAGCTGTAACTGCTAAGGAGATTGAATTAGCCAATAAAGAATTGCGTTCATTGGATGTGGCAAAAGATGAGTTCGTTTCGATTGCTTCACATCAGCTTCGAACACCACTGACTGCTTTAAAAGGATATACTGGTATGTTATTGGATGAAGATCTAGGACCAATAAATGACAAGCAGCGTGAATATCTTGGAGAAATAAAGAATGTAAATGATCGTATGATTGATCTTATTATGGCTCTTCTAAATGTTTCAAGAGTTGATTTAGGTGTGTTCGTTGTTGAGCCTGAATTAGTAAATCTTGAAAAGGTTGTAGAAAGTATACTAAAGGAATTTGATATGAAGATTAAGGATAAAAAGTTAAAAGTGGATGTGAGTTTTGGAAAAGATCTTCCTTTGATTAGTGCTGACCTAAAAATAACTCGAATGATTTTCCAAAATTTACTTTCAAATGCAGTGAAATATACTCCCAATGAAGGGTCTATAACCCTTAATGTAAAAAAAGATGATTTTAATTTTATTATTTCTGTTGCTGACACTGGTTATGGAATTCCCGAAAATTCTCAGTCAAAGATTTTTACAAAACTGTTTCGGGCTGATAATGCACGTACAAAGGATCCAAGTGGTACTGGTTTAGGATTGTATATAATAAAGGCAACAATAGAGCAAACAGGGGGAAAAATTTGGTTTGATTCAAAAGAAAATCAAGGATCAACATTCTATGTTTCGATACCTCTTAATGGAATGAAGAAGAAAGAGGGTACTAAAAGATTAGAATTAAATTAAATAAATTAAATTAAAAAATATGGATACATTACAAAAAAAAGTATTGATTATTGAAGATGAGATATCTATCTTGAATGGTATTTCTGACAAGTTTATTCATGAAGGTTTTTTGGTAGTTAAAGCAATAAATGGTCAAGATGGTTTAAACAAAGCACTTGCAGAACATCCTGACTTTATTTTTGTTGATAATCTTATGCCTAATACCGATGGATTTTTCTTTTTAGAAAATCTTCGTAAGGATGATTGGGGAAAAAATGCCAGAGTTATTATGTGGACTAATTCATATGATTCCAAAATGATTGAACGAGCAAAAAAAATAGGAATTCTTGATTTTATGTTAAAAAGTGAATGGGAATATAGAGATATTGTTAAAAAAGTAAAAGAAATTCTCGGTATGGAGACATCTGGATAAAAATTATGAATCCATTGTCTGGACTTGAAAGACCTTATAGTGCTGGGAATAAATGGATAACAGTCCAATCTGAGCTAAAAGATATTTCAGGAGAAAATAAAGAAATAAAATTGGAGATAATGGGTGATGGCATGCCTCGTGCTGTGGCCTTTTTTGATATAGACAAGACTTTGGCACACCTAGATTTTTTGTATAAAGAGGCAATAAATAATATTTTTCCGGGTAATGATGAAAATGAAATAATTGAAACTTTTATAAAAGGTTTCAAACTTGGTAATTCTTTCCGTGAGTTTGACCGCATGCACAATATTTATTCCGAAGGAAAAATAGAATGGAAAGACCCTGAAGTTTACATAAAAGAAAGGCTTAATTTAGAGCAGGAAAAAATAGATTCTATTGGAAACATTATTCATGATAGAGCTGCACTTTATTTGAAACTCTATGGTGAGGAAGCTGCTAAAATAGCTGATAGAATTTTTATTTCTAACCCGGAACACTTTCTGAGTGCTCAGATTGGTCCTCTGTATACTCTTTTGGAAATATATAAATGGCAGGGAGTTTTAATGTTTGGTTTTACTGCGAATGCTGCTTCTTTTGTAAAACGTCTTGCAGTATATTTAAAACTTTCAGATTATTTTTTAGATATTGCGACAGATGAGACAATGGAAGGGGGTGGTAAAGAAATTGCAGTTGGTAAGATGTTGGAAATTGCTAGAAATAAAGGAATTTTGATTCCTAAAGAACAACTAATTTTTGTAGGTGACTCAATTCGTGGTGATATAGGAAGTGGTGTACATTTTTGTAAAAATAACATGGGTTTTAAAGGTTATGGAATTTTGGTTGTTGAAGACGCTGTGGCTTTGAATGAAATACGTCATTTGGTAAATACTGATGAATATATAAACTCTATAATCAAAATTATGCCAACCTATGCCTTTGTGGTAAATGATGTCCCTAAAAATAAAGAGGGGAATCCTTCACTTTTATCAGCAGATATGGATAAATTCTTTTTTCGGTTATAATCAAGGAATAATAAATTATGAATTTTTTTGATAAAATAAAACATAATATGTGGCAAAGATTATATGGTTTTTTCCCTTTTTTCCACAAAAATTTCCATAAATTTTATGTATTTTTTCATGGGAAAGAAAGACAGAGATATCATGTTGGCTGGCTTGCACCTGGTAAAACTTTAGACGAACTAAAAAAACATTTACAAGAAAAATGGAATTTTGGAAATAATTTTGTGGCTTGGGTTGACCTAGGTCAGGTTCTTTCATGGCGTAAACTAGAAAGTTTTCACAGACAACACCATGTGCGTGTTTTTGAAGATGGGGAGATAAGAGGTCATTATGAATTTACACCTGAATCGCACCCTCTGGACCATTTTCTAGAAAAAGGTGAATTAGAACGAAAAGATGATTTTTTAAAATTTTTAGGTGGTTTTGTAGTGGAGCAAAAACATGTTTCCAAACTAGTTATGGATCCAGGAGCCTTTATTTCAGATTCACAAGTTACGATTGACCATATAAAATAATATCCTAAAAATATCCTCAATATACGAGGGTATTTTCGTATATCCCTTTACAAAACCTTAAATATTTGCTAATGTGTTTTAGTTATATAGTTCCTTGAAAAATAATTTAAGTAAATAGTTTGATTGTGGAAAGCACAGAAAGTATCAAATTTGGTACTCTGCGTGCTTTCCATAATCCGGAAGTTATGTACAGCCTGACGCACAGTGTTGATGTCAGAATATACAATATTTCAAAAACTATAACAATTAAATTAAAAAAACTTATGAACACAACAACAAAAACAATTCCCACAAGTGGGATAACAAAAATCAGAGAAAAAATCTCACCAGCCGTTGCAAATATTGCTCTTTTTCTTTTCAGCGTGGCGATGATGCTGCGTATTATAACCCCCGAGGGGTTGATCTCTCAGATAAAAAATGAAAAAGAAAAAATGGTTAAATTTGGCTTTGATACAGGGATGATTGAAATGCTGCAGGGGTTAGTTGGATATTTCAAACCAAATTCGGTTTCGACTCTATCCAAGGATAGTTCTGCATTAATTGCTTATTATTACCTTGTTTACAGTGTGACGAATGGGGTGAATGTTACCGGATGGATTTCCGGCCTTATTCCGACAGCCTTCAATGCAGCTACGAATGGTACTACTGTTCCGACAAATCTGACTGTACCTAAACATTTAATTTCACAAAAATGTTCAATCAGTAATGTGTTGAGAAGTTCAACAGTAAAATCATCTGAGACAAGTTTCATGTCAGTGATTACTGATTGGGTTTCCAAGGTTAGAAAACAGTTTTTATACTTCAACAACCAGTTGGGTATAACCGTTTTTACTCCTGTTGAGTTAAGTGAATTTATTGGATGCATTATCCAGGACTCTCATAATATGAAAATGATTAAAGTTGCAGTAGCTGCTACTAAACACAAAGCGTATCTTGCAGAAGAAGCAAATTGTGAAGTAACAGTGATTGAAACCTTCACCGTTGAATTAAAAAAATCTTCAACGGACCCTACCCGAAACGTTTCAATTATTAATACTGTATTTAACGCTTTAGAAGTCAAAGGTATAACCGCCTCTGATATTCTGGATCTTGGTAATTTTACGCCAAATAATGTTGTACAGAATTCATAAGAAGAAAAAAACACTGAGCCCGGACTCAGTAGCCACCCCTTCACAAGATTGGGTGGTTTTTTATTTGTCTTTACAGAACTCTTAAATAATGTTAAGATGTTTCAGTTATATAGTTCCTTGAAAAATAATTTAAGTAAATAGTTTGATTGTGGAAAGCACAGAAAGTATCAAATTTGGTACTCTGTGTGCTTTTCATAATCGGAAGTTATGTACATAGCCTGAACGACTTAGAAAGTCGATAACTTAAAACTTAAATACTTATGAGTAAGACAAAAACAGTGAATGATTCTACTAATGAAACATCAACAATAGCGGTTATTACATCTTCAGTTGAGAAAGTAGTACTTTTTAATTTTAGCATAGCGGTATTAATTGGTAAATTAAATCTTGATTTATTAATTAATAAAATTAATACTGAAAATAAAAAAATGATTAGATTTGGTCTTGATACTGTGAGACTTCAAGCAATTGTTAATTATTTTAAATTAACAAACAAGTTATCTCTTTCGAAAGAAGAAATAGCTTTATCTAATTATCACTACTTTATGTATTGTGTAGCCAATGGAATTAATGTGTTGGGATGGTTGGATAAAATATTTCCAGAATGTTTTGGAAATATTTTTAAAAACACCTCGCAATCATCTGAGATTATAAAACAAATGGAAGCACTTAAACTATTGATTGATGAAACTTTAAAAGACAAATCAATGCATTATAAGGAAATTGAAATTCCTTTTGATGCAGGAATGCATGCTTGGGCTAATAGATTCAAACAAGAGCATCCGAACACTGCAGAGTTTTTAGATGTAAAGTTCATTACTCTTGCGGAGCTTAGCGAATTCATTGAACATTTCATTCGAGATTATTCATTAATCACTAAGATGAATAAGATTAAGTAAAAATAACAAATGAAGTAGGACTCAGCAAAACACCCAAACAATTGGGTGTTTTTTTATACTCGAATTTTAGATTCTGGGATTACGATATCCCAAAGTTTACCTGCAATGTTGTTTGGTTTACCAAAAAGGGGATAGTGATGAAGATCAATGAAAGGTAAACTATTTAATTCGATAATTCCAGAATGTTTTTCCTCAAACCAAGGCTTCGTCACATCTCCAATTATAAAATCAACTCCAACGAGAGGATTTTCTAAATAGGCGCCTATTTTTTCAAGCATTTTAATATTTTCTGGGTGTATAACATCCGTCATTTCTGTTGTGGTTCCTCCACAGCCTCGGCTTGTTTTTTGGGAGAAAGTTACATTTTGCCCTGCATCAGGAATACTTTCCATATTTAACCCTTGTCGGTCGAGTTCTGTTTCAGCTTCTCGGTCGATTGTTATTTCATGAAAAACAGGACCTTGGCGTTCAGGTCTTTTATTTTCTTCTTCCCAAAGTACTCGTACAGTACGCACACCATCACCCTTGATTGCTGGCTGGTCTCTTTTTATTACACCAACAAGTTTTCCACCTATTAAAGTCCCGCGGAATAGATCACCCCGTAATTCTTCTTCAACAACAACAAAAGGAGAAAGTTTTCTCGCTTTTTTAAACCCAGAAACTAAAGCATCTGGTGTCTCAAGGTGAATCATTGTGTGTCTACTTCTTGATCCCAAATTGGGTTTGGTAATTACTGGTTTTGTAACTCTATTAAAAATATTAAGTGCTTGATTTGTATTCCAAGCTACTCCACCATCTGCGACAGGTATACCAATCTTTAAGAATTTCTTTTTCATAATACCCTTATTATCCATCCAGTTTAGTGATTTTGATTCTGATATTCCAGGTCTTGGTAAACCATCGAAAGAAATAGTTTTCCCTTGATATTCGGCAATAAAAATATCTCTGATTGGCCCCATATGAAATTCTCTTACTTTTATTCCACGACTATTGGCTTCATCCCAAAAACATTTTGTGCGCCAAGTGTCTTTTTTATCAAGTTCATCTGAAAAGTGAGCTAGTTTTAAAAATACCATTGATTTTATAAAAGGAATGGAAGCTTTACTGGAAATAGCTTCAGCTGTGCTTTTAAAAACATACTCCATAAAATTAAAAAATGGTTGATTTAACCAACCCAATACGACAGATGTATAGGCTATCCAATGTATTTCTTGTGCAGGCTCACAATCTTTGCAGTGTTTCATTCGAATAGTATAACAGAACATTTTTAATGTGCCACAGCAAAAGCAATTATTTTTTTTGCTCCATTTTGTTTTAAAATCTTCCTCGCTTCATTTAATGTTGCACCAGTAGTAGTCACATCGTCTATTAATATTATATTTCTTCCTTTTATTTTTTCCGGATTCTTTATTGAAAAAGAATCAATAATATTTTTCAAACGTTCATTTCTATTTTCAATCTTGGCTTGGTGTTTTGTGTCTTTTAATTTTACTAAAACATTATTCTCTAGTTCAAAATTTTTATCTGTATTATTTTTATCTATTTTAATTAATTTATTACAAATAAGTTCTGTTTGATTGAAGCCACGTTCACGTTTACGTTTCGGTGCCAGTGGGATAGGAATCAAGATAGGTTTACGAAAATTTTCCATCACAAATAAATCCGAAAGTTCCTCGATGATACGTCCATATAAAACTTCTGCAAAAATATTTGCCAGTCTAAATTTACCTTTATATTTTAGAAGCCATATTGCTTTCTTGATTGGTGGGTGTCGGTAGTCATAAAGAGGGAATATCCACTTTGTGGTCTCACGTTCCGCTTCTGGGGATTCTTTTAAGCATTTAAAACATAAATCTTCTCCACTTTTGCCACAAGATATACAATTCACAGGAAAAATAATATTTAGTAATGTGTTAAAAAAAATCATATATGATATAATTATAAGCGTAATTCAAAAAAATGGACAATCCTTTTAAAAAACTTTTCTCAAATATAACCTTGTTCGGAGGTGGTTTAAGTGATACTGCTGTCGGCATAGACATCGGTTCTTCGTCGATCAAAGTCGTTGAGATCAGAAGAAAAGGAGGGAAGGCGGTACTTGAGACTTATGGGGCTATCGCATTGGGGCCGTATGCTGATATAGATATTGGCCGTGTTACCAATCTTCCTGCTGAAAAAATAGTAGAAGCTTTGAAAGAAGTCTTGAAAGCTTCGGGTGTTACAACCTCATCCGTAGCTCTTTCTATTCCAGTCCAATCAAGTCTTATTTTTACTGTTGAACTTCCTGCACAGGTCAAACAAAGCGAACTGTCTACTATCATTCCAACTGAAGCAAGAAAATACATTCCTGTTCCGATTACAGAAGTTTCTCTTGACTGGTTTCTTATTCCTAAGAAAGAAGCTTCTTTTGAAGAAGCAAATAATCCTGATTTACTGCCTACTGCTGTTGAAAAAACAGAAGTATTAGTCGTAGCAATTCAAAATGATGCAGTTTCTAAATACCGTTCACTCGTTTCTCAGTGTTCACTTGAAGCAGGTTTCTTTGAAATTGAAATTTTTTCTTCTATTCGTGCCAATTTTGAACATGAGCTTTCACCTGTCCTCTTGATGGACTTTGGTGCTTCACGTACAAAACTTTCAATCGTCGAGTTCGGCACAGTCAGAGGTTTTCATACGATAAATCGAGGAGCAGCAGACATAACTGACTCTATTTCTAAATCTTTGAGTATTCCTTTTTCTAAAGCCGAAGAAATGAAAAAAGAGTTTGGACTTTTTGGAAGTCCCATAGAAAAAAACTTGGTTGACATAATAAAAATTCACACTGACTATATCTTTTCAGAAACTAATAATGTATTATTAGGGTATGAGAAGAAATATAATCGGACGATCAGCAAGGTTATACTCTCGGGTGGTGGTTCTCTCTTAAAAGGTCTCTCAGAAACAGCATCAGGAAACTTCCGTGCAGAAATAAAAACAGGAAATCCTTTTTCAAAAATTGGTGCACCTGAATTTTTGGGAAAAGTTCTTGAAGCAACAGGTCCTGAATTCGCGATAGCTTTAGGTTTAGCTTTACGAAAATTACAATAGGTGAGATAATATAATTATATATGGAGCAAGATTTTCAAACATCATTCATACCCAAGAAGCCGATGCTCGAAGAGAGGGCAGCAGCTTCGCGTCCTGTTGGTCTTTTGACTATTCTTTCTATTTTCATTTTTATTTCTGTTGTTTTAGCTACAGGTGGTCTTTATTTATACAAAGGAATTCTTTCAAAGAATATTCTTGAAATGAAGAGTAACCTTAACCTAGCCCAAGGACGTCTTGAACGTACTAAAATAAGTGAACTTCAATTATTGGATACGCGTTTACGTTCTTCAAGTGAGATCCTTAGAAATCATATTGCTATATCTCCAATTTTCAATGCTTTAACAAAATCAACTTTAAAAAATGTTAGATATACAAAGTTTAGTTACGATTTAGGTACTGGCAAAACTCCTGTCGTAAATGTAAAAATGACTGGTCAAGCTGTTGGATACCGTTCTATTGCACTACAGGCTGATATTTTTTCTAAAACAGCGCCATATTTAATTGATCCTGTTTTTTCCAACCTTTCTTTAGATGATAAGACAAGTAATGTCCTTTTTGATTTAGCGTTTTCGGTCGATCCTACATTTGTAGATTACAAGGAAATGCTCGCGACACAGAGCAGTAACACACAAAATTAATTATGTTTAGATTTATTGCACCAGCCATCTTAATAGGAGTCGCAGCTACAGGTTTTTTTATGTTTACTATTCCGTTTTATGGTGAGATTACAGCTTCAAAAGCTGAAGTGTTGTCTTACAATGAAGCGTTGGATAATTCTAAAATCCTTGAAGCTAAACGAGATGAGTTGACTGCAAAACTTAACACAATTGATCCAAATAACTTAGTAAGATTACAAAAACTTCTCCCTGATAGTGTAGATAATATTCGTCTTATTTTGGAAATTGAACAAATTTCCAAACCCTACGGTATGGTCTTGAAAGATGTAAAATATGATGCAGTCGTCAAAGAAGTCGCAGCACAAACATCAGGAGCGGTTCAAGGAGGGGTTGCTAGTACTGAAGTACGAAAAGATTATGGAACCTGGAATTTAGAATTTTCTACTCAAGGAACCTATTCAAATTTCATTAATTTTGTAAAAGACTTAGAGAGTAACCTAAGAATTGTAGACATATCATCAATTCAATTTTCTTCTGATACACCTGGTAGTGCCTCTGCTTTATCTTTATCTAATCCTTCTGATTCTTATAAATATGGATTTAAAATTAAAACCTATTGGCTAAAAAATTAATATGTCCTCAACAATAAAAAACATAATAATACTCGTAGTTGTGGCAGTAGTCCTTGTTTTAGTTTATATTTTTTTCTTGAAGCCCGCACCTGAACAAGCACCTTTAACTACATCATCTGGCGCACCAGTGACTACCACTGTAACCAGTGACCCTATAACAGGAAGCGAATTCCTTGCAGTTCTTTTGAGTGTAAAAAGTTTAAGACTTGATGATGCTATCTTTTCTGACCCAGCTTATATATCATTGCATGATTCTAGTATTGAACTTATTACTGATACCACAGAGGGGAGACCAAATCCTTTTGCTCCAATCGGTTCAGATGTCTCTACTGTACCTATTAATACTCTGACTCCCACTTCTACAACAACCACTATAGTCCCTACAACTACAACCACTACTACAAAAGTAACACCTTAATAATATTATTATGAGCTTCTTAGAAGAATTAGTTAAAAAAGGCATAATAACCGAAATTCAGATAGGGGAAATTAAAAATCGTGCAAAAGAAAAGCACGATGGTGATGTTGATGCAGCTTTGATCGAATCAGGAATTCCAGAAGATCAAATCCTAGAAATTAAAGGAGAATATTTTAAAATACCAACCAAAAAAGTAAATGCTAGAGCACTTTCTTTTGATGCTCTTAAATACATACCTGAAGATTCTGCAACTCATTACAGTTTCGTTCCTCTAAGCTTGAAAGAAGAAATATTAGAAGTTGGTGTAACTGATCCAGAAAATATTCAAGCAATGGATGCATTGCAATTCATTTCTGCAAACATTGGTATACCTTTCAAAATTTTTCTTATTTCAAAAACTGACTATAAGAGTGTAATGGAAAATTACAAAGGCATCTCAAGCCAAGTAGATGAAGCACTTGAAGAATTAAGCGAAGATGAATCCTTGGATTCAAAAAGTTTAGGTGATGCTTCAAAATTAGGCAAAGACATAAAAAATGCAAAGCCTGGCGAAGAGGCTAAAATTGTGGAAGATGCGCCTGTTATAAAGATTGTTGCGGTGATATTACGTAATGCCATAGAGGGTGGTGCGTCTGATATACATATTGAAAACACAGGAGAAAAAGTAAAAATTCGTTATCGTGTAGATGGATCACTTCATACCACTTTGGTTTTACCTACCAATGTCTATAGTGGAATAGTTGCTCGTGTAAAAATTCTTTCCAAATTACGATTGGACGAAAAAAGAAAACCTCAAGACGGATCTTTCAGTACTACTTTTGATGGCCGAAAAATTGATTTTCGTGTTTCTACAATGCCCGCTTATTATGGTGAGAAGATTGTTATGCGTATTTTGGATTCTGAAAAAGGAGTAAAACCCTTAGATCAATTGGGCTTATCAAAAACAAATCTTAGTATTCTTAGAGAAGCAATAAAAAGACCTTACGGACTTATCCTTATCACTGGACCGACCGGTTCTGGAAAATCCACTACTCTCTATTCAATGATGAATGAACTCGATAAAGAGAAAAGTAATATCGTATCTTTGGAAGATCCTGTGGAGTACCACATGCCTGATATTAACCAATCACAAATGATGCCCGAAATAGGGTACACCTTTGCGTCAGGTTTGCGCTCAATTCTCCGTCAAGACCCAGATGTGATAATGGTAGGAGAGATCCGAGATAAGGAAACAGCTCAGCTTGCTATTCAGGCGGCTTTAACAGGTCACCTTGTTTTGTCGACGCTTCACACCAACTCTGCTATCGGTGCTATTCCTCGTCTTGTCGATATGGGAGTTGATCCATACCTTATTGCTCCTACTTTAGTTCTTTCAGTAGCACAACGTCTAGCAAGAGCAACTTGTCCTTCATCTAGAAAACTTGTGCCGATGGATCAAAGTATCCGAATTCAAATAGAAGAACAAATGAAAGATTTACCAGAAGAATTCAAAAAAGATTTTAAAATTAAAGATGAAATGTATGAGACTATACCTTCTCCAGAATGTCCTGCTGGTACTCGTGGACGTGTTGCAGTATATGAAATGTTCAAAGTAGATAAAGAAATGCAAGGTGTTATACTAAAAAGTCCTATTGATTCTGAAATTTACAAGGTTGCTCGAAGAAACGGGATGTTGATGATGCGTGAAGATGCAATGCTTAAAGCTATGGAGGGTATTATTCCTTTTCAAGAAGTATATAACTTTAGCAATGAAAATGAGTAAGTTTCTTTAATGCTATATCATAAAAAGTGTTTTTAGAATATAATTAATATATTATCATTTATTAAATTTTACACGTGATGGATTATAAAAAAGAACTCGAAGATCTTATCCTAACTATTATCCGCGAAAGCGGTTCTGATTTGCATTTGGGTGGTGGCCGAGTACCGGTCATTCGTATTACTGGTGAACTAATTTTTTTAGTGAAGCATCCAGTTTTTACAAAAGAAGATATGATTGGAATTTTGAGTGAAGTTCTTGATCCTGTAAAACTTGCTAAATTCTTAGAAAAGAAAGAAATAGATTTCTCTTATGATTTCAGAGGGGAAGCTAGACTTCGAGGAAATGCTTTTTTCCAAAAAGGACTGATTAGTATTGCTTTCAGACTTGTTCCAGTAGTCAAACCTTTATCTGATTTACGCTTACCTCAAATAATTGCCGATTTAACTAGAAAGAAACAAGGATTTTTCTTGGTAGTCGGACCGGTAGGGCAAGGTAAATCTACTACTTTGTCCGCCATGATTAATTTGATTAACAATGAGCAAGCACGTCATATTGTTACAATCGAAGATCCAATCGAGCATGTTTATACTCCAAATAAATCAATCATTGACCAACGTGAAGTTGGTGTTGATACGGAAGATTTTCATATTGCTTTAAAATCTGTTTTTCGTGAAGATGTGAATGTAATTATGATCGGTGAAATGCGTAATGTTGACACTATTTCGACAGCAGTCACTGCTGCTGAGACAGGTCACCTTGTTTTATCAACACTTCATACTAATAACGCTTCACAAACCATTGATCGTATTATCGATTCTTTTCCAGGTAACCAACAAGATCAAATAAGAATTCAGCTCGCATCTAGTTTGCTTGGTATTTTCTCACAAAGACTTATTCCTAGAATTGCTGGTGGTCTTGTTCCTGCTTATGAGCTTCTTTTAAATAACAATGCTGTTTCGAATTTAATTCGAGAAAAACGCACACATGAAATTGATGTAGTTATCGAGACTGGAATGGAAAGCGGAATGGTTGACTTAAATCGATCTCTTCTTGAACTTGTTCGAGCAGGGGAAATTTCAATTGAAAATGCTTATCAATATTCACTAAATCCAAAAGCATTGGAACGAATGATTTAGTAATTAATATTATAATAATATGTTATTTAAATATAAATCAGTAGATGATAAAGGAATAAAAAGAGATGGCTCGATTGATGCTGCAAGTCGTGATATGGCGATAAGTGGTCTTCAGCGTCGGGGACTCATTATTACTTCCATTGAAGAAGAAAAAGAAAATGGAGGTTCTATTTTGAAACTTTCTTTTTTAAATAAAGTTTCAACAAGAGATGTTGTGGTTCTTTCTCGTCAGATTTCAACTTTGTTTGAATCTCAGGTATCAGCTTTGAAAGCTTTTACAATGCTTGCTACAAACGCTGAAAATAAATTATTGAGTAGTAAGCTCATAAAAATAAGTGATGATCTTCAAGCAGGTATTTCTATTTCTGGTGCATTAGCAAAACACCCTGATGTTTTTTCTGATTTTTATGTAAACATGGTCAAGGTTGGTGAAGAGACTGGAAAATTGAATCAAACCTTTTCTCATTTAGCTGATTATTTAGATCGTCAATATGCTCTTACTTCCAAAACTAAAAATGCTCTTATATACCCGGCCTTTGTTGTCGGTACCTTCTTTGTGGTTATGGGACTTATGTTTGTAGTTGTTATCCCAAAATTGTCTGCCATTATTCTTGATTCCGGACAAGATCCTCCCATCTATACCAAGATTGTTATTGCAATGTCTAACTTTTTTGTTCATTATGGTTTCATTCTTTTGATCTTTATGGTGCTTATGGGTGTTTGGTTTTGGAGACTTTCTTCAACTGATAAAGGTAAGGAATATATTGATAAAATAAGTTTATCAATTCCAGCAGTAGGAAATCTTTATCAAAAACTATACTTATCTCGAATCGCTGACAACCTAGATACAATGCTCACTTCGGGTATTCCAATCGTAAGAGCAATCGACATCACTTCTGAAGTTGTTGGTAGTCGAGTTTATAGACAAATCTTAAAAGAAGCAGCTGATGGAGTAAAGTCGGGTTTGGCCCTCTCAGCCGCTTTTGAAAAACATAAGGAAATACCAGGAATTATGGTGCAAATGGTTAAGGTTGGTGAAGAAACAGGTGCTCTAGGTTCAATTTTAAAAACATTGTCTGATTTCTATAAAAGGGAAGTGGATGATGCCGTGGATACTTTGGTCGGACTGATTGAACCAGTTATGATCGTGGTATTAGGTTTGGGTGTAGGAATGCTCTTGGTTTCTGTATTAATGCCGATTTACAATCTTGCCGGTGGTATAGAGTAGACTGTTGATATCTTTTAAACGTTTGTGATATAATTAGAAAATTATAAGTCGAATTAACAAATTCATGGCTAGGCTATGAATAAAAATTAAAAAAATGAAAAAAATGAATTTTAAAAGAGGTTTCACATTGATTGAACTTTTGGTTGTGGTTGCTATCATAGGTATTCTTTCATCTGTTGTTTTGGCATCATTGAACAGTGCTAGAATTAAAGGTGCAGATGCTGCAATTAAAGCAAACTTGGCTAACATGCGTGGACAAGCTGCTATTTATTATGATGGTACTGGTAATGGTGATTATGGTGCGAACCAAGATTGTACAATGAATGGAGCAACACCTACAGCAGAATCTGGTTGTACCCTGTATCTTTTTGGAGATTCCACATTTCATAGCGGTTTAGTGGCTGCCGCTCGAGCTGGTGGAGCTACTAGTGCTAATCCTGTTCATTGTACTACAGATGTTAATGGTGATGCTTGGGCTTGTCATGCTCCTGTTAAAACCACAGGTGATTTAACTTTTTGTGTGGATAGTGCTGGTGCTGCTAAGAAAACTTCATATGCTACTACTACTGCAGGTGTTTGTACACCGTAGGTTAATTAAAAATAAGCAAGTTGTTTATTTAAAAAACCACCCCGACTTAGGCCGGGGTGGTTTTTTGTTTGTCGGGTTATGATATACTTAGGATAAGCTTTATAAATTTAATTTTTAAAAATGACATTAATACTCACAATTATTTTCTTCGCGTTTGGTCTTATTATTGGAAGTTTTCTAAATGTAGTAATTTTAAGATATAACACAAAAAGAACTTTAGGTGGGCGTTCTTCTTGTATGGTTTGTCAAAAAGAACTTGCTTGGCACCATCTCATACCTGTATTTAGCTTTTTGGCACTAAAGGGGAGATGCGCTCATTGTCAGACTAAAATTTCAGCTCAATATCCTTTGGTAGAATTTGTGACTGGATTAATATTCGCTGGTTTATTTTTAAAGTTTCAAGATATTTTTTATGTAAATATATTAGTATTTTCTATTTCTGTCGCTTATTATGCTATGATGTTTTCCTTATTAGTTGTAATAGCAGCTTATGATTTGAGACATAAAATAATTCCAGATATGCTTAGTTTATTTTTTGGTATATTAGCATTTATTGGAATGTTCTTTTTTTCTAATTACGGTTTCAGTATGCATATCCCTTCTGCCTTAGAATTCCTTTCAGGAGTGTTTATTGCATTACCTTTTGGTCTTATTTGGCTTTTGTCTAAAGGTACTTGGATGGGGCTTGGAGATGCCAAACTTGCGTTGGGGTTGGGTTGGCTTTTAGGTCTCTCTCGAGTATTGAGCGGTGTTGTTCTTGCTTTTTGGTCTGGAGCGATAGTTGGAGTTTTCCTAATTATTTTTTCCAAAAAACATGGAATGAAAAGTGAAATCCCATTTGCCCCATTTTTAGTTCTAGGTACGATTTTAGCTTTTCTTTTTGAATTACATCTTTTTCCTATAGGTTTTTAAAATTTAAATAAATATGTTTTGGAAAATAAAAAATAAAAAACAGTGGTTTACCAATAAAAAATCAGGAATGACTTATGTTGAACTCATTGTTGTTTTGAGTATTTTTTCTGTTATGTCTACTATCGTTCTTACAAACTATGGTGCTTTCCAGGCAAAGGTAGATATTAAAAACTTAGCGAATGATATTGCTTTAAAAATAGTCGAAGCACAAAAATCTGCTATGTCAGGAAAATATCAGGTTAATGCTCCTGCTGGTTGGAAACCAGCTTACGGTGTATATTTTAACGCTGGAACTTCTTATGGTGCGAGTGGTTTAAAAACTTTTTATTATTTTACTGACCTTGATCAAAATAATGATTATCAAACCGCCTCAATTTGTCCGAATGGTGGAGAATGTATAGAAAAAATAGACATAACTAAAGGCAATTTTATTAGTACAATATTTCCTTGCACTGGTGATCCTTGTGTCCCTGGTGAGTTTTCTGGTAGTACCGTTGCTATTACTTTCAAGAGGCCAGATTCCAGCGCTGTTTTTTATTCAGGCGGTGGTCTTGTTTCTGGTTATGATTATATGCAAATGATTGTTTCTTCACCTCATTCTACTGCTACTGCTAAAATAAAAATCTACCCTTCAGGTAGAATTCAAATTAATTAATGAAAAAAATTTTTAAACAAAACAATAAAAATAGAGGATTTACAATAGTGGAAACAATGATTTCCGTCTCTCTTTTTTTGGTTATTGTTATGGCGGGGATGGGTGCCTTGTTAAACGCCAATTTACTTCACAGTAAATCACAAGACATGCGTTCACTGATGGATAGTTTGAGTTTTATTATGGATGATATGTCTAAAAATATAAGAACAGGTTACAATTATCATTGTATTGATGATTTTAATTTTGCAACGATAACTACTGCCAAAAGTTGCCTTATTAATGGTAACGGTGGAGGAATCGCTTTTACTTCTTCTAGTGGTCAGACATTTGTATACTACATATCTTCTGATTTTAAGATTTTTAGGTCAACCCAAGCCCCTTATAATGTTCTTCCTCCATCTGCTGGAAATACCTATGTTCAGTTAACTCCTAACGAAATAAAAATTGATTCAATTTCAAGCTTTTCAGTGCTTGGTGCAGAGTCTTCAATATTGGGAAATTTACAGCAGCCCTTTGTGATTATTAAATTAGTGGGGGCAATAACATCTAAAGGTGTTGTTTCACCTTTTTCAATACAGACTTCAGTTTCTCAAAGATTAGTAGATTTATAGAATAAAATGAAAAAATTTTTTAAACAAAAGAATAACATAACTGGTGGTTTTACATTGATAGAAACCCTTGTTGCTATTTCTATTTTTACGATGTCTATCGTTTCTGTGATGGTTGTTATATCTGGTGGAATTTCTGACACCAATTATGCTAAAAAGAAAATAATTGCAGGATATCTAGCTCAGGAAGGTATTGAGGAAATGCGTAATATGCGAGACACTTCCGTTCTTTATTTTGGAGCAACTGGTCAGGTTGGTTGGGATAAATTTGTTACCAATATTGCATCGTGTCTTACTGTAAATGGATGTTATTTTGATAATAGTGAATTACTTTATTCTAATGATAATATGCCAATAATGCATGTCTCACTCCCTCCTTGTAACCAAGTTTGTCCAGTAATTATGTTTGATGAGACTAATGGAAAATATGAATATAATCCTGCGGGTGTGGATTCTGGTTTTAATCGTAAAATTACGGCAGTTCACTATACCCCAGATGAAATAAAAATTACTTCAGTTGTTTCTTGGGTACAAGGTTCTGGTGTTGTATCGGTAACTTTTTCAGAAAATTTATTTAATTGGACACAATAATGATTATAAAAAAAATAAAAAAAAATATATTTTTCCTTGTTGATCTTA
This sequence comes from Minisyncoccota bacterium, assembly GCA_036169735.1. Classification (GTDB taxonomy): domain Bacteria; phylum Patescibacteriota; class Minisyncoccia; order Phycocordibacterales; family UBA9973; genus UBA9973. The sequence continues at coordinate 56,274 of JAVHNX010000007.1, forward strand.
AAAAAAAGGGGGGCTTTGTTTTGCTTTTTGCTGTGATGCTTTCGAGTATTATTTTAGCTATATCATTGGGAGTTGTTAATATTGCATTAAAAGAAATAAATTTTACCACTTCAACCAAAGATACCAACAATGCTTTCTATGCGGCTGATATTGGGGCTGAATGTGCACTTTTAGGTGATAAGGTAGGTACAAATAAATTTACTCCTGATAATTACTTCGTAACTTGCTTGGGTGCTGATATTTATTATGTAGTTGGTGATTGGAATACCGGTCCTTGGGATTTTCCAATTTCAGGATTAGGTAGTTCTGGTATAGCTTGTTCTAAAGTTACTGTAACAAAAACAGATATGGGTAGCGGCTCTATTTTAACTACTATAACTTCAAAAGGTTATAACAATGGCGGTGGTATACCGGATTTATGCACGCCAGATTCAAAAAGTGTGGAACGTGAACTTCAGGTAACTTATTACTAATTTGGTCATGGACAAGAAAGAAATAGAAAAGAGAATAAAAAAATTACGAAGTGAAATCGCACGTCTACGCAACGCATATCACATAGAAAATGCACCAAATGTGACTGATGATGTCTATGATTCTTTAACTCGAGAGCTCAAATCCATTCTTTTAAAATATCCAGAATTCGCTGATTTAAATTCTTTAGAAAATAGGGTTGCAGGGCGTCCACTAGATAAATTTGTTAAAGTTGAGCATAAAATACGCATGCTTTCTTTAAATGATGTTTTTAGTTATGAAGAACTTGATGGTTGGGAAAAGAGAATAAAAAAACTTTTGCCACCTCTAAAGTCCGACCTTAAGTCCTCAAAAAGGTCGGACCTTGAGTATTTTTGTGAAGTAAAATTTGATGGTTTGGCTGTGTCTTTGGTTTATGAAAAAGGTATTTTTGTAAGAGGTGCGACTCGTGGGGATGGCCTTGTTGGTGAAGATATAACTGAAAATTTAAAAATGATAAAGAGCATACCCCTCACTCTCTCTTCTCCATACCCTGAATATATTAAAGTAAGAGGGGAAGCAATCATGTCAAAAAAGACACTTGTTGATTTAAATAAAAAAAATGAAAAAGAAGGTAAACCATTATTTGCAAATACTCGTAATGCTGCTGCTGGTTCACTCCGACAACTTGACCCTAAACTAGCCGCTGAAAGAAATCTAGATTTTTTTGCGTATGATATTGCTGACTTAGTAGCAGGACTACCAAGTCCACTTGGTAGTCCTGCTACTAAGTTCCCAGAAACCCATTCTGAAAAACATTCTCTTTTAAAAAATCTTGGTTTTAAAGTGGATACTAACGATGCTCTTTGTAAAAATTTAAAAGAAGTTGAAACTTTTATTAAAAAATTTGAAAAAATTCGTCCTAATTTTTCTTTTGGTACAGATGGGGTGGTTATCTCTGTTGATGATTTAAAGTTACAGGAAGTTTTGGGAGTTGTTGGTAAAGCTCCACGTTATATGGCTGCTTTTAAATATCCTGCGGTTCGAGCAACAACAACTGTAAAAGACATAAAAATAAATGTTGGCCGTACTGGAGCCCTGACACCACTCGCTATTTTTGAACCGACCCTTGTCGCTGGTTCTACCGTTTCTAAGGCAACTCTGCACAATATGGACCAAATAGAGCGTCTTGATTTGCGCATAGGGGATACTGTTGTTATAGAAAAAGCTGGAGATGTTATTCCGAAGGTTGTAGAAGTTCTTCATAATATGCGTACAGGCAAGGAAAAGAAATTCAAAATGCTAGAAAAATGTCCAGCCTGTGGAGGAACTGTAGAAAAGAGATCTGGTGGCTCAGGTGAAACAGTCGCATATTATTGTGCGAACCCAGAATGCCCGGCAAAAAATGAAAGGTATTTAGATCATTTTGTTACTGCTTTTGAGATTTATGAATTAGGTCCTAAAATATTGAGAAGATTTAAAGATGAAGGATTAATTACTGACGCAGGTGATATTTTTTCTCTTACCAAAGAAGACATTGCTCCCTTAGAAAGATTTGGTGAGAAGAGCGCAGAGAATATTGTAAAAGAAATTGAGTTAAAAAAGAAAGTTTCATTTTCTCATTTTTTGTGGGCACTTGGAATACTGCATGTAGGTACTGAAACTGCACGAGACCTTGCCTCAAACTTTGGTACTTTAGATAAATTAATTAAAGCCAATATAGAAGAAATAAATGAAATAGAAAATATTGGTCCAGCTGTTTCAGAGAGTGTTTATGATTATTTTCATAACAAAAATAATTTGGCTTTTGTTGAAAAATTACAAAAAAATGGAGTAGTGATAAAAAAAGAAGAAAAGAAAAAAGGTGGTAAATTTACTGGAATGACTTTTGTAATTACCGGTACTCTCGCAGATATGTCTCGTGAGATAGCGAAAGAAAAAATAATTTCTTTAGGGGGCAAAGTTTCAGGTTCAGTTTCTAAGAATACTTCTTATGTTTTGGCTGGAACTGATCCTGGGTCAAAGTTTAAAAATGCCGAAAAATTAGGTGTTAAAATAATAGGGGAAGAAGAGTTTCTGGAGTTGTTAAAATAATTTGCGGAGGCGGAGAGATTCGAACTCTCGGTGGGTTGCCCCACGCAGACTTTCCAGGTCTGTGCACTAGACCACTATGCGACGCCTCCGTATACTTCAATCTACATTATTTTTTGTAAATTTACAATCTTTTTAATAAAGAAATAGCCCTATTCTTGTTTGTTGTTGTGTTTAAGTTTGAATCTGTAGTATAATTTAGTCATGAACAAACATGATAATTATTTTAAAGATTTCATCTCAGATGAGCATCGTAGCTTTAGGTTCAAATTAGGTAAATTACTGGCTTCTTCCTTGTCTGGATTTATCGCTGGAGTTACTTTTGCTTCTATCTTTTGGTTAGTTGCAATTGTATTTTTAATTAAAAAATAAAAATTAGTTACGAGACTTTTTTTATTATATACCAGCTATTTTTTTAATTTCTTCAAGATATGTTCTTTTATTTGAAAGGCGGGGAACTTTGTTCTGACCACCAAGTTTCCCTCTTTTTTTCATCCAGTTATAAAATGTACCTTTTGGTACTGAGTTAATAATTAGTGGTGCGAGGGCAATATCTTTGTATCTTTTTGCATCATAGTCAGAATTAATTGCACGTAGGCTTGAATCAAGAATATCACTAAATTCTTTTAATGAATTAGTAATATTTTAAAATTCAATGACCCATTCATGTCCACCACGGTTTGAATTGTTCATAAAAATTGGAGCGACTGTGTATTCAGAAATACTAGCATTAGTTTGATTACAGGTTTTTTAAATTGCTGAGTCTGTGTTGTGTACCATCACTTTTTCTCCGAAAACGTTAATAAAATGTTTTGTTCGTCCAGTTATTTTAATATGATGAGGTAAAAGTGTTGTAAAGGAAACAGTATCACTAATTATATAGCACCAGAGACCACTATTAGTAGAAATAACTAATACATAATTTTTATAAATTTCTACATTAGACATTGTGTTATATATTAGGATTTTCTAGTTCGAATTCACTCGTCGGAATAAATTCATAAAAAACACCACAATCTGGCATTAGTAGCATTTCTCCTTCACGCAATGGATCGTCTTGTACTGCAAAAATCCTTCTGAAGAATTGTATGCTTCCATATAATTCATTTGGGGTGATGGAAAGAGTTCTTGAAAACTTTTTTTATAAGGCAAAAAAGAAACTACACCATGAAAAAAACTTCTAAATTGGGCCACACTTCAAAAATATTTTTTGCCCCATTCAGTATTTTGAGCAGAAGCTAAAAGCTTGAATAAAACCTTCTTTTGAATTTTATCAGGATTTTTATTGCCTTCTTTTATTTCAGCTAACCTGTATTTAATAGGTAATTTTAATATTGTATGTATGAAGTTCATAAAATGATTATTTTTATCTATATTTTTCCCAGATGTCAGACTTAGGGGAAATCCCCTAAGTCTGACATCTGGGAAGGGTTAAGTGTAGTATACCAAATTGTGCTACAATAATTTTATTAAATAAATAGTCTTACTTTATTGAAGTTTTCCAAATGAAAAAAAATATTCTCTTAAATAAGAAAGAAGGCGAGACTCCTCTACAATCGTTAGAAAAATTTCGTAACAAAAACCCAGAATACAAAAATGTATCAATGACTTATGCGGGGAGATTGGATCCAATGGCTTCAGGTTTGCTTTTGATATTGGCAGGAGAGGAAGTAAAGAAAAAAGAAAAGTATTTAGCACTACCAAAAGAGTATGAATTTGAAGTTTTGTTTGGTTTTGCGACGGATACGTATGATATTTTGGGGAAAGTTTTATCCTGCGTTAGGCAAGACCTAACGCAGGATAAAGTTGCAATAAAAAAACAAATTGAGGAAAATCTTAAATTTTTTACTGGGAAGTTTATTCAGAAATACCCACCGTATTCTTCAAAGCCAGTTAATGGTAAGCCAATGTTTGTGCATGCTCGAGCTGGAACAGAAGTTGAAATCCCTGAAAGAGAAGTATCTGTGTCAAAGTTAGAATTTTTGAAAATTAGAAAAATAAATAAAGAAAAACTTTTAGAAAATATAGAAAAAAGAATCAACAAAGTTGATGGTCCTGCCTGCCCTCACGAAGGTTTGGGAGCAGGCAGTGATTTTCGTCAGAAAGAAATCATAAAAATTTGGCAGAAAGAATTAACGAGAAACAAAAAAAGTATTGAAAAGTTCTTGGTGGTAAAATTTAAAATTAAGTGTGGTAGCGGAACTTATGTACGGGGAATAGCAAACTCATTGGGTGAGAAGGTAGGTATACCAGCATTGGCTTTCTCCATAAAAAGGACAAAAATAGGAAAATGGACTAAATAGTCTGTTTTTTATTGGTTTCTTATTCATATAATTATATATGATATAATTACCTCATGAATATGAACGATATTGAGAAAAAACCACCAATGAATGAGAAGGAAATGATTAGTTTCCTACTACAGAACGGTTATATTAAAGAAATTGAGGAATATAGTGATTCCAAAAAAGTCCTTCAAATTGACAATAAGGATTTTCCAGAAGAAATCTTGTGGAATATTGAAGTTCTTAAAAAACTTGTTTGTTTGCCAGTAATGTCTGATTCCATAGAAGAGCTTGTCACAAATGAAGCACGAGGCAAGATTCGAAATGATCTTTATAAGAAAAATCCTGTTTTGAGTAATTTTTATAAAGACCACAATAAACTACAATCCAGCTCTTTAGCAACTATGCTTTTTATGATTAACGACTATATAGGTAAGTGTGTTAATTTTTCTGAAAAAATAAAAAATGAGCTAAAGAGATTGAAGTTTGAATTCTCTGGTTTGGATGAAGATATAATTTCTGCAGGGAGGTATAAAAATGAACTCGATAATGCGAGGAAAATTGATTTAGCTAGACGGATAACTAGTCTAGCTGAAGACGCTATTTTAGAGTCAGTAAAAAAATAATTTTACACTATAGTCATATCATAAAATATGAATAAATTTGAAGACGAATATAAAAATTTAAACAAAGCTCAAAAAGAAGCAGTGGATACTATTGATGGACCAGTGATAGTTGTGGCCGGTCCAGGTACAGGAAAGACTCAAATCCTAGCGCTTCGTATTGCAAATATCCTTACAAAAACAGACACTAAGGCTGATGGAATTTTATGTTTAACTTTCACGAATTCAGGGGTTTCTGCGATGAGAGAAAGACTTCGAAAATATATTGGTTCAACTGGTTCGAAGGTAAATATTTATACTTTTCATTCATTTGGTATGAAAATAATTGAGGAATTTTATTCAGTCCTTGATTTGGATTTTGCGCCGAAATTATTAGATGATACGGGTGGTATTGCTTTGTGTGATGAAATTTTACATAACAATGATTGGGTATATCTTCGTCCGCGTTCGGATGCATCTAAATATTTTAGAGATTTAAAATCTCTAATTTCATTATTAAAACGTGAGAGAATGGAACCAGAAGATTTTTTAATTGAGATAGATCGCGATGTTCAAAATTTAAGAGAAAATCCAGAAAGTATTTCTTCTAGAGGGGAGAGTAAGGGTCAGCTAAAAAAAGAAATCTTAAAAAAAATAGAGAGTCTAGATCGAACTCGTGAAGTTGTAAAGTTTTTTGAATTATACGAAGAATATAAAAAAGAAAAAAATGTTTTTGATTATGATGACGTACTGGTAAATTTGGTAAAAATAGTTGAAGGTTCTGACGATGCACGGGATTCTCTGCGTGAAAGATATCTATATATTTTAATAGATGAACATCAGGATTCGAGTGGTATCCAAAATGAGTTTTTACAAAAAGTTTGGGGAGAGACTGAACAACCTAATATCTTTGTTGTGGGTGATGATCGCCAGCTTATATATGGCTTTGGGGGTGCTTCGTTGGCTTATTTCGAGGGTTTTAAGCATAGTTTCGGTAAGGCAAGGCTAATTACTCTAGTTGATAATTATCGTTCTACACAGGTGATTCTGGACACCGCCCATGTTCTTCTTCAAAGCTCTATTGTGGAGGAAAAATTAGTAAGCCACCATAAAGAAAATCACCCATTATATTTGATTGAAGCCGATTACCCCAGAGATGAAATAATTGCTTGTGTTTTGGATATAAAAGAAAAAATTAAAAATGGGGTTGATGTAAATGATTGTGCTATATTGGTTCCTAAAAATCATCAAGTCCGTAGTGCGGTGACTATTTTACGGGATATGGGTTTACCTGTATCTTCTTACGGCATGCTTAATTTATTTTCTTCTCCAGAAGCTATTTGTTTTTTAAGAGTTTTAAAAATAGTTTCTGACCCTTACGATAATGTATCTTTGGCTCAATCTTTTTTTGATCCACTTTCAAATATTTCACCTCTTGATGCTCATAAATTTATAAGAGAAGAAAACATGAAAAAGTTTTCTCTTGTTAGTATTCAACAAGGAAAACAAACCTTAGACCTTTTTTTAGGGGAGTCAGCAGTAGAATCTTTGGTTAAGAAACTAATCTCATGGATAAACGACTCAAAAGATTTGGGAGTTTATTCTCTTATTCAAAAAATCGGTGAAGAATTTTTATTAAATCAATCAAAAACACATGAAGAGTTGGTTTCCCGGGTGGAAATTATTCGCACGATTCTCCATCTATCACTTTCACAAATAGAAAATAAAAAAAATCTTACTTTGAAGGACTTTTTAGATTTTGTTGACCGTTTGGAATCTTATGACGAACATATCCCATTGGCTGTATTCTCTGCAGATGAAGGTGTTAAAGTCTTAACTCTTCATTCGTCCAAGGGGCTTGAATTTGATTCTGTTTGGATCGCCCATATGAATGAGAATTCTTTTGGTGGGGGTAAACATCAAGGATTTACATTGCCTGAAAGAGTAGAGGCTAAAGTAGAAAAGAAAGACGAAGAGGTAATGAAACGACAATTATATGTTGCAATTACACGAGCTAAGCGTTTTTGTAGTTTGTCATACTCGCTTCATTCCTATACTGGAGCTACTTTGGAACTTGCACATATTGTAGCGGATCTTCCAGGAGATGTCTTTGAAAAACAAACAAGTTTTGAAACAGAAAAATTGATATTAAAAAATGATCCAAAAGCATACATCGAAAAGAAACCAACAGAAATTAAAACAATAGATCGAATAGAGCTCGCTAAGCTTGTTTCAAATGAATATAAAGAAAAAACTGTTTCAGTTTCATTGTTAAATAATTTTTTTGAGTGTCCTTGGAAATGGTATTTTAGAAATTTGTTGCAACTACCAGAACCCAAAAGTGAAAGTCTTGAATTTGGAAACGCTGTGCATGCATCAATTGATAAAATTTTAAAAAATAAAAATACTCCTTCTCAAAAAGAGATTGAGGAGATAGTTTTAGAGGTAGTTTTCAAAATAAATTTTGGTGATAAAAAAAAACAAGAGGCTATGAAAAAAGAAGTTTCAGGTGTTGTTTCTAAGTGGGTTAAAAACAGATTGTCAGAAATAAAAACAAACCGCGAGACCGAAAAAAGTGTTTCAGTCAAAGATGATAATTTTCCTCATCTAAATATTTATGGAAAGATTGATCTTCTGGAAAGACTCGATGCAGAAAATGTGCGAGTTACAGATTTTAAAACAGGAACACCAAAGAAAAAATCTGACATAGAAAAGAGAGATGAAGAAAATAGAATGAGTGGGTATTTGCGACAGCTAGCGATGTACTCGTATCTTCTTGGAATGAGTTCTAACTGGAAAATAGATGTGCGTGAAAGTCGTCTTGAATTTTTGGAAGCAAAAGACCCAAAGGAAAACTTTTATGATAAAACAATAACTCGCGATGAAATAAATCTTTTAGTTCAAGATATAAAAGATTATGATGAGTTCCTTAAAAAAGGTGAGTGGTTAGATCGTCCTTGTAACTATAACTCTTATGGTAAACACACTGAATGTGAATATTGTAAACGAGCCGAAATTTACGGAAAATAATTTTGTTTAAAAACCTGGTCCGTTGTCTATCCAAGCTAAATAAAGACCTAAAATAGAAAATAGGGTTGCTGAAACAATTAAAATCCAGTATGTTCTTTTCATTTTCTAATTGTAGCATTTTTCCAAATAATTTTGGAAAGGGTCATTTTAGTGTATAATATCAAGTATATGCAGACTAAAATCATTGAAAGATACTTTTTTTTCAGCCTTCTTTTCGTTTCGACTGTTTTTGTGCTTTTTATTTTTCTGCCATTTTTATTTTCACTCGTAGTAGGAGCTTCTTTGGCTGTTGTTCTTTATCCAGTCTATGTGTGGTTCAAAAATAGAAAATTTCCTAGTTGGCTCGCTTCACTTTCTGTTGTCTTTCTTTTTATTGTTGTATTATGCGGACCTCTTTTGGGTATTGGAGCAATAGTATTTAATCAATCTCAAGACGCTTATCATTCTATTGTTGTTGAGGGGAATGTTGGGCCATTTATTGATTCGATAAATCGTTCGGTAAATTCAATATTACCTCAAGGTTTCGAATTGGATACAAATAAAAGAGTATCAGAATTTGTCTCTTTTTTATCTAATAATATAGCTAATGTATTTAACTCGACTCTCTCCGCTCTTTTCTCGTTTATTCTTACACTCGTTGCTCTCTTTTATTTCTTAAAAGATGGAGCTAGATGGAGGAGGGCTATAGTTGTCTTGTCTCCACTTTCAGATGTTGACGATGAAAAAATAATCAAAAGACTTTCTTCTTCGGTCAGTGGAATAATCAAAGGTTCTCTCTTTATTGGAATAATACAAGGATTATTGGTTGGGATAGGTTTTGCAATATTTGGAGTACCTAATCCTGCTTTTTGGGGAGTAGTAGCGGCAGTGGCCTCACTTGCTCCAAATTTGGGAACAGCTCTTGTTTCTGCTCCAGCTATTATTTATTTGTTTGTGTCTGGTGATACTGCAAATGCGATAGGTCTCTTGGTTTGGTCCTCATTAATTGTCGGAATGATTGATAATTTATTAAGCCCTTTCATTCTTGGAAAAGAAGTGAGCCTTCCTCCGTTTTTAGTTCTGTTTTCTGTTTTGGGAGGTATTTCTCTTCTTGGTCCTGTTGGTCTTCTTATTGGACCTCTTGCAGTGAGTTTACTTTATGCTCTTGTTTCTATTTATAGAACAGATTTTAAACTAAAAGATATTGGAATAAATAGTAAATAAATATTTTCTTAGTCAAAATTGATTATTAAGCTAATTAATAGTTTTTCTGATAAAATTAGCCCAATTATGTTTTTTTTGGTAAAATGGGTTATTAAAAGTTAAATTTAATTTAGAAATTTTACTAAATTTTTTATTAATAAATTATATGGCAAATATAGATATTCACGGTTTTAAGGTAGATTATGATGATAATAGCCATACTTTAAGGACTGCAGTGCATTACTTGGGAGACAAACTTGATAAATCTGAGTCAGAAGTTTTTTTTGATGTAGCACGTAGGGATAGAATAAACCACAAAAGTCATCTTCAAGTTCGCGACCCCGAGACTGGTGTAAATCACGATTTAACATTGACTTACGACGAGAGTGAAGGATGTTATTTTTTAAAAAAGAGATTAATTCATTAATAATAAATATAATATTAATTATGACTAGTTTAGAAAAAGCAAAATTAGAAGTTCCAAAAGAAAACCCAAATTTACCAATGCAACTTAAATTTGAGGTATCTTCTTCTGAAGTAATAGAAAAACTTTTATCTGTAAAAGATTTAACTTTGTCTACAGAAGATGGTGAGTACAGAAATATAATAGGAAAGGTTTACGATCAAGTTATAAAAAAGTTAGATGAGCATAATTTTCCTGATGTCCATGTTGTAAGAGGTAGTCCTATTGTTCTAGCAGTAGATAATTTTGACAGTCTTTTATTTTCTCCTGGGAATCCAGGCAGATCTTCTACTTATACTAGATACACAGACGAAGATCATGTACTTAGAACTCACACATCTGCATTAATTCCATCAACTTTTAAAAATTTTGAAAAAAGCAATATTGATCGCTCAACATTCGTGCTTCCTGGTTTGGTGTACAGACGAGATGTTATTGACCCTAGGCATTTAGATGTTTTTCATCAGATAGATATTTGGACTTTACAAGACAATAAAAAATATGGAAAAGTTGGTAGAGAAAATTTACTGGAATTAGCTAGGACTGTTTTTGAGGCTGCCTGCCCAGATGCTGAGATGATTGTATATGAAGCTAAACATCCTTATACAGTTGACGGTATAGAAGTTTATGCGAAGGTTGATGATAAAGAGATAGAAGTTTTTGAGGCAGGACTTGCTCATCCAGATGTATTAATAAATTGTGGAATAAACCCAGAGCAATATTCAGGGTTGGCCTTAGGTATGGGGGTAGAGAGATTGATTATGGCAAGAAAAAATTTGCCAGACATTAGGCTTATAAGATCTGTTGATTCACGAATTATTAAACAAATGACCAACATGGAGAAGTTTAAAAATGTTTCTGATCAACCTGCGATATCTCGTGATATGTCTTATATTGTTAATAAAGATGATACAGAAGAAGATCTTTGTGAAGACATAAGGAATGTCTTTGGTGACCAGAGTGATTTATTGGAAGAAGTTAAGATTTTGGAAAGAACTTCATACGAAAACTTACATCCTGTTGCAAGAGAAAAACTTGGAGCAAAAGAAGGTCAAGATAATGTATTAGTACGAATTATATTGAGACATCCTGATAAAACCTTAACCAAGAAAGAGGCTGCAGAATTGTACGAAATCGCATATCCCAAGCTCCACAAAGGTGCTACAAAAGGGTATGAAGTTAAGTAGTTTTCTGCTATAATATCGATACTTTATGGCAAAAGAAAAAGAAGAAAAAAAGCAGAAATACGGTGCGGAACAGATTTCCATTTTGGAAGGTCTAGAACCAGTACGTAAGCGTCCTGGAATGTATATCGGCACTACTGGTCCCGAAGGGCTTCACCACTTAGTATGGGAAATTTTTGATAACTCTCGAGATGAAGCGATGGGAGGATTTTGTGATGATATCGAAGTAGTTTTACTTCCAGGTAATCGTATTCGTGTTGCCGACAACGGCCGCGGAATCCCGACTGACATACACTCAAAATCAAAAGTATCAGCTCTTGAGACAGTTATGACAACTCTCCACGCTGGAGGAAAATTCGGAGGAGAAGATTCTGGTTACAAAGTTTCTGGAGGTCTGCACGGAGTAGGTGCTTCTGTTGTGAATGCCTTGTCTGTTTATACAAAAGCAGAAGTTCACCATGATGGAGGAAAGTTTATGCAGGAATACAGTCAGGGAAAGAAAAAAGCTCCTGTTAAAAAAGTGGGCACTTCAAAGAAAAGTGGAACCATTATTACTTTCGAACCAGACATAGAAATCTTTAAAGAGGGTATCAAGTTTAGTTGGGACACTGTTGTAAATCACATTCGTCAGCAAGCGTATCTAGTTAAAGGACTTAAAATATTAATTGTTGATGCACGTGGTTATGAAGGAAAAATAGATGATTCAGATATTTTCTATTTTAGAGAATTAGAACTCGAGCTTCCTTCTGTCGCTTTTTATTTCGAAGGCGGACTTACTTCACTTATTAAATATTATAATAAATTTCAAAAGCCGATTCACACTAATATTTTTTATATTGAAAAAGAATTGGATAGTGTCGGTGTAGAAATAGCTTTACAATATGTAGATGATATTTCTGATAGAATAATTCCTTTTGCAAACAATATTCACACTCCTGAAGGCGGTACTCATATTACTGGTTTTAAAACAGCGCTCACTCGTACCTTAAATACTTACTGCAAGAAAAACGAAATGATGAAAGAGGCCGAAGGGGGATTCACTGGAGATGATGTCCTAGAAGGTCTTACTGTTGTTGTTTCTGTAAAGCTTCGTGAAATTCAGTTTGAAGGACAGACAAAGGCAAAGCTTGGTTCTATGGAGGCACAAGGAGCTGTGGCGACCGTCTTTGGTGAAGCTTTTGCTGCATTTCTAGAAGAGAACCCTGACGATGCTAAATCTATAATCAACAAGTCAATTCTAGCACTAAAAGCTCGTAAAGCCGCTAAGGCTGCCAAAGATTCCGTTCTCCGTAAAGGTGCATTGGAGGGTATGACTCTTCCTGGTAAATTGGCAGACTGTCAGAGTAAAAGCGCAGAAGAATCAGAACTCTTCCTTGTAGAGGGAGATTCTGCGGGAGGTTCTGCAAAACAAGGACGCGACAGACTCACACAAGCGATTCTTCCTCTGAAAGGAAAAATCTTGAATGTCGAAAGAGCTCGTATCGACAAGATGCTTGCTTCAAAAGAAATAAAATCTTTGGTTATTGCGATGGGTGCTTCAATCGGTGATACTTTTGATCTTTCCAAAATGCGTTATCATAAAATAATTATCGCGACAGATGCCGACGTGGACGGAGCCCACATTCGTACGCTTCTTTTGACACTTTTCTATCGTTATTTCCGACAGGTGATAGATGCAGGGTATATATATATTGCTCAACCTCCACTTTATAAAATTAAAAAAGGCAAACAGATAAATTATGCTTACTCTGATGAAGAAAGAATAAAATATGCAGGTGAAGCTGATGTTGAGATAGAAAATTTAGAAGATGAAGTTGTTGCTCCAGAAGGAGAAGAGACAGAAGAAGAAATAAAAAAGAAATCTACTAAAGTCCATATTCAGCGTTACAAGGGTCTCGGAGAAATGAACCCGGAAGAACTTTGGGAGACGACGATGGATCCAGCTCATCGTATCGTTAAAAAAGTAAATATTGAAGACGCCGAAGAAGCCAATAAAATATTTGATATTCTCATGGGTTCGGAAGTTCCTCCTCGTAAATCTTTCATCCAATCCAACGCAAAATTAGCTGAGATTGATTTGTAAAAATGAAAAAAGATAAGATAGTAAAACTCTCAAAAGAAATAGCAGTCTATATCATTGCTTTCTTTCTTGTATTTATTTTTAGTCCTACTAGTTGGGATGACGGCTTTTTTCGAAATCTATTATTTTTCGCCATTTTTGTTATTGTAGTTTTAATTTTAAAATTTTTTGTGAAGTTTCTTCAACGAAAAGGAATAATTAAAAAATCTTTTAAAATTCAATAAAAAAATACACAGGCAACACCTGTGTATTTTTTTATCCAATTTTTTATTTCTTATAACTCCAAAGATTTTGAACTTACTTTTTCTAGTACGTTTTTCAAGAAATCCTCGGGTGAGATACCTTCTATTTTTGTACCGTCTCTTTTTTCGACGGTTAGCACTCCTGCTTCTTTTTCTTTATCACCCAGAACGATTACGTAAGGTACTTTTCCTGCTTTGGCATGGTTGATACGCTTACCAAGAGAATCATTTTCATCTAATATTTGAACTCTAATATCTTTCTCCTGTAAAATCTTTGAAATTTCTTTTGCTGCTTCTGTGTGATTTTCTCGTACAGGTACTATAGCTACTTGGACAGGGGAAAGCCAAACTGGGAAATTACCAGCAGTGTGTTCTATCATAGTAGACATAAATCTTTCAATCGATCCCATAATAGCAGCGTGGATCATCACAATTTGTTCTTTTTCACCTTTTTCATTTACACAAACAAGACCGAAATTTTTTGGTTGATTGAAATCCAGCTGGATTGTCGCGACTTGTAGTACTCTTCCAATAGAGTCTTTACTGATGAAATCTATCTTTGGACCGTAAAAAGCAGCTTCACCGAGACCGTCGATCCAGGTTACACCCTTTTTGGTCATTAAGTCTTGTAGGGCATCTTCTGATTTTTTCCAAACTTCGTCACTACCCATATATTTTTCTCTTTGGGCTGGATCGTGTCTAGAAAAACGTACTTGTAGTTCGAAGCCAAAAGTTTTGTAGAAGGTCTCGATAATGTTCCAGATAGTCATCACTTCTTCTTCTATTTGATTCTCACGGCAGAAAACATGGGCGTCATCTTGTGTGATAGATAAGACACGAGAAAGACCAGAAAGCTCTCCGGATTGTTCATCTCGATAAACCATAGTTGTCTCTGAATAACGCTGTGGCATATCACGGTAACTCTTTGGTGAAGAATCAAAGATCTGCGCATGGTGAGGGCAGTTCATTGGTTTCATTGCGTAGACATGGTCTTCTCGTGTATGTATCTTAAATAAATCTTCAGCATATTTTGCCCAATGGCCAGAAGTTTCATAGAGTTCTTTTTTTGTAATATGAGGAATACAAACTTTTTGATAACCTTTTGTCTTTCGTAGACTCCAAACATAATCATTCAAAAGTTCACGCATAATTGTGCCTTTAGGAGTCCAAAGAGGAAGTCCTGCACCAACTAATTCTGAGAAGACGAAAAGACCCATTTCTTTACCGATCTTTTTGTGGTCTCTTTTTTTCGCTTCTTCTCTCTGGAAAATATAAGCTTCAAGTTCTGCCGCTGTTTCAAAAGCTAAACCGTAAATACGAGTTAGCATTTTGTTTTTACTATCTCCACGCCAGTAGGCTCCAGCTACACGGTCTAGTTTGAAAGCATTAGTATCTATTTCTTGAGAAGGATTTTCTAGATGTCCACCTCGGCAAAGGTCAGTAAATTTTCCACAAGTGTAAAAAGTTATTTGTTCACCCTTATCAGAAATTTCTTTTATAAGTTCTAGTTTGTATTCATTACCACTAAAATATTTTTCTGCTTCTTCTTTTGTTTTATTTTCGTGAGTGAATTCTTTCCAAGTTTTTAAAATTTCTCTCATTTTCTTTTCTATCTTTGGTAAGTCTTTGTCGGAGACAGGGGAGGTAAAATCAAGATCATAATAAAATCCATCATCAATAGATGGTCCGATAGTATTTTTTGTATCGGGATATATTTCTAAAACAGCGGCTGCTAATAGGTGTGCGAGGGTATGCCTCATATTGTGTAATTTTTCTGTATTTGTCATAGATTCTATAATATCACATCTTTTTAAGGTTGTAATGTCCTTGACATATTGACTCTAATATGCTATATTATACGAGTGTTCTTCGATATTAGATTTTGATTGTTATTGATTGAATTACTTTGAGCTTCTTAGTGGAGACTAAAGTAATTCAATCAAGTTAGTATAAACAATTAAAGACTAAAACATATGAAAAAGTTAATAATGATTTCTATTATTGCAATTGTAGCTTTAAGTTCTTGCAATAGTTCTGATGAATCAAAAAACTCTATCTCACCCAAGAAGCCATCTTGGTGTTCCGCAAAATTGGCTAAATATCAGTTGATTCGTCCAATCGATTTTTATAAAGGAGCAACTGATGCTTATAATTTACCTATAAGAGAAGGGCAATGGTATCTTGTTAGTAGAAGTACTGAATGTTATCTTTTACCTGTTAAAACAGATGGAGGAATGGGTCCAAGTTTTATTGAAAATGTTACAAAATGGAACAAGATTGCGACTATAGATACTATATTAGCTAATTCCATGAGTAATACCCGTAGGTATGATGGATTAGAACAGATGTCCAATTTTGAAATTGTTTGTTTCGATGAAGGATATTCCATTGTACCTAGTACAGATCCAGTTGGAGGAATGACAGTAGTTGTAGAAAAAAGTAATTAATATATAACCCACCAGTAGAAAATCTACTTCGGTGGGTTTTCTATTTTGTAGATACATAGGAGTAAAATATCAAGGACTACCCTTGATATTTTGTTATGATATAATTTTTATATGGAACGAAAAGTAAAATTTGCACCGAATGAATATTATCATCTGTACAGTCGTGGTGTGGAGAAAAGAAAAATATTTCTGGATATTAAAGATTATGAAAGGTTTATGTCTCTTCTGTATATCATGAATCAACCTGATTCTTTTCATTTTTCTAATTTTCTTAAACGCAATAAACTCACAGACATTTTTAACGAACAAAAAGAAAAATCACTTGTTTCAATTTTAAGTTATACACTCATGCCAAATCATTTCCATATATTAGTGCATGAAAATGAAGAGGGAGGAATTAGTAAATTTATGTCGCGATTATTAACGGCATACTCCATGTATTTTAATACCAAATATGATCGGAGCGGTCCATTATTTGTTCATCCATTTCGTTCTCAACATGTTTCGAATGAGTCACATTATTTGTGGATATTTTCTTATATTCATTTAAATATAATCGGGACTATTAAAAAAGATTTTAAAATAAACGGAATAGGGAACAAAAATACAGCAGAAAAATTATTGAAATCTTTTAAATATTCAAGTTATCAGGATTATGAAGACACAGAAAGACCTGAAACAAAAATTATAGATCTTTCATTAGTGCCAGATTATCTTTTAAAGACTGAATTGAACGTAGGGAAGTATGAGAAGTGGTTTACAGAAGAACTAGAAGAATATGGAGGGTAGTCCTTGATATTTTATGGTTTTAATAAACTATCGGTTTTTAGGTAAGAAAAAAATTGCTTTTCAAATTTAATATGCTACAATGGATTCCATGGTAGTACGAATGAGACATACAAAATCGCATACAGCAAACAGACGTTCCCACCACGCTCTTAAAAAGACTGATTTTGCCAAGTGTACGAATTGCACAGAACTAAAAAGAAGACACACAGTTTGTTCTGCTTGTGGTTTTTACCGCGGAATGAAAGTTTTAGACTTGGTTAAAAAGACTGAAAAAAAGCAGGCAAAAGCGAAAGCAAAGAAAGCTGTTGTAGCGAAATAATTATTTTCACACTGTGGAATAGTTTGGGATTATATTCTCTAATTAATAGTTCATTAATTTTTTAGAACATGGCAAATAGGCACCTTTCCAGATCAATAGTACTCCAAACCCTTTTTGAATGGGATTTTAACGGTGCTAAGGATATGCCTCTAAAGGAAGCTGCTGAACGTAATTTAAAAGAATTCGCACCTGGACTCGAGGACGATATTTTTGTGTTGGCTCTTTTAGATTTAGTAATAAAAAAGCGTTCTGTTATTGATGAAAT
>JAVHNX010000007.1:73802-97707 GCA_036169735.1 Minisyncoccota bacterium
GGTCTCGATGGAGCAAGATGGTTCCAACTTTCTGAAATTCCAGAATTACATATCTATAATGATATTATCCCACTTATTACCAAAGCTATTGAAATTATTAGTAAAAAATAGCACCAAGATTAATTTCCAAATTACATGATACAATTTTCAGATTTTGAAGAAAAGACCGGAATAGTTTTTAAGGATAAGTCTTTATTAAAGCAAGCTTTTATACATCGTTCCTATATCAATGAGAATCCTGCTGCAGGACTTTCTCACAATGAACGCCTAGAATTTTTAGGTGACGCAGTTCTAGAATTAGTTGTTACAGATTTTCTTTATAAAAAATATCCAACATACACTGAAGGGGAACTGACATCTTTACGTTCTGCATTAGTGAATGCAGTAATTATTTCTGAAGTCGCATCTCAAACTAGTATGAATGACTTCTTGCTTTTATCTAAAGGAGAAGCTAAAGATATGGGTAAAGCTCGCCAGTATATTCTAGCTAATACTTTCGAGGCGTATGTTGGTGCATTATTCTTGGATCAAGGTTATGCTCCAGCTGAGAAATTTATTGCAAAAGTATTATTGCCTCATACTGAAGAAATTGTTTCCAAGAAACTTTGGCGTGATGCAAAGAGCTTGGTTCAAGAAAAAGCTCAAGAATTTTTAAATGTTACTCCTTCCTATAAAGTATTACACGAATCAGGTCCTGACCATGATAAGCATTTTACTGTTGGTATTTTCCTAGGTCCTGATGTGACAGCAGAAGGCAAAGGTAAAAGTAAACAAGAAGCAGAACAAAAGGCCGCTGAAGCAGCTTTGAAAATTAAGAATTGGTTAGATTAATATGAGATTAAAATCGCTTGAAATAAACGGTTTTAAGTCATTTGCTAAAAAAACTCCTTTAGAATTTTTGAGTCCCGTAGTTTCAGTGGTAGGTCCGAATGGTTCCGGAAAATCAAACGTCGTGGAGGCTTTTCGTTTTGTTTTAGGTGAACAGTCAATGAAATCAATGAGAGGTAAATCAGGTACTGATTTGATCTTTAAAGGTTCCAAAAATTTACCCAAAGGTACTCGAGCTGTTGTTTCTATATTTTTTGATAACAAAGATAAGGTTTTTAAACTAGAAAACGAAGTAGGAGAGAATATTAATCTGAACTATGACACTATCAGTATCTCACGAGAAGTTTATGCTGATGGCCTAAATAAGTATATTTTAAACGGTTCAGAGGTTAGACTAAAGGATATTAATAATCTTTTGGCTTCAGTTAATATTGGTTCTTCTGGACATCACATTATTTCACAAGGAGAAGCTGATAGAATTTTGAATGCATCACCAAAAGACAGACGAGAAATGATTGAGGACGCGTTGGGTCTTAAAATATATCAATATAAAATAAAAGACTCAGAAAGAAAGCTTGAGCGTACTACTAATAATATGAAAGAAGTTTCCTTAATAAGAAAGGAAATTACTCCACACCTAAATTTTCTAAAACGTCAGGTAGAAAAATTTGAAAAAGCGAAAGAAATGAAAGTAGATCTTTCAAATCTTTACCGTGAGTATTTAAGGAAGGAAAGTTTTTATTTAGATAATCAAAAGTCTGAGTTACACTCAGAAAAAAATAAAATCCAAACAGAAATGGCAGAGCTTGCCAGTAAAATTTCTAGTATTGAAGATACTGGAACAATTAAAGAAAATCCAAAAAATGATGAGCTTCGAAATTTTGATAGAAAAATCTATGAAATCAGAAACCTAAAAGGGGAACTAGACCGCAAGCTTGGACGCATAGAAGGTATGATTGAGATGGAGGAGCGCCGAGTAAAAAAGGCACCCCAACAAGCTCATGTTGTTTCTCACGAAGAAGTAATAAAGATTGTTGGTGAAGTTAATAATTATATTGATGAAGCTCTTGATAAAGACAATTTGGCTGAAGTATCAGCTATTTTGAGTAGAATTAAGATTATTTTAAATAAATTTAATCAAACCCCTGAGCCCCTTGAAAATATATCTAATTCTGAAGAAATGGATAATTTGAAAAATACTCAAGCGGGTGTCTTTGCTGAAATACAAAATATTCAAAATGAAGAGAATAAAATAAATCAACAAGCAGCAAATTTAAGAAGAGAAATTGATTCTGAAAACGAAGATACTCGAATTAAAGAAAGAGAAAAATTTAATTACAAAGTAAAACAACAGGAGCTTTCTGCTTCTCTTAATATTATTTTAGTAAAAGAGGAAGGTTTGTCTCGAAGGTCAGAAGCTTTTGAGAATGAAATAAAAGAAGGTGCTGCACTGATAGGTGTGGATGTTTTGTCCTATAAGAATTTTGAAATTTCTGGGTCTGTGGATGAATATGCTCAAGATGAACAAAAGAGAAAAATAGAAAGAATAAAAATAAAATTAGAAGATGCAGGTCTCGGTGGTGGAAGTGAAATCTTGAAAGAATACAACGAAGTTTCAGACCGAGATAAATTCTTGGCAAAAGAGATGGAAGATTTAGCTGTTAGTATTGATTCATTACGAAAATTAATGTTAGATCTAAAAGAAAAAATTGATATTACCTTTAAAGAAGGAGTTAAAAAGATAAATACTGAGTTTCAGGAATTTTTCTCTCTTATGTTCGGTGGAGGCTCAGCTTTTTTGGCAGTAGTTGCTGAACAAAAAAGAAAGAAAAACAATAAAGGGGAACCCAATGAAGTGGAAGATGATTTTGACGAAGAAAATGAAAATGGAATTATTTTTGAGCACGGCATTGAGATCAATGTCTCTCTACCACACAAAAAAGTGAAAGAGCTTCAGGCACTTTCTGGAGGGGAGCGATCTCTGACATCTATTGCTTTGCTTTTTTCAATGTCTCAAGTCAATCCGCCTCCCTTCCTGGTATTAGATGAGACCGATGCCGCTCTCGATGAATCAAATTCTCGTAAATACGGTGATATGCTAGAAAAGCTTTCTAAACATTCCCAACTTGTTGTTATTACTCACAATAGAGAGACGATGTCTCGTGCTGGAGTACTCTATGGCGTCACTATTGGTGCTGACGGTGCTTCTAAACTCCTTTCTATTAAGTTTGACGAAGCTCAAGCTATTGCGAAATAAAAAACTAAATCTCTTTTAAAATATTGACAATACAGCATATTGTATGCTAATATTGTGTCAGATTCGTTTGACCTTGTTCGGTTGAAAAGATCCAGATAACTAACAGATTATTTAAACCATTTAAAACCAAATAAAAAAAGATGAGAAAAACAAAAACAAACACAAACCCAGAGAATGGTAAAGTGCTATTTGAAATTGAGATTAGTAAAATAATGCCTAAAAAAATAAGATACAGCTTATTGCCCAAGTATCTCAATAAAAGTGGTGCAGATGATAGTTTAAAAAATGATTTATTGAAGCGCGGTGCAGATTTTCAAAAACTAAAAGTTAAGTCAAAAATTAAATTTTGCTTGGTTAAGAGAAACCACCCCAATTCTGAAATTGAGTTTGAAGGTTTTTTTGACAGGATCAACAAAGGAGAAGTTGAGTTCATATCAAAAGACAAGGACTTGGTTTGGAAAATAAAAATGGGAGAAGTAAAATTGGTACCTGCCAATGATTTAGAACTAGCTTTTTTTACCCCGCCAGTAAGTAAATATTTGAAATACTTTTTTACCGGCATGAGAATTGTAGTATTAAAAAACACTACATTCGTAAATGGGATTATCGCCTATTTAGTAGGTGAAAGTAAAGCATTTTCTAATAATCTTAAAGAAATCCCAGAAGACCTGGTTATTTCCAAAAGTTCTTCGCTTTATATATTGGCTAAAGTGGTTGATGTTAAATAAACTCTTTTTTTATTTTAATTTATCTAAAATCCCTCGAAAATTTTCAGGGGATTTTTTATTTGACTTTTTGTGACAAAGTGTGCTTTAATAAGAAAATAAAGTTCCTCAAATAAATTCTCTAACCTGTCACTAAAACCCAAGAAAATGAAAATCATTACCGTTATTATTGTGGCTATCGTCTTTTGTGTAAAGACTGGATATTGCCAATCATCTAAGGATTTAGATTCTTTAGTTGTAAAATTTGTTAATGATTTCCAGCTAAAAGCTGAATATCGAATAAAAAAAACTTTTAGTATTCCGGTTGATTCTTGTGAATCAATTCATGGAAATAAAGTTATGACATTTTATCATCCAGCTGTATATCACGCAGAGGGGTATCAGCCAGATAAATATTTTATTGATGTTACACGTTGGCCAGACAACTTATCTTGTGCTGTTATTTTATTTTATGACAAAATTGGTTTTAAATTTATTCAATTAAACTGTCTCTATAAAGATAATAAAGTAAGATCTGTAAGTATCTTGGAGATACCAGAGGGTAGTACTTTTGAGTATCGATATTATTTTGGTAGAGTCGGTCCTTTTAATAGGATGAAAGTTTGGTCTGAAAAGCATACGGTAGAGAATAATTATTCTAAAGAGTCTGAAGAGCATCTTAGATTATCAGATTTTATGGATAAGTTTAAAGATTTTGATAATTATAATTAGTATATATTTATAAAACACCCGGCAAATTGTCAGGTGTTTTTTATTGCATTTTTATTTCTCCAGAAGAATCTAATTCGATACCTTGTTTACCAAAGTCATTTTTCGATAGATCGTTTATGATTGTAATACTTGTGTTGTTTAAATCAGGATGTGGAATTCCGTTCGTGTCTATTTCAAATGGAACGATCGCTCCCGAAACAAAAGACCCATCTTTTTTAAAAGATGCTTCTATCATCGCGGTTGTTTTTAATAGTCCGGAAGTCAAAAGTGAATTTACTGAAGCAAAATTACCTAATGAGTAAGCAATCAACTTTCCCTTATACCATTCAATTCCTCTAAGTACATGAGGTCCTGAGCCAATTACAATATCTGCCCCTGCATCAATGGAACTTTGACCGAAGGCTCGTAAATTACCTCTATCTTCTCCTAAATATAATTCAGTTTCACTTGGTGTATGTGTGTATTTTATACCTTCTCCACCTCCATGAAAGACTACTATAACAATATTTGAGTTTTGGTCTGCAACGCTAATAATTTTTTTTAGAGTTTCTTCATTATTCATATTAGTTGTCCATGAGTAAGTAGAGAATCCAACTATCCCGATAGTAAAGTTATTTTTTGTTATATAGGTTATTTCATTTTTTATTCCACTCGTGATGATCCCTGCCTTTCGTATTTCTTTGATAGTTTCTTCTTGCCCTATTTCTCCATAATCATTGAAATGATTATTTGCTACATTTAAAACATCAAATGAAGATTTAGATAGTAACCCTAGAAATACATCATCACCATTAAAAGAAAAACAGTTAAGAGAATCCGGTTTACATTTAAAATAAATATTATTGGTTACAACACCCTCAAAATTACCCATCATAATATCTGGTTTTTCTGTATTCAAAGTCACGTCAGATAAAATATTTTCAGAAGCATTGATTCCTGGAACAATATCACCAACAAACCCAATACTGATGGTATCGTTAATCTTAGGGGTGTCACTAGATATTTCTTTTGATACTTCCGAGTTGTTTTCTTCTTGGGAAGAGACTGCATTGCCTATTAAGATATTACTATTTACTTGTGTTTTGTCATAGATTGCACCGTACGCGCGTGTGCTGCTTTTGATTATTATATAGCTTATACCTACTCCAATTAAAACAGCGAAAAGAATCCAAATAAATAAAGTAACTAATTTTTTGTTAACAGGCATTATATTTTTGTTTCAGCTTCTTGTAATTTAATTTTTTCTTCTTTACCTATTACTACTGTTTCTGGTTGAAAGGCATGATTTAACTTAACAATGTTTTTAACAATAGTCATATTACCGCTTTTGTTTAGTTTAATTTCAAGTAGCATTCCTTGCATTGTATTTTCTGAAAAATATTGATCAAAAATTAAGTTACCTAAAGAGTAAGCGATAAATCCGTCTTTATAATTTTCTGTATCTTGTACTACATGAGGATGAGTTCCGATAATAATTTTAGCTCCATCATCTATCGCTTTATGTGCCAAGTATTCCTGTCTGTCATTATGGATAGTTTGATACTCATCACCGAAATGGAAGGAAACGACCAGATAATCAACTTGTTTTGAAGCGTTGGATATTATTTCATCAAAACGTGGATTGTTTGTTAACAGTAAACCTGCTAAGTTTTCTTTGGCTCCCATCCAGTTCGGCCCAACATCTGAAAATCCCAAATAGCCAATTTTCATCCCATATTTTTCAATAATTGTTGGTTGTTCAGCTTCTTGTGAATTTATTCCTCCACCAGTGTAAAGAATTTCGTTTTCTTTGAGAAGATCAAGGGTGTCACCATAAGCTACACGCCCCCAATCACCAACATGGTTATTTGCTACTGACACAACAGAGAATCCGGCACCTTTTAGAGCTGGTACGACAGATGGATCCATTCTAAATGAATAAAGATTGTGTTTGTCTTCACCCTCGTCTGATGCAGGTCCTTCTAAATTACCGAAAACAATATCAGCCTTTTTAAATATACCTAAATTATTAAATAATGCAGAATAATATCCATCGAAATTTTTCATGACTGAATTTTTTACTCCACGGTCAAGCATAATATCTCCTGTGAACATAAGAGTTGCAAAATTTTGTACTTCATCCGGAACTCCTTCTTTTTGTTTAACCCAATCAGCATCGGCATCAATCTCTTTTCCATAATAAACATTTTTATTTATATATTTTAAAATACTTTCTACATCTTTATATCTGTCTGTACTACGGAGTAGGACAATTGCAATGTTGCGTGATTCATCTTTAGAAACAGGTAGACTAAAAGTAGAAATGACAGTTTGTTTTGCTTCACCAATGAATCCACTTTTTCCACCTGTGTATCCATCTTTATGTAAAAATTGATTTATGCTAAACCAAACGTGTTTTGAATTTTTGTAACTAGGATTGGTGGTGATTTTAAATAAAATGGGGTTTTTATCTTTTGTATACTTAGCAAATTTAAATAAATCTAAAGTAGTTGATTTGTTATTCTCAGAAAGTCCACTAGGGTCTTCAAATGAAGTAGAGGTCATTCCTAGAGTTACTGCTTTCTCGTTCATCTTTTGAAGAAAAGTTTCACGTCCAGAACCACGAGCAATAGCTTCAGCAGCATCATTGCTTGATTCTAGAAGTAGGGGATACAAAAGATCACCCATTTTTATTTTTTCACCCAAATAGAAATTACCATTTTTACCGTAAGTTGCTAAAGTTTGGGCTGATATTTGTGTAATACTGTCTTGATCTAAATTCTCAAGAGATATTGTTGCTGTCATCAGTTTTGAAACTGAAGCAATTGGGAATTTTTGGTTTTTATTTTTTTCTAAAATTATCTCACCATTATCTAAGTCACCAATAAAGAATGCTTCAGCTGTTACCTTGGGTAATTCTGTGGGGTCCTTGATAAAATAAAAAGTTCCAGGAACAGTATCTATTAGAACTTGTTTTTCGTCTAAATTGTTTTTGTCTTCTTGTTTAATTTTTTCATACCCAGCAGTTTTTAACGCCACGGAAGCCAAAAAAATACCAATAGTTATCGCAACTATTATCCAGAAAATATGTTTAATTTTAAAACTATGGTTTTGGTTCATCTAGTTCATAATCTATTGTTTTTCTTTCCAAGTCAACTAGCTTTACTTTGATTTTTATGCGATCACCCAGGCGATATACTTTTTTCTTTTTCTGTCCGACAAGTTCGAGTTTCTTTTCATTAAAAACATAAAAATCACCGCTCATATCTCGTACACGTATCAATCCTTCACATTTTGTTTCTATTTCTTCAACATAGATACCCCATTCACTGACTCCACTGATAACTCCGTCGAAACTTTGTCCAATGCGGAGAGACATATATTCTACTTGTTTATATTTGATTGAGGCACGTTCTGCGTCAGAGGCACGCTTTTCTTGCTCGGAAGCTTTGCGAGCAATCTCACCATATTCTTTTAATTTGTCTGCATGGATTATATTTCCAGCAAGGAAATCGGCTAAAAGTCTATGTACTACGACGTCTGGGTATCTTCTGATAGGGGAGGTAAAGTGAGTGTAGTATTCAAAAGCCAAACCGTAGTGCCCGATATTTTTTGTGGAATAAACTGCTTTCGCCATTGAGCGGATAACAGCACGGTTCACTGTGTCTCTTTCGCCTTTTCCAACTAAATCATTTAAGAGCTTATTTATTTGATCGGAAGGAATAACACCATCCTTTAAATTAACTTTGTAACCTAAACCTTTTAGAAAATATGCTAAGTCTTCAGTTTTTTCTTTACTTGGTACATCGTGTACTCGATAAACAAAGACATCTTTGATACCTTCTTTTTTGGCGCTCTTGGAAATAATTTCTGCGACTTTTTTGTTTGCTAAAAGCATGAATTCTTCAATTAATTTATTTGAATCTCCACGCTCTTTTTTTATTACTTTTATTGGTATTGAATTTTCATCCAGTACGAATTTTACTTCTGCTTGTTCCAGAGATATTGCACCTTTGGCAAATCTTTCTTTAGTAAACTTTTTTGCTAGTTCATTTAGAATAAAAAGCTCGGTATGAAGTGGGGCAGTGGTATCCTTGATTGATACTTCAGCTTCTTCATAAGTAAATCTTTTTTGTGAATGAATTACTGTACGGCCGAACCATTGGTCTTTTACCTGAGCATCTTTATCTATTACAAAAACAGCACTCATAGTGAGACGGTCTTTGTTTGGTACTAGGGAACATAGGTCATTTGAAAGAGATTCTGGAAGCATAGGTATTGTGCGGTCAACAAGGTAAACAGATGTTCCTCGTTCTCGTGCCTGTTCGTCGAGCTCACTTCCTGGTTTCACATAATGAGAAACGTCTGCGATGTGGATACCGATTTCATATTCATCCGGGGCTATTACTTTGAAAGACAAAGCATCATCGAAGTCTTTTGCATCATACGGGTCAATAGTAAAAGTCAGAACATCTCGGAAATCCTTACGTCCTGCGTAGTCTTTTTCAGAAATACCATTGGATTTTATTTGCTCAGCTTCTTTTTCTGATTTATCTGTTAGATTAAAATCAAATCCTTTTTCAATAGCAATTGCACGCATTTCTGTGTTGTTATCACCGGGAGTTCCTA
The DNA here is from genome assembly GCA_036169735.1 of Minisyncoccota bacterium. GTDB lineage: Bacteria > Patescibacteriota > Minisyncoccia > Phycocordibacterales > UBA9973 > UBA9973. The sequence continues at coordinate 82,932 of JAVHNX010000007.1, forward strand.
AAATTTCTATCACTTCTCCTTGAGGAGCTTTTTGAGGGTCTGCCCAAGAAACTATTTTTACGTAGACCTTTTGTCCTACTTTGGCGACACCGTGTGCTTTTTGAGGAATCAAAATATCTGTGTACATTTTTGTGTCATCTGGTTTTAAGAAAAAAACACCACTCTCTTCTTCGAGAATTCCCGCGAAACCCATTTTTAGTCTTGAGATTATTTTTGTTACTTCAGCTGTTATGCGTCCCGTTCCTTTTGGGTGTAATAATATTTCCACTTTATCACCATGCATTGCTGTGTTTAAGTCCTTAAAATAAATTTCGGGATCTTCTTTTAAACTTTCAACTTTGACATAGCCTGTTCCTTTGGAATTAACAGAAATGATTCCTTCTTGTTTGTTAGCTATTTCTTTGGTTTTTACTGCTTTTATTGTTCCATCTATTTTATTGTATTTTTTGGGTTGTTTTTTCATATAAATTGGTATTTTCCCGTTTATTGGGAGTTTATTCCTTTAATATAGCACATTTTATTGACAAAAACCCATCGGGGGGGGGTATTATTAACCTTATGATTCCAGAGGAACAAGCTAAAAAGATTGAAGAAATATATAATGAAGCGATAAAGAAACTTGAAGATCTTGGCAAGGAACGTAAGATTATTGTTGCAGGATACATAAAGGAATTAGAAGCACAAAAAATTGATGCAATTCGAACATCATTATTAAAATAATAAGATAAAAATTTATGGATAATGAGAAAGATTTTTTAAAGAATGACTTGAGTAAATTAGAAACAGCTGAAGAAGTCGAAAAACTTCGCGAAGATGCTGAATTACTAGGACATGAAGACATTGTAGAATTAGCAAATCAAAAATTACAAGAAATTTCAGCAAAAGCTGAAAGTATTGGAAAAACAAGTGAATCTCAGATTTCACAGGTTGAAAAACTCGGTGGTTCATCTGAAAATTTAGAAAGTAAAACTACAGAGATTGATAAAAAAATTAATGAAGTAAAAACAGAGGCAACAGAAAAGGTTGAAGAGGTCAAAAATGAGAATATAGAGAAAAAAGAAATTAATAAAGATTTAATAAAAATAGGTTCTGTTTTTGATTATAAAACATCTGGTGGTAATGTGATAGAAGTAAAAGTAAAAAGCGATGTGCAAAAAACAAATGATGCTACTCCGAGAGAATATGTCAGAGTTAAAGCAACTAGCGGAAATTTAGAGACTGATATTTTGATTAAAGACTTAATTCCCAAAAAGGAGGAAGTTGAAATAGTTGAAAAATCTTTGTCTAAAGAGGAACTAACGAATTTATTGAAAAATAACTCGTTAAAAATTGATCGGTCAACTATGAATTCTATGAAATGGCAGCAACCAAGTGACGAAGCATTATTTTTTGTACCAAAAATGACATGGAATGAAAATTCGGGAGTGATTGTTTTTTCTGACGAAAACGGTGAAACCTATGCTTCTAAAAGTTCAGATAAATTAAGAAGTGCTTTGTTTAAATCTCATGATTATTCAAAAAATGAGAGTATTGGAGTACCAGCTGTAAACTCTCCTGACGGATGGAAAGACCCAAAATTTTTTGAATATTTTTGGAAAAATAAAAATAAGGAATCTTATTCATAAAAGGAAGTTTTTAATATCGGATTCGCAAGAACCGTTCTTGCAAAAGTGTTTAAACAAAAATACCAAGGATAACCCTTGGTATTTTTGTTGTTTATATTAATTTTTTATTCATGATAAAATAATAGTGTAATGAAAATAAAGAAAAATAATTATGCTTTTATTGATAGCCAAAATTTAAATCTAAGTATCCGTTCACTCGGTTGGAAATTGGATTTTGAAAGATTTCGTGTATATCTTTTAGAAAAATATGGAGCTAAAAAGGCTTTTCTTTTTATTGGTTTTATAGAAGGAAACACTGAATTGTATAGTATGTTACAAAATGCTGGTTTTATTTGTATTTTTAAACCAACACTGAAATATAAAGATGGCACAACAAAAGGGAATTGTGACGCAGAAATGGTTTTGCACACTATGATTGAATTTCCAAATTATGACAAAGTGGTACTTGTGACTGGTGATGGAGATTTTCATTGTTTAGCAGATTATTTAATAGGAAAAGAAAAATTAGAGGCAATTTTGATTCCTGATAGATTTAAATATTCAGCACTTTTGAAACTTTCGGTTATTAAGCCTTTTCTTAGATTTATGAATGATTTAAAAGGCAAGCTGGAGTATATAGATAAAAAAAGGCCCCACAAGGACGAAACCTTGTAGGGTGGTCTTTTTTGTTGGTGATATAATCATTATATATTTATGAAAGAAAAAGTCAAATGAAAAAAATTACAAAAGAAAAAATATTGTCATCGATTATATTAAAGTACTATTCTCTTCCAAAGAAAACCGATAAAAAAGAAAAATCAGGGATTAATTGTGCTTGGTGTTTAGAAAAAAATATTGTGAATATTGGAGGGGGATTTAGTGATGAAAATGGGAACCAGTATCAAATTTGTGAGGATTGTGCCGTTTTAAGGTATAAAGAGGAATATAAGTTTCGCTCACTTGTTGCTGCCAGAGCAAAGCGTAGAAGAATATTTGATGTTGGTTATTTGTTTAATGAAATGGTAATTGATAAATACATTGAAGTAAAAGGAATGAAAGATCTTTCTGAAATGAAAACAGGATTTGAAAACGATATATTTATCGAAGCGAGTAATCTATTTAATTATCTCTTTAGTAAGGAAGAAAAAGTTAAAATTGAGGAAATTGAAAATCAAAAGGATATTGAAGAAATATTTAAAAAACGTTTAGAAATTATTGATTTTGAAGAATACTTTAAGAAATTAGGTTTTATTTAAAAATACAAAGGATATGGTATTTCTTTTTTTAAGAAAAAATTAAATTTACCCAACAAGCGCTTGCTTTAAAGTTAATCTTAAGTTAAACTTTAAATATGAATACAAAATCATTAAATGTGCCTAGCATTATAGGATTCAAGGAACTTCGTGAAAATGCAGATAAGTATATTTCTGCTGTTGGGAAAGGTAATTCTTTTACTGTTGTTCGTCGCTCAAAGCCTATTTTTAACATTACCCCGGTTGATGAATGGGGAGATGATGGGGTTTGGAAGACCGTGGTTGATTTTAAAGATAAAAATGGAAAGGGAATAAGATCTGAAGATCTTTTAAAAATGCTCAAAAAAATAGGATAATATGAACAAAAACGAGAAACTTTTACGAAAACTCCTTAAGGAAGATCGAGGGCGAATAAAGTTAGCAATTACTCTTATACATAATAATAATTTTCAAACACTCGATTTTAAAAAATTATCAGGATCACAAAATATGTATAGAGTACGCATAGGTAAGTTTAGAATCAAATTTTGCATATATTCTACACATAACGAAATTCTAGAAATTGTTCGACGCAGTGATAATACATATTAATACAGGTGTTGCAATTGATTGTTGAACTAGGGAGGGGAATATTTGCCTTTTTTGTAAATTGTGCTAAACTAGCTTTATGTTAAAAATAAGATTACAGCGAATAGGCAGAAAGAACGATCCCGCTTTTCGGGCAGTTTTGACTGACTCTAAGAACAGTACCAAGAGTGGAAGATTCTTGGAAATTGTCGGTACTTATAATCCTAAGGCCGGAGAGACCAATTTTAAGTCTGATAGAATAAAATATTGGATTTCTAAAGGCGCACAGCTTTCTGATACAATGCACAATTTTTTAGTGCACCAGAAAGTTATCGAAGGTAAGAAAGTAAATGTATTACCTAAGAAAACTCCTACTTTGAAAAAGAAAGAGTTGAAGGGAAAGAAATAATAATATATACTTACTCCTAGCAGTTTCTTTTAGTCGGGACACTGCAACATTATTAAAAATATTTGATATCTGAATATATGCAAGACGCTGACAAAACATTTTTAGAATACGTAGTAAAAGCTTTGGTTGATAATCCTAACGATGTAAAACTTGATCGTACAGTGGATGAAATGGGTGTGCTTATCAGTCTTACTGTAAATCCTGCTGATATGGGCAAGATTATCGGAAGAATGGGTAACACTGCAAAAGCTATTCGTACTCTTCTAAGAGTAATCGGAATGAAAAATAATGCTCGTGTAAATCTAAAGATCAACGAACCAGAAGGAAGTACCAGACCAGCTCCAACCACTGCAGGCCCAACACTTAAGACTGTTGACCAAGCTATGGAAGACTTGAAAGGAATATAAATAGTTTATACCGAAAAAACCCAGAGAAATCTGGGTTTTTTCTTTTTCACATTACCCCTTGACGCGCAGAGAGAGAGAGTATTATGAGAGTATTATAAATATTACATAAATTTTATGGAAAAATTAAATTTGGAAGGATTAGCTAAAAAAACAAGCGATGCGCAAGAAAAAATATCTAGCGGTCAAAAAGAATTAAAAGAAAGCAGAAAAATCTTTGAAGATAATCAAAATGTATTAATGCACGAAGGGCATTTGGATTACATATCAAAACTTCAAGATGATTTAAAAAATGCTACAGATGTTGGTGATAAAGAACTCGCTTTTAAGTTGGTTGAAGAAATTCACAGCCGGAAGAAAGATCTCGAGGAAAAGAAAATAGATAGATCAGAGATAAAGAAAGTTTTAGATAAAAAAGGTACAGAAGACTATGGTGGAGGCAAACGCAACGCCACACGAGAATCGTCGCTTGAATCATTTAAAATCTATAAGGGTCATGTTTTTGCTCTTGTTGACAATGTTCTTGATTCTCATAATCGAGCTGGAATACCTAAACGTTATTCTTCATTTAAAGTTTTGAATCCTGACATGAAGGAAATATTTTCAGAACGAGCTAGAAGTGATTATAGCGAGTCTTCATCTTTGGGTGAAAAAAAGAATTATCCTTGGATGGAATTTTATGAAATTGAAGAAATAAAAGATAATCTAGTTAAGATTAAGTGTAGAGATGGTGGTATTGTAACAATAGAATTTCCGAAGGAGGTTATTAAAGAATTTAAAAACAAAAGTAACTAGAGGATACAGTTCGAAAGAACGGTTTTTGCGAAAGTAAAGGTTGTAAACAATTAATTTTTCAAAATCTACAAAACCCCGCGAAAAGCGGGGTTTTGTTTTTTGGTTGAGCTGTGGATATGGAGAAATTCTTTTTCAGACTTTAAAAAATAGGACTTGTGTATGATAATATCATATGATATTATAGTAGTATGACTACAATATCAGTGCCATTGCCACATCAGATGGCAAAAGAATTAAATAATTTAGTAAAGAATGGTGTAGGTTCAAACAAGGCCGACGTGGTTCGCCGAGCCATTGCGCGTTTTCTTGAAGAAGAAGCAGTTTTGGCTGTGCTAAGAGCAGAACATGAACCATCACTTCGTGGAGATTTGCGAACATTAGCAAAGAAGATAAAATAATATGGAGATTCTTTATAAGCCCACATTCATCCGTCAGTTCAACAGATTAGAAGAATTGTTGCAAGATGAGGTACTTGAAAAAATAGAACTTTTCAAAAATGAGAAAAATCACAAACAATTAAAAGTTCATAAATTAACAGGCAAACTAAAGAATTTTTATAGTTTTTCTGTAAATTATAGTTATAGAATTATTTTTTCATATGAAAATAAAAAAAGTGTTGTCCTATTTGCAATAGGTGATCATGATGTATATAAATAAAATAAAAATGCGTTTTCATATAATTACAATTTTCCCCGATATTTTTGATTCATATTTAAATGAGTCTATTATTGGGCGAGCTATCAAGAATAAGCTTATTAGCGTGAGTTTTTATAATCCTCGAGATTTTGTGAAATCACAGAATGTGAATGATTATCGCCCAGTAGATGGACGACCTTATGGTGGCGGACCGGGGATGGTGATGCGTGCTGAGCCGATATTGAAAGCTATTGATAAAGCTCTTACAAAGATTAAAAGCCGCGCTTCAAAGGACGGTGCGCGGCATGATTTCGCTAAATCAAAAATAAAAGTTAAAATAATAAATTTTTGTCCTTCAGGCAAAAAGTTTGATACGACTTATGCTAAAAATTCTGTCAAAAAATATACGGATATTATTTTAATTTCTGGCCGTTATGAAGGAATTGATGCTCGAGTGAAGAAAATTTTTAAAGCTGAAGATATTTCTATAGGGGATTATGTTTTGACTGGTGGGGAACTGCCTGCAATGATTTTGATTGATTGTATCTCTCGTCAGATTCCAGGTGTCTTGGGTAAGATTGAATCTCTGGAGGAAAATCGTATTTCATCCAGCGAGTTTTACACTCGTCCAGAAGTTTTAAAATTTAAAGGTAAAAATTATAAAGTTCCTAAAGTTTTACTTTCTGGAGATCACAAAAAAATTGAAGAGTGGAAACAAAAAAATAAGTAACTATATGGAAACTCCAACAAAAAAGAATTTTTTAAATGTTCATCCAGATGTAATAAAGTTGGGAGTTGTTAGTTTTTTTACTGACGTTAGTTCGGAAGCTATTTTTTCTGTTTTCTCAATATTTTTCACAATAGTTTTGGGCGCCTCTTCTGCATTGCTTGGCCTAGTAGAAGGTTTGTCGGATTTTTTTGCATCGTCACTAGATTATTTTTCTGGTTGGTTGTCTGATAGATCAGGTAAAAGAAAACCTTTAACTATTTTTGGTTATGGTTTTTCTACTCTGGCAAAAATATTATTACTCTTTGTTACTTCTGTTTCCGCTTTGGCTTCATTCAGAATTATTGAACGTCTGGGAAAAAGTTTTCGGGGTCCACCCAGAGATGCTTGGCTTTCTTCTGTCGCAGATGAGTCCAATAGAGGTTATGCTTTTGGTATACATAAAGCTTTAGATAAAGCTGGAGCTGTTTTGGGACCAATCCTTGCGTACGTTTTGTTGAGCTGGCTTGGTACAAATATACATACTTTCCGTATTATTTTCATTGGGGCAGCAGTTTCAGCAGTCATTGCGGTTGTTATTCTTTCTTTTATGAAAGATCGTCCCGGTGCTCCACATGAAAGAGAAAATATTTTTAAGGCTTGGAGAACATTGAGTCCTGAATTTAAACTTTACCTTATTCCAGCTGGTATTTTTTCTTTGGCGTATTTTAGTTTTGGTTTCATTCTTCTCCGTGCTTATACTTTGGGTTTTGAAATAAAGGATGTTGTTTTACTTTATGCTCTTTTTAATATTACTTTTGTTATTGTCTCAGCACCGATTGGTAAACTCGGAGACATTATAGGAAGAAAATATATAATTATTTTGGGTTACATAATATATGCGTTAATGTCTCTAGGCTTTGTTTTTGCTACCCATAAATGGGAAGTAATTGTTTTGTTTATAATGTTTGGTGTTTTTTATAGTATTGATGAAGCTCAAAATAAAGCGTTTGTTACTGATTTGGAAAAAGACCGACGAGCGACAGCTATCGGTATGCTTAATTTTGTAAATGGTTTAATCTATCTGCCAGCATCAGTTATTGCTGGAGCATTATGGTTACTTCACCCTACATACGCTTTTGGTCTTGCGGTTCTTATAACATTGGTTGCGTTAAGTGTTTTTATTTTTATATTGCCTAGGATTATTAAAAAAAATGAAAATATTTAATAGAATAAAAGAGCAGCATCTTTTGGCCAGGAGGCATTTAGATAAAAAACTAATTTTTAGATTGAGTATTTTTATAGTTATTTTTTTGGTAATGATTGTTTTGATTTCTTTTAATGTTTTTGAAAATAAAATAGGTTTACTCTTGGCTAGCACTGGTTTGGTTTTAGGAGTTGGTATTGGCCTTGCTTCTGGAAGAGTTTTCACTGTTCGTTGGCAGCAAGAAGATTTAAAGGTAGTATCTCGTATGGATAAAATAGGTATAATGTTTTTAGTTCCATATATTATTTTTACTTTCTTTCGGGAAAGAATATTAATGTATTGGTTTCATGGAGTATTATTGACTGCGTTTACTTTCAGCCTCATTGCTGGAATAATGTTAGGGAGAATTATGTATCTTTTTTTTCATATAAAAAAGACTTTAGCAGGAGAGGGAATTTCTTTTTCTGAAAAAGATTTGTAGTATACTAAATAAGTGAAGAAATTATTGTTATCATTTTTTGTTATAGGTAGTTTTGCACTATACGTCGCCTATTATGGTAGTAGTGGTTCTTTGAGTTATATTTCTAGCCCTGTTACTGAAGTAAAAAATAACACTATAACTGATACTCAAAACACAACTGCTAGTCAACCCACTCAGATTTTCAAGGTCCCCAGAAATATTTTTGGTGAAGATGATGATGGTGAAGAAGATGATGATGGTCGTTCTGTGCCAAGAACTATTACTACTACGACCTCGAGTCCTGTTCCTATAACCACAACAAAATCAACCATTGGTATGGGTCCCCAAATGATGCCTGCACATATGGGTTTATATAAAGATGGAACATATATAGGAAGTAATGAATATGCTTATAGTGATTATATAAAAGTAACTGTTGTAATTTCAAGTGGAAAGATTACTAATATACAATTTCCCACTAATTCTATTGGTCCAAATAGAACCCAGCAAATTTATAGTTACTCAATGCCTGTTTTAAAATCTGAAGCAATTTCTGCTCAATCTGCAAGTATTAATGGAGTTTCTGGTGCGACTTATACTAGTGATGCGTTCAAACAATCATTAGCTTACGCATTAACACAAGCAAAACAATAATATGAAAGAAACAAGAATTATTATGGGGATGCCTGTAATAGTAGAAATTCCTGATGGGCCAGAAAATAAAGAAATACTCGAATTTGTATTCAGTTATTTTACTTATGTAGATGAAAAATTTTCTATCTATAAAGATACGAGTGAAATTACAAAAATAAATAAAGGCGAAATTAAAGAAAGTGAGTATAGTGAAGACATGAAAGAGATACTCAGGTTGTCTGAAGAAACAAAAAAAGATACGAATGGTTTTTTTGATATCATGAAAGATGGTTTTTGTGACCCATCAGGTACAGTGAAAGGTTGGGCTATCCATAATGCGGCAGAGATCTTACGCAGAAACGAAATTAAAAACTTTTATGTTGAAGCAGGAGGGGATATTGAAGTAGAAGGTAAAAACAAAGATGGAAAACCTTGGGCTATAGGTATCGCTAACCCTTTTGATTTAAAACAAGTTATAAAAGTTGTATACTTGGAAAATAATGGAATTGCAACAAGTGGTACATATATCCGCGGACAGCATATATATAACCCGAAAAAGTTTGCGGAAGTCGGACTTCCGCAGGATATTGTAAGTTTGACAGTAATCGGGCCAAATGTTTATGAGGCTGATCGGTACGCAACTGCAGCGTTTGCTATGGGACGAGAGGGAATAAACTTTATTGATAATCTTGTTGGTTTTGAGGGTTATATGATTGATAATAAAGGAATTGCCACAATGACGACAAGTTTTGAAAAATATTTATGATTAATTTTATAGACAATCTTTTAAATAAAATAACAATGTACCGAATAGTACTCTATGTACTGCTTTTTATGGTTGCTGGAGGTTTAATACTTTCTTATTTTGGAATTTTACCTTTTAGTCCAATTATGTTTATCCTTGGTGCTATTTTTATTACTTTAGTTTGTTTAATTTCAAATACAATTTTTTCTGCAGTTTTGGGTGTACCGACAAATGTCGAGTCAGTTTACATTACTGCATTAATTTTAATTTTAGTTATTTCTCCTGCAAAAGATTTTGTTGATTTGTCTTATTGGGGATTTTTGTTTTGGGCTTCAGTTTGGTCAATGGCATCAAAGTATATTTTTAGTATTGGTAAAAAACACATTTTTAATCCAGTTGCTTTTGCAATTGCTTTGACTGCTCTGACAATCAATCAATCCGCAAGCTGGTGGGTTGGTACTTTGGTTATGGCTCCTTTTGTTATAATCGGGGGATTTTTGATAACTAGAAAAGTAAGAAGATTTGATATGGTTTTGAGTTTTTTTGCTGTTGCATTAGCTTTAATCGTTATTGTTCAGGCCTTTGATCTTAATAGTGGTTTAAATATTGCTTTTAGAGCAATATTTAATTCACCACTTTTATTCTTTGGTTTTATAATGTTGACGGAACCTCTCACAACTCCACCGACAAGAATTTTACGAATTATTTATGGGGCAGTTTGCGGATTATTATTTCCTCCGTTTATTCATATCGGATCTTTCTTTTCCAGTCCAGAACTTTCACTTTTAATAGGTAATATATTTTCTTATATTGTTAGCCCAAAACAAAAGATGCTTTTGGTTCTAAAAGAAAAAATAAAAATAGCACAGAATACTTATGAATTTGTTTTTTCTACTGATCGTCCTTTTTATTTTAAACCTGGACAATATTTAGAATGGACTTTGGGTCATAAGTGGCCAGACTCGAGAGGGAATCGTAGATACTTTACAATTGCTTCTTCACCAACTGAAAAGGAGCTAAAAATGGGAATTAAATTTTACCCAGAAGGTAGTAGTTTTAAAAATAAACTTTTAAATATGAAAGTAGGTAAAGACACAATCATTGCTTCTCAATTAGCAGGAGAGTTTGTTTTGCCAAAAGATCAAAATAAAAAACTTGTATTTATGGCAGGTGGAATCGGTGTTACACCGTTTCGAAGTATGATTAAGTATCTTATAGATATGAAACAGGAGAGAGATATTGTTATGTTCTATTCAAATAGAACACCGGCTGATATTGCTTATGAAGATATTTTTAATCAAGCCGCAGTCGAACTCGGTGCTAAAATAATCTATGCAATAACAGACCCATTGCCACCAGGTGAGATATGGCATGGCAAGACAGGTTTTGTTGATGCCAAGATGGTTAAAATAGAAGTGCCAGATTATCTAGACAGATACTATTATCTTTCTGGAACACACGGTATGGTAGAAACTTTTGAAAAGATGCTCTTGGGTATGGGTGTAAAATCAAGCCATATCAATAAAGATTTCTTTCCTGGTTTCGCTTAATATGTAAAATGGAAAATAAAGATACAGAATTAATAGATTCATACCTTCAGGGTGAAGATAACTCTTTAAAAGAACTTATTGATAAATACACTTCACAAATTTATAACTTTGTCAGGCGTTTTGTTGGAGTAAATGAAGCTGATGATATTACTCAAGAAGTTTTTATAAAAGTTTGGAAAAACTTAAAAAAATTTAGTGAAGATAAATCAAGTTTCAAAACTTGGATCTTTACTATAGCTAGAAATACTGTCATTGATTTCACACGTAAAAGAAAAATTATTTTATTTTCAAGTTTAGACAATGAAGAAAATTTCTCAGAATCTATAGAGGATGAAGCAATTTTACCAGACGAAGTAATACAAAAATTACAAGATGTAGATTTATTAAATTCATTATTAGAAAAATTACCAGAACAATATAGAACAGTTTTAGTTTTACATTATCAAGAAGAGATGACTTTTAATGAAATATCGCAAGTTCTCAATAAACCATCAAATACAGTAAAAAGCCACCATCTTCGGGCAATTTCACAATTAAGAAGGATGATTGCACCCAAATAGACTTAGTTCACGTATACAAGAGTATGGATAGTAATATTACAAGAGCCTTTAAAAAAGCCTCATATTTACCAGAAAATAATCTTTCGAAGTCTATTTTTCTTACTCTTTCTCTTAAGGAAAAAAGGAACAATCAAATAAAACTTTGGATTTATTCAATAACTGGAATTCTCTCTATTTCTGGTTTTTTCTTGATGTTTAAACAACTAATCTCTGATTTTTCTAATTCTGGTTTTTATGATTATTTAGCTTTGTTATTTTCAAATAGTAAAGCTTTGTTTTATTGGAAAGAAATCGTTTTATCTTTAACTGAATCTTTGCCAATAACCAATATAGCTATAACTCTAGTTTTGGTTTTTATTTTTATATTGTCCTTGCGTTTTATGTCACACAATATTCGCTTACGTAATAAATTATTAATAGCTTAGTTTTATTCATATGAAAGAAATTAAAGAAAAAATTAAAAAAGTTTTTGAGTCAAAAATGGTCCTTAAGATTTTATTAATTTTAGGTATTTTAGTTGTTGCTGCATTTATTTTTCAGGCAGGTTTTTTTGTTGGTTTTCGCAAAGCTTCCTTTGGCCGTGATTGGGGTGAAAATTACGGACGTAATTTTGGAATGATGCGTGGAAATCGTGGTTTGTCTAAAGATTTTGGAATATCTGAAAATTTTCCAAACGCGCATGGTGCTATTGGTAAAATTATAAAAATTGAATTACCAACTCTTATTGTCCAAGATAAAGATAATGTTGAAAAAGTTGTACTGGTAACCAATGATACTAAAATCATAAATATTAGAAAAGAAGACAATATACAAGATCTAAAAATAGATGAAAATATTGTTGTTATCGGAACTCCGAATTCACAGGGACAGATTGAGGCTAAATTAATAAGAATTATGCCTTTTCCAGCAATAGTTCCTCTTAACAATATAAATATACCAATCCAAGTTAACAGTCAAATTAAACAATAATTATGGAAACAACAAAACCAAGTACATTCGTTAAAAAAAATAAGAATTATATTATGAATCATAAAATAATGAGCTTCATTGTTATTTTGGTAGTTGTTTGGATTGGATATTGGGGATATGGGAAATATAGTAGCACTACTGGTGATACTCGCTATATTTCTTCTGCTGTTACTAAGGGGACTATCATTACTTCTATTACTGGAAGTGGGCAAATTTCTGCTTCAAACCAAATTGATTTAAAACCAAGAGCATCAGGTAATACGAATGTTTCCGGAAACATTACGAACATTGCTGTGAGTATTAATAATAAGGTTAAACAAGGCCAACTTCTTTTTTCTTTAGATGATCGTGACGCTCAAAAGGCAGTTCGAAATGCTGAAACTAGTTTAGAAACTGCTAAACTCGAATTGGAAAAATTTCAACAGGCTCCTAATACAGTAGATGTGTTAACAATTAAGAAAGCTATAACTGATGCAGAAAATTTAAAGCTTGACGCAGAGAAAGCGGTCAAGGATAAATATAGAGATTTACTTAATTCTTCTGTTGTTGCGTTACCAACAAATTCATCTGAAACTCAAGCCCCACCTACAATTACTGGAACATATACCAAAGGTCAGGAAGTAACTATTTTTATTAACATTTATCAAACAGGGAACGGAGCATATTTTAGTGCGAATAGTACACCAAGCGGAATTGTAAATGGATCAGGCGATGCGACTTCTTTGTTTCCTCAACCTATTGGTGATTCAGGACTTTATATTAAATTCGCGTCCAATTCTTCCAGTCAGCTTGGTTGGACTATTACTCTTCCAAATAAATCTGTAGCTGCTTATAATACAAATTTGGTTGCATACCAAGATGCAGTTGATAATCAAAAAAAGGTAGATGATACTGCAGACCTAACTATTGCCCAAAATAATAAAAAACTTGATGATCTTTATAATCCTAATGCCCTTGATTTACGTTCTAAACAGTTAGTTGTCGAACAGGCACAAAATACTCTTGATGATGCAAAACAATCACTGAATGATTATTCTGTGACTGCTCCCTTTTCAGGAGTTATATCATCTTTACCAGTACAACAAGGAGAGTTGGTTACTTCTAGTACTGTTTTGGCTACATTAATTACAGAAAAGAAATTTGCTGAAATTTCCCTTAATGAAGTAGATATGGTTGGGATAAAATTAAGAGAAAAAACTACTCTAACTTTTGATGCAATTCCAGATTTTTCAATTGTTGGAGAGGTGGCAGAAATCGACACAATTGGTACAGTATCACAAGGAGTAGTTACATATAATGTCAAAATTAGTTTTGATACAAAGGATGCAAGAATTAAACCCGGAATGAGTGTTTCAGCTTCTATCGTTACAAATATTAAACAAGATGTTTTAGTTGTACCAAATAGTGCTGTAAAAACTCAAGGAAGTTCAAAATATGTTGAAATGTTTGATATACCATTAGTTCCACCAATAGACGGATTGCCCGGTTCTATTTCATTAGTTCCTCCCAATAAAATTACAGTAGTGGTTGGAGTTTCAAATGATTCAGAAACTGAAATAATTTCAGGACTAAAAGAAGGAGATGAAGTTGTAACAAGAACAATACTACCAACAGCAGTAAAAACAACAGCTGTTTCTAGTATCTTAGGTGGTGCTGGAGGTGGGAATAGAGGTGGGGGGGTAAGAATTCCTGGACAATAAAATTTATGATTGAGATAAAAGATATTACAAAAACATACAAGTCAGGGGATATGGAATTTCAGGCATTGAAAGGTGTAAGTTTTACCATTCAGGACGGTGAGTTTGTTGCAATTATGGGACCCTCCGGATCTGGTAAATCAACATTGATGCATATTTTGGGTGCGCTCGATAATCCTACGAGTGGTACTTATTTTTTGGATGGTCAGGATGTTTCAACTCTTACTGATGATGAACTTGCAGATATTCGTAAAGATAAAATTGGTTTCGTTTTTCAATCTTTTAATTTATTGCCTCGTACAACAGTACTTCGAAATGTAATGCTACCTCTTATTTATGAGGGTGTAGAAGTAGACGAAAGAGAGAAACGTGCTAAGGAAGCACTTATTGCTGCGGGTTTGAATGAGTCACATTTTTATCACTTATCCAATCAACTTTCAGGTGGACAAATTCAGCGAGTGGCTATCGCGCGTGCTTTGGTAAATAATCCATCTTTAATCTTGGCCGATGAACCAACAGGAAATCTTGATTCAAAGACAGGAGAAATTGTTTTGGGAACTTTTCAAAAATTAAATCAGGAA
>JAVHNX010000007.1:97807-108408 GCA_036169735.1 Minisyncoccota bacterium
TACATGAAACATCAAGTGCTTTATTTGCAAACAAAGTTCGTACTGGACTTACAATGCTCGGAATTGTTATTGGTATAGCTTCGGTTATTGCAATGACTGCAATTGGTCAAGGTGCACAGAATTCAATATCAGCAAGTATTGAATCAATCGGTGCGAATTTGGTTATGGTTATGCCTGGAGCGGCACGTACTTTTGGTGGACCAAGTGCTGGACGAGGAGGAGCTCAGTCTTTGACAGTAGGGGATGCTGACGCTATTGCATCTGGAGTTTCTGGTGTGATGGGTGTAGCTCGCCAAGTGACTTCTCGTAAACAGGTTATTGGTGTTGGTTCTAATACAAATACAAATATTATTGGTACAGAGCCGTCATATTCTACGATTAGAAATGTTTCTATTGATGAAGGTGTATTTTTATCGGAACAAAATATTTCAAGTGGTTCAAAAGTTGCTGTATTGGGTCCAACCACTCGAGATGACCTTTTTGGTGTAGGAACTACCGATGTTGTGGGTAAGAAAATTCGTATTTCTGGTAGTGAATATTTGGTTATTGGTATAACTAAATTAAAAGGAGGTTCCGGTTTTAGTAATAGTGACGATGTAATATACATTCCGTATACTACGGCTCAAAGATACCTTACTGGAAATGACTATTTAAGTGAAATAGATGTTTCAGCTAATAGTTCTGGTGTATCAGCACAAGTACAATCTGACGTTACTGCTTTATTGATGAATCGTCATAATATTTCTGATCCAACTAAGGCTGATTTTAATACTATGAATCAGGCCGATATTATTGCAACTGCTTCTTCGATAACTGGGACATTTACTATGTTTCTTGCCGCAGTTGCTGGTATCTCTCTTTTAGTTGGTGGTATTGGAATCATGAATATGATGTTAACGACAGTGACGGAACGTACAAGAGAAATCGGCCTTCGAAAAGCTATTGGTGCAAAAAGAAAAGACATAAATACTCAGTTTTTACTTGAAGCAGTTATGCTTACTTTTATTAGTGGAGTGATAGGTGTGATTTTGGGGTGGATAATATCTATGGCAGTAACATACTCTGGAATTGTTCAAACTCAGGTTTCTCTTTCAACTGTTCTTTTGGCTTTCGGTGTTTCGGCTGCAATTGGAATTGTCTTTGGATATTATCCTGCGCGTCGAGCAGCAAGTTTAAATCCAATTGATGCTTTAAGATATGAGTAAAATTAAAATTTAGATTATTAGTTAGTAATATATAAAAAATGAAAAAAGAAAATAATAAAAAAATTGGTTTGATTGTTGTAGGTGTTGCAATGTTGGCTGTGGTTTTTTACATAGGAATGTCTTACGGTAAAAGTAAAATACCTTCTAGAAGTCAGGGAGGACAAGGTGCTCAAACTTTTGGTCAGAATGGTAGAAGTGGTGCTAGTGGTGTAAGGGGTGGAGGTTCTTTTGGTAGCATGACTGCTGGTGAAATCCTTTCCAAGGACGCACAAAGTATGACCGTAAAACTCAGAGATGGTAGCTCTAAGATAGTCTTCTATACAGATAAAATATCTGTTGAAAAAAATGTTAGTGGAACTTCTTCTGATTTAGTTGTTGGTAAACAAATAAGTATAACCGGCACAACAAACTCAGATGGTAGTATAACTGCTCAATCTGTTCAAATTAGACCAAATATACCAACTACTCCTGTAACATCTCCAGTACCAGCGCAATAATTGAAAATCTATATAAAGTGTAGTAACATACGTGGGTAATTTTATTATCCACGTTAGCTGTTGTTGCTGTTTTGGTAAATATAACCCAAAACAATAATTATGCTTATTTTGATAATTATAGTTATTGTTTAGCCGTTGTAGCTCAGTTGGTAGAGCACGATATTGGTAATATCGAGGTCATCGGTTCAATCCCGATCAACGGCTCATTTTTAAGTAAAAACTAAATGAATAAATATCTTCAAGTTCCAGATTCAATAATAGACTTGCATGGATACACGACAGCTGAAGCACGGGATATTTTGGACGATGTTTTAGGAGGGGATGACAAACATATACGTATTATTACTGGAAAGGGTAAACATAGTGAAAATGGCCCAGTTCTTAGAGATTTCGTAAAAAATTATTTAGATTCTAGAAGGGTTAGATTTAACCAGTCAAAAATTCAAGATGGTGGTGATGGCTCTCTGGAAGTTTTTTTGAATTAGAGCTATAAAAGTTTTCCACAATTATATTTGTATAATCATTTAAAATACTATAATTAAATCAATAAAAATAATATTGTCGTTTTTTTTGTTTTTAATTATTAGTTAGCTAAATTTTTTATAAAAATATATGAAAATATTTAATAAGGTTTCTATCGCGTCTGTTTTGGTTTTTGCTTTCGTGTTATCTTTTGCTGGGTCATCAACAGTAAACGCAGCTGGTCCAGATGGAGTTAATCTTGGATCAGCAGGTGATTTTGTCCTTCTTGGAAAAACAGGAATCTCAACTACTGGGACAACTGCAATCACAGGAGATATTGGAGTGAGTCCAGCCGCAGCAACTTATATCACTGGATTTGGATTAATAATGGACACCTCAAATACATTCTCAACATCTTCTCTTGTTACAGGTAAAGTTTATGCAGCTGATTATACTGCTCCAACTCCAACTAAGATGACTACAGCTATCAGTAATATGGAAACCGCTTACACTGATGCTGCTGGAAGAACAAATCCAACTGCAACTGAATTGGGTTCTGGAAATATTGGTGGATTAACAATTGCACCTGGACTCTACAAGTGGGGTACTTCTGTGACAGTACCAACAGATGTTACTTTATCAGGAAGTGCAAATGATGTTTGGATTTTCCAGATAGCACAAGATCTTTCTTTAAGCTCTGGTGTTCATATCAATTTGGCTGGTGGTGCAAAAGCTGCAAATATTTTCTGGCAGGTAGCTGGTCAAACAACTTTAGGAACAACTTCTGTTTTTAACGGAAATATTTTAGACCAAACAGCTGTTGTATTTAATACTGGCGCAACATTAAATGGTAGAGCTCTTGCACAAACTGCTGTTACATTGGATTCAAATTCTGTAATTATTCCCGCAGTTGTTTCTGTAACTCCAACCCCAGAAGTAACACCAACACCTGTTGTTACACCAACTACTACAGTGAATACGACCGTAACACCTTCATCAACTTCCTCAACAGTAACTCCAGCTGCAACTTCAGCTACAGGTTGTTTACAAGGAAATGCATTTAATACAGCTACTGGTGCTGCTTGTACTTCTGTTGTTGTTTCTGTCGACACAGGTTGTTTACAAGGCAATAAATTTAGTATAACTACAGGAAATACTTGTACTTCTTTTGTTCCTAATGTTTCTACTAATACTACTACTTCAACTGTATCAACCACCACCACCCCAACTAATTTTGGACAACTAATAAAATCAATTGCTGTTAATCTTAATATGGGTAGCAAAGGAGATTTAGTAAGAAGTC
This sequence comes from Minisyncoccota bacterium, assembly GCA_036169735.1. Classification (GTDB taxonomy): domain Bacteria; phylum Patescibacteriota; class Minisyncoccia; order Phycocordibacterales; family UBA9973; genus UBA9973. The sequence continues at coordinate 101,275 of JAVHNX010000007.1, forward strand.
TTCAAGAGTTTCTAATTTCACAAGACAAAGGTCCTAAAGCAAAAGCTCTAGATGCCCACGGTACAACTTTAAACTTTGGATCTTTAACTAAAGCAGCTTTGGCTGAATGGCAAGAAGCTGTTGGTATTTCTCCAGCACTAGGAAACTTTGGACCAATAACTAGAACATTTATAAGTACAAATTAATTATAATTATTAGCGTCGCGTTTTGATTGACATTACGCGACATGATTTTGCAAAATCAAAAATATATGAAAAAGTTTAATAAAATTTCAATACTCGTGTTAGTCATTGTATTCGCGCTTGGAACGGCTGGACTAATAAAAGCTAGAGCTGCTTCAACAGTAAGTCTCGGCACAGCAGATAACTTTGCAGTTTTAGCTGGATCAGGAATTACAGATACAACACCTTCTGTTGTTAGTGGAGATGTTGGTTTGAGTCCAACTACTGGTGCAGCTATTGGTATAACCGTTGGTGAAGTAACAGGTACGGTATATGCTGTTGATGTGGCTGGGCCAGTTGGTTCAGTAAATAATCCAGGTTTATTAACCTTAGCCAAAGATGCCTTAACAACCGCTTACGGTGTAGCTGCTGGCCAAGCACAAACATCTGCAATTGTTGCTGATCTTGGTGGACAAACATTAACACCAGGTGTTTATAATTCTGGTTCTTCTATTGGACTTACCGGTACGGTCACTCTTGATGGTGGTGGTGATGCAAATGCAGTTTTTATTTTTCAAGCTGGTTCTACTCTTACTACCGCATCAGCCAGTCATGTTAATCTAATTAATAGCGCACAAGCTTGTAATGTATTTTGGCAAGTTGGTAGTTCTGCTACTCTAGGAACAACCTCTGATTTCAAAGGAAATATTCTTGCTTTCGCTTCTATTACAGATAACGGAGGTTCAACTGTTGATGGAAGACTTTTGGCAAGAAATGCTGCAGTTACATTAAATAATACTCATGTTACTAAATCAACATGTTCAACTCCTGTTCCTACACCCACTCCAACCCCAACACCAACTCCAGTAGCACCATTAATTAGTATTGAGAAAGTTCCATCTTTGTTGTCATTGTCAGTTGGAGGTGGATTGATTTCATTTGATTATACAGTTTCAAATGTTGGAACAGTTGCCATGAGCAATGTCACAGTTACTGATAACAAATGTTCTCCTATAGGTTTTATTTCAGGTGATACTAACAGTGATTCAAAACTTGATTTAACTGAAACTTGGAAATATAATTGTACCTCAACAGTTACACAAACAACCACAAATACAGCCACTGCGACTGGTCAAGCAAATGGTTTTACTGCAACTGATACTGCAGATGCAACTGTTGTTGTTGGTGCAGCACTTCCACCACCATTGATTCATCTTATTAAAAAGCCAAGTGTAGATAATCTTCCATCTTCTGGTGGTGCAGTTACTTATACATACACTGTGACCAACCCTGGTACAGTTGCTTTGAGTAATGTAAGTGTTGTTGATGATAAATGTAGTTCAGTTTCTAGTCACTCGGGTGATACAAATAACAATAATTTGCTTGATATTTCAGAAACATGGACTTATACATGTCAGTCCAATCTTACACAAACAACTACAAATAAAGGTACAGCTGAGGGAAGTGGTAATGGTTTGACTGCTACTGATTATTCTCTTGCTACAGTTACTGTAGCTGGTTCTGTAGTAGCTCCTGTAGTAGTTTCTACTCCTGTGGTAAAAGCTTCTACCTCAACAACTTCTATAGTAACAACTCCTAAGTTGCCAAATACAGGATTTGCTCCCGAAGAAAAAAATAATATCTGGAATATTATTGTCCCAGCTGGAATTTTTATTGCTCTATTTTCGTTCTATTTAGCTAAAAAGAAACAGATAATCTAAATCTTAAAAAGATTTAATTAATTTGTTTACTTGTCTGTAGGTTAAATAAAAAGAGTCAGACTAGTAATAGTCTGACTCTTTCAGTTATATATGAATATACCTAAAAAAATATTAAAACAAATACCTTATATAATTATTCCTCTAGGATTTATTTTTTCTATTGGTATTGTTTTTCATTTTTTTACTAAAAATTCTACAAATACTTCTATCATTTATGAAAATTCAGAATATTATTATGAATTACCCGTTCGTCTTAAAATTCCTAGCATTAAAATAAATGCTGCTGTCAATTATGTTGGTCTTACTCCTGATGGAGCAATGGATTCACCCAAAAATCCTCCTGATGTTGCCTGGTTTAATCTCGGGCCACGTCCTGGGGAAAATGGTAGTGCTGTTATCGATGGTCATTCCGGTTGGAAAAATGGTAAATCAGCAGTGTTCGATAATTTATATAAGCTAAAAAGGGGAGACAAATTATATATCGAAAATGAAAAAGGTGTAACTATTACTTTTGTTGTTCGTGAGTTGAAAACGTATAATCCCAATACAGTTGCCTTTGAGGTTTTTAATTCAAATGATGGAAAAGCTCATCTTAATCTTATTACTTGTTCTGGTTTTTGGGATGAAACACATCAAAGCCATTCGGATAGACTCGTGGTATTTTCGGATAAAGAATAGTGCATATTCATTTGTAGAGCAAAATAAAAGCTTTATGCTATAGTAGATATAGTTATTAATTAAAAAGGAACATTATGCTTAAATTTTTAAACCTTAAAGCTAAAATAAAAAACACAAACTCGAAACATGTTTTTACTGCAAAAGGAGTTTGTTTAGGATTTTTATTTTTTTTGTTTATATATTTTGTTAGCTCTTCGAGTCTATTTTCAACGAAGTATGATTCAGCAATTGCTGAGGTTCCAATAAAAGAGGCTGTTAAACAGCCAGCTTTTGTTCCTATTGTTTTAGATAGTATCGCTTATAATAAAAAACTAAATGAAATAGCAAATAATGCTATTCCTGTCATTGCAACAACTTCTGTTGTAAAATCATCCACAAAGGTAGATCAAAAAGGATTACAACCTACAACTCAGGCAGTTTCAGTACCTCCTTCAAAGAAGTATCTTTGGCCTGTTAAAACTGTTGAGCCGAATTCCGGAGCTCTTTTACCGTTTAATCGTATCATTGCTTATTATGGTAATTTTTATTCCACAAAAATGGGAGTACTTGGAGAATATTCTACTGACATAATGTTAAAAAAATTAAATTCTGAAGTAGAAAGTTGGGAATTGGCCGATCCTTCTACTCCTGTTATTCCAGCGATTCATTATATTGCTGTTACTGCGCAGGGGAGTCCTGGTTCGGACGGTAAATATAGATTACGAATGCCTGACAGTCAGATTGATCGTGCTGTTGAATTAGCAAAAAAAATAAATGGAATAGTATTTCTGGATATTCAGGTGGGCTTAAGTAACGTCCAGACTGAGATCCCTATATTTGAAAAATATTTGAAAATGCCAGAAGTTCACCTTGGTTTAGATCCAGAATTTTCTATGAAGACCGGAGTAAAGCCTGGAAAAGTTATTGGTACAATGGATGCGACAGATATAAATTTTGCCGCCAATTATTTAGCGAAACTTGTAAAAGATAACAATTTACCTCCAAAAGTTTTAATTGTTCATCGTTTCACAAATAAAATGGTTACGAACTACAAGCAAATAAAACCATTGCCTGAAGTTCAAATAGTTATGGACATGGATGGTTGGGGTTTTGGTGCCAAAAAAATAAATACTTATAAGCAAGTTGTTTACAAAGAACCAGTTCAATTTACTGGATTCAAACTCTTTTACAAAAATGATTTACTTCCTCCGAGTACTTACATGCTTACACCCAAAGACTTGCTTGAGCTAACTCCGCAACCTATGTATATTCAGTATCAATAAAAATATACAAGCCGGATTAGTTCAGTGGCAGAACACTTCTTTCGTAAAGAAGAGACGTGAGTTCGATTCTCACCTTCGGCTCTAATTTTTGTTATAATCTTTCTATGGCTGAAGATGTTGGTTCTAATTTAATAGATGAAAAAATAAAGAATCTTGAAGAACAGATAGCTAGTTCAGATTTTTGGAGTGATAAAATTAAAGCACAGGCAACCTTGAAAGAGCTTACTGATTTGAAAGATAAAAAAGAAGGTATGGGTAAGTATGACAAAGGTAACGCAATAGTTACTATTATTTCCGGCGCGGGAGGGGATGACGCGGAAGATTTTTCTCGAATACTTTTAGCTATGTATATGAAATATGCCGACCGAAAAGGCTGGGGTATTTCTTTTATTCATGAACACAAAAATGATCAAGGTGGATACCGCAATGTTTCTTTTGAGATGATTGGGAAGGGAGCTTACGGAAATTTAAAAAATGAATCTGGAGTGCATCGATTGGTTCGCATCTCTCCATTTAATGCCAAGAAAATGCGTCATACTTCTTTTTCACTAGTGGAAGTATTACCAAAATTTTCAAAACTAGATGAAAAAGATTTTGTGATACCTGAAATAGATTTAAAAATAGAATTCGCAAAGTCCGGTGGACCTGGAGGGCAGAACGTAAACAAAAGAGAGACCGCTGTCAGGATTGTTCACACACCGACAGGTATTTCGACTCATGCTTCAGGTGAGCGTTCCCAAGAACAAAATCGTGAAAGAGCATTGTCTATGTTGTGGGCTAAAATTTTTAAGAAAGCGGAAGAGGAAAAGAAGACTGTTGAGGAAAGTATGAAACTTTCTAAGGGTACTGACATTGAATGGGGTAGTCAAATACGCTCATATGTTATACATCCATACAAAATGGTCAAAGACCACCGCACTGGAGTCGAAACTTCCAATGTTGATGCAGTTCTAGATGGCGATTTGGATATGTTCGTTGAAGCTGAGAGGGGTTTGTGATATTATTAAATAGTGATTTACTTCAATAATGTTTCAAAGGTTTATAACAAGGATTCAATTGCACTAGAAGACGTCAGTTTAACCGTCACTGCCGGAGAATTCGTCTCTATTGTTGGACATTCTGGTGCTGGAAAGACAACCCTTATAAAAATGATTCTTGCTGACGATAAACCGACCGATGGTACGGTATTTTTTGAATCTGTTGACGTACACAAGCTCGGAAGTGGTGATTTAACTAAACTAAGAAGAAGAATCGGTGCGGTTTTTCAGGACTTTAGGTTATTGCCAAACAAGACCGCTTATGAAAATATTGCTTTTGCGATGGAAGCTGCCGGTAAGTCTGATGAAGAGATTGCGAGCGATGTTCCTCATGTTTTAGAACTTGTTGATTTGAGTAGTCGTATTTTTCATTTCCCAAGTCAGATGTCCGGAGGTGAACAACAAAGACTCGCAATCGCTCGCGCAATTATCAACCAACCTGAATTGATTATTGCTGATGAGCCAACCGGAAACTTGGATCCGATAAATACTTATGAAGTGATACAGATTTTGAAAAAGATAAATGATCTAGGTACGACTGTTATTTTGACCACTCATAATCGCGGGGTAGTTGATTCGATAGGCAAGAGAGTCATTACATTGGAAAAAGGCAAGGTCATCAGAGACGATAAAGATGGCAAATATATTATTTAATTAATTATTTTTTATGGAATTAAAAAGAATTATAAAAGCTGGAATATTAAATTTTAAAAGAAACGGGATTATTTCTTGGGCTGCTGTTTTAGTCGTGACTATCACTCTTTCTGTTATTGCTTCACTTTTATTTTTACAAGCAGTTTTGCATACTTCTCTTGACCAGATTAAAGACAAAGTAGATGTAACAATTTATTTTAATGTAGGTGCTTCAGAGGACAAAATTCTTGCTTTAAAAGCTTCAATCGAGAAACTACCAGAAGTAGCCAGTGTTAGTTATACCAGTGATACTGAAGCATTAAAACTCTTCCGAGACAGACATTCTGGTGATTATCCTACAATTCAAGCTCTTGATGAAATAAAAGACAATCCACTTGGAGCGTATTTAAACGTCAAAGCAAAGGAAGTTTCTCAATATGAAAGTATTGCTAATTTCTTGAAATCTGATAATGCTTTAGTTCTTGGGTCAGCGTCCATCATAGATAAAGTAAATTATCACCAGAATAAGCTTGTTATTGAAAGATTGAATTCAATAATCGATGGCGCTCAGAAGTTGGGATTTTTAATAACATTATTAATGATTTTTATTTCTATAATCATTACTTTTAATACTATTCGATTAACTATTTTTATTTCCAAAGAAGAAATCGGTGTGATGCGTTTAGTAGGAGCAAGTAAAATGCGGGTTCGAGGACCCTTTATGGTGGAAGGCGCTATTTATGGTCTTATTGCTACATTAATTACTCTTGTAATTATGATTCCGGTAACCATTTGGTTCGGACGCAACATGACCGATTTCCTGGGACTTAATATGCATGATTATTTCCTTTCAAATTTCTTTCAAATTTTCGCGATTCTTTTATTATCAGGAGTATTGCTTGGAATGATTTCTTCTTCTCTTGCAACACGCAGGTATTTAAATAAGTAAAAAATATATGGTAAACAAGGAAAATACAAAATTTATTTTTGTAGTGGGCGGAGTTATTTCTGGGGTTGGAAAAGGTATTACTTCGTCTTCCCTTGGACTTATTTTAAAAAATAGTGGTTTCTCCGTTACTTCAATAAAAATAGACCCTTATATCAATGTCGATGCTGGTACAATGAACCCCACAGAACACGGTGAGGTTTTTGTGCTTTCAGACGGTGATGAGACAGATCAAGACATGGGCAACTACGAAAGATTTCTCGATATTAATTTAACTCGTATAAATTATATGACGACTGGCCGAGTGTACCAGACAGTTATCGAAAAAGAACGCAATCTAGAATACAAAGGTAAGTGTGTGGAGGTAGTCCCACATATTCCGTATGAAGTCATCAGACGCATTAAAGAAGCAGGCAAAAAAGATGAAGCAGATATTGTGATTGTTGAAGTTGGAGGTACTATCGGTGAATATCAAAATATGCTTTTCTTGGAAGCAGCTAGAATGCTAAAAATAGAACACCCAAGAGATGTTATTTTTGTAATGGTTTCTTACCTTCCAATTCCTTCTAAAGTAGGTGAGATGAAAACCAAACCTACTCAACACGCCTCAAGACTTTTGAATGGTTCTGGAATTCAAGCAGATATTTTAATAGCACGTGCTGAAACCAAGCTTGATGAAAAGAGAAAAGAAAAAAT
>JAVHNX010000007.1:108508-148393 GCA_036169735.1 Minisyncoccota bacterium
GAGACAGGGGATTTCGTTTTGTCTGATTCATATCTTTCTGTTATTGAAGCAATAAAATATTCCGCATACACGCAAGGCAAGAAGCCAGTTTTCTCTTGGCTTAATTCTGTTGAATATGAAACTAATCCAGCTAAACTAAAAGAACTTAAAAAATATGATGGTATTGTTGTGCCGGGCGGGTTCGGCTCACGCGGAGTAGAAGGAATACTCTCTGCAGTAAAATATGCACGCTTAAACAAGATTCCATATTTCGGACTTTGTTATGGTATGCAGATGGTTGTGATTGAATATGCTCGAAATGTCCTAGGTTTGAAAGATGCGAATACCAAAGAAGTAAATCCTAATTCAAAGAACATCGTGATTGATGTGATGGAATCTCAGAAAGAACATTTAAAGAACAATTCTTACGGTGGATCCATGCGTTTAGGTGCTTATAAAGCAATTCTAAAAGATGGCACAGTCGCTCGTAGTGCTTATGGTAAGAAGGAAGTGATAGAAAGACATAGACACCGATATGAGGTGAATCCAGCCTATATCGAGGCTCTAGAGGCCAAAGGATTGGTGTTCTCCGGACGTTCCCCAGAAGGAAGTTTGATGGAGATTGCAGAGCTTCCAAAGACCAAACACCCGTTTTTCTTGGGTACTCAGTTTCACCCAGAATTTCTAGCACACCCACTTGCGCCACATCCACTCTTCACAGCCTTTATCAAAGCTTGTATTAAAAAATAATAATAATAAAATTTATGTTCAATAATTTTTTTAATAGATTTAGTAAAAAAACAGAAGAAGTTAAAGAAGAAGATAAAAGATTAAATGAAAATGATTTTAAAGGTCATTTAAGAAAATTTGTTCCCGATGATGAAATATCATCTGGTGATGAATGGGAAAGATACGGTGAAGATTCAGATAATCCTGAGGATGAAGAAAAGGCTAAATATGAATCAGTATTAACTTCTGATTCTCCGTTAGAAGATCATGAAGAAGCATTTTTAAATTCTTTAAAAGAAGAAACTGAAAATTCAATAGAGGTCAACGAAAAATTGATTGAAGAAGAAAGACAAAAATTATTTTCGCAGTTCGTAAAAGATGAAGAAAATAAAAATGGTTTTACAAAAATTGAAAATCTTAAAAAAGATTTTATTCCTGAGTATAGACAAGAAAAAATAAATATAAAGGAAGAAAGAAAAATACAAACAACAATGAGTCCTTTGAAAAGAGTTTCTTCACAGCAAGATGTTAGAAAAGAATTATGGCCTCGTTCTAAAAAGGATAATCTAAAAACAATGAATGATAAAAAGAAAGAAAGAGTAACTAGAGCTAAAATAGCTAAAATATTAGATTCTCAGCAGGGTTAAAATAATAACTTAATTGTTGCGAGACTTGGACTCGAACCAAGATAACCTCCTCCAGAGGGAGGTGTCCTACCATTAGACGATCTCGCAATACGTATAGACTACCGTAAAATTTATATTTTTTCAAGTTAATGACAAGGTTGAACCTTGTCAAAAAATATATGATTCATCTACAAAAACCAGAAAAATTCAATAGTAAATTTGAAGTTGTAAGTTGTTTCTTTGAACAGGATGGCAAGATTTTATTATTGCACCGTCAAGATCATAAACCCCAAGGAAATACTTGGGGAGTTCCAGCTGGAAAAGTTGAAGATGGGGAAAATCCATTACAAGCAATAGCTCGAGAACTTGAAGAAGAAACTGGATATGGTGCGGATGAAGACCAGTTTAAATTACTCGGTACAGTTTTTGTTCAATATCCAGACTATGATTTTATTTATCATACATTTTACTTTCCACTAACAGAAAATCACGAGATAATAATAGAATCAAAAGCTCATAAGGCTTTTGAGTGGATGACACCAGAAGAAGCTTTAAATAAAGATTTAATTCCTGATTTAGATAATTGTATTAAACTTTATTATAATCTTTCCTAATATATATAGGAAACTCCTATGTAGTTAAAAACAAGGTCGAACCTTGTCAAAAATTATAGACTTTAGGTATTTTAAATGTTTTAATTAACTAATTATGATAATTAAAAAAGTCACACAAGTCGGTAATCCGATCATTAGAATAAAGTCTAAAAAAGTTATCCCTGTAACTTCACCAGAGGTCAAAAAAATAATTAAAGATTTAACTGAAACAATGCGTCGTGCCAATTTGGTTGGCATGGCTGCTCCACAGATCGGACATAATTTTAGAATTTTTGTGACTGAAATTAGGACTACAACTTTACGAAAAACAAATGAGTTTGATGAACTTAGGGTTTTTATTAATCCTAAAATTATTTTAGTTTCTGAAAAGACAATAATAGGTTATGAAGGGTGTGGTAGCGTTGCACATTCAGGTATTTTTGGAAAAGTATCAAGGTCCGCTGAAGTAACAGTAGAAGCATCTGATCAAAATAATAAAAAATTTGTTTTTGCCGCGAAAGGATTATTGGCACGAGTTATTCAGCACGAAATGGATCACTTAGACGGAATAATATTTTTAGATAGAGTTTCTGATAAAAAAAGTTTCATGAGTAAAGATGAATATATTAAGGATTAAAAAGTTAATTATGATGAATAATCAAACTAACAGAATAAATCGAGCTCAAGAGTTTGCTCGAAATGCACATCAACACATAAGTGGCATATCAATCACTGGTGTAAAAAAGCCACAAATCCATCATATTCAGGAAGTTGCTGATCTTGTATGGATTTCTGGTGGTACTGAGGATGAGATTATTGCTGCTTGGCTTCATGATACCGTTGAAGATACAGATACTACACTTGAAGATATTAAGAATCATTTTGGTGAAGAAGTAACAAAGATTGTTGAAGGTCTTACCGACTATAGTCATTTTAAAGACTTACCATTACAAGAACGTAAGGCTTTACAAGCAGAAAGGCTTAGGACTGAAAGTCCTAGTGTTCATCGAGTAAAAATTGCTGACCAAACTTCTAATATAAAAGGTTTAGTTATTGATCCTACTAGTAGTATGACTCATGAAGAATGTTATTATTATGTGTGTGGAGCAAAGCTTCTTGTTGACGAATGCAGAGAAATAAGTTCACTTCTTAATGGTCTTTTTGATGAATTTTATAAAAAGGGTTTGGAAAGATTTAAAATAAATTAAATAATGATATATTTTGTTAGACACGGTGAAAGCGAAGCAAATTTAAAGGGTGTATTTGCTGGACAAAAAGAGAATTCAATTCTTACTGAAAAGGGAAGAGAACAAGCTAAAGTTACAGCTAAAGAAATATTGGTTGAACGAATCAAGATAGATAAAATTATTTCTTCACCACTTAAACGAGCTATAGAAACTGCACAAATAATTGCTCAGGAAATTGAATTTGATTTAAATAAAATAGAAATTAATAATAGTATTACTGAATATGATATGGGTTCACTCACAGGAACTCCTATTCATAAGATTTCATCTGCTGTATTAATTTCTGCTGAAAATGCAGAAGATACAGAATCTTTTCAAAATCGTGTTCATTCTTGTGTAAAAGAACTTTCTAAATTACCGGAAAATATTTTATTAGTGAGTCATGCCGGAGTCGGTAGAATATTAGAAATTATTAAAATAAGTGAAGATTCAAAATTGTTCTATGATTTACCAGCCTATCCAAATGCTTCAGTAACTAAAATTGATTGGATAAAATAATAAATATACATAGGAAACTCCTATGTAGTAAATAAAAAAGCCCCGATGATTGGGGCTTTAATTAAAAATACTATTACTTCATAAATGGTTCACAGATTTTCCAGGCTTTACTCATATTTTCGTGAGCTTCTTTTAATTTTTTTGCTGTTTCATATAATTCATTAGCAAGTTTTTTCCTTCATTTTCTAAGGTCACCATCTGCTTGTCTTTCGATGTCTTTTGAAAGTTTTTCTATAAAATCAGCTGTCTGATCATATGTCATATTTCCTATGGCTTTAGCCAAGTCTTCTATTGAACCAGCATAACCTTGTACATTTTTCGGATGTTTCATATTGTTAAAATTTAAGTTTCTAAACTGACGATATCATGAACCCATTTGCAGGTCAATTGTTGTGGTATTATTATCTTATATTTAAAACAAGGTTGAACCTTGTCAAAAACTTAATACTGTAAAACTTTCATGTTATAATATATATATTATTAATTAGTTAAAAATAATTCACATGAATTTATCAAAAAGTTTTTGGGTTGTTGTAGCAGTTGCTATTATTATTTTAAGTGGTTGGTATTTTATGTCGATGAAGTCTATACAAACAGAAGTGTATATGCCTTCCAGTGCTATTTTGAATACTACACCAGTTAAAACAAATAATGAGCAAGTAAATACTGCACCGATTGTTTCTGTTTCTTCTAGTTCAAAATTAGGTAGTTATTTAGTGGCATCAAATGGAATGAGTTTGTATACATACGCCAAAGATACTGCGAATGTAAGTAATTGTTCAGGTACATGTGCGGTTAATTGGCCACCTTATTCTCCTTCAGCCAGCCAATCTATTGATTCCAATAATTCTATGAACGGTCAGCTTTCCACTATTAATCGTGCGGATGGTACTAAGCAATTCGCATACAAAGGAGCTCCTATTTATTTCTGGAAGAATGATACAAAACCAGGAGATACAACAGGACAAGGTGTCGGTGGTATCTGGTATATTGTTCAACCCTAAGTAATTCTTTTAAATATCTTAAAATAAAAAACTAGCAAGGACTGTCCTTGCTAGTTTTTTTTATTTATTAAAGAATAACTTGTAAAGAAATTTTAAAATAGAAATAATCAGTATTAGAACAATCTGGAAAATAATATTAATTAAAATTAAGCTAATTGCCAATAAACCTAGATGAATAAAAAAGGGCCAGGGGATGAATATTAAAATGATTATCAAAAACCAGACATTTTTTAGGTCTTGCCACGATGGCCCGATCATTGCTCCGACATTTAAGAATAAAAATATTGTCACTAAATTTTTCCAATCTAATACATTTATTTGTTTCAAGAAATTTAAGGAATCAGTTAGTAAAAGTTTCCAGTTATAAAACTCAGGCATATGATATATATTTATAAAAAAATACTCCCGGACAAAATAAAGAACGATGAGTCCACCAAAGATTGGAGCAATAGCAATAAGTAAATTACCCAATATTGGTAGCTTTGAACTAGAATAGGAGACACGAGGTTGGTCTACAATAACTTTGTATTCACTAATTCTAGCGCCAGTCAAAAGGCACATAAGAGCATGAGAACTTTCATGAATAAAAGCCCCGAAATAATAAAGTAAATAATTAATTTTATAATTCAAAAAACGCCAATTCAGCCAGTTGCTGATGTAGCCCAGAGTGCTAATGACAATAATTATTATTCCAACGGTCATCTCTTTCATAATCTAAGGGTATCTGATTCTATTTAAGATAGCAAGAAATTTAAAATAAAAAAATCTTCTCATAAGGAGAAGATTTTTTTATTTATTGTAAGATTATTTCTTTGCTATTTTCTTTACAGCTTTTTTAACTTGTTTTTGAGCACCTTTCCATTCACTTTTTAATTGTTTAGCAAAAGCTTTTATTTCCGGAGCATGTTCTTTGTATTGTTTACCATAACTTACTGTAATGGCGTCCACAGCCTTATGATAAATAGGTTCAGTGGCATTCTTGATTGTAGTCATTTTTTGGGATATTTCTTTTTTCATACTAGACATCCAAACAGCTGCTTTCTTTTGATTCTTTTTTCCATTGGATCCAAGGAAATAATAAGCTCCCGCTCCTAATGCTGCGACTCCTGCGCCTATTGCTACTACTTTACCAACTGATATTCCACTTTTCTTTGCTATCTTTTTTGTTACTTTTTTTTGAGCCATAAATTTTAATTTTTATTAATGATATTAAATGATTGTAATATTATGATTTTGTTTTGGTTGCTTTTCGACCTTTTCTTTTCTTACCAAAAAGAAATTGAAACACTACGCTTTCTTGTATATCTAAAAATATATCTTTTGCTGTACCACTGATTGTATCTGCGTCTTTTTCTACTTTTTTTAAGATTCGTGAAAAGATGTGCATTATATTTATAAGATATAACATAAATATTATGGCTAAAATCCACAACATAAAAAAACCAGCTGAGGAAATTAGAAAAAAAATCTCTGATTGTGCATTTGTATTCATGCTTTAATTATACTACTTGTATCACAAAAGGCTAAACTAATTGATCTCTATATCAACATATAAAATTTGAGGGAATTTTTCACGGATTCTTTTTTCTATTTTATCTATATGATTACCGACCAGTCGAGGGACACGGTCAGTCATTTTGAACATTAGTTTTGTAAACTCACTAAAATCATCTTTTATTTCGTCAAATTCTTCTTTTAAATCACCAGCTCTATATATCTCTTCATAAAGAGGCGAGCCATTCCATTCGACTGTGGCGTATATTCTGTATTGATTTATATCGACAGCAACAGATTTGAAATCTGAGATATTTTCAATACAAGGATCTTCTAATAAAAGCTCTGTTATTTCTTCTACAACTTCTTTACTTAATGATTTGCCTATGATGTATTGATGATTTTTTTTAATTAGGAGAATAGCCAAAAATCCAAGAATCAAACCGATGATTATTCCACTGATTGAGTCAAAAACATTATTACTTGTAAGATACATCAATAATTGAGCAAGTAAAGCGACAAAAACACCAATAACAGCCGCTCCGTCTTCATAAACAACTGCTAAAGTAACAGGATCAGCATCCTCAAAAATTTTCTTTGTAAATTTGTCTTTACCTTTCAATTCTTTAAAAGCAATAATTAAGGTAATTCCTTCAATTACAAAAGAAATGCATAAAACAAAAATTATAAGATAGTTTAAATGAGAGACTTCACTACTTTCATAATGAATTAATGAATTTATTGAATGATAAACAGTAATACCAGCACCAATAAAAAGAATTCCACAAGCTGAGACCAAAGACCAGAAAAATCTTTCTATACCATAGCCATAGCCTCGAGAGCTATCAGCCGGTCTTTTTGATCTTTTCAAACCGACAAGTAAAAGGGATTGATTGAGAGTATCAGCAAAACTATGCACACTTTCAGCAAACATACTGGCAGATCCAGAAAAGAGGGCAACTATTGTCTTTATAATGGTGACAAAGATATTACCTGAAAGGGCTGAAATTACAGATTTATTACCTTGAGTTTTATGTGACATGACTTGAATTGTAGCACATCTAAGACTTTTTACGCTCGCTTTAAGTAGTTTTTTCTAGTAAAATTAAGAGTATCTTATGGAAACAAATTTAAAAGAACAAATTTCACCCGTATCACCAATACCTACTATTAGTATCTGTCCGGTTTGTCACCAACCGGTAATTTCTCAATATTTTTTTTGTCCGAATTGTGGTACTGAATTAACTTCGGTTAAACTTTCTACAACCATAGCAACTCAAGCATGGATATATATTTTCAGTATTATTCTGCCTATGATCGGTTTTATTTTTGTAAAAAAGTGGCCAGGAACAAAATATTATAAATCTGATGATCCAAAAGCAAAAGTAATAGGTCAGGTTGCTTGGGTGATATTATTACTCTCTACTATTATTTTGGTTTGGCTTGCTATTACTTGGACACAAAAAACTATTCAGTCATCTATTGATAGTATTAATATTGATATGGGTTCAGGTTTTTAAAAGTATCAAGAATCATTCATATAATATTATGAGAAAAATATCCAAAAATTTTATCATCTTGCTGTTTTTCTTTACCTTTTTATTTTTTGGGGTTTTGTTTGTAAATGCACAAACTATTCAGAAACCTACTGCATTACCAGTAGTTCTCCCAACTATTCCACCGACAACACCTGTGCTTGTTCCAGATAGATTTATTGTTCCATTGAATATGACTTTTGATCAGATAGTTCAAAATCTTTTAGAACAAAATTATATTAAAAATAAAGATGATTTTACTTTAGTATTTTCAAAAACAAAAGGTGGTATTGTACCAGGAGCATATAAAATAAATACCACCATGACAACTAATAATATTTCTAAAATATTGCATACCAAGCCATATATGAAATGGGTCGTTATTCCTCCTGGTTTACGCAAAGAGGAAATTGCTGAACTTTTGGCTACTAATTTAGGTTGGACAAAATTACAAAAAAATAATTGGATAAATATTTATACAAAAATGAAATACGATTATGTTGAGGGAGTTTATTTTCCTGACACATATTTAATCCCATTGACTGAGACACCTCAAGCTGTAGCAAATAGATTAATTTCTAAATTTAACGAAAAGTTTTCACCATATTTATTACAGTTTAAAAATCAGAATATTCAATGGACAAAGGGTATTATTATAGCTTCCATAGTGCAAAGAGAAGCTGCAAATGATGCAGATATGCCTTTAATCGCTGGTATTTTATTGAATCGTTTAAATCAAAAAATACCTCTTTCTGTCGATGCGACTTTGCAGTATGTTCGTGGAAATAAAGGAAAAGGTTGGTGGACTTCTATCAGTATTGCTGATAAAAAAACTGATTCACCTTACAACACATATAGACATGCAGGACTTCCTCCACACCCGATTTCTAACCCTGGAATACCTGCAATTGAAGCAGTCTTGAATCCAACTAAAACAGACTGTCTTTATTATTTGCATGATAAAGATCATGTGACACATTGTGCAGTGACTTATGATGAACATAAAGTAAATGTTGAGAAGTATCTGAAAAAACTGTTAAATAACAATATATAACTCGTTTTTTATTCTATTGACAAATAGCCTTATTTGCGCTATAATCAAACAGTAATATAGACCTTTAACAATTCAAAAAATAATCTAAATCTTTCCAGAAAATGAAAACAAGAGAAATAATGAACTACCCGATAATAGTTGCGGTGGGACAAGGAATAGAAAACTTTAATAAAGAAACAGGTTCTTATGATATTGAATCTTTTGAAAATAAAGTTTTCAAATATATTGTAATTCATAACCCAGCTTTGGGTGAGGAAGCTTTACAATTATTAATCTTTCAAGAAAGTAAACCATATTGTTTGCATGCTGCAGCTGTATGGGTTTATATGAGAGAAAATAATATAACCACTTTGACGATAAATGGTGGAGGTAAAGTTTCCTTTTTAAAGAAAAAGGATGGACCATTTGAAATAACATTTCACGGTGAGTCTGGTTCTTTTAAAAAATCATCAATAGAGGATTTTATTTCTATCGTTGAAAAATTAGAAGAGATTTATACTGTAAAAGATAAAACTCCCGAAATCATTATTTCTGATATTTCTAACAGAAAATCATTCGAACTTGATGGTATATCTTTGAATCAAGATGATGTTCTGAAGGAAATAAAAAAATGTTCCATGTTGGAGTATACAGTCCTTACTTTGACTCCTCTTTCTGATTTATGAAGAAAGTATTAAATATATATTTAAACTAATAAATTATAAATTATGGGAAAAAAAGTTAAATCAGAACACTTTTTGTTATTCGTAGATTTTTCAAATTCATTTTCTTATTCTGCCGTTATGTTAGAAAGAGGGCAGGAAATGTCAGAAAAATTAAGAAAATTAGAAGAATTTTATTCATCACGTTTTGTGGATAACAAATTGTCATTTGTAGATTCCTTGGTTCGTCTTGAAGAAAAGATGAGGTTTAGTAATCATCAACATCCAAAGGACTTCAATTCTAAGGTTTTTGAGAAAAAAGTTGAGGAGATTAATAATCTTATTGATAAATATAATAAGGTTGTAAAATCTTCTCTAACTCCAGAGAGATTAAAAAATCAAAAGAGTTTGTTGAATGATATCCGTATATTGTCTTGCGGTACCGAAGTGATAAAAAAAGAAAATTATCCTTTTCCAATATTTGTTTAAAATGATTAAATAAAAAATAAAAAGACCTGAACTCTATGAGCTCAGGTCTTTTCTTTTTGTCTTTAATGACAAAAAGTTGTTTGTTAAACCCCTAAATATGGAGCAAAAATTTCTTCTCTTTTCCAAATAACTTTCTTTTTGATGTTTCTGTCTCTCACAACCTCTTCGGTTATTGGATTCGGTCTAGGGTTTCTTAAAAGGATATTAAAGTTACCGTTAGTAAATTCGAAAAGATAATAATATGAAATATAAGTTTCTTTTCCGGGTTTCACTGTTTTGACTGGATAAAGTTTTTGTTCAAATCTTCCTTCTTTGTTATGACCCAATGTTCCAGTTTTGTATCCATTTGTTAAAAGATTTTTTACAATTCTTTTAGTAGATGGTTTAAAATCAAAGAAAGCCAATTCTATAAAACTTGGCTCAACTAAACCTGTTTCTTCAAGAATTTCCTTCATTATTGCCATCTTTTCATCTTCAGGTTTTTTACCTGTGAATCTGGCAACATAAAAATCAACTTGCTCGGATTTTTTTGTTCGAAATTTTTCCTCATTTTCTTTTTGAATTTGTTCTTCATCTTTGACGAATTGCATTGTTTTGCGCATTTCATCAAATGCTCTGTAATCTAATTTTTGCGAAATTTTTCCGCTGATACTTAAAATTCCTCTGTTCATTCTTTTTGTTTTTTAGGGGTTAATATTTTTTTGTAAATGTACTAATTTAACTGAGTAGACAGGATATCAAGATTAAATTGTCTTGTCAATAAAAATTTGACTACAGCTCTAGTTTTCTTTATAGAATGTTATAATAAGACCATAAAAATATGTATATCAAAATAATAGTCATTAGTGGAGCCAAAAAGGAAAAAATCATTGAAAAATCAAAAGATCATTTTGATGTTTCGGTAAAAGAAAAAGCAGAAAAGAATATGGCCAACAAAAGAGCTATTGAACTTTTAGCCTTACATTTTAAGGTATCGACCGCGAAAGTCCGTATTGTAAACGGACATCACCATCCTCACAAGCTTTTGGTAATAGATATAGAATAATGATATAATAGCGGTATGAAAATCACTTTTTTTGAGGTTTCTAAAGAGGAGCAAGATGTTCTAACCGCGTCTTTTTCTGGTTTAGATTTTAATATTTCTTTTTTTGAAGAAAAAATTAACGCAGAAAATGCACATTTAGCCCAAGATGCCGAAGTAGTTTCTGTTTTCGTTAATTCTGAGGTTAATAAAGAGATTATTGATAAACTTTCTAGTCTTAAATTTATAGCGACACGTTCGACTGGTTTTGATCATATTGATGTTAGTTATTGTAATTCTAAAGGAATACAGGTTTCAAACGTTCCATCTTACGGGTCACGTACTGTTGCGGAGTTTGCTTTTAGTTTATTACTTTCAATTTCAAGAAAAGCCAGTATTGCTGGAAAGCAAGTTTGTGATAATGGTGATTTTTCGCAAAATGGTTTCGAAGGTTTTGATCTTTTTGGTAAAACAATCGGTATCATAGGAACTGGGAAAATAGGAAAGAATGCCGCACGAATAGCTAAAGGTTTCGGTATGAGAGTATTAGCCACTGATCTTTACCCTGACAGTGTTTTTGGAGAAGAGGAAGGTGTTGAATATGTACCTCTTCCAGAGCTTCTTTCTGCGTCAGATATTGTGACTATTCATGCTCCATACAATGAGACTACATTTCATTTGATAAATAAAGAAAATATTAAACAGTTTAAAAAGGGTGCATATTTGATTAATACTGCACGCGGTGAAATCATTGAGACAGAAGCCATATTGATGGGACTAAAAGAAGGTGTACTTGCAGGTGCTGGTCTTGATGTTCTAGAAGCAGAAAGGAAATTGAAAGATGAAGTTAAGTTCCTTGCAAGTGGAAAAGCAAGTGAAGAAGATAAAAAAATCCTTGGCTTAAATCATGAATTAATAAAAATGCCGAATGTTACCGTTACCCCACACATAGCTTTTTATACCAAAGAAGCGGTGGCTGATATTTTAAAAACAGCAGCACAAAATATTAAAGATTTTGCTGCCGGTAGTCTAAATAATTTAGTTAAATAATATGACAAAAAAGTGGATAAAAAATTTAGATGAATTACTTAGCCCAGAAGGTGCTGAGGGGACAATCATAGAAAATCGTAAATTAGCCCTAGAGATTGCAGAAGCTGGGCTTGAATCAATAAATACTGAAAAAGTAATAATTAATTCTATTAAGTTAGAGAATAATATTTTATCTATTTTAGACCAAGATTTTGACCTAACTAAATTTAAAAGGATTAAAGTTGTGGGCTTTGGTAAAGCTTCTTGTGAAGCAGCTTCTGCAATCGAAAAAATATTGGGGGCCAAGATTGATGAAGGCGCAGTTATTGGATTAAACAAAATAACTTGTGATTATATTCAAACTTTTGCCGGAACACACCCTCGTCCATCTGAAGTAAATATCGAGGCTGGAAAGAAAATATATGAAATAGCCGATGGGTCAAAAGAAGATGATCTTTTGATTGCAGTTGTTTCAGGTGGTGGGTCAGCTCTCCTTTGTTATCCTGAGAGTGAGTGTACTCAAGGAAGAGAACTGTATGATGTTTTTTTGAAATGTGGGCAAACAATTACAGAAATAAATACAATTAGAAAACATCTGTCTTTTCTTAAAGGCGGCGGTCTTGCCAAGGTGGCTTATCCAGCGACAGTTGTCGGTCTTATTTTTTCCGATGTTCCTGGAGATCATTTTGAAGATGTAGCATCAGGTCCGACTTATAAAGACGAGAGTACTGTTCACCAGGCAGAGATGATTATTCATGAACATGATTTAGGAAAATTTGTTTTGTTTGAAACACCTAAAGATAATAAATATTTTACGAAGGTTCATAATTTTGTTCTTGTTTCGAATAAGACAGCAGTGGAAGCGATGGCAGAAAAAGCAAAAGATCTTGGTTTGGAGGCCAATATAATTTCTACAGAAATGTATGAGGAAGTAGATGAATCACTTAAAAAACTTTTTGCTGCAGTGAAAAACAATACAGTCGTGTTGGCTGCAGGGGAACCGAAACTTGAAGTGAAAACAAAGGGTGGTAGTGGAGGACGTAGTCTTTTTATGGGGCTTCGAGCAGTAAAAGAAAAAATGACCGATACAGGTTCTGTTTTGATTCCGCTTGCATCAGATGGTATGGATAATTGTGATGCAGCTGGGGCAATAATCGATAAAAATACTATAGAAAAAATAGAAAAATTGGGATTAGACCTCGATGATTATCAGGCTCGATTTGATGCTTATCCGATTTTTCAAAAATCCGGTGACATGATTATGACCGGTGCTACTGGGGCAAATGTTTCAGATTTAATGATTCTTTTAACAAAAAAATAAAATGGATAAAAAAATTACAAAAATAGAAGCAGAAGAAATAAAAGATTCAAGAGGAGCACCGACAATTAAAGTTACGGTTTGGGTGGGGGATAATTTTGCTAGTTTTTCTGTTCCGTCTGGAGCAAGTACAGGTGCTCATGAAGCGCATGAACTTCGTGATGAAGATGGTAGAGGAGTAAAAAATGCTATTGGTAAGATTAATACTATTATTTCTGAGGCTCTAGTTGGTAAAGATGTTCGAAATCAAAATGAAATAGATAGAGCAATGATTGAGTTGGACGGAACTCCTAATAAAGATAATCTAGGTAGTAATTCGATGATTGGTGTTAGTATTGCGTGTGCTAAAGCTGCAGCAAAGGTTTTAGATATGGAGGTTTTTGAATACCTTAGATCTCTTCCGTTGGGCACTGGGGAAGCGGTCAAAGGAATAAAGCCATCTAGAGCTGTGCCTTACTTGTATATGAATTTAATTAACGGTGGTAAACATGCAAAAAATGACTTAGCTTTTCAGGAATATCATATTGTGCCTGACACAAAAGACATAACAGAATCAGTTGAAATTGGTATTAAAATACAAAATACACTAAAAGAAATCATCGGTGGCGAATTGGGTCTTGAATCTCTTTCATTGGGAGATGAAGGGGGACTTGCTCCTAAAGTAAGTGATATAAGAAAACCTCTCGAGTATCTAACTGAAGCATTAAAGAGAAATAATCTTTCAAATAAAGTTAGATTTGCGTTAGATGTTGCTGCTTCTTCTTTTTATATAGATGGTATGTATAAGATTGGTGACAAAAAAGTTTCCAAAGATGAGCTTATGGAAATTTATAAAAAGTTTATTTTTGAGTTCAACCTGCTTTCTATTGAGGATCCTTTTGATGAAGAAGATTTTGAAAGTTTCAGAAGACTAAAAGATGAAAATAATAAGTTATTAGTTGTTGGTGATGATTTGACTGTAACTAATAAAGTTCTTCTGAAAGAAGCTTTAGAAAAAGGAAGTGTTAATACAATAATCATAAAGCCGAATCAGATAGGTACTTTATCGGAAACACTAGAAACAATGCAGTTGGCACGTGACAATAATATTAATATTATTGTGAGTCATCGTAGTGGAGAAACAGGTGATGATTTTATTGCTGACTTAGCTTACGCGTATGGTTGTTTTGGTCTTAAATCTGGTTCCCCAGTAAACCCAGAAAGAATGGTGAAGTATCAGAGATTAATAAAGATAACCCAAAAATATTTTTTAATGAAAGGGTCAAAGGCTCAAATAGTCGCTACGATAGGACCTGCTTCCGGTGATAAAGAAATGATAAGAGAAATGGTCAAACACCAAGCTGATGTTTTTCGTTTGAATTTTTCATGGGGTACATACGAAGAACATGCTGTATATATAAAAAATATCCGTGAAGTTTCAGAAGATCTAGCGAAAAGAATTCCAATAATTCAAGATCTGTCTGGTCCAAGAGTCCAAGAAAGATCTGGTCATGAATTCAATAAAGAATCAGTGATACTTCTTTCACAAAAAGATATAGCTGATTTAATCTTCGGTATTGGTCAAGGAGTTGACTATGTCGCTATGTCTTATGTTGGAAGTGCAAAAGATGTTTTGGAATTGCGTGAAAAAATAAAAGAAATCACCCCTGTACGTCCAGGTGGAGTTGTAAAAGTTACTCCAATTATCGCTAAAATTGAACGTAAAGTTGCATTAGATAATATTGATGAAATTATAGAAGTTGCGGATGCGATAATGATAGCTAGAGGGGATATGGGTAATGAGGTTCCTCTTGAAAAGATTCCTTTTATAGAAAAGGAAATTATCGAGAAAGCTAAAAAAGCCGGTAAACCAGTAATCGTTGCTACTCAAATGATGCTTTCTATGACTGAAAATAAGCTTCCAACACGCGCCGAAGTGACCGATGTAGCATATGCAATAATTTCTGGTGCTGATGCTGTCATGCTCTCAGAGGAAAGTGCGTCTGGAAAGCACCCCTTGGAAGCTGTTGAAATGATGGAAAAAGGGGTTTTTGAGGCTGAAAAACACATCAAAAATTTAGTGATTAATGCATTATAGAAGTTTTTTTATTAAAAAAATATGATACAATAAATATATGAAAATAAATCTTCAAGCAAAGAATATGGAGTTAACACCAGCAATACATGATTATGTATTGGAAAGAGTCACCAATTTAGGAAAATTACTTTCTAAAATGGAAGAAAAAGGTGGGGAAGTTTTAGTAGTTTTTGATGTTGCTAAAACAACCAATCATCACAAGGCAGGAGAAATCTTTCGTGCCGACTGTACTATCACTGTGGATGGAAATAAATTTTATTCAAGTTCTGATAAGTCAGATCTTTACGCTGCGGTTGACGATGTAAAAGAAAATATTTTCCATGAAATAACTTGTGCTAAAGCAAAGAAACAACATCTATTCCATCGTGGTGCACAAAAAGTAAAGGATCTAATGAAAGGTTTTACTTCTTTTGGGAAGAAATAAAAATAGAATAATCTACTTCTTTTTTACCCTCTGGCAACACTCTTTTTATTATAAAAAGGGTGTTTTCTATTGTGGCATCAGTGATGATAATTCTTTTACTTTCATTGATAAAGAAAGTTCTTGGCCAAACATAATAAGCTTTAAACTTATTAAAGTTTTTAATAGGGTCATCAGACAAGTTTATCAATCCATCTTCTTTCTTTATTTTTTTAGTATAAGTTGCTTTTGTCTCATCCTGTGGAGTAGATTTTATTTTTTCATCTATAATATTTGGTAAAGTCTTAACAAGAAGCTCTCCACCTATTTTTATTAAACGTTCTCGTAGTTCAAAAGCTTTTTCGAGGCTGTGTATTGGTACTTTTTCTTCGGTAATTATTGGTCCGGCATCCATCTTGTATTCCATTTTT
The DNA here is from genome assembly GCA_036169735.1 of Minisyncoccota bacterium. Classification (GTDB taxonomy): domain Bacteria; phylum Patescibacteriota; class Minisyncoccia; order Phycocordibacterales; family UBA9973; genus UBA9973. The sequence continues at coordinate 124,674 of JAVHNX010000007.1, forward strand.
TGAATACTAATACCAGTCTGTTTATCTCCGTTTAGAATTGCTGATTCCACGGGTGAGGCTCCTCGATACTTTGGAAGTAGGGAATAATGAATATTTATTGAACCTAATTTGGGTGCATTTATTATCTCTTCAGGCATTATTTTTCCATAAGCGACAACAATACTAATGTCAGATTTTTGTAGTAAAGGAAGATTACTTTTTAGTTCATCTAATTTTTCTGGTTGTAGATATGGAATGTTGTTTGCTATTGCCCATGTCTTTGTGGGTGGAGGAGTTATAATCATTTTACGTCCTTGTGGTTTGTCAGGGGAGGTAATAATGAGTGATGGCAAAAAACCATTTTGTTTTAAAATCTCTAAAGTTTTCGAGGCAACATCTGGTGTGCCCCAAAAAATAAAATTTATTTTTTTACTCATAGGTTGGTTTTTCTTCCTTGATATCTTTAGCATGGTCGATAAAAAGAGTGCCATCGAGATGGTCTGTTTCATGTTGAAAGATCTGGGCCAAAAGACCAGATGCTCCTCTGGTAAATTTTTTACCATTTTCATCATAAGCAGTTACTGTCGTTTTTTTTGATCGAAAAGTTTTTCCATAAAGCCAACGTACAGAGAGACATCCTTCTGGTACCCAGTCTTTTTCTTGAGATAGTTTAGATATTTTTGGGTTTATAAAAACAAGGTCTGGTGTCTTACCTGTTTTTTCTTTTTGAAACTCAGGTGAATCTTCACCTCCTATGAATTCCTGATCAAAAATCTTACCGGATACGACGAATATACGCAAAGAATATCCAATCTGTGGAGCTGCTATTGCTACTCCATCACTTTGGCTTTTTAAAGAGTCAGACATTTCCTTTAATATCTTTTTTATTTTAGGACTTACTATTTGGTCAAGAGAGACTTCTTCTGCTTTTTGACGCAAAACTTTATCTTCTTTTTGTACTATATTCTTCATATTGTTTAATTTTTATTTGGTGTCCTTCAAGTATTCTATAAGTTTGTCTAGTTTTACAGTATCTTGAGATCTGTTGGACATATCACGCACAATAACTGAATTCTCTAGAGCTTCTTTTTGTCCAAAGATAAGTGCATACGGAATCTGTAATTTTTCGGCAATAGCTAATTGAGCACCAATACTATCTTTTGATAAAGATTGTGCTATTGGAACATGTGCCTTGCGTAGTATTTCGATAATATTTAAACTCTTTAATTTTGCTTCAGATCCAAGTTGGATAAAGTAAAGCTTTGGTTTCTTTATAATACGAGGTGAAAGTTTTTTGTACCAAGTTGACCCAACAATTCTATCTACTCCCATAGAGAATCCAACAGCAGGTACATCTTTTTTACCTCCGATTTGGCGTGCCAAGTAATCGTATCTTCCTCCAGAAGCAATCGTAAGAGGTGAGCCATCTTCTGCTGCACCTTGTTCTATTACTTCAAAAACAGTACGAGTGTAGTATGAAAGTCCACGAACTAAATTTTTGTTGATGTTATATTGAATACCCATCGCTTCTAAGTATTCCAATACCTCTTTGAAGTGTTTCTTACAGGAAGGGCATAGGAAAGAAACTGCATCAGGAGCACCAATGTTTATTTCTTTTGTCTTTTCTTCTTTAGAATCCAAAATACGAAGTGGGTTTGTTTTTAGACGGTCACGGTCAATACTAGGAAGTTGGTTTAAATGTTTTCGGTAATAAGCTGTAAGTTCTTTTATATAGCCACCTCGACACTCTTTATCTCCAATAGAGTTGATGTCGATTGATAGATTTTCTGCACCAGCTTCTTCTAGAATACTCATTCCTGCCTTAATTACCAAGGCATCCATGATACTTTTATCACTTCCAAGAGAATCTAAATCAAACTGTGAAAACTGACGGTAACGTCCACGCTGAGGTTTGTCGTGTCGAAAGACTGGTCCGTATTTATAAAACATCACAGGCTGAGGCATCGTCTGCATTCCATGTTCAATATAAGCACGCATCAATGCTGCTGTGTGTTCTGGGCGAAGAGCTAGGTGGTCTCCACCTTTTGTTTTTAGAGTGTACATTTCTTTGTCGATAATATCTGTACCTTCACCAATACTAGAGGTGAACACTTCTTCGTGTTCTAGAATTGGAGTTTCAATTGGTTTGAAACCATAATAAACTGCGACCTCTTGTGCTTTTTCAAAAAATCCTTGGAAGGCATAATACTCATCATTCATAATATCTCTCATTCCTTTTGGAGAGGAGAGATCCTTCTTTGTTGATTTTTTTGCTGTGTCTACAGTTGTAGTTGTTTTAATTTTGTTCATATTTTTTTAAAAAATTATTCAGCTTGTTGATAATTACCTGGAAAAATATTTATTTTATTTACTGGTAGTAATCTTATTAATGCTCTACCTACCATTAGATCTTTTGGTACTGCACCCCAATATCTGGAGTCAGAACTTTGGGATCTATTGTCTCCCATTACAAAATATTCATTATCCTTTAACTCAAAATGAAAAATATCACTGGACTCATTTTTAACAAAAGGTTGACCAAGGACGAATCCATCTGGATGCTCTTTGTTTGTTATTGTAACTGCACTTCCTTTTATATCGACTATTTCACCAGGAAGACCAATTATTCTTTTTATAAAATATTTAGTGGTGTCTTTAGGATAATGGAAAACGACAACATCATCACGTTTTATATTACCCAAGCGATATGAGATCTCATCTATTACTAGATACTGTCCGTCTTGGAAGGTAGGAACCATTGAAGATCCTGAAACGATAAATGGTTGGGCTATAAAGACTCTGATAGGGATGACGATGATTACAGCTATAATTGCAAAGCGCACAAATTCCCAAATTGACTGCCATAGGCTTTCTTTTTTTTCAGGAATAGTTGTTTTAACAATTTCTTCTTTTTGCTCTTTTTCATTTTCCATGGTTCTATTCTATCATACAAATTACTTGACACAACTGTAAAACTTGTTTCCTAATAAAATTAGACCACTCCCAACCCTCCCCTTACTAAGGGGAGGGCAAGGGTGGGGTGAATTAAAATTTTGTGATATTATTAAATTATGAAATTAGTAGTTGGTTTAGGAAATCCAGGAAAAGAATACGAAAAGACAAGACATAATGCCGGACGCATTATGGTTTCTTTGATTTCTGAAAAAGTGGATCCAAAAAATAAAATTAAATTTATCACTCCAGATACTTTCATGAATAATTCTGGTAAGGCTGTTATACCTTTTATTAAGTCTAAAAAAGATTTGGCTAGCTTGGTTGTTATCTATGACGATATTGATTTACCAATAGGCAGAATTAAAATTTCCTTTAATAGGTCTTCTGGGGGACACAATGGGGTAGAGTCCATTATTAAACACGTGAAGTCTCAAGAATTTTTAAGAATCAGAATTGGTGTCTCTCCAGAAACTCCTGGCGGAAAATTAAGAAAACCATCAGGGGAGAAAGCAGTATTAAATTTCTTGTTAGGTGAATTTAAAAAGAGCGAACTGGACGAACTTAAAAAACTTTCTAAAAAAGTCACAGAAGCGGTAGATATGTTTTACTCGGAAGGCATGGGTAAGACAATGAGCTTATTTAATTAATTCCCACATGTCCGACATGTGGGAATTTTGTTGACAAACAAGTTGTGATTCTTTATCATGGTACTTCTGTATTGTTCTTTCAAAAAAATTTTTGTTATTAATAAATTTGTTTGTTCTCTTGAGGGATTCTAGATCTTTTAGGAGAATAAATAAATTTAATATAAACAAATAAAAACTAAAAAATGAAACTAAGACCACAAGCACACGAAAAAATACTCAGAGGAATTTATGCCAATAATGGTACAAAATTAGACCTAAAAATGTATTTTGATGAAAAAATGGCAAGGAGAGTTGGTAAAGAGATTGCAGAATTTTCAAAAAAAATTAGTATTTCAAACCCAATCTTCAGAGTGTATCCAGTTAATGATATCCAGGGTAATTTGGATAAATTTGATACACAGTGCCATCCTTCTCTTAAAAAAGAAGGGGTTAAGTTCTCTTTAGAGAGTAAAAATATTCCCGCGTACATTGAATTAATTAAGTGTAAGCCCGCAGAGGAATATCAGAGTATTCTAAAAGAAATTAAGGAAAGGTCATTTTTCCCTGCACCGTCACCATATGTTTATGGTCTGGGAATACAACACAAAAATGTTATTGAAGAATCTTTTGGGTGTATTTTTTCTCCTGACAAAAAAAATATATTTAAAGACGAGCACGGTGATTCGTGTTTTATGGGTATTGATTCTTGCAACAACTACAAAGCCACTTTGATTAAAAGTTCAGGTCACTTTTCTTACAATTACTGGTACGCTGTTGTTCGATGATCTTAGTTATATTAATTTATCTTTAACACCCCAAATATTGGGGTGTTTTTTTATATTTCCTTTACCGCTTCAATTAAAATACTTTTTTCTCCATTACGTACCGAGACTTTACCTGAAAAGGCTATGCATTTTTCTGGTACCAAAATATCTTTTGAGACTGCAAATATTTTTGGAAAAGCTACGGCTTCTATTGAACCAGTAAAATCTGAAATTTTTATAAATGACATTTGGTCGTTCTTTTTTGTTGTGACAATTCTAGATACTTCTATAATTCCAGCAAGTGTGACGGTCATATCATTTCCAATTCTTTCTAATACTTTTTTAATATTCATATCACGACTTTCTATTTTTTCACGGAGTCTGTCGAGTGGGTGTCCGGAAACATACAAACCTAAAAGTTCTTTTTCCCAAAGTAATTTTTCTGCTTGAGTTGCAGCAGGTGCTGGTTTCAAAGTGAGAGCTTGAAATTCTGTGACTGGTAATGTGCCAAAAAGAGAGACTTGGTTAGCGGCTTGTTTCGAATTCTCGCGGATATATGCAAGCATATCTTCAAGGTTGGTTAAAAGTAAACCACGTTCTCCGAAGTCATCCATACTGCCTGTTTTTATTAAAGCCTCCATGGATTTTTTATTTAAATTTTTACTTTTGACTCTATCTAGAAAATCAGTGATGGATTTGAATTTGCCATTATTTTTTCTTTCCTCTATTAGAGTTTCTCCAATTTCTGCCCCGAAGTTTTTTATAGTATAAAGACCGAAGCGAATTGTCTTGTCATCAATACGAGTGAATCCTTGGAAACTTTCATTCACATGTGGAGGTAAGACTTTGATTCCCATTTTTTCACATTCACGAGTGATTTCAGAAATTTTTTCTACGTCTCCGGATTCAGCAGTGAGTACTGCACACATGTATTCAACGGGGAAGTTTGCTTTCATATAAGCTGTCTGGTATGCGACGCGTCCATAACTCGCTGAGTGTGCTTTGTTGAAACCGTATGCAGCGAAAGGCTCGATTTGTTTCCAAAGTTCTTGAGCTTTTTTTAGCGGCCATTTACTGTGTTCCACACAACCTGTAATAAAGTGATCTTTTTGTTTTTCCATTTCCTCAGGAATTTTTTTACCGACAGCTTTTCTGAATTTATCCGCTTCACCCCAACTATACCCAGCGATATGAATAGAAATAAGTAAAAGGTCGTCTTGATAAACAAGCACACCATAAGTTTGCTTCAAGATTGGCTCGAGCATTGGGTCGAGATATTTTACGAGACTCGTATTATGTTTGCGTTCAATATAGAGAGGAATGAACTGAATAGGTCCTGGACGGTAGAGAGCCACCATCGCATTGATATCGTGTATAGAAGTTGGTTTTAGTTGTTTCAAGTATGCAGTCATTCCACCACCATTCAACTGGAAAAGTCCCATTGTTTCACCACGAGCCAACATTTCAAAAGTTTTTTTATCAGCTACGTCTACGTAATCAAGATCAACTTTTATATTGTGAACTTTTTCTGCAATCTTCACCGCATCAGCTAGAATTGATAAGTTTTTAATACCCAAGAAGTCGAATTTAGGTAAACCGACATCTTCGATCTGATACATATCATATTGAGTAATAATTTCTCCACCTTTAGGATCGTATTGAATCGGTGTGAATTCATAAAGAGGTCGGGGAGCGATAACAATACCAGCAGCATGGACAGATACATGTCTGACACAGCCTTCCATTTTTTTTGCTAAGTCAATAATTTCTTTTGTGATTGGTTCTTTTTTGTATGCTTCTTTTAGTTCTGGTACGAGTTTCATCGCGTTGTCTATCGTCATGGCTGTACCTTGAGAGCCAAGAGGAATTAAACTAGACAGTCTGTCGCCGATAGCATACTCATAGCCTAAAGCACGGGCCACATCACGCACTGAACCCTTGGCCATCATTGTTCCAAATGTTCCTATTTGAGCGACACGGTCTTTGCCATATTTTTCTTTTGTGTAAGCAATCATTTCTGCTCTACGGTTGTCTGCATAGTCCATATCAATATCGGGTAGAGAAGGACGCTCAGGGTTCAAGAATCTTTCGAAGGGGAGTTTGTATTCGAGAGGGTCGACGTTGGTAATACCAAGCAGGTAGGTTGTCAGAGATCCAGCGACGGATCCTCGAATATTTGTGAAGATATCATTTTCACGAGCGAAACGTAAAAGATCTCCCACAACTAAAAAGTAAGTAGGATAACCTTTTTGTTTAATGATACCGAGCTCATATTCAAGTCTGTCAACATACTCTTTGTTCTGTGGTAATTTTCTAAAATCAAAACCTTTATATGCCAATTCTTTCAGAACTTCATTTGGATCTCTATCTCCTTCGATTTTGAATTCAGGGAAATACGCTTTTCCTAATTCTATTTCATAATCTTCACATAGGTCAGACACGAGCATAGTGTTACCAACCGCGTCGGGTACATCTTTAAAATATTCTTTTGCTGTTTTCTCATCAATAAAAGAAAAGTCATCTTCTGAGAATTCAAATTTTCCAGTATCTTTTCCTTCAGCACCAGTATTCACCTGGAGAAGGGTATGGTGTGCTTTATGATCATCCTTACATGGGTAGTGTGAGTCTTGAGTAGCAACGATAGGTATATCAAATTTTTTTCCTAGTTTTACTAGTTCATTACGAAGCTCTTGGTCTCTCTCTATGTGTGGGTGAGATTGTACTTCGATAAAATAATTTTTACCAAAAATATCGACATGTTCTTTTATTATTGCTTCAGTTTTTTCAGTATTACCAGCAAGTATCGAACGTGAAAGTTTTCCTCCCATACATCCGGAAAGACAAATGATTCCTTCACTGTATTTTTTTAATAGTTCTTCGTCAACGCGGGGCTTGTAATAATAACCCTCGAGGTTTGCAATCGTGACGATTCGCATTAAATTTTTGTAGCCCTGCAAATTTTTTGCGAGCAGTATTAGGTGATATCTTTTATTATCGATGCCTGCCTCCTTGTCAGTTAATTTTCTTTCTGCAACATAGACTTCACACCCGATGATTGGTTTGATTTCATTTTTTTTACATTCTTTATAAAATTCAATTGCTCCGTACATATTGCCGTGGTCAGTCAGTGCGACAGCTGGCATATTGAATTTCTTGGCTAGTTTTACCATATCTTCCACCTTTGAAAGACCGTCCAGTAGGGAATAGTGCGAGTGGTTATGAAGGTGGACGAATTTGGATGCCATATTTGTATAATAGCATAAAAATAACCCCTCAAACCCTCCCCTTTATAAGGGGAGGGCAAACAATACCCCGTTTAATACCTTATAGAACAACACGAAAATCCCATCTGAAAAGACTTGACTTCTATACCAAAAGGTGTATAATAAGCAAGTAGTACAAATTGAACCTTTAAATAAACGAGTAATATACACCTAACCCCAAAAACACCAGCTATGAAAAGATTTAGATTTATTATTGTAATCGGTTTAATACTGGTTGCTAATTTTGTTAGTGGACAGGATTCCACGGATACTTCAGTACCCACAAAAATCCCAATAGGTGAAAGGAAGTTAACCTTTTACGCCGCAGGCATATATAATGCCTACGAGTATGGTGGTTGGAATTTAGGATTGAATATCCAAAATATTCCAACAGAAATGCGGATATTCCAAAGAGTTTACTTGGGATTAGAAATCACCAGGCATGCTCAACTTGGTTTAGAAGCAGGAGTAAGACCTTTGAAGAAAAGTTGGGGTAAAGTTAATTATGCCAACAAAATCGGATTGGTGTTTCATGACCGTAACAATGTTTTTACACCTCACGATTCCTTGGTTTCAGGATCAATTGGTGCTCCGGGTAAAATGATTATTGCTTTTCAATTAGGCTGTAGTCTTGAGATAATAAACCGGTTTGGCATCTTTGCAACTTTTAACCCAGGAATATCTTTTCGTCCTGACTCTAAATTTAACTGGGGCCACAATGGCTACTGGTACTGGGGTTATGAAGGAGGATTCTACTTTAATTTTGGCGGAATGAAAAAGATTAAAGATGTAACTATGAACAATAATTACATCAACCAATCTTATTCATGGTCATAAAAAATTTACTACACAAATCTTAAAATGCACAATAATATTGTGCATTTTTTTTATTTCAAATTTACACTGAGATAAGTCGCTACTATCGCGGCTGTTTCTCCTCGAAGAGTGAATTGACCAAGTGAAGCTATTTTAAATCCAGCATCTTTTGCTTTCTGACTTTCTTCTGGTGTCCAACCTCCTTCAGGTCCGATGAATAGGCTAATGGGAGGAGAATTAGTTTTTGAAAAACACACATATTCGTCTGCTGACGAATTGCTATACTCGGCCCGTCGGCCTGCGTAATGTTTTTCAAATACTAATTCTCCTCCCATGTCGAAAAATATATTACAGCTGTTATTCTCGCCTGCTCCTGAACTTTTGTGAAGGCTGGCAGGTTTTACCATCTCTAAACTTTGTTCAAAAGAAATTGGTTCCAAAATTTCAGGTATAAAACTTCGGCCAGATTGTTCGGAGGCTTCTTTGGCTATTTTTTGTAATCTTTCCATGTTGAGTCCGGTCTTCACTGTGCGTGTGGTTATGATTGGAATTATTTTATTTACTCCGCACTCGGTAGTTTTTTGGACAACAAGTTCAAAATTTTCTTTTTTCAAAACTGCGCAGAATAGGGTAACACTCCTAGTGTCAAGGTTAAGCCTTGACACTTTTTCTATTTTTAATTTAACAGTATTTTTATTTATTTCTTCAATATGTGCCAAAGCTGAAATTCCTTTACCATCACAAAGTTCCACTTGTTCATTTATTTCAAGTTTTAACACTTTTGCCATCTGGTGCGCTATTTCGCCTGTGATTTCTATTTCTTTGTCTGCTTGTGAAAGGTTGAAATTATCTATGAATCTGTGGATTTTGGCCATAAATAAAGTCTAGCACATTTTTGTTTTATTTTTGATACAATGAATGTATTAAAAATTTATCAAAAAAGGAAGTAAAAACCCCCGCAAGAATTTTTACAAATTATTCATGTGGTAGATATGTTTTTTAATGTATTTTATTAGATTTAATTTTTTATAAAAAAATGAGTGAAAATTCAAACGGGGCAAGAATAAAAGTAGGAATAAACGGTTTTGGAAGAATAGGACGAGCATTTTTAAAAATTGCTTGGGATAGACCTGAAATAGAAATAGTTGCAGTTAATGATTTAGGTGATGTCTCCAACATGGCATATCTTTTGAAACACGATACAGTTTACCGAACATGGAATCATGATGTTAAATTTGAAGGTCAGGAAATAATTGTTGATGGAAAAAGAATAAAAGTTCTAGCCGAGAGAGACCCTGCAGTATTACCTTGGGGAGCTTTAGGCGTGGATGTTGTTGTCGAATCCACTGGACTTTTCACAACATACGACAAAGCAAACGCTCATATCACTGCCGGTGCGAAAAAAGTAGTCATCTCTGCACCAGCCAAAGAAGGAGACGGTAGTGTTCATGGTGAGACTATTTTGATGGCAGTCAACGAAGAAAAGTTTGGTACTTGCGATATTACTTCCAATGCTTCTTGTACAACCAATGCTGCAAGTCCTTTGATTGGTATTTTGCACGAAGCTCTTGGTATTGAAAAAGCATTATTGAATACTGTACACGGATACACCGCTTCTCAGAGTATTGTCGATGGACCAAACAAAAAAGATTTTCGTGAAGGACGAGCAGCAGCACAAAATATAGTTCCATCTTCGACTGGTGCAGCGATAGCTGTGACCAAAGCATTTCCAGATTTAACAAATCTTTTCGATGGTATCTCAATGCGTGTACCTGTACCAGCTGGAAGTATTGTTGATATTACTTTTATTTCTAAAAGACCCACAACCGCAGAAGAAGTAAATGCAATCTTGAAGAATGCAAGCCAAGATCCAAAATGGAGTACAGTTTTTTCTGTGACAGAAGAAGATTTGGTTTCATCTGATATCTTGGGAGAATCTCATGGATCCATTGCTGACTTGAAAATGACTCGCGTTGTTGGTGGTAATCTTGTAAAAGTAATGGGATGGTACGATAATGAAATGGGTTACACTCATACTCTTGTAGATCATGTTATTAAGACAGGAAATACTATAAAATAATATGAAAATATTTATTGCATCAGATCATGCCGGTTATGATTTAAAAGAAAAACTTCGAGATTTTTTAGTTGACCTTGGGCATGAAGCCGAGGACAAAGGTCCTTTGATTTTTGATGCAAATGATGATTATCCTGATTATGTAAAACTGGTCGCTGAGGCTGTCGCTAGAAACCCAGAAGGAAGTTTCGGTATTGTTATTGGTGGTAGTGGGCAAGGGGAGGCAATAGTTGCCAATCGTTTCTCAGGTATTCGCGCAATGACCTTTTATGGTCCACGAACTCCATTAGGAGATATAAATATTGAAGGACACCATAGTGATGACCCATACGAGATAGTCAGACTTGCTCGACAACATAATGATGCAAATATTTTATCCATCGGCGCGCGTTTTGTGACCGAAGAAGAAGCGAGGCAGGCAATACTAATTTTCATGGATACTGAATTTTCAAATCAGGAAAGACACTTTAGACGTATTAATAAAATTAATTTATAAAATATTATGAATTCAAAAAAATTTCCTTTTTATTATTTACTTTTTGCTTTATTTACATTAGGTTTGTTATTTAGTTCATATTATTTATTAAAAGACACACCAGCAGTTAATGGTTCTTGGTTTGGTCCTGCAAGCATTCCTTTATTTATTCTATTTAATCCAATATATTATGTGTGGATTTTTTTTAGTTTTATTTTTTGGATTATTTCCGGACTTTTTAAAACAGAAAAAGCCATACGTTTTTTAAATTATTTTCTTATTTTTCTTCCTGTTATTATTTATGTAACTTTTGAGTTATTAATTTTAATTTTAAACCGATAATATTATGCCTGAAATAATACCCGCAGTCCTTACAAAAAATTACGATGATTTAAAAAATAAAATTGCGCTTGTGCGTGGTGTTGTTCCTATAGTGCAGATAGATATTTGTGATGGAGTTTACACTCAAAATTATACTTGGCCTTTTCGTTCGACAGGATCAGATAGAGAAGTAGCTGAGTTGGATTTTCATGCACAAGATATTTTGGGTGAGCGCGAAGGTCTTCCTTTTTGGGAAGATATTGAATTCGAGTTGGACTTGATGGTGATGGATGCTGTGGATAATTTTGATTTTTATATGAAGTTTGGACCCAAGAGAGTCGTTTTCCACCTTGAGGCACAAAGAGATTTAGATTCCTTTAGGGATTTCCTAGAAGGTATGGATATGTATATTAGAGAGACGATACAGGTGGGTGTGGCAATAAAACCAGGTACACCATTGGAAAATATTTTACCAATCGTTCCTTTCATCGATTTCGTACAATGCATGGGTATTGAAAAAGTTGGTTTTCAAGGACAAGATTTTGATGAACGTGTTTTAGACCAAATAAAAAATTTGAAAGAAAAATTTCCAGAGCTTACTGTTAGTGTTGATGGGGGAGTCAATGTAGATACAGCTCAAGAACTTGTGAGTGCTGGTGCAGATAGATTGGTTATCGGTAGTGCAATTTTTAATACCAGTGACATCATCGGTACTGTTGAGATGTTTGAGAATTTGGTATAATAATGCTAAATGATTTTAACTCAAGAAAAAATTTGGAAGCTTCAAGAAACTGCGAATAATATTCGTGTATCTATTATTGAATCTTTAATTGAAGCAAAGTCTGGTCATACAGCTGGTCCCCTCGGTATGGCAGATATTTTTACTCTTTTTTATTTTCATATTTTAAAACATAATCCTCAAAATCCATCTTGGGCGGAACGTGATAGATTGGTCCTTTCCAATGGTCACATTTGCCCAGTACTTTATGCCACGATGGCACACTCAGGATATTTTCCTGTGGAAGAATTGAAAACTTTACGCAAATTTGGTTCACGTTTACAAGGTCATCCTCATAGAGAATATTTACCATATATCGAAAATTCATCCGGACCACTTGGTTCCGGTCTTTCACAAGCTGTTGGTATGGCTTTGGCTGATCGAATTGATAATGGAGCAAATACTAGTAGATATATCTATTGTTTTTTAGGTGATGGTGAACTAGATGAAGGCAACAATTGGGAAGCGATGATGCTTGCGGGAAAAAATAAACTAAGAAATTTAATTGCAGTTGTGGACAGAAATAATATTCAGATTGATGGTTTCACTGAGAATATCATGCCTCTAGAGCCCATAGTCGACAAATGGCGAGCTTTTGGTTGGCATGTGATAGAAGTCTCTGGACACGATTTTCAAGCTTTAAATGAAGCTGTAGAAGAAGCGCAGGCTGTCTATGAAAAGCCTTCTGTAATTATTGCTCATACTATACCCGGCAAAGGAGTAAAAGAATTTGAAAGAGATTTCCGTTGGCATGGAACACCTCCTGGTTCAGGCCCCGAGGATAAAATTAAAAAAGACAAACAAGGTGAAGTCGCGTTAGCAGAGCTTCGTACTTTGGGTGGTCAGATTATTAGCGAACATCAATAATATGTTAAACCCAGAATTAAAATTAAATTCAAAACTTTTCAACCCAGATGTGGAACAATCTCCTATTCGTAAAGGATTTGGACAGGGCTTGTTGGCGGCAGGTGAGTTGGATAAAAATGTTGTCGGTCTTTGTTCTGATTTGACCGAGAGTACTCAGATGAATTTATTTGCTGAAAAATTTCCAGAAAGATTTATAGAGATAGGAATTGCGGAACAAAATCTTGCAGCTGTAGCTTCGGGCATGGCTGCGATGGGCAAGATTCCTTTTATATCTTCGTACGCCATGTTTTCTCCTGGTAGAAACTGGGAGCAGATTCGTACTACGATTTGTTACAATGATCGACCTGTGAAGATTGCTGGTAGTCATGCTGGAGTTTCTGTTGGTCCTGACGGTGGCACACATCAAGCCATTGAAGATATTGCTATAACTCGTGTCATTCCAAACATGCGTGTTATATCTCCTTGCGATGCAATAGAAGCCAAGAAGGCGACCTTAGCTATCGCCAAGACAAAGTTTCCAAGTTATTTACGATTGGTTCGTGAAAAGACCCCAGTTATCACTACTGATGAAACTCCATATGAGGCAGGTAAAGCGCAGATATATTGGATGCCAGATATTGGTTTAGCTCAAGTTGGTATAGTTGCAACTGGTGCACTTTTATATAAAGCACTTTTGGCTGCGAAGGAATTAGAAGCTGAAGGAATAAAAGTAAAAGTTATGAATCTATCTTCTATCAAACCCATCGACACCGAAGCTCTGATAATCCTTGCCAAAGAAACAAAAGCGGTAGTGACAGTCGAAGAACACCAGATAGCTGGGGGAATGGGCTCTGCTGTTTCTGAAGTTCTCGCCCAAAATTTTCCTGTGCCGATAGAATTCATTGGTGTACACGATAAATTTGGTCAGTCAGGTACTCCAGAAGAACTCATAGAGCATTATGGTATGGGTAAAGATTCTATTAAAGAGGCAGTAAAGAAAGTTCTAAAGAGAAAAATTTAGTTCGATCTTATTACATTATCTATTTCAGACAAAGTTTCTTTGATTTTTGTTTTTGTTTCTTCTGATTGTTCCATTTCTTTCAATTTTATTAGATCTTTATTTAAATTATTTAATCTTTGAACAGAATTTTCAGTATCACTAGTATTTACCAAAGATTCTTTTTCAACAATCTCATTTTGCATTTCATTTACTATTCCTTCTAATATTTGATTGTTGTCTTTTTTAGCTACAAAAAATAAACCGTCTTTAAATCCTTCTTTTAAAGGCTGGTTTTTTGTATATTCTTCAATCTTAGCTCTTTCTTCTGTTGGGATACTCTTGTTCCACATTGATTCTCCTTTTTCCATATATTTATTTTGTTTAGTTATTAATTTTCTCTATTATTTTCTATTAAGTCTATTTTCATTAACAGTTTTTCTATATCTTTTTTAAGTCCTTCTTGGTCTCTCTTTAATTCTTCGTATTTTTCTTTATATAATTTAGCATTATCTAAAAAATTTATTGGATTTGAGTCATTTATGTCTATTTCAGGAAATTCTATTTTTAGATTTTCTTCAGTCTCAATTAAGTATTTTTTAAATTTTTTAAGATCTTCGTAATATAATTTTTTTGCAGGATGTTCAGCTTTCATTCTTTCATTGTCAGCGAAAGCACTTTCTAGTCCTGGTTTCGCATCTTTTATTTTGATTGTAGGTATTTCTTCTTTCATAATTTAATTAGCTAAATTATCCCTCTTAATAAAAATATCTCTGTACTCATCACTTAAAAATTTCTGAACTTTTCTGTTAAATGTTTCTTCCATCTCTCCTTCGAGTTCGATTATTCTTAGGTGGTTCTTGTAATTTCCTTTTTTTATTTCTTGCTTTAGGACATTCCATATATTTTTGTGATTATTAAAATCATCAACATCTTCTAAAACATTTAAAATTTTATTTTTTATTTCGTTTTCTTCTGAAAAACTTGCACCTTTTGTTATCTTTCTGGTACAAATTTCATAAAGCATTGTGTTGTCTAAACTATTATTTTTTTTCACAAAACTATCAAAATCTTCTTCATTTTCTTCTTTATTAGCAAGTTGTTTCTTCAAAGAATCCAATTGTTCCTTTTTGAGAGTAATAGTATTCAGTATTGTATTTTTAATACCTTTTAGTTCTTCATTGGTTACTTTAATACCTTTTTCTTCGAGTTCTTTTTTAATTTGAGGTATGTCATTTATATCTTCAACAGCCACAGTCAAAGAGATAAAAGAGTAATACATATCTCTAAGTTTTTTCTCAAACAATTCTATTACTTGTTTTTTATTTTCTATTCCTACCTCTTCTTCTTTTTTTATTTTTGTTATTAGTTTGTTAAATCCTTTTTCACTAGTAACATCTGCTAGAGTAGCTTCTTCGTTTCCTTCTAATGCTATTATTCTCTCTTCTATTTTAGTTTCTTTTGTTTTATTTCCTGTGTTTGTGTTTATATTTTCCATATATTTTACAGTTATTTTAATAACTGTATTTTATAACTCTCAGGAGCTTTTGTCAAATATTCTTCAAGCTTTTCTTTTGACAATAATCCAGCTTGTGCACCGACATATTCCACGACAGACATTGAGTTTATTGGTCCCCAGGCTAAGGCTTCAGGTATGGTTTTACCCAAGGCTATCGCTACAGTAAAGGTTGAAGAATAAGCATCACCTGCACCTGTACGGTCTATCGGTGTGCCGACATCTGGATACATCGGTATAGACCAAATATTTGTGCCGTCAGATGCAATTGCACCATTTGGTCCATCACTGATAGATACGATTTTTGGGCCAAGAGCATGAATACCTTTGGCTAAAATAGAAACATCTTTACTCTTAATATTTAATATTTTTTCAGCTTCTTCAGTATTACAAAAGAAAATCTCTGTGTGGGCGTAGATATCTTTCAATAATTCAGTGCCGAGTTTTATTTGGAATGTTCCAGGTTGAAAAGCGAGTTTTGTCTCTGGATGATTTTTTAAAAATTCAGCAATTTCTAAATGATAAGGTAGGGAATTATCAGCGAGTGAACTCAAATAAATCCAACCGATTTCTGGTAATTCTGCTGCTGGAAATTTATAATTAAATTCTGTGTGTTTGATTAGGATGGTACGTTCAACACCGTACCAAAGTACATAGTGATAGTTGGTTAGTTTGCCATTTTCTGTCTTTACAAAATCTGTAGTGATATTTTCTTTTTTAAGAGCAGCCAAGCAATCTGTTCCATTCAAGTCATCACCAATATTGGTCAAAACAGCCGAAGAAAGTCCGAGTCTAGCAGCTGCGACGGCAGCATTTGGGCTATTGCCGACAGCGCAAATTACATCGACTGATTCATATGGTATTTTGTCTCCGAAACGTAGGCAGAGTTCTGAACTTTCAGAATCATCCAGACCCTTGTGTACGTGAGCATCTTTAAGTTTTATAAAAGCGTCTGTGACAATATCCCCAATTGCTAAAAAATCTATTTTGTTCTTGATTTCAGTCATGATACGATTATATAACATTCGGTAAAATTTTAAAAATATTTTATGTCTAAAAAGATAATTTTTCTTTTGGTAGTTTTATTTTTATTTTCTAGAGCTCATCTAGTTTTTGCTAGTCCCATCATCAATGAAATCATGTACGACCTAGACGGTGCCGATATTGATTGGGTGGAAATTTACAATCCAGATAGTGAAGATATTGATTTAACGAGTCTGAAACTTTTGGTTAGTAACTCCACTTCCAATCATGGGATAGTCAAACATTCTGGTTCAGAAATTCTTCATCAGGGTGAGTATGGCATTATCGTACCAAGTTCAGATATTGAAGCTTTTACGAACAAGTGGGGAAGTAGTGGCAATATTTTTACCGCGAGTTTTTCTTTGCCTAATGAGACTGAAAAAGTTGAAATTAATAATGGAGACAAAACTTCTCCATTGTCTTCGGTGACTTACAACTCCACTCAAGGAGCCAGTGGTGATGGTAATTCTTTACAACTAGTAAATAGTACATGGAAAGCTGCTTCACCGACGCTCGGGTCTACAAATAATCTTTCGGTTTCAACTATTTCGTCTTCTTCTGTTTCTGGTGTTTCAGTATCGAGTAGTTCAAATAATGAAAGCTCTTCTGTTCAAATAACCAATACTGCACCAACAAAAAATAAAATAATTGAAGAGCCTAAAATCAAGACAAAAATTCTTAGTAAAAATTTAGTTTTTGCAGGTGTGCCAGTTGATTTTCAAGCAAAGACAACAGGGTATTCAGGTGAGACACTTTCCAATGGAAAATATTTTTGGAATTTTGGTGACGGGGACTCTAAAGAGGTAAGTGGGACAGATAAATTTACCCATGTATATTCTTATTCAGGTGAGTATGTTGTGTCTTTGGAATATTACATGAATGTTTATATTTCAGAACCAATTGCAGTTGATAAGATTACTATTAAAGTAGTACCGATACAGGTTTCAATTTCAAAAGTTGGAAATGAAAAAGATTTTTTCGTCGAGCTTTCTAATGGTTCTGAATATGAGATAGATATTTCTAAATGGGTTCTTTCTTCAGGGGAAAAGAAATTTATTTTTCCTAAAAACAGTATTATTATGCCGAAAAAATCAATAATACTTTCAGACAAAATTACACAATTTGTTTCGAGTGATGTGAGAAATTTGAAATTAGTTCTGTCAACTGGTGAAGTTGCTTATGACTATGGTGTCTCATTGGTACCAGTTGAAGTTGTTGTAAAAAATGATATACCAATTCAAACATTAGCTTTAGTTCCAGTTTTAGAAAAAACTACAACAAATATAAAAACAATAGAACCTGTCCAAAGTATTTCACAAAGTGATATAAGTGAGGAAAAAAATACAAAAATAGAAAAAAATGTTTCTGTGCCTGCTGTACAAAAAGCTAGTGAAAATTTATCAGCTTCCGCTGTAGAGAGTGGTGTGTTGCCGGGTAATTCAAAGAATTCATATCTTTCTTTCATTGGACTAGTTGTTTTTCTTGGGTTTAGTGCGGGGAGTGTTTATTTTATTCGTAGGAATAGAGTTGTTCCAAAAGATGGTGAGGACTTTGAAATAATCGATGAATAAATTTGCATCTTGGCTTTAGATTTATTATGCTGTATTTGTCTTATTAATAATAATTCGAATTGCGTCGTGTTTCAATCGATGTTAACGCGACATCTTTCGCAAAATCAAAATTAAAATCAAATGTTTAAAAACTTTTTACTTAAAAAAATGCTTCGTCTTCAAGGTGTACCAGAAGCGCAGATCGATATGGTTATCAATATGATGGAGAAAGATCCAGAGCTTTTCAAGAAAATTGCGGCTGAAGTTCAAGAAAAAATTAAAAAGGGGATGGATCAGACGGCTGCTTCGATGGAAGTAATGCAAAAGTATCAAGAAGAATTAAAAAAGCTAGCTTAAATATCTTTAATCTTTAGAAAAAGAGCCCTAGAAATAGGGCTCTTTTTGTTCTTGACATATGTTCTGTAGTATGCTATACTTTACACATAGTTTAATTATATTGTTCATCTAAAAATAAGTCTCTGGAGGGACTTCAAAATGAAAAAAAAGATTATATTGGCTACCGGTGTTTTATTGATAGGCGCAGTGCTTATTTATGCAAATGTTAGTTTTGGCTCAGCTAAAACTTCAGCTAAAACATCACATGTTAAAAAAACTGTGCAAACAGGAACAGGAACAGGAATGACTTACCGAACCAGTTCAGTAACTTACCCATTGGAAAATGGAAAATTGCTGACAGTGAAGACAACGACACCGTATATAGATGTGGTGCTGCCGGCAAAGGACACATTCTTCGTTCAAAGAAAAGAAACCTTTAAAAAGGTTATGTCGAATTATACCGACTGCAAAGGCACTCCACAGGAATATGAAAAGACTGTAGTGGGGCCAGCGCAAATAAAGTTGGTTAAGCTTCGTTTGGCAGGGAGAACAATCTGTGTTCCGTTACATAAATTTGATAAAAAAGAATATGTAACAACAGACAAGCCATTGCAGCTTAGCGAAGCGACCATAGTTACACTGAAGTACAAATAACAATCTTTTAAATCATCACAAAAAGCACCTGAATAATTTCGGGTGCTATTTTTTTTATTGCACAGTGGCTGATATTTTTGTATCTACGGAATTTACCGGTAGATGTAATTTTTTTTCTACTAGCAGATATCTCGCAATATCAAGACCCTGGACATCTTCTCCTTTACTTTCGGTAAAAATTTTATTTACATTTTTTATAACAAAACTTGTTGAATAAAAAAACAACACTACTGTTATAACAAGAAACAAAAAAATAACACCTAAATAAATTAGATCGATACGTTCTATTTTTCTTGAAATCTTCGTAATGTTTGTGTCTTTCGGATCCATAATATTATTGAGATTTTTCTGTTATTAATGTTGCTTTATATGATATAGAGCATGTTCCTGTCCAACCAGATTTATCTTGTGATGAAATATTTAAACCTTCAATTTTAGTAAAATACGGCATACTCTCGAATTTTTTTAAATAACTTGAAAAATTACGGACACTTGTGGTTAGACTATTTGAATATGCAATCGTTGAAAGAGGAAATGCTTCGGAAGCTGCTAGTGATACTGGCGTTTCAAAACGATAGGATTGCGACACTCCATTACTAGATGCAAGGTTGTCTAGTGCATTTATAAATGTAGAAATATTATCTGAAGGTAGGAAAGCATTACTTATAAGAACATCATTATTTCCTACTATTTGTGCATCGTGTTTGATTACAGAGAGAAGCTCAGTTCTTTTTTTGAGTTCTGTTTCGAGTTTGTTGTTGAAAACAATATTGTCAGTGACAGATTCTATCTCTCTTTTTATGAAAAAAATTATTAAAATAGTAACAAGAATGACACCCAGTGAAATAAGTGCGTTACGTCCGATATACATTAATAAATTTTTTGATGTGAACATATTATTTATAGTACAACATACTTGGGTCTTTAAGATGAAATGAAATTGAAAATGGAATATCTGCTTTTTGTTCTAGGTTCGTAATAGGTAGATCTATCTCAGTAAAGTATGTCGATGCTTGAAATGATTTCTTGAATTGATTAAGAATATCACGACTTTTTGCAGTACCTGTTACAAACATCATATCACTTAATGATGGTGCTCCAAAACTCGACATTGTGATTCCTGGAATAACGCGAGAATTGATTTCGTCAATCAAGATACTCCAGTTGGGCGTGTTGGACAAAATAGATTGAGAGACAAGAGTTAAAGAATTTACTTTTTTTATCAATGATTCTTTTTGGATTATGTCTGATGTAACAGGGAATGTAGAAAGAATAGAACTTTCATTTTGAATTATTTGTGATACTGAAAAAATATAAAGATAAGCTGCAATAAAAGTAAACAAAAAGAATAAAGATACTACTATCAATAAGTTGCGAGTAAGTTTTGTGAATGTTTTTATATTGTGGTATTTGTAGGTTTCGGCAATTCCCACAGGTAACAAACTTATTTGATTGTCTTGTCCTTGTGAGATTTCTCCACGTACTACCGCACCGACAGGGATGAGCCACTTGGATTGTGGTTCCAAGTTAGAAATATTTTCCAAATATTTTAGGAATTTATCTCTGATTGTTGTTTCTGTAAAAGAAACTTCATGAATAGTTTCTTTGAGTTCAGATTCGAGCGAATTCTTTATTTTATTTGTCTCATCTTTTAAGAAATTTTCTTCTTTAATAAATAGAGCTGGAAGTGTTCTTGAAAATTGAAGAATATTATCTTTCACTGTAAAGATGGTTACACTGCTCTGATTTTTTTTTGTTAACAAACTCAATTCTCCTGGTTGTAGTTTCACTGATCGAGCGATACTTGCGATGTGTGATTCGAGAGCAAAAGTATTCACTCCAGCTTCTTCCAGAGTTTTGATATAATCATCTGCTATATTTTTAGGGATTGTAGAAACAAGAATTTTGTTGGTCTCACCAGCTCCGTCTGTATCCTCCCATCCTATATAGACTGTGTCTCTTTTGAAGGGGAGTTGGAAATCAATCGCGAGGTCAATCGCTTCTTTGAGATGTATATCAGAGACAGTCTTAGGGAAAGGAAAAATATGAGAATAAATTTTGTCTTCTGGTATAGAAACAACAGCATAACTCCCATAAAGTTTTTCTCTTTTCCAGATGTCCTTTATTATTTTTCTGAAAAGTTCTTTATCTACTATCGCTCCATTTGCTATTATATTTTCGGGGATTGATTCTTCTACTAAGATAAGTTCATTCTCCAGAGTTTCGGTAATACTTTTTAATATTTGTTTAGTTACTTTTTTCTTAGGACGGAAATAAGCAATGCGTATATTCAAGTCGCTGATTTCAACTCCAGTAAAATACTTTTTCTTTGTTAGAAGATTTAAAATGTTCACGATGATTTTATTATATCAAGTTTTATATTTTGATGCTATATTGTTATTTATAAATTTTGTCCCCGATGTCAGACATAGGGGAAACTCCCCTATGTCTGACATCGGGGACAGCTGTGAATCGCAGTAAGTTATCCACTATTATATTTACTTGTTTGTTTTTTAAAAAAACTTCTGATATAATTTAGGTACATAGGTTTTAATAGATTATTAATTTTATTTAAAAGTATAAATTTTATGAATATGAATTTCGTGAAGAAAAATAAAAATCGTGGTTTCACTTTGCTTGAGCTTTTGATCGTTATCGCGATCATTGCTATTTTGTCTGTCGCACTTGTTCTAGTTTTGAACCCTGCAGAAACTTTGAAGAAGGCTCGAGATGCTCAGCGTATCTCTGACCTTGCTACATTGAAAACTGCGATAGGACTTTATTTGACGAGTGTCTCACCAGCTTACTTGGGAGGAACAGCCGATAACAACTTCTGTAAGCCAACTCCGGGAACTCCATGGGGTGACGGTTCATTCACATACAAGATTTCTTACTCAACTCCATCAACTGTTCAAATTACTGACTTAAGTCTCGATCAAGCTGTTGCAGGAACTTCTACTCTTGCAAGACAAGTGACTGCTGCCAATCTTAGTCTTACTACTGGTGCTGGTTGGATTCCTGTTAAGTTTGACAACATTACAGGAGGATCTCCTATTTCAAACGTTCCTCTTGATCCAACAAACAATATTGTAGGCACTACAAGTACTGCAGCTATTGTCAGAAGTGATGCTCTAGTCTATCGTTATGCATGTGCGATATCTCCTCTTACTTTTGAAATTGATGCTCAGCTAGAAAGTGATGCTTATACTGTCAATGACGACAAGCGAGCAAGTGATGGTGGAAATAGTGCACTCTATTATGAAGTTGGTACAAATATATCAATACTTGGTGCCGGTGGTAGTGCTTTGTTAGATTTTTAATTTAAAAATAAAAACACCTCAGTTTTATACTGAGGTGTTTTTATTTTATTAGACTAGTCCAAAAAATTACTTGCTTGTTTTATTTATATTTAGTAAAATTATTTAAGCTATTATTATTTTATAAAAACTATATATTTATGAATATGAATTTCGTGAAGAAAAATAAAAATCGAGGTTTCACTTTGCTTGAGCTTTTGATCGTTATCGCGATCATAGCCATTTTGTCTGTCGCACTTGTTCTAGTTTTGAACCCTGCAGAAACTTTGAAGAAGGCTCGAGATGCTCAGCGTATCTCTGACCTAAATACAATCAAAACTGCAATTGGACTTTATATGACGACAGTTGCACCGGTGTATTTAGGAGGAACATCTTCCAATGCTGAATGTCAGGCGGTGACTGGTACTTGGGCAGGTACAAACAAAATCTTTTATTCTCTTCCTGTTGCTAGTGTGATTACCGACGTAACATTGGATGGTGTTGGTGGTGCTCTTAAATTGCAGGTTGCAACTCCAAGTCTTACCGATAGTACTGGTTGGATTCCTGTTGATTTCGGTAATATTGCAGGAGGTTCTCCTATCTCAAAAATTCCTGTTGATCCAATCAACACCATTACTGCCTTAGGTGCAGTTGCAAGTACAGACTTAGTATATCGTTATGGATGTGCTCAATCCCCATTAGCTTTTGAAATCGATGCTCAATTGGAAAGTATTGCTTATACTGTTACTACCGATATGAGAGCGACTGATGGTGGCAATAATGCAGGTGTATATGAAGATGGTACTGACTTGTTGATATTTGGAACAGGCGCAGACTTCTAATTTTATTCAACTTTTTATTAAAAAATACCTCGGCTTTACGCTGAGGTATTTTTTTTATATAATAGTTTACTATGATACTAAATTTTATATTTTCACATTTAAATACGATTGCTTTAGGGGTATGGGTGGCATTTTTGGTGGTTATTGCTATTCGTTTTTTCCGACCAGCTTGGTTGAGAAATATTTCTTATTCAAAGCTTATTTTAATCGCTATAGGATTAAATATTTTTTATGGTCTGTTTGTGAGTTGGGGACAATACCATGTATGGGCGTCAGCCAATGATTTTACTAGATCACTTGTAAATTTACCTTTACCAAAAGAAGTACCAATGTCTTATCTTTTTGAATGGACAAGACCTTTATTCCAGAATCATTTAGGATATTTTTTATATTATATTTTAGGACGTGTTTGGTTAAATATTTTCGTCTCATTTTTAATTTCAGGAGCAGTTTATCTTTTATTTAGAGTTTGGAATTCTTATCGTGGTGGTTTTATAGAAAAAGGTCCTGAATTATTATTAATTTTGATGTTAATTTCTGGTTTTCCAGATATTATGATTTTAATTCCTCTTGGTTTTATTTTTGCAATTTTATTATTTACTTTTT
>JAVHNX010000008.1:0-5316 GCA_036169735.1 Minisyncoccota bacterium
TTGTAATTTTATAATTTTGTTTACGAAGTCGGCTACAACATTTAGCTAGCCGTTACAGGCAAGCGTAGGGCAAAAAAAACAGAACTACCCATTAAACTGACTGACAGAGCCTCAAACGGACAGTGGAATTCTAAGTATTACGAACTGCGGGTAACAGGACTTCTAAACATTACGAACTGCGGGTAATAGGACTTATAAGTGTTACGCACCATGTGTAATAGGACTTCTAAGTGTCACGAACTATGGGTAATTGGACTTCTAAGTATTACGAACTACGGGTAATTGGACTTCTGCGGGTTACGAACTGTGCGTAATTGGAACAACTATGCCGAAACCCTGCCGACCTGAATGTTTTTTAAATTTTCCAACCGCACATTTTAAAAAATAATTTTTTCCCTACCCACATTGGCACATTTGGGGTTTGCCCCACCTCACTGGCCGGCACAAAAGCAAACCCCAAAAGAGCCAATTTCGCAACCACTTTTTATTACCTTTGAACCTTATTGAAAGTATAACATATGAAACTAAGAATACACGGAGATAACATAATTGAATGTGAAAGAGCTTTAAGCCTCATTTCACTTGCTTATAAAGGAGAAGTTGTCCAAAAGACAAATTATATTTTTATGCCTTCATACAGCATTAGTGTCAAGGGCAAAGAAATTTTTGAAGTTGAGTTATTGGGAGGTCATGACCGCTGGGACGTGAACTTCAATATAGAACTCACAAAATACGGTGCACCAATTCGTGAAGCAACTGATGCTTACATTACACAAGTAGCAGCGGACAACAAAACGGAGGAACTATTACTTGCAATTGAATTTTGCAATGCCTTACCTGCGGGAAATAATGCTTGGCAAAGAAATGGCAGAGCCATTACTTGTGCTGAAATTGGTATTCCTTATTTCTACTTTGCTGAAATTGGTGGTGTTGAATTAGATGAAAACAGAAATGTGAAAGCTCCCCGTTTTCCAAATCCGATTGTTCCGTTTTCTTATTTAACTGTTTCTAAATCGTTAAATGTAGTGAGTGTTCCAATTTATGAAGCACATCCTGCAATTACTGAGACTTTACGTAAGAAATTCTTGCATATATTTGGCAAGGAAGCCAGTTTAGATTTACTAAAGTGCATTATCGAGCAAAGCCAAATCAGCGATGCTATGGATGTGCTAATTGAAAAAGGAACTACACTTGTAAAAATTCTTTCCAACGATAGAAAACGAGTTGATACATTCCGGGCAATGGAATGGGAAGAATTTTTGAGAATCTCTTCAGGACAGAAAAAAGCCGAGTGGATTAAAAACCACCCGAATAAACAAGTTTGGAGAAAAAAATCCTCGGATAAAGTAATAATTACCAAAACATTCAAAACCCTTTTAGCCGACACCCAAAGCTTAGATTGTCTTTCTATCGGTGCAAAGGAAATTCCAATTTGTCTTATTGCTAATGGTAATGTGAAAAAATTTGCCAAACTTTTGAAAGAAATTTATCCAAAAGAAAAAATAAGTGAACTTGCGAATACCATTGAAAACAAAAACAAACCTCTTATTGTCGTATGGATAACAGGTTTCAAGCCTCGCGGAGATGATTCACGACCTGATAGAGGGCTTGTTCCACTTGCAAGAATGCTATTTGGAAATGATATAGATATTCTCACAATTGTTTTTGGACCAGCTGTAAAACAAACATGGAAAACTTTTAAGGAAAATCCTTTCAAACTGGCAACTGGTAATGGACTTTGGCAAGCAGTACTAAATTTGAGTAATTATGTTTTAGCAGATAGCAGCACATCAGAATATGGCGTTTTAACAAACATCATAAAAAGAGATTTAATACGAAAAAATGTTAAAGTAATTTTTGATGCTGCTAAACCTAATGGTTCTTTTTCGGAACACGATGTTGATACCGCTATCCACACTATGTTTTCAAGACAATTGGGTGCAAACATTTTTGAATCAATGTGTAATCCACCCGGTGGTGATTGGAGCGGAATTTCGTATTGGGATTTTTCTGATAAAACAGAATACCGTTGGACTTCTTTACCAAGAGTTTCACCAACAAAAGCAAAACGTCCTGACCACATTATTCAGATTAATACAAAAAAAGAAAATATTTTTCTTGTTATTGAATCGAAGAATAACGCAAAAGATTTGGAAGAAAATATTGGCAACCGATTAACTGAATATGTTAAAGTACTTTTCAAAATTGCACCCACAGCACACAAGGAAGATAAATGTGATTGGAAACTTTTTAGTGGAAAAAATTCACCACATCCAACTCCTGTTTTAATTTCAGGGGGTGCATTTTGTTACAAAAATTTGGCTGAAATGAAAGCTTCAATGAAAAAAGGTGAACTTGATTTTGTCTTTGCTTATGAGTTCAAAAGTGATGGTACTCCAACAATTGGACATGTTCTTTTATCAAACAAAAGCCAATTCTTGAGAGACCTTTTGATGACCATTAGTTCTCAATTCAAGAGCGGGCTTGAAATTAAAATATACTGATTCGTAAACAGCATCAATGCTTGTTTTCATTGACTTTGTAAAAGGTGAATTACCAGTTTTTATTTGAGTTTTATGCTTAAAAATTTCTTTTGGTAACTGAAAGTCGTATTCACGACTACCCGCTGTTCCGTCAAAAGTTAAAATCCATTTTGCACCAACTGAATTTAACCTCTCCAATTCAGAATAAAATTGTTCAAGATTAAATTCCGTTTTTGTATATCGGTCTTTTGTTCCACCATAGGGCGGGTCAAGAAAAATAAAATCATTTTTATTTGCATCGGCAAGGGTTTGCCTGTAATCACATTTCCGAAATTCAACATCCTTTATAAAATAACTCCATTTTATAATAGTCTCTTTAAAACTTTTTGGATTTATTCCTGGACGGTTTTTATGCATGGAGTTATTAAACTCTCCATTATTATTGTATCGAATCAACCCATTAACACAAGTACGAGTTAAAAATAAAAAATCAAATTCGTTTTTTGTTTTATTAAAACTATCCCTAACCTCATAAAAAACACCATGTCCCTCACTTTGCAATCTATCCCACCGAATTTTATATTCATCCGCAACTTGTTCAGGATTGTTTTTTATTTGATTCCAAAGAGTAACCAATTCGGGAATAATATCGCTTGCAACTGCATTAGGTATTTGCCGGAAAGGCAACATAGCTCCTCCTCCAATAAAAGGTTCAATATACCTTTTTTGGTTACCAATATGTCGACTCAACTCAGGTGCAACATATCTTTTGCTACCTGACCATTTAATGACAGGTTCAACAATTTTTTTTGGCTTTATCATACTAATTGCAACTGGTTTTTAAGATTATTTTCTTCAAACAAAATACGTTTTTTAGCAAGTTCAAAATACTCCTCATTAGTATCAAAACCAACAGCGTGCATACCATATTTTATTCCTGCAATCATTTCAGTTCCCGAACCTGCAAAAGGCACAAGCAATTTACCACCTTTAATACCGGAAATCATCATTAATCTTTCAGCAACTCTAAGCGGTTTTTGTGTTGGGTGTGTTCCAAACTTTAATTCATCTTTACCTTTATTATTAGGAATATCCCAAACTGTTCTTAACTGTTTGTTTGCCTCTTTCATATTGTCACTTGCAAACTTAGCTTTCTTTACATCATCATAATTGAAATTATATTTACGCTTATCACCACCAGTATGAACCCAAAGTATTGTTTCATGACTTGCTGTTAATCTTCTTGCAGACAAATTTGGGAAAGCATTTCGTTTATACCAAGCGACCTCATTAATAATTTCTAAACCCAATAATTGGCAAGCTACATTTACAAAACCTGAATTATGATAGGTAGCATGAATCCAAATTGAACCCGTTGGTTTTACTAATCTTTTCAACTCTGACAGCCATAAATAGCTTGACTTAAAAATTTCATTGCCTGTTAACAAATCCCATTCTTCATTGTTCAGCTTCCAATTACCACCAAATCCGTTCATTTTTTTTGAACTATCATAATTCCAGCTTGCAGCAGTGGCTGCCCCATAGGGAGGGTCACAAATAGCTAAATCGTATGATTGGTCAGACATTTCAGACATTCCTAGTATAGAATCTTGCAAATACAGTTCAAAAGAATCTTTTATTAATTTTTTCATTTTTTTAAATAAGGTGTTATTTGTTCCATTACTAGATTGACAGCATCGTAAGTTGTATCATTTACACCGTACTCCTTAATTATTTTTTCAGCAGTTGCCATAACTTTTAATTCGGCCTCAAGGACTTTATAGTGTTTTGACAGTTTTTTAATTTGTTCGGCAGTAGGTAATCTTTCTCCTCTTTCAAGTTTGCTAAGCAGAGGAGAATCAATATCAGTTCCTTTAGAAACCTGATGCAAGGTTTGGCCTTTCCCTTTACGAAGCTCACGTAAATACTGACCTAAATCGGAATGTAATGTCTTCATTTTGCAATTTTATGACTTGTCATTTTTTGACAAATTTAGGATTTTTTTTGATATAGAGTCGAATTAAAATAAAAAACTTTTCAACAGAATAGTCATCTCACAGGTGTAAGCACATTTGCAATTCGCACCAGCAACTGCACAGTCCAAAAATTGCAAAAGAGCTTCCCCCTCTCTCACACCAGAAAAATTATTTTTTAAAATTTCCTGCCCTTCTAAAATTTTCAAAATAGCCTCCCACAGCCGTTTATGCTTCGTAAGACAGATTATTGTATATTTGAAGCGAAAAGGTAGAAACATTTAGTGTTGTAAGTTCTTGTGAAATAACAAGGTGAACTGTGTGTTACGACCGCAGGGTATTATGACTGTTGGGTTTTCAGAGCTGTGTATTAAGACCCATAGCGCAAGACCAATACTGACAGAAGGTGTAACGGACTAACAAAAAATACGCCTGCCTGTAACATTACCTAAGCAATACGGCCGTTTATAGTAAGTTTCATCATTTGAGTTCGCAATGAAAACAGGTCGTGGCAAAAACTTTTCACAGCGGCATAAATTTTTTTTCTATTAGTTTTTGCCACTTGTAACTTTATAATTTTTTTTACGAAGTCGGCCACATCACTTAGCTAATCGTTGTGGGCAATACAAGAGGAAAATTTTACGCAGGAAATAAAGTCCTCGGAAGACTGTCTTTCATCGCCTCGACAAACATTTTATTAAATTTTACTAATAAATGCATAACTTAGACGACATATATTTTATTTATGCCATTGAATACAATGTATTCCATAAGACTAATGTCGTCTAAGCTATGAAACCATTAGTAAGTTCATCGTTCTTTCACAAATTCACGGGCAGACAGTCTTTCGTTGACTTTTT
>JAVHNX010000009.1:0-7457 GCA_036169735.1 Minisyncoccota bacterium
CCACAAACGTTAAGAAAATATCCCTTTAGGGAGATTTTTAGTTTGTGGAACCTAGTAAGCCAACTGCTTGGCTTACGGCAGGACGAGAAGAGCTTTTCGTTATTTAGCAGAGCTAAATCGAAAAGGTATACTGGTCATGTAATGACCGAGATTCCTGTAGTGTCCTCATTTTGTATGAGGCAAGACCTCACACCGTATGTATGTTGCATTGGATAGGTAAAATAAAAGCCACTTTTTAATTAAAGTGGCTTTTGAGTTTAAAAATTTTTCAACTAAAAAGGTAAATCATCTCCATCTGAATCGTTTGTATTTACAGGAGGTTTTTCATTAATTATTATGTCCATACAAAAACATTGACGAGTCAACAAATCTTTGGTAATGTAACGACAAGATTTTGTTGTTTGAAAAATGTGGTTTTGAGGATAATTTGGTGGATTAAATCAGCTTCTCTTAAAAGAGTGGTTGATAGATTCACTGAATATTAAACAACTTAAATCAAAATACAAATGGAAGAAATTATTTTATCAGATGTAGAAAATCATGTTCTTTCTACTTTACATAAAAAAATTAAGGAAATAAAAAAAGTTCATGGTAAGGTTGTAACAAAAGAAGTATTTAGACTAATACTTCTAAAATGTAGTTTTATAAATTACCCTTTATTTTTTTTGGATATAGATCCTGAAGAATTAGTAAAAGCATGTAAAACTTTAAAAGAAAAAAGTATGGTTAAAGAATTTGAATATGAAAAATTACCAGTA
Source organism: Minisyncoccota bacterium (assembly GCA_036169735.1). GTDB lineage: Bacteria > Patescibacteriota > Minisyncoccia > Phycocordibacterales > UBA9973 > UBA9973. The sequence goes on from JAVHNX010000009.1 coordinate 759, forward strand.
CTTATTCCTATATCGGAGATTTATGTTACTGAAACTTTTACTTCCACTAGAGAATTTACCCAAAAAGATATCATGGAAAGCTATTGAGCTTTTTAAAACCTCCCTTAAACAAGGAGGTTTTTTTATTAAACAGAGCATAATTTTAATTATTAATTATTAATTATTAGTTATTCACCTTCATGGAAACTTTCTTTATTTTTGGTGATATAATTAATTTATGAATAAAAAACTATTAATAATTGTTTCGGTGGTTGTAGTTTTAATATTAATTATAGGTGGTTATTATTATTGGAAAATAAAAATGCAAAAACCAGCTGCGCAACAAGCAGTGGAGGATGTTCAAAAAACAGTGGACGATATCTCAGCTAGTGTCGGAAATAATGTTTCACCAGATGTAGCAATACCTGCAGTTAGTTTACCAAACACGGATGCTAATCCTTATAACAAAACCAATCCATTTTCAAATTTAAAAACTAACCCTTTTCAATAAATATATGAAAAAAAATATTTTAAGTTTTCTAATTTTAGTTTCCGGGATTTTAATTTCTGGTGGAATAATTAGTTTTGCTCATGCTCAGACAGATAATCAAGCTGTTCCAGGAATTTCTTTTCCCGTTGTTGAGCTAGGTAACTGCGCAGACAAGACGTCATGCAAGGCCTATTGCGACAAATCGGAGAACATAGACGCCTGTCTAAGTTTTGCTGAACAGCGTAAATTAATGAGTACTGAAGAATTATCTAATGCTAAAAAGTTTAAAGACAACGGGATGGTTGGTCCAGGTAGCTGTAAAGGAAAAGATGCGTGCGAACAATATTGCAGCGATTCAAATCATCTAGAAGAATGTACAGCTTTCGCTGAAAAAAAAGGAATGATGTCTGACCAGCAATTAAAAGATTCTAAAAAAGTTATAACAGCTATTAAGAGCGGTTTAAAACCTCCTGCTTGTACTGGAGCGAAGTGTAAGGCATATTGTAGTAATCCATCACACATGGAAGAATGTATGACTTTTTCTATAGCAGCTGGAATTGTGCCAGATAACCAGAAAGAACAGATGCAGAAAACTCTTGAAGCTTTGAAGCAAGGAGCAAAACCACCAGCATGCCAACCAAATCCTCCAACTGATCAGCTTGGGCAATCTACGCAAACCAATCAATCTAGTAGTGGTTTGCCAATGTGTAATGAATATTGTGGTACTCATCAGGAAGAATGTATGACTTTTTCTCTAGCGGCTGGTATGGTACCGGATGATCAAAAAGAACAAGTGCAAAAAACTATTAAAGTTCTTAAACAGGGAATTAAACCCCCATCTTGTCGACCTAATCCACCTGACCAATCTAGTGAACAACCTAGTCAATCAAATCAATCTGACCAATCCTTGCACGATTTGCAATCGTGCGACCAGTATTGTGCCGATTCCAGTCATGTTGAAGAATGTGTTAAATTTTCTGTAGCAATTGGAAATATGACTGAAGAGCAAGGAAAAAATTCCATAAAAAATGGCAACAAGGGACCCGGCGGATGTATTGGTAAAGATGCTTGTGATACTTTTTGTAATAATCCCGACAACCAAGACGCTTGTTTTAATTTTGCTAAGGATAATGGAATGATTCCTCAGGAAGATTTACAAAAGATGCAGGATGGCCAGCAAAAAATGAAAGATTCTTTTTCTTCAATACCACCTGAAGTTTTAGATTGTCTAACTTCTACCGTTGGTGCTGATGTTGTTGAAAAAATGAAAACTGGATCTGTGGTAGGACGAAAATACGGTGACTCCATCAATCAGTGTTTTCAAAAATCTGGTATACAAGAGAGAAAGCCAGATCAAAACCAAGATGGTCAAGATCAATCAAATCAGCAAATTCAACCATGGGCAGAGATGTGTCAACCCGACGAGAATGGAAATCCAACAGCACTAGCTTGCGTTGACGGTGATGGAAAATTTATTGCATCAGCGAAAGTAGGTTCAGATGGAAATCCGGTTTGTCCTGAAAGTTCAACAGCGAAATGTGGTAATTATCAGCAACAAAATCAACAAGGTAAACAAAGTCAACAGAACCAGCAAGGACAAAATCAACAGGGTCAACCCAATCAGCAGATTAATAAAAATAATCAAGGTAAATCAGGAGATAAATTTCAACCTGGACCTGGGACTAAAAATCCGAGCGGTCAGCAGATGCCACAACAGGCAGGTCCTAGCGGATGTAAGGGGCCGGAAGAATGTAAGATTTATTGCGAATCGAATCAGGAAGAATGTAAAAATTTTCAGCTACAAAAAAGTCAATCCGGACAACCCAATCAACCTGTTGAAATGAAATCAGGACAGAGTGGTCCCGGTAATAATAATGGAGGCGGTGGGCAGAGTGGATGGAGTAATGGTACTGGTAATGGTGGTGGAAATGGTGGCCCTGACGGAGCCAATCAGTCAGGTAAAAGATTACCTCAACAACAACCTAGTCAACCTAATCGTCAAGAACAAGAAAATAATAATGGTGGTGTCGCTGGTCCTTGTGGCACAGGTCCAGGTACTTGTTCAGGTATAGGTCCTGATGACATAAACCACCAAAATCAACCCGGTCAAATGCAACCACAAATACAACAGCAAAATCCTCTTCCTCCTTCTTCACCAAGTAGCTTTTTGCAGGGGATGCAGAATATTTTGGCTAACGTTTTAAATGCATTGAGCTAATATAATTTTTTTCTTAAAATATTAGGTCACCAGAAATGGTGGCCTTTTATTTTGATAGCTTAAAGATCGTCATTCTAGATAGGGCTTTTATTTAATTAGTTTTTTTTAATAAAACGAGTTAATATTAAATTATGAAATACAATAAGGGCTTTATGGTGATTGGTATATTGTTAACAACTATTATTATTTTGGTTGTTGGGGGTGTTGTTTATTATTCGACAAATAATTCAGATACTTCAAAAAATGAAAACACAGGAACTTGTGGTCCCAATGGTATGTTTTGTGTTAAAAAAAATAACCCACCAGCTGACCAGAATCAGAATCCACCTGTTGTCACAACTAATCCAATTACAACCCCTATATTACAAAAAGATTATAAAACTTTATGTAAAGGAGATTCTGTTTGTTTAAAATATTTTGATGTTTGGAAAAAAGAACAATTTTCTCGAAACGGATATAGTGAATCATATTTCAATAAACATATTATTCCTGAAGAAATAACTATAAATAAATGGAATAGCGGTGAATCTTTTTATATTATTTATACCGTCAATATTGATTGGGCTTCAATTAAAACGTCCGATAGTTTCCTTGTAAAATTAAGTCCCACTGAAGACACTTATAAATACTTAAATCTTCCAAAAGATACTTATCTAGATGAAAGTAATGTTGATGTCGTTATCGACAAGCTTGCTTTTAATTCCACATTTACTATTTTTAAACCAATTGATTCTCTTTTTTATAAAACAAAGAATGATGCGTTGGGTGCTATAAATACAAAAGCGGGCAAGGGTTTTGATTTTTCAGAGATGAGATTCATCTCTGGTCGTCCTTTAACCTCAAGCACTGTTTCTGTTCCTATGTTTACTGCTCATAATGAAATTAATTGTTCAGTGAATAAACTTAAGGTAGCTAATTTAAATCTTGTAACAGGTGAAATAACTATAAGTGATAGTGTTTGTTATATGAACTAAAAGTTATCCACAATAAGTAAAACAGAAAAGTAGAATAGATATTATAATTATATCTATCATGGAAAAAACTAAAATATTGGTGGTGGACGATGACAAGGGGATAAGAGATTATTTTAAAGAGGCTTTTGTCTTGAAAGGGTTTGATATAGTAACTGCAAGTAATGGAGTCTTGGGTCTCGAGAGCGCATTGAAAGAAAAACCTCAATTTATCTTGAGTGATATTAATATGCCAGAACTTGATGGAATGGGTATGTTAAAGCAGTTACGCAGTTCTGGAGATTGGGGTAAAAAAGTTCCAGTCATAATGCTGACCAATATTGATCCAAATGAAAATATCATGAAAGATGTCGTAGAAAGTGAACCATCTTTTTATTTTTTAAAATCAGAAACTAGCCCTACTACAATAATTGAAAAGCTTAAAGAAATTACAGACCTACAAAAAATAGAGAAATAATTGAGTAGTTTTTAATTTTTAATCCCCTCAGGAAGAGGAGTGGTTTTACCTTCTTTTTCTAAAAGATTTTTTATTGTTTCTACTAAAACACTGAATTCAGAAGATTTGTGGACATATGCATCGGCTCCAAGATCTTTTGCCATTTTTTCAGTTTCTAAAGAATAATCTTCATTGGTAAAAAGTATTATGGGAATATTTTTTGTTTCAATTTCTGACTTCATTCTGGAAGTCGCTTCTAGTCCATCCATCACTGGCATTTTTTGATCCATCAGAACCAAGTCTGGTTGAAGGCGTCTAGCTGTTTCTCTACCTTCATTGCCATCTGAAGCATAAATAATATCATACCCGAGCGCTACCAACCGTCCACCAAAAAGACGACGTAACATAGGATCATCGTCAACCATTAAGATATGTATTTTTTTTATATTTGATTCTTCGGGCTCTGTATTAGACATATTTTTATTTTATCAACTTCTAAGTTTATTGGCAATAAATATTCGTTGTCTTGTTTGTTGTAGATTTTAGTAGTTATTTATTAATGGTATGGTATTATTTTTATATGTTTAGTTTTTTTAGTTCAAACCTACAGAAGGGAATCAAAAAAATAACTGATAATCCTCAATTGATTTACACGATTGTTGTGGCTGTACTTATTACAGGGTCTTTTGTATTTATGGCTGAAAGATTTATAGGTATTGCAAATAGTGCTCAGGAACGTTTGATAAACGTAAGAATAGGATCTTTGCAGGATGCCTTCGTCTCTTTTGCAGGGGATAAGATTGATAATCCTGAATATCTAAATAATAAAATTCAAAATATAATAAAAACAAACGAGACAATAAAAAGTTTCAAAATTATTCTTAAAAAAGAATTTGTCGATCCTGTTTTAGGTATAATACCAAACTCATATGTAGTTGTGGCTTCTAATAATTTAGATGAAGTTAATAAAGTAGATACTCAGGTATCCTTTTTATATACATTGGCTTCCAGTGATCCCGCCAATTCTTTAACTATGCCCTTTAGTGATAATGGTGAAAGATTTTTTAAAACAGCTAGAGCCATCACAGACAAGTCGGGTAATAATATTGGGGTTGTTATAACAACCCAGACTTTGTCTTTGGCTGATATTGCAATCCAAAGCAGTATTACAAATAGTAGGATTTTACTTTTTGCGGTTATTATTCTTATTCTATTCTTATTCTTCAGACATTCAAAAATTATTGATTACATGGATCTTTACAAAAAACTAAAAGAAGTTGATCAACTAAAAGATGATTTCATTTCTATGGCTTCTCATGAACTCCGAACACCTTTGACTATTATCCGAGGATATGCGGAATTCGCAAGCGCGGCTCCGGAGCTTACTGCACAAACCAAAGATTACATATCAAAAATTGATACATCTTCAAAAGAACTTGATTCATTAATTTCTGATATGTTGGATGTGTCTAGAATTGAACAAGGAAGAATGTCATTTAAAATAGCAAAAATAAATCCACTTGAAACAGTAGACAAGGTAGTTACGTCTTTGTCTTTGACTGCAAAAGAAAAAGGATTGAGTGTTTCTTTTGATAAAACAAAAATAGAAAATGATCAGCTTATAAATATTGATGCAGATAGATTAAAACAAGTTTTAGTTAATTTGGTTGGTAATTCGGTTAAATATACAATGAAGGGTGAAATTGTTGTCAGACAATACAAAGAAAAGGGACGTTTATATATAAGGGTTAGTGATACAGGTCTGGGTATGACCGAAGAAGAAAGAGCTAGATTGTTTGAAAAGTTTTATCGTATTAGAACTAAAGAAACAGAAGAAATACGAGGGACAGGTTTGGGTCTTTGGATAACAGAAAAAATAGTGAGAGAAATGGGTGGAAGTATTTCTGTGGAATCTATAAAAGGAGTCGGTTCTCATTTTATCGTTTCTTTCCCAATCGTTAGTTAGTTTATTAATTAAGAGTTTTTATTGGTATTATGAAAAAAATAAATTTTAATTCATTTCTAAAAAGTAAAAATATTTTCTTTGTCTTTATTTCTTTGTTGGTCTTTTCTTTGATTGGAGGAGTAATATTTGCACAAAACTCCAATCCTCCTAGTGCTTCAACTAATGTAACAGTCACCCCATCACCCTGTACTTCTTCAACACCACACATCACAATAACATGGCCAACAGTACCCGTACCAACAGGTGTGACAGCCAATATCATGTACAAAGTTTTCAGAAATGCAGATACTGATGCGTTAGTATCTAGCTTGACCAGCCCATACTACATTGATAATTCAATCACAACTCAAACTCAATATTCATATATGGTAAAGGCATACTATACAGACAATGGTACCGAAGTATCTAGCGCACTTTCTCCTGTATCTCAAACTGTTTACGTACCGGCTTCATGTAACAACTACTCAACTATCCCTACCGTTCCTACAAACGTAACAGCATCTCCATCATCTTGTTCTGCAACAACTCCACATATTAATATCAATTGGTCTACAGTACCTCAACCAACAGGTGTAACTGATTCAATCATGTACAAAGTTTTCAGAAATGCAGATACTGATGCGTTAGTATCTAGCTTGA
>JAVHNX010000009.1:7557-62633 GCA_036169735.1 Minisyncoccota bacterium
TAAAGGCATACTATACAGACAATGGTACCGAAGTATCTAGCGCACTTTCTCCTGTTTCTTCAACAGTTTCTGTGCCAGTTTTGTGTAATGTTCCTCCTCCAGGAGTTATTCCATCTGCTCCAACAAAATTATTATTGAATAGTATTTCAACTCCTCATTTTGTTTCAATTTATTGGATAGATAATTCTAGTAATGAAGATAAGTTTAATATTCAAAGAAAATTTAGTAGTGCTACCCAATGGTTTACTATTGGCCAAGTAGGTACAAATATTACTAATTTTATTGATTCGTCAAGTCTTTCGGGTATTAGCTATGATTATCGTATTCAATCTTGTTTGTCTGGTATAGGCTGCTCTGATTATGCATATTTAACTGAAGTGAAAATTGAACCTGTTTTTAATAACACTACAACAACCCCACCACCAACCAATCAACCAAGTCCAACAAATCAACAAAGTCCAACATCACAACCATTCCCAACGACCAATCAACAGCTTCCATTGCCGACAACACAATATACACAACCAACAACAACACAGCATGTACCAACAACACAAAATAAAAAATCAATAACACAACAAGCACCAATAACCAATCAACAAAGTCCAACATCACAACCATTCCAAAGAGCTAATCAACAGTTTCCATCACCGACAACAAATCAACCAACATTAATACCAAATACAACCCCAGCAACAGAGCAAATAAATCAAACAGAATCATCTGACAACATACCTCAAGCAACACCACAAGAAATTGTTGTTTCTGAGACTGCACCACCAACTGTATTTTCTTCACAAGTTCAAGATTTAGGACTTGCTGTTGAAGGGTTTAAAAATTCAGTTGATAGTTCCAAAGAACAATTAGTAAGAACAATAAATGAAAACGTTGCAAATATTGTTAATAATAACGATATATCTGGACAAGAAAATGATGTAGCTAAAATTAATATTTTACGTGATCAGCTATTAGAAAAAATTGATTTGAGACTATCATCTTCGACGACCATTACTACTTCTGATATAAACAATCTAAATTCAGAAATAAATAAAGGGATTAATAATATTAAATTGGCTGCAGGTGAAAATATAGCAACAACTCAAGCGAATAATGCTTCAGTAGATATCACAAAAACATTAAGTACTCTTTCAGAAACTGTAAATAATCAATCAGAAGTGTTAAAAGCAAATGGAGGTGATCTTCTTTATAAAGATAGTAACAAAGATGGTATATCTGACTATGATTCTGTTTATGTTTATAATTTGAACCCAGTAAAACCATCTCCAGTCTCTACTTACAATGGAAAAAATATAACTGCTTCTGAAAAGGTTTTATTGGGACTTGATCCAACTAAAACTGAAATAGTAAAAGTAGAAAAAGAACAACCAATAGAGGCCAAGGCACCTGTTGTCGCTACATATAAAGTTGAAAAAGTGTCTTTAACAGAAAAGAAAGAAATTATTTTCAAGGGTAAGGCTTTACCTAATAGTTTCATAACTGTATATATTTATAGTACCCCTGTTATGGTAACTGTTAAAACAGATAGCAATGGAGAGTGGGTATATGTATTGGATAAAGAACTTGAAAACGGTGACCATACCGTCTATACCGCTACTGTTAATAATTCTGGAAATATTATTGCAAAGAGTACCGGGTTTTTGTTTACTAAAACAGCAGAAGCTGCAACTCTCAAGGATATTTCTGCAACAGGAGCTTCTGTTAGTGTAGAGAAGCCAGGACTTTTTGAAGGTAATAGTATTTATATTATTTTGATAATAGTTTTTGCAGCTATTTTAATAATATTAATTCTTGTTGGTTTGACCAGTAAAAGAAATAGAGAAAAAATTGAAAGAGAAGAGTCTGAAAGACATGTTCTTCATTAAAAATAAAAAAATCCCCATTTCTGATGGGGATTTTTAGTATTGTTTTCTTAACCTATCAATCCAATTAAACTTTTTTTGATGTTGAAATTTTTCATTCATTGAAATTACAGTAATTGGTTTAATCTCTGTAACAATAGATTCAGGTGATAAATTTTTTTCTACCGGTAAACTAGTAGAAGTGGGTAGCTTAGAATTGTTTTCTTCCATACTTTTTTATTTTAGGGTTAGACTATTTTTCCGTTTCAAGAATATCACTAAAATATTTATAAGTCAAAAAAATTGATAGGTAAGATAGTTTTATCTATTCAAAGGTAGTTCAATAAAAAATACCGCGCCTTTATTTCTTCCTTTTGATTTTGCATAAATTTTACCACCATGACGATCGATAATTTGTTTTGACAGATAAAGTCTTAATCCCATACCATCTGGATAGGCGAGTATTGCTTTCTTATTACGGAAAAATCTTGAAAAGATTCTCATCTTGTCATAAAAACTTAAACCCATACCTGTATCTGAAATATAAAAAAGTAGTTTGTTATTTGATTTCAAAATACAATCAATTAATATTTTGCCGTCCTTAGGTGTGTAAACGATAGCGTTTTCTAAAAGTGCATCAATTGTGAAAGTTATTTTTTTTAAATCGACAGTGAGCAGGGGAATATCTTTAAAAGTAGAAACTTGAAAAGTAATATTTTTTTTATTTATTTCTTCTCTGTATTTTATTATTGATTTTTCTACGACGTCTCGAATGGATATTGCTACAAAGACGTAACCAGAAGTATTTTTAATATCTTTGATACCTGCAATCAAGTCAACAATTTCTAGAAGTTTTTCTGTGGCATTATTTAAATTTTGAATATATAAAAGTTTTTCATCTTGGGACATATCTCTTTCTAGTTCTTTGCTGATCCAATTTATTCGGGTGAGGGGAGTTCGAAAAGTATGGTTCACAATTGAAGTAAATTCGTGTTCTATCTTGTCGGTTGAGAGGCTTAGTTTTATAAAATAAAAAGAAAAATATAATATGGATATAGAAGAGATTAAAGGAATGACCCATGAAGGAATAGTATAAAGTGAATCTAAATAATTAGGTTTAAATAATAGGAGAATAATACAAAATAAGTATAAAAGGATTATTAAACTTTTCGTGAATTTCCAAGTTTGTTGCATATGAATAGTATAACTCATATCTTTTATATATTGAAAGTTATCCACATATTTCTTATTTTCTACTTACTCTTTGTTGCCAAATTATTTATAATTAAGATACTTCAATGTTGTTGGAGTTGTTGAAAGAAAGTTTAGGAATAGAGGTTCGTTGTTGTACTTCTTTCCTGTCGTAAGTGTGATTTTTATAAATATTTTTAAGAGTTTTTTCTCTGTGTATGAGTAAATTTTTTAAAATAAAAAAAGAGGCTCTAGAAGCCCTAAATCTTTATAAGGTTATAGGTTTTTATTAATTAGTTAATTATTAATTTTAATCAGAAGCGTCGCGTTTTAATGGACATTACGCGACATGATTCTGCAGAATCAATTATATGAGTAAAAAAATATTTTCAGCATTAATAACTTTGGTCGCTGTTTTTTCTTTTTTTGTTATTACTCATAATGCTGAAGCGGCTACGAGCGGACCAAATAATCCAGCGACAGAAGTTGACGATAGCTCTGTCGGCACTATTACTTGGTCGAATCTTACCAGAGTTGTTTCTTCTAATAATAGTTATGCGACTGCGAGTCTTAATGACAACATAATAAGTCATTACATAAAAGCTACTAATTTTGGATTCTCTATTCCTTCTGGTGCTACCATTAATGGTATTACTGTTGAGGTGGAAAAAAAGGCCGCAACCGCGAGTCGAATTCAAGACTACAGAGTTAGAATTGTAAAGGGAGGAACCATTAGCACAAATGACAGAGCAAATGCTAATTTCTGGGGAAAATCTGATGCTTACACCACATATGGCAGTACTTCTGATTTGTGGGGAGAAACATGGACATACTCTGATATTAATAATGCCAATTTCGGAATAGCTTTTTCCGCATATAAAAATTCAACTGCAGGAGCAGGTGTGACTGCTTCTATTGATCACATTAGAATTACAATAACTTACACTGTTAACACCGCCCCTAATGCTCCGACGTTAGTATCACCAGCTAATGGTTCATACACTAACGACAACACTCCAACTTTATCAGCGAATTATTCAGATTCAGATACTGGAGATACTGGAACTACAAATTATAGAATTGCAACAAGCGCGGCAAATTGTACAGCAGGTACAGTTGTGGCTAGTGGGACTTCAACTGCAACTTCAACTAACAATGAAAATACAACTTGGACACCAATATCTTCAATAGGCGTTGATACAACTTATTATTGGTGCGCACAAAATAATGATGGTGTTCTCACTTCTTCTTGGACAAGTATGGGAAATTTTATTTTAGATACAACGAATCCAACTTCATCAATCACATCTCCAGCCAACAATTCATTTTCAACATCAACAACCATCGCCCTATCAGGTACCTCATCTGATACACATTTGTCTTCAACAACAATCTCTGTCGACAGTGGAAGTTTCGTAGCAACTAGTGGAACAGCTGCAGCTTGGACTTACTCTGCCACTGCACTATCACAAGGCTCACATACTTTCCAAACCAAAGCGACTGACACTGCCGGTAACACAGGACTCTCATCTATCGTCACCGTGACAGTCGACTCTGTCGCCCCAACTCTTTCTCTAGTCCATATCCAATCTAACAACGCAACAACTTCAGTTGCAAAAACAGGGGACGTAGTCACATTAACTTTCACATCATCTGAATCAACATCAACTCCAACTGTCACTATCGCTGGAGCTTCATCAACTGTAACCGGTGGCCCAACAGCATGGAGTGCAACACATACCATGCTCATCACTGATACCGAAGGTACAGTTCCATTCACAATTAATTTTTCTGACCTAGCAGGAAATGCAGGTACACAAGTTTCAACAACAACTGATTCTTCAAGTGTTGTTTTTGATCGAACGAATCCAGATACTACTATCTTGACCCATCCTACTGATCCTACAAGTTCAACTTCCGCTTCCTTTACTTTCTCTTCCAATGAAGTTGGAGCAACCTTTGAATGTGATCTAGATGGAGCTGGTTACTCTTCATGCACTAGTCCAAAAAATTATACATCTCTATCTGATGGTTCACATACATTTTCTGTTAAGGCCACTGATACAGCAGGGAATATAGATCAAACACCGGCTACTTTTACTTGGAATATAGTTACTAATTTTACTTTCACTCGTCCAGCTTCCACTGGTACAGGAACTGGAGTATATGGAGGGACATCTCCAGGCACAGTAAGTTCTGGAACTTCAGTATCTGTCACAGCTACACTTGATGCTAGTTCTAACTTTACAAGTTGGATAGCAACAGGAGCTGCTGCATCTTGTGATAGTACAACTTCATCTCCGTGTTCATTTACAATGACAGGCGATGCATCAGTTCAAGCAGTTTATACTTTGAAAACTTTTACTCTTACTTATATTGCCGGAGCCAATGGTTCCATTACTGGCACAACACCTCAGACAGTTGATTACAATACTAGTGGAACAGAAGTCATTGCAGTTGCAGATTCCGGTTATCATTTCACTTCATGGAGTGACGGAGTTTTGACTGCTGCTCGAACTGATTCAAATGTAGTTGCAAATATTTCTGTGACTGCTACTTTTGTAGTTAATACACCTGTTCTTGATCATTTCACAATTGATACAATCAGTACTCAAACTGCTGGTACAGCTTTTGATATTGTTATTACTGCCAAAGATAACAGTGGCAGTACCGTGACTGGTTTTGTCGGTACTGTTGATTTAACCACTAATTCAGGTTCCATTAGTCCCACTACTTCTGGATCTTTTGTGGGAGGTATAAAAACAGAGAATGTTACTTTGACAGGTTATGGTGCAGGTAGAACAATCACTGCGACTCATACGGGTGGCACAGAAACTGGCACTTCTAATACTTTCACTGTTAATTCTTCAGCAACCAAATTTGTTATTATAAATCCTACAGACAATACAGTCGGTAATAATGTTGATGTTACGATTCAAGCACAAGATGGTTCAGATACTTTAGTGAGTGACTACACAGGGGATGTTACTTTGGTATTATCTGGTGATGCAACTTTTGTGAGTGGTACTGGTTTAGTGCATTTGGTAAATGGTACAGTTACAAAAAGTATTACTGATAATACGGCTCAGACAGTAGATTTATCTCTTCTTGATACTGCACTGACTAACTTAAATGTTAGTTCAACACAAGATGTTATTTTTTCACCAGGCAATTTGCATCACTTTAGTTTTGACACTATTTCATCTCCCCAAATAGCCGGCTCAGATATTGGTGTAGTTATAACTGCAAAAGATATCCATAATAATACAGCAACTTCATTCACTAGTACGGTTGATTTCTCCACAACAGCTGGTAGTATCACACCAACTATTTCCAATAATTTTGTTTCTGGAGTATTGACTCAAAATGTAATAGTCACCCAATCTGGTGCAGGTAAGACTATTACTGCGACCAAGACAGGAGGTGCTGAAAATGGTATTAGTAATTCATTTGTAGTTAACTCAGGAGTGACCGCGAAGTTTATTGTAAATAATCCAGGCAACATGACAGCTGGTACCAGAATAGGTTACACTGTCACACGTAAAGACCAAAACAATAATCTAGTTACTGGCGGGTCAGATGTAGTTTATCTTTATACTACATCAGGTGTTACTAGTAAATTTTACGATGAAGCGACAGACGGAACCGTAATAACTTCTATCTCAATTCCTGACGGTCAATCATTAGTAAATTTCTGGTATTATGATGACAATGAAGGTACCTGGGTAATTACTGCTTCCAATCATACTTCTGCTACTGACGGAACTGATAGTATTATTGTAAGTATTGCTCCAGTTGCACCAACTCAATTCATCTTTGATGTAGTTTCCAGCGCTACTGTTGGAGATACTGTCGTTGTCTCTATTAAAGCTGTAGATGGTGGTAATAATCTAGCTACTTCATACAGTCGAACAGATAGTTCTCTTGTTTTAAATTCTACTGGTAATTCTACAGCCAATACAGGTATTAGTTTTAATATAAATAGTGGTGTGGGTACAATAAATATTTCTGATACTACAGCAGAAACTGTTACTTTGTCTTTAGCTGACAACAATCCAGATGTTCCTCCTCTTAGTTTAAATACTCGAGATATAACTTTTAATCCGGATGTCTTTGATCACTTCAGTATGGATACTATTTCATCTCCCCAGACAGCCGGCTCAGATATTGGTGTAGTTATAACTGCAAAAGATATCCATAATAATACAGCAACTTCATTCACTAGTACGGTTGATTTCTCCACAACAGCTGGTAGTATCACACCAACTATTTCCAATAATTTTGTTTCTGGAGTATTGACTCAAAATGTAATAGTCACCCAATCTGGTGCAGGTAAAACAATTACTGCTACAAAGACTGGTGATACTCAATTCTTTACGAGTAATACTTTTGATGTGAACCCTGGCACAGTTGCTAGTTTCATTGTTGAAGCGAGTGGTGGGGGTTCTATTGGTACACAAACGATAGCTGTACCTTTTGATATTAAAATTACTGCAAAAGATTCTTTTGGTAATATAGCTACAGGTTTCACTGGTACGGCTGATATTTCTTCAACCGGTACACTTTCTTCTGGTAGTGGTATAACCTCTTCATTTACAGCAGGTATTTTATCTGCTCATTCTGTAACACTTTCCAATGCTGGTGCATTTACAATAACAGCAACACATACAGGTGGATCTGAAACCGGTATTTCAAATAGCTTCACTGTTGCTTCTGCTGCGATTGTCGCGACAAAGTTTATTATAATCGATCCATCCGATGTTCAAGTTGGAGGGTCAACAACAGTGACTGTGAAGGCTGTTGATGATCTAGGAAATGTTGATAGTACTTTCCAAGAAGATATTAATTTAGTTACTTCTGGTAGTGCCACAGGTTCAGGCCTTGTTGATATTATTAATGGTGTCGGTACTTTAAATATTTCTGATTCTATAGTTGAGACAGTCAATCTCTCCTTAAGCGATATTACACCACCAACAACTCTTATCTTCACCTCAACTCAAAATGTAATTTTCTCAGCAATTCCACCAGTAGTCTCCGGTGGTGGTGGAGGAGCGGTGAGTGTTTATGTAGCGCCCGTTATTCCAACAATATCTTTCTCTGGTCAAGCATTTCCAACCGGTAATTTAACCGCATTTGCTATTTCCAATGGGGCTATTCCTATAAAGCAAGATCTTGTGAAAACAACAGATGGTAAATTTAGTTTTAATTTTAGTTCCGCCTTATCAGACGCCAATCAATACGGTCTTCTAATCACTGATAAGAATGGTCGTGTTTCTCAAGCTAAAATTTTTACTCTAAAAGATGGAGTTCCTAGTCTTGATGTAAAAGGTTTAGTTATGTCACCAACTGTTGATTTACTTAGAACTTATTTACCTAAAGGTGATTTCCTTTCTGTAAATGGTTTTACAACACCAAACAGTACAGTCCAGTTTGAAATAGATGGTACGGTTGTTGCTGATAAAGTAGTAGCAGCCACTGATGGCGCGTATAATCTTCTTTGGAACACAGCAGCACTTGGTTTAGGAAAACATAGTTTAAGAGTCAGACAGACCACTTCTGAAGGATTCTTTAGTGAATTTTCTCCAACACAGGATTTTAATTTGACGAGATACTTGATAACGCCAACGGATTTTAATTCGGATGGTAAAATAAATGTAAGTGATATGAGTATCTTTTTATCACTATGGTATAATAAAAATAATCTAGAAAGAACTAAAATAGATTTGAACCACGATGGCAAAGTGAATATTCAAGACTTAAGTATTTTCTCACGAACTATTTATAAAAAATAATTATGAATAAAAATAAAAAAAATATTAAGAATAATAATAATAAATGGTGGGTGAGTGGTCTTGTGATTGCAGCTTTTGTTTTGTTTTTTCCTTACGGAGTAAATGCTGCGACAATAAATCTTTTTAGTAACAAAGATTCTTTGTCGATTGGTGACGAGTTTAGTATTGATTTGAAAATAGACAGTGAAAGTGTCGGTATTAATGCGGCACAAGCTACTCTGCAATATACCAAAGATTTGGTTAGTGTTGTGAATGTTGATAAAACTGATTCAGTTTTGAATTTTTGGTTAGTTGAACCTTCTGTTGATAAGACTCTTGGTACTATCAATTTTATTGGTGGATCAACAAGTGGTTTATCTGGTAAATCCCTACAGGTTTTAAGGGTTGTGTTTAAAGTGATAGGCACAGGCACTATAAGTTTGACTCTCAATGACTCAGCGGTTACTGCGAGTGATGGTTCTGGTACAAATGTATTAACAGCGACCAAGGGGATTGAACTTAGTAGCTTAGTGAAAACAACTGTTTCTGTTATTGTTCCCACTGTAACAAATCCAACCCCGGAAATTGCCCCTAACGCTCCAGCCAAGCCAGTCATTTCTGTTTTATTGTATCCAAAACCGGACAGTTGGCATGATGTCTCACAAAATTTTGTTGTTAACTGGAATTTACCAAAAGACGTCACGGAGGTTGCAGCGGTGTTAAATAAAATTCCAGTTTTCAATCCATCTACTGGAGAGGGTCTTTTTGATAATAAATCATTTCCACCTCTTGGTAATGGTGTATCATATTTGCATATACGTTTCAAAAATAATATCGGTTGGGGTATTACCAATAATTATAGGATTGCCATTGATACTGTTCCTCCACTTCCTTTTAAGGTTTCATCTGTTGATGGATTTAAGACTGAGAATCCTTCACCATCATTTTCTTTCAGTACTAGTGATAGTATTTCTGGAATTGCAAATTATATAGTACGCATAGATAATACTAATGAAATTATTTCCCAAAAAGAGACGTTAATTTTGCCTGTATTAAGTCCTGGTCAGCATCGTGTCGTTGTCCAAGCTATTGATAGTGCTGGGAATTCTGCAGAGGATAGTGTTAGTTTAGAAATCGTACCTTTGGCTACACCGACCGTTGGGTTGTTTAATAAATCTGTTTCTTTTGGGGAATTTGTTTATGTTTCTGGAAAAGTTAATGCAGGATTGGGTGTGCAAGTTAAATTGAATAGTTTGAATGGGCAAGAAGTGTTTAATGGAAAAGGAACAGTTGATTCGTCTGGAAATTGGGACATCTTAATTAAAAATCCATTACCTGTTGGTCAATATACATTGACAGTCGTAGCGATAAACGACCTAGGTGCTTCGAGTTATCCTGCAGAAACTCAATTTATAAATATACGAGCTCAGCCTATTATTTCGATTGGTTTTTTACAATTAGGCTGGTCTGAGATTGTTCTTTTGTTGATATTTATTTTTATAGCAATAGCTGGTTTTTATGGTTGGTATTATGTTTCTAGAAAAAATAAAAGTGATGCTTATAAAACAGTTATTGGAATGGATGTAAGAAAATTAACAGCAATATTAGAAAATGATTTACACTCTTTAAAAGAGACTCACATGTCTTTAAAACCAATTGCAAGCAAAGAAGCAGAAGTCGAAACTCGTATTGATAAAATGCAAGAAAATATAAATAAAATGAAAAAATACTTACCTGCTGAGATTGAAAAGATTGGCTAATATATAACATAATTTTAGAATATTTTTATAAATAATAGTAAGGTATCAGAATAAAATATATGGAAGACAATAATAAAATAAATAGTGAATCAGATTGCGAACAATTTTTTAGTTTATCTTCTGATATTATGGTTATAGCTGACCCGAATGGTGCTTTTAAGAGGGTGAACCCAGCTTGTTTAAAAGTACTGGGATATTCTGAAGATGAAATTTTATCAAAACCTTTTATTGATTTCGTTTATCCTGACGATAAACAATCAACACTCGATGAAATGGCCCGACAAATTAAAATAGGTTACTCATCAAATTTTGAGAATCGTTATATTTGCAAAAATGGTAAAATATTGTGGTTTTCATGGCATTCAAGTTTTAATAAAGATAAAGGAGTCACATATGCTATTGCACGTGATATTACTGAGCACAAAAGATTGGAGGAAGAATTATTAAAAGCTAGTGGTCATAGATATAAAGCTCTTTTTTTATCATCTCGTGATGCTATAATGACCCTTGAACCACCGGAATGGAAATTTACTTCAGTTAATCCTGCAACAATAAAATTATTTGGAGCTAGTAGTGAAGGAGATCTTCTGTATCATGAACCTTGGGTCTTGTCTCCTTTATTACAACCAGATGGAAGTCGTTCAGACGAAAAATCAAAAGAGATGATAGAAAAAGCAATGAAAGAGGGATCAAATTTTTTCGAGTGGACTCATAAAAGATTAAATGGAGATGAGTTCCCAACAGAAGTACTTTTGTCAAAAGTAGAACAGAATAGTAATACCTTTCTTCATGCTGTTGTTCGGGATATTTCTGAGCGCAAAAAAATAGAAGAAAAAATTAAAGAGGTCAATAAGGAACTTGAGACTAAAATAAATGAACGAACAGAAGAACTTTCTAATAGAATAAAAGAACTCGAAAGTTTTAATAAAGTTATGATTGGTAGAGAATTAAAAATGGTAGAACTAAAAAAAGAAAATGAAGAGTTGATGGAAAAAATTAAAAAATGTAATGATAGTGATAATAAAAATATTTAATATATGAATTTAGCTCAAAAGGGTATAATTACTTCTGTAAAACAAATTGCTATGCGTACTACTGAAGTGGTAATCAAAGTGCCTGCGGATTTTAATTTTATTGCAGGACAATACATTTGGCTTCAGATTCCTATCTTAAAATATCCTGATGTAAAAGGTAACACCCGAATGTTTTCTATAAGTTCTTCTCCAAATAAAAAGGGCGAATTGGGTATTGTTTTTAGAAATACTGAAAGTGGATACAATAAAACTTTAACAGAAATTATACCTGAGACCGAGGTTATTTTTTCAGGACCTTTTGGACCTCTGAAGCTTCCGGAAAATAATTCATTGCCTATTGTTTTTTTGGCGGGTGGAATTGGAGTATCTCCATTTTTAAGTATGATTCGTTTTTCAAATGAAAATCATTCGAGTCGTAAGATTATACTTATCTATGTAAATACAAATGAAAAAGAGATAGTATATCTTGATGAATTAAGGAAGATAGAAAAAGAAAACTCAAATTTTAAACTTTATTGTACTTGTGGTCTCTTAAAAGAAAGAGTTTTGAAGGATTCACTAGGTGAGCTTATTAACCAAAAGGTTATTTGGTCAGTTATTGGACCTAAAGGTTTTGTTGATTTCGTTAGTAAATATTTAAATGAAAAAGGCATATCCCCACAAGATATAATTTTTGAACAATTTTATCCAGACCCATCTCTAAAAAATGACTAAAATAAATAAAAAAAACTTGGAAGTGATTATATTAGTAACCCTTGTTGGTTCTATGTTTATTATTGTGGTAATGCATTTTTTAATTGACTACTTTTTAAATAGTTTAATTAACTCAGTACCAGAACATACAATAATTGTTGAAACAATATTCTATAGCATAGAAGGATTTATTGTGTCCATAACTGTTATTGTTGTAGCTATCTTTTTGTGGATTTTAAGTTCTCAAATTAAGTCTAACAACCAAAATCTTGAAAAATATTTATTGGCAATAGAAAATTCTAGTAATCATTTTATCATTACCGATGTTAATGGTGTGATTATTTATGCTAATAAAGGTGCACAAGACACAACTGGTTATTCCAATGATGAAATAATAGGTAACACACCTAGACTATGGGGAGCTTTAATGCCTGCTGATTTTTATAGGAATCTTTGGAAGACCATAAAATATGATCGTAGTTCTTTTTTTGGAGAAATAAAAAATAGAAGAAAAAATCAGGATGAATATTATGCTCTTGCACATATATCTCCAATTATTGATACAGGAGGTAGCCTTGTCGGTTTTGTTGGTACCGAAGAAGATATCACTCTGCGAAAACAATCAGAAGAAGGATTAAAAAATGCGGTTGTGGCTACTCGAAATATTCTTGAAGATTTACAGGTTGAGGAAGAAAAACTTTCTGAAGCTAAAGCAAAAGATGAGGCTTTGTTGGAAAATATTGGGGAAGGAGTTATCGCTATCAACAAAGAAGGGAAAGTTATTTTAATGAATAATACAGCTGAAGATCTTTTAGGTTTCAATAGTATAGAAGTCATAGGTAAATTTTTTAGTGATGCAATTATTTTGCAGGACGAAGAGGGTAATAATATTCCTGAAAAATTACGACCAATTACTTCAGCCTTAGGAACAAAAACTACTACTACTACTACTACTACTACTACTACTACTAGTTACTTTTATGTTCGTAAAAATGGGACAAAGTTTCCTGTAGCAATAACAACAACACCTGTTATTCTTAACTCAGAAATAATAGGAGCTATAGATGTGTTTCGTGACATTACTAAAGAAAAAGCAATTGATCGAGCAAAAAGTGAATTTGCTTCTGTCGCTTCCCATCAACTTCGTACTCCTCTAACTGGAATTCGTTGGACAATTGAACGTATCCTAAAGAAATCAGATATTCCACCAAAAGAATTAGAGCAACTGAGTGATATTCAGAAATTAGCTTTCAATTTGACAGAGATGGTTGATTCTCTTTTGAATATAGCGCGTATTGAATCGAGCGTGATTAGTGTTACCGTTGAGGCTTTTGACTTAGTAGAATTTTTAAATGGCTACTTAAATGATTTTCAGTTTCTTTTAAAAGGTAAAAATTTGGTTTTGAGTTTTAAAAATAATTTAAAAGAACTTGAAGTAATTACAGACAAAAATACACTTCGAAATATTTTTCAGTCTTTGCTGATAAATGCTATTGAATATACTCCTGATAATGGGAATATTACGATTTTTTTAGAAAAAAAAGAAGATACTTTTTTGGTAACTATTAGTGATACTGGTGTCGGTATTCCACAAGATGAGCAAAAAAGTATTTTTGGAAAGTTTTTCCGTGCTTCAAACGCAATGAGTATTAAAGCTGGTGGCACAGGAGTCGGACTTTATATTGCCAAAGAGGCTACTAAACTCCTAGGTGGTAAAATATGGTTTGAGTCTGAGCTGAATAAAGGCACCACATTTTATGTCGAAATTCCTTTGACTTCAGTTGCTAAAGAAGGTACAAGGTCGTTAGCCTAAGTATTGCACAAATTATTATTGTGATATAATATATCAGTATGAATCAAACGAAAATTCTTTTAGTTGAAGATGATAAAATATTGGCCAAAGTTCTTTATGAAGAATTAAGTGAGGCTGGTTTTGATGTAAAACAAGCATTTGATGGTGGTTCTGTTTTGGGTATGGCTAAGGAAGAAAAATCAGATTTAATTTTGCTTGATCTTATTTTGCCCAAAAAACATGGTTTTGAAGTTTTAGAAGAACTTAAGAAATCCGCCAAAACAGCAAGTATTCCTGTAGTCATCCTTACAATGTTGGGCAGTGATGAAGATTTGAAAAAAGGTCTTCAGCTTGGTGCTGATGATTATATCGTAAAATCTCAGCATGCCGTCGGAGAAATTGTTGAGAAGGTAAAAGCTTTTATTGAAAAACAAAAAGAAAATACTTTAGTTTAAAAATCTAAATTTAAAAATAATTTTTTATTAAAAATGAACAATGATAAAATAAAAGTAGTTCTTATAGTGGAAGATGATAAAGTTATTTCTGATGCATTAAATGAAGAGTTTTTAGAGGCTGGTTTTGAGGTAATACAAGCCTTTGATGGAGTACAGGGATTAGACTTAACCAAAACTCACAAACCAAATTTAATTCTTTTGGATATTATGATGCCAAGGAAAAATGGTTTTGAAATGTTGAAGGAACTCAAAGAATCACCAATAACAAAAAATATTCCTGTGATTGTCTTGACTGCTTTAGGTCAAAATGATGATATAAAAAAAATAATAGATCTCGGAGCAGAAGGTTATATAGTAAAATCTGGAAAATCTCTCACTCAAGTTTTGGAGGAAGTAAAGATTTTTCTTTAAAATATCTAATGAAATTAAAAATAATAATCTCTATTCTGAAAGATTCATTTTTTCATTGGCAAAACCATCGTGCTTCACGTATGGGTGCGGCGCTTTCGTATTACACTATTTTTTCTATTGTTCCATTGTTGACACTTTTTCTTGTCGTTATTGGTTCATTTTTGGGTCATGGTTATATCCAAACAGAAATCGTTGGGCAAGTTCGTATTTTGATAAATGAACAAAGTGCAGATTTTATTCAGTCTCTTTTGACAGGTATTGGTGAAATAAAATTAGATTTTATAACTATTCTTGCCGGTATTATTACTCTGGTTGTGGGAACATTGGGAGTTTTCTACGAACTAAAAAATTCACTAGATGACCTATGGGATACTGAACAAACAGGAAAAGAGACAAAAGGTTGGAAATACTTTTTTTCTTCTCATCTTCTTTCACTTTCTGTAATCCCGATTCTTGGTTTTTTGTTTATTGCTTCGTTGGTGTTCAGTGCTGTTCTTAGTTTTATTTCTGGGTATTCTCCAGTTCTGGCAAATATGACATATTTGTTTCAAGCTAGTACTTTTATATTTTCTTTTTTAATATTAAATTTTTTAGTTGTGTTTATTTATCGTTTCTTACCAAAGAGACAATTGCCCTGGAGAGAGCTTGTCCGTGGAGCATTTATTACGACTATTCTTTTTATGGTCGGTAAATTTTTTATTAATATTTATTTAGAGAAGTTGGTTGGGGCTTCAGTTTTTGGAGCTGCTGGAGCGTTCGTTGTCCTTCTTCTTTGGATTTATTACTCTGTGCAGATTTTCTTATTTGGTGCGTCATTGACCTATGTTTATTCTAAAAGGTATGGGCATTTAAAAGACAAGTAAAACTGTTTATGTTTCAAGTTTATTGCTACAATTAACCTATGGAAAAAAAGAGATTAGAAATCATATCGTTTTCAGTTCTTTGTGCAGGGATATTAGTCCTGACATTTTTTGTTTTTCGACCATTTTTAAGTATTCTAGTTTTGGCTGCAGTCTTGAGTATGCTTTTTCGACCATTGTACAAAAAAATGCTGCATTCCTACAAGGGAGGTAAAAGTTTTTTTGCTATTATAATAGTACTTCTAGGTCTTGTTTTTCTAATAATTCCAATTATATTTTTTGGGTTACAAATTCTAGGTCAAATACAGGTTCTTTTTTCTTCAATTCAAAATGATCCAGGTCAATCGATCCAGGTTGTGCAGTCTACTATCGAATCTATTGCTCAGCCGTTGTTTCCAAATTTTTCTTTTCATATATCTGATTATGCTTCTACTGTGCTTTCTTTTGTTTCAAACAATTTCAGTACACTTTTATCACAAACAGCTTATTTGTTTTTTCAAACACTCTTTCTTTTAATCACATTCTTTTTCTTCTTGCGTGATGGCGAAAAAATATTTTCTTCGTTAATTTCATTGAGTCCTTTTGGAAAAGAACAAAATAAAGAAATTCTTGGGTCTGTACATAAGGCCGTAACATCAGTAATAAGAGGTACACTTCTTGTTGGATTAATACGTTGGGTTCTTTTGACGACTGTATTTTTCTTATTTGGTATTCCTAATGCTTTAATATGGGGAAGTATTGCAGGTATTATTGGGATAATACCTGGGGTTGGTACTCCTTTTGTTATTATACCGACCGTTGTTTATTTGATACTTACTGGTAATATTTTTTCGGCAATTGGAATAGGTTCATCGGGTATTCTAATCATCTTTTTTGTCGACAATATGCTTTCTGTTTATTTTTTTGGTAAGGGCTTAGAAGCACCGTCTATTTTTATTCTTTTTTCCATTATCGGTGGAGTAATATTTTTTGGTCCACTTGGTTTTATTTTTGGACCAATAGTTTTGTCTCTCTGTATTTCTATGATAGAGATGTATAAAATACTTCTACAAAAAACAAAAGAGCTACCAGGTTAAGTTTTGGTTAATTTTATAAAAATTAAAATAATGAATTTAAGAGTTTTTCAAGAGAAATTGTAGCAACTCCGACTACACTATCAGCTCCTCCATAATACATAAATAGTGTGCCATTTCTAACTGTCGTACCACAAGGAAAAACTACATTTGGAATCACTCCAAATTTTTCATAAGGAGTTTCTGGTTGGAATATTGGTTGACTGGCTCTAGCTATCACATTAGTTGGGTTGTGAAGGTCTAAAAGGGCCAATCCCACTCGATAAGTGTGGTGATTGGAAGAAACACCATGATACAGTAACAACCATCCTTTTGAGGTCTTTATTGGAGGTGCAGTGATGCCAACTTTTTGACTATCCCACATGCCTTTTCTTGGAAGAAGGATTGGTGTTGCGATATGGAGTGGTCCATTTATAAAATCTAGAGAATCAACATAGTTTGCGCAGATATCAGAATACACTCTGTGTAAAATTAAATATTTTTCATATATTTTTTCTGGAAAAACACAGGCATCTTTATCGTCTATATTTGGAGGAGAAATAATAATTGGTTTTTTCCAGTCCCATTTTTTATTTAAAAAATTTTCTTTGCTAATAGAAGTTAATGCAACTCTGGGAGGATTTATGCCATTGTAAGCTGTATAGCACATATAAATTTCGTCATCGATTAGAGTTAGGCGCGGGTCTTCACATCCACTATTTCCTGGATGACTTTTATTTTCAAAAAGTTCTCTCGGGACATAAATAGGTCTATCTTCTCTATAGGAAATATTGTAGCCGTCTTCTGAAGAAGCATAACCGACATAAGAAGTGTCATCTTCAGACATGGCACGATAAAGTATGTGAGTTGTATTTCCTATTTGAATTGAAGCAGGATTAAAAACTCCGTGCATTTCCCATGATACACCTTCCCTTGGGGTAAGGATTGGATTTTTTTCATACCTAGTAAAATAAGTACTCATGGAATTTGGCATTAGACCACTTAAAAGATTATCTAAATTGACCGAAGCTCTGGCACAGACAGAGTCGGCTGCTCCGTAATATATTTCTAATTTTTTTTCATTTATTAACGCACCAGAAGGAAATACAATATTTGGAATCTGACCGAATCTTTCATAAATTTCGGTGGGAGTAAACATTGGACCTTTAGTACAGCCAATTATTTTTTTAGGATTATTTAAATCTAAAAGTAATGCTTCTATACCAAAGACCTTTTGAAAGGGATTGTTTTCTTTGAAGTAATTTTCTATGTGACTATAAATAAATAACCAACCTTCTTTTGTTTTTATTGGGACAGCTCCGACTTCAACATGATCATAATTTGTCCTGCGTGGATCTATGCTATGTTGGTCTAATTCTCTATACCATTTATCCCAGTATAATGGATCCCACATATCTTCTAATTTATCGAATTCGGCAAAACATATTTTTGCTGGTGGTAGATCGGTATTTACAGATAAAACCGCGACGTATTTACCATTTATTTTTTCTGGAAATAGAGCCATCGCTTTTGCGTTAAAAGGAGTAATAAGATATTTTTCTTCTACACTTTTAAAATCTTTTGTTATTGCGACAGCAATTTTTATGCCTTCTGCGTTGAAAGGATAATTTGAAAGGGCAGTATAAAAGATGTAAAATTTGTCATCTATTTTAGTAACTCTTGGATCTTCACAACCGTATCTTTCCCAATAATGTTCTGGGGCTATTAGTTGTCTTCTTTCAGAAAAACTTGTTCCATCCTCGCTTGAGGTGTAACCAATAGAAGAGATGTTCATGCTGCCACCGAAATAAGATTCGGAAGAAGACATTGCTCTGTAAACATAATGTATTTTTTTGCCATCTCTTACTGGGCACCAATTAAAAACCGCCTCAGCTTCCCAAGGTTCACTTGCATTAGGGGATAGTATGGGGTTACGTGGTGATTTTTTTATTGTGAACATAAATTTAAGAAAAAGTTACTTTACTAATAAAAGGAACTAACTCTGAAATATTTTTAAAACTATCTACAAACTTCTTAAAAGGAATGGTGGCTACACAAACAAATTTATCACCACCACCGTAATATATAAACAAAGTATCATCTTTAACAACAGCACCACACGCGTAGACTATTCCTGGCTTACCTTCATTTTCATACCACATATCTGGTGTAATTATTGGTGTCGAAAGTCTGGAAATTATTTTTGTAGGATCAGTTAAATCCAAAAGCATTGCTCCTATTTTGTATTTTGAAGGTTCTGCTCTGTCAGTCGCATGGTAAAATACCAGCCAACCCGCCTCTGTCTTTATAGGAGGAGTACCGACACTTCTCATTCTGTTGTGCCAGACTATTTTATTATTGGGCATTTTTTGTGGGTCTGGACTGGTTAGATCTAGGCCTTCGGATCCAATAGATTCGATATTGTCTATATAATCAACTACAACTTTATTTGGATCAGTTGAATAGAGGTTGTGTAAAATAGCAAACTTACCATTTATTTTTTCTGGAAATAATACCCAATTTTTATTTCTACCTCTTGCTGAAATAAGTTTAGGGGTACTCCATTTGTCCCAATTGTTATTTGAAAAATCCTCATCATCAATAGTGATAAGACCTACACGAATATTATCCCAGGTATCAAAAGCATTAAAGGTAACATATATTTTTCCATCTATGTTGACCATTCTAGGATCTTCACAACCACCCCAACTTCCACCTGAAGGGTACATGACTGGATCATATCTTTTAACTAATTTTTTATCACCCATATGAGAATACTTCAATGAAAATACTGGTTCTGGGTGTAACTCATCAAAATGAATTCCATCTTTACTACAAGAATAACCAACCCTTGATATGCCATCATTTCCAATGGCTCTAAACAATAGGTGTATCTTGTTATCAAGAAATAATGCCGCTGGATTGAATGTTCCTTCAGTCATCCAATCCTTGTTGTTTACTATTTTTGGAGAAATTATTGGGTTGTCTTGATGTTTCTCTATTTTCTCTATTTTTTCTTTAATTTTTCTAAATGCAAAGGGAAGATCGAGGATAGTACAAAGTGTTCCTGTTTTTTCAGAATACCAATAAATAGAAAATTTACTATCGGAAAAAATAATTCCTTTTGTTTCAAAATCTTTTTCGTAAGGAATTTCGTTTTCAAAAATTGGTTCATCGGCACGCCAGATAAGTTTATTTGGATTAGATAAAGAAAACATAGCCAACCCGATTTGGATCTTGGTATTTTCTCCTTCTTTAATTGATGCATCATAAAAAACTAAAATACCTTTGTCCATTACTTTTGAACTAATAAATTTCAAGCTGTCTTTGTCAAAAAAACCAGGCCTAGGTTTTAAAACAGGTTCTTCATTTTTTCTCCATCTTTTAAGATCTTTAGAAAAAGTGGTGTGGATAGAAGATTCACCATAATAAACAAAATAATTCTTGTCATGAGAATAATTAGATACGAGACCACCCCTATTTTTTATTTTTGATATTGGACCCTGTACAATACATAGATTGTCTTTTCTTGAAAATGCTAGATAGAGGTGTTTTGTGTTTCCTTTTTTGTAAGTGAAGGTAAGAATGTTATTTTTGTCTTCTTTAGAAGAAACTATATTGTCAATATTTTCTGGTTTTAATTTCTTTTCTAAAAAACCTGTTTTAAAAATAACTAGTTCCTTTTTTTTAGAAAAATTACTTAAGCTCTCATCTTTGCTTGGAATAATAAAAATATTTTCAGGCTGTTCTTTTGTTCTGCAAAAAATAGAATGATTTTTGCCAGACTCATAAAAACCTATAGGAATAATAGTCTCAACTTTTATGTTTTTAGACATTATATTTTTTTATTAAATACATCTGTTTGAATAGAAAAATATCGTTAATAGAGTCTCATGTATTAGTACATTACTTATTTTATTACATCTAAATATAAACGCAAGCAAAGTTTATTAGTATATTTTAAAAAATTCGATATAATTCAATTATATGGATTTTAGAAACAAAAAAGTTATAGTTTTTGACCTAGATGGTACTTTAGCAGAAAGTAAGCAGGGTTTGGATCAAGAAATGGTAAGTCTTTTGAATGAACTTTTAGGTGTCAAAAAAGTGGCTATTATTACCGGGGGTGGTTTTCCTCAGTTGCAGAAGCAGGTAATTAACCATCTTGCTTCTGATATTGAGAAACTTAAAAATCTGTATATTTTCCCCACTAAAGGAGCGATGATGTATAATTTTAATGGTAGGGACTGGAATAAAATATATGAGCATCAATTAGTAGAGCAAGATAAAAAAAAGATTCTAGATGCATTTGACCATATGTATAAGGAAGTAGATTTTTTACCAAAAGAAACTTTTGGAGAAACACTTGAAGACAGGGGAACTCAATTTACTTTTTCAGCTTTGGGACAAGAGGCTCCTGTAGAACTAAAAAAAGTTTGGGATATAGACGTCTTAAAAAGAAAAGAAATTAAAAAGATTTTGGATAAATATTTACCTGATTTTTCTGTTGAGATTGGCGGTATGACATCTGTTGATATTACAGAAAAAATGATTGATAAAGGTTTTACAATAGAAAAAATTTGTGAGTATTTAAATATTAAGGTAGATGAGGTATTATTTGTTGGTGACGCTATTTTTGAAGGAGGTAATGATTTTTCTGTAGTAAAAACAGGAGTATCATATATTAATGTACATAATGTCGATGAAACAAAAAATATAATTAAAGAAATAATATTATGAAAATAATTTACGATAAAAGACCTTGGGGAGATGAAGAGATTTTAACTTTAAATGGATCGTCTAGTGTAAAAATATTAACTATCAATCCAGGACAAAGATGTAGTCTTCAGTATCATAATAACCGAGAAGAATTTTGGAAATTAATCGAAGGTGAAGCAATTCTTGAAATAAATGGCCAAAAAATTGAGGCCAAAATTGGTGATGAATTTTTTATTGAAAAGAAAATGACTCATAGACTGATAGGGAAAGATAAACCAGCCAAGATTTTAGAAATAGCTTTTGGTGAGTTTGATGAAGCTGATATTGTCCGTCAGGAAGATGATTACGGTCGCATTAAATAACTTATTTTCTAAGATATTTTTTTACAATTAAATATTGAATACTTCCAAAAATAAAAATAACTATGAAGGTTTTTGAAATATATCCTAAAGAAGGATATGGAGTAGTAATGTCAAAAAAATTAGTTAATAAAGTTGATTTTGACATTAATATCAATAATATAATCTCAAATATACCTATTAAAAATATGTGCAATTTTTGTTTCTTAATAAGCTTGTCTGAATAAACACTAGTTGCCATTATAAAAAATAAAAATCCAAAAACTATAAAAGAAAGTAGTACTAAAGTATTTGATGTTGAGGTCTTTAAATAATCCGGGCTTAATACCAATATAACTGCTGCACCAATTGCTTCTATAACAGCGCATGAAATAACTAAGGGCATGACTCGAGACAAAAATGGTTTTCTATTAGAGAAAATAATTTTTTGTGTTGGTCGGAATGCCCAATAGGTAATCACAACACCGATAAACCCAACAGTAAAATAGTTTATTACTGTTATGTTAAGAGGCATAAGAGGGTAGGCGAAACCCATAAAACTTATAATAATAAAAAAGAAAAGACCTAAAAGACTTTGGTTGATATATACTCCTGCACTGATTTCAATACTTCTAATAAAATTATCAGCGAGCTCAACTGCTTCTGGAAGATCAGAAAAACTATTGTTCATAAGTACAACTCCCGCCAGCTGGCGGGTGACTGGAACTCCGTCAAACATGGCTATACCGATGTCAGCTTTTTTCATTGCGAGTGCATCATTTACTCCATCTCCAACCATTGCGGTGAAGCCGTCTTTTTTAAACGCTTCTACAAGTTGAACTTTCTGCTCTGGTAAAATCTGCGCGAAGATAGTATAGGAATGTGCATTCTTATTGAAATTTGTTTCATCCCATTTCTTAATCATCGCTCCAGTAGCAACGGTTTCACTATTATTTATCCCCAAAGACATGGCTACAGCTTGGACTGTATCAGGATTATCTCCTGATAGGATTCGTATTTTTACGCCTCTGTCTTGGAAGAATTTTATAGAATTTTCTATACCTTTACGTAAGGTATTACCAAATACAAATATTCCCAAAATAGAAAGTTTTGACTCAGAAAGATCTTTTTGTAAATCAGCCATCTCTCCACGAGCAACACAGAGTATTCTTTTCCCTGTATGGGAATACTTTTTCAATAAATCTTTCAACCAGTTTTGTTCTTCTTTATTTGAAAGTTGAGATAAAAAAACTTCAGGTGTGCCAACCAAAACCACTTCTGTACCATCACCATTATTTACCTCAATCGCACCATATTGTCGCCAGGAAGAAAATGAAAGAGCATTTAATATCTTTTTTTCTTCCACTTTGTATTTTTTTAGGTAATTTTTTACAGACAAAATTGTTTGGGATGAATCTCCTGAACCACGGATATATGACGACATAAGGCTGTCGATTCTTTCTTTGGGTACACTGTCGAAAGCGTACATATCTTCTACAACAAGAATATTGTCTGTTAGAGTTCCTGTTTTATCCATACAAAGATTTTTTATTCTTCCTAAATTTTCTGTTGCATTAATCTCTTGAAAGAGAATGCCACGACGAGAAAAGCTCGAAGCACCAATTGCAAACAATAATGTTACAAAGACCAGGAGCCCTTGTGGAATAATCGTACTTGCTAACGAACCAATATTGTTTACGATATCTATTCTGGATTCATGAACAATTAATCCACGAATGACTACAAATATAATAATTAAAATTAAAATATAACCAGTGTACTGGATGACTTTATTTGTTGCCCGCTGAATAGAGCTAGGATTTAAAGCATATTTTTTTACATCTTCTGTTATTTTAGAAATTCTACTTTCTCTAAAAATACCTTCAACAATCAGGATTCCTGATCCAGATGTTATTATTGCCCCCGCACTGATTTTCTCACCTTCTTTTTTAGAGAAAGAGTCAGATTCACCAGTAATCAAAGCCTCACTTATTTCTAGATTATTTGCCTTGAATAATACACCATTGCAAGGTACCTGGTCTCCAAGTTTGAGACCTAATTTATCTCCTTTTAATATTTCTTCTGCAAGTATTATTTCTTCAGTTCCGTCTTTATTCAAACGAGCGACTCGGAGTGCAGTGAGCATTTGTAAGTTTTCCAGTATAAAACGTGCTTGGATATCTTGAACTATAGTAATTAGCATGTTTAAAATAACAACAATACCCAAGAATAAGGCAGCTTGATTATTACCAAAAATAAAAAGTAAAACAACAACTAAAGATATAATAGCGTTAGATAATAAAAAAATATTCCTAAAAATAATCGGTCCTATACTAGGAAGTACTCGTTTGTATATTTGAAATTTGTTCATAAACAAAAAAACTAAATAAAAATAAGAATTATTGTTTTTTACCAACAATAATAAAACATGGCATTATATTTCTAGGTTCAAAAAAATTGGATATATTCTTGAAATACTTTTTAACATATTTAGACATTAATAGACTATATTGGTGGAAAATAATAATACTTCCTGAGTCAGTAAGCATTTCAAAACTTTGTTTGATGATTTGTTCTCTCTCTGTTTTTTTTACCAAGGTGAAGGGAATACTGGATACAACAAGATCTGCCTTTGGATAATTTTTGTCTATTTTTTTATAAAAATCTTGAACGGTGCCATGAAAGATAGTGATACGTTTGTCTTTTATCTTCTTTAATTCTTGTACAAATTCTAAATTACTTTCTATTAATACCAAGGACCCATTGGGAGAAAGTTTGGAAAGGAGAGCTTTACTCATTACTCCGTCTCCTGGTCCTTGTTCAATTATTAGGTTTAGGTCTTTATCTATTTTATTTATTACTCGATTGACTACATAAGATGAACTACTAGAAATAGCTGCGACTTTTATGTCGGAAGCTAATGTTTTAATAAAAGAAATTTTTTTGATTAATGGTGTATTGTTCACATATATAATATATCTCATAAGCATTCTATTGTATAGTTATCATTTGAGTTAGATGTATTCGAGTTGTAGTTTTCAAATAAATTTGATTTTTTTACCATTTTAAGTATAATGTAGGTATTCTTATTAATAATAGATAAAATCAACATGGCAAAAAGAAGTACCACACTTAGTCCTAAAAAAAATTCAAGACGTTCTCATAAAACCAAGAAAAGACTTGAAATAAAGAAGGTAACACTTCTAAAGAAGACTATTCGAATCAAATATAAATAAAGTTTTATAGAAATACTAAAATAAAGCCCCCGACCTAGGTCGGGGGCTTTATTTATTTGACTTTTATTTATTTTTGTGCTATCCTTTAGAAAGAGAAAAGTAAATCATTGAAAATATTAAACTCACCTAAAAACCCTTACTGTTATGAAAAAAACTATTGTTATTTTCGTTTTTGGTTTTCCATCCAGACTTCCAAAAAAATGGCTTGAATCCTTTAGAGAATTAGAGGAGGAGCTAAGTAAAACAAAAACCGCATGTGACCAGAAAGTCGAATTTTGTTTTGTAAATTCATTTTTTTTAAACGACTCCATTTCTTTTTCGTCACAAGGAGATCGTAATTCTATTTCTGGTAAAGGTGTTAATCTTTTTTTGAAAAATAAATTAATTCAAAACATGATTGTCGCAAAACTGGTTGAGTTGGGTAAAAAATCTGAAGATGTAAAATTCCGTGCAGGTTCAGGCTTCTTTGATCTTAGCTTAAATGCGAGGGAAGAATTTACAAAAACAAGTCAATCCTGAACATTCAGCTAATTTAGTGAAAACTCACTTGGTATATATAATACTAAGTGAGTTTTTTTGTTTTTATATAAATTTGACAAAAATCCTAAATCGAGTATACTACGTTGGATTGACTGATTGAGTTTCGGATGTACTCCTCTGTGTTTATTATTATCAGCCTTATAGGCATTAATTAACTAGCGTCCGAACTAATAATAATAGGTATTTTTTATTCCCGCTTATAGCAGGAATTTTTGCCCCGTTATTGTTTTTTGGGAAAAAACTTATGCAAACAGAAGTAAAGCGTCCGAAGAAAGTTTTCTCAAGGTACAAAAAAGCCTTGGTTCCGTTTCCTAACCTAATAGAGACACAGGTAAAGTCTTTCAAGTGGTTAGTCGAAAATGGTATTAAAGAAGTTTTTAAAGAATTTTCTCCGATTCCAGATTACTCTGGAAAAAAGTTCCAGTTGGAATTTCTTTCCTTCTCATTAGGTGAACCTAAGTGTGACGAAAATCATGCAAAAGTAAACAAGCTTTCATTCGAAGGACTTTTAAAGGCGCGAGTTAAACTAACAAATAAAGTTCTGGGTACTGTTAAAGAACAAGAAATCTTCATGTCTGAAATTCCTTTAATGACAGCTCATGGAACTTTCATTATCAATGGAGTAGAACGCGTAATCGTGCCACAGTTGGCACGCTCTTTTGGAGTTTTCTTTACAGAATCTGAAAGTAAAGGCAAGAGATACTTTGGTGCAAAAATCATTCCTGCACGTGGAGTTTGGATTGAAATTGAATCAGAATCTGACGGAGCTATTTATGTCAGAATGGACAAGAAACGAAAGTTCCCAGCAACAGCACTTTTGCGTGCAATGGGTTACCATACTAATGAAGAAATCTTAAAAGCTTTTGATAAAAATCTTACTTGGGATGAAGCGATAAAAGCTTGTCTTGCAAAAGATCCAGCTAAAAGTTTAAATGAAGCTTATATAGATATCTATAAGCGTTTAAGAGATGGTGATATGGCTACTGCTGATAACGCTAAAGAATTTATTAATTCTTTGTTTACACCAGAAAGATATGATCTTTCTCCTGTTGGACGTTTCCGATTCAATAGTCGTTTTGAAAAGACTATGGAAGATATTGAGCTTGCTCGCCGAACTATTTCTAAGGAAGATTTAGTTACTGTTATCACAAATATTATTGATCTAAACAATACTCCTGGTGCGAAAGCAGATGATATCGACCACCTAGGTCAGAGACGTGTACGTTTCGTTGGTGAAATGCTACAACAGAAATTCCGTACCGGTATGATGCAAATCAAGAGAAATATTCAAGACAGAATGTCTACTATTGATGTTGATACTGCATTGCCAGTTCATATTATAAACCAACGTCCTCTTCAGGCTCGTATTAAAGAATTCTTTACTACAAATCAGCTTTCACAATTCATGGCACAAGAAAATGTTCTTTACGAGATTGAGCATTTACGTACGCTTTCTGCGCTTGGGCCCGGAGGTCTTACTCGAGAACGAGCAGGTCTTGAAGTTCGTGACGTGCACCCATCTCACTACGGAAGAGTTTGTCCTATTCATACTCCTGAAGGTCCAAACATTGGACTTATCTTGCACTTAGCTACTTACGCGAAGATCAATGACTTCGGTATTATTGAAACTCCATATATCAAAGTAGTAAAAGGAAAAATTACTGGAGAAGTTGTTTACCTAAATGCACTTGAAGAAGAAAAATACAACATTGCTCATGCCGGTATTCCTTATGATGAAAGTGGAAAAATAACTGAAGAAAAAGTTGAAGCTAGATTGAAAACTCAACCTGGTCTTGTTAATCGTGATGAAGTTGATTTTATTGATGTCGCCACAAACCAGGCTTTCTCAATCGCAACATCTCTTATTCCTTTCCTAGAACATAACGATGCGAACCGTGCACTCATGGGATCAAACATGCAGAAGCAAGCTGTTCCTTGTGTCTTACCCGAAGCTCCTTTAGTCGCTACCGGTGTTGAAGAATTAGCATCACGTGATTCAGGTAGACTTGTTCTTTCAGAAGAAGAAGGCGTTGTTTCTTATGTTGATGCTAGAAAAGTAACCGTCAAAGGAAAAACTGAAAAAACTTATTCTCTTGTAAACTTTTTGAGAAATAATAACTTCTCTGCTTTTCATCAGCGACCAGCAGTCAATGTTGGAGATAAAGTAGTAAAAGGAGCTGTCTTGGCTGATACTTCCAGTACAGTTGGTGGACAGATTTCCATTGGACAAAATATTTTCGTTGCTTTCTTATCATGGTCTGGAGCAAACTACGAAGACGCGATAATCGTTTCTGAAAGACTTGTAAAGAAAAGTAAATTTACTTCTGTCTATGTTGAGGAATTCGTTTGTATTGTTCGCGATACTAAACTTGGGCCCGAAATCACTACTCGTGATATTCCGAACGTTGGAGAACTAAAACTAAAAGATTTGGATGAAGACGGTATTGTCCGTGTTGGAGCTGAAGTTCGTGAAAATGATATTCTTGTTGGTAAAATTACTCCAAAAGGCGAGACAGAATTAACTCCAGAAGAAAGATTGCTTCGTTCAATCTTTGCTGAAAAAGCTCGTGATGTGAAAGATGCATCTCTTCGAATGGAACACGGAAAGCGTGGACGTATTATTGGTGTGAAAATATTCTCACGTGATATGGGTCATTCTCTTGAAGCTGGAATCATAAAGAAAATAATTATTGAAGTTGCTCAGATTAGAAATATCTCAGTTGGAGATAAACTTTCAGGACGTCACGGAAACAAAGGTGTTATCTCAACAATTCTTCCTGAAGAAGATATGCCTTACATGGCAGATGGTACACCTGTAGATATTATTCTTTCTCCTCTTGGTGTCCCTTCTCGTATGAACTTGGGACAGATCTTGGAAATACACTTAGGTATGGCCGCAAACACTCTTGGTTACCAAGCTATCGTTCCACCATTCTTAGGCGCAAAACATGAAGAAATAAAAGAAGAGTTGGTAAAAGCTGGTCTTCCAGAAAATGGAAAAGTAAAACTTTTTGACGGACGTACTGGGGAATCTTTTGAACAAGATATTGCAGTGGGGTATATGTACATGTTGAAACTTCACCACATGGTAGAAGACAAGATACATATGCGTTCTATAGGGCCGTACTCATTGATAACTCAACAGCCATTGGGCGGAAAGGCTCAAGGTGGAGGACAGAGATTCGGAGAAATGGAGGTCTGGGCGTTGGAAGGATACGGTGCTGCTTATGCACTTCGAGAAATGCTTACTATAAAGTCTGATGATATTCTTGGCCGATCTTCGACTTTCGATTCTATTATTAAGAACGAGACTATCAAGCAGCCTAATTCTCCTGCATCCTTTAATGTGATGCTTAGCTACCTGAGAGGACTTGCGTTGGATGTGGATCTGAAAAAATATTCAGATAAAGATTCAGAAGGAAAGAATTAATATTTTAAAATAATAATTATGAAAACTTTAAACACAACTGAATTTGATTACATTACACTCAAGCTCGCATCCCCAGATCAGATTAAAGAATGGTCATACGGAGAAGTCACCAAGCCTGAAACTATAAACTACCGCACAGGCAGATCTGAGCGTGGAGGTCTTTTCGACGAGAAAATATTTGGTCCTGAAAAAGATTACGAATGTTACTGTGGAAAATATCGCCGAATTCGTTATAAAGATATTATCTGTGAAAAATGTGGAGTTGAAGTTACACGTTCTATCGTACGCCGTGAAAGAATGGGCCATATCGAGCTTTCAACACCTGTTTCTCATATCTGGTTCTTGCGTGGAGTACCATCTCGTATGAGTATTCTTCTAAATATTTCTGTTTCTGATATCGAGAAAGTTATTTACTTTGCAGGATATATTGTTACCAAGGTTCATGAAGCTGAGAAAGAAGACGTACTTCAAAACTTGGACAAAGAATATAAAGCTAAATTAAAAAATTCAGCTGATGATGAAACTCGTGAGAAATTGAAGTCATTACTTTCTACTACTAAAAAAGAAATTGGAG
Source organism: Minisyncoccota bacterium (assembly GCA_036169735.1). Lineage (GTDB taxonomy): Bacteria > Patescibacteriota > Minisyncoccia > Phycocordibacterales > UBA9973 > UBA9973. The sequence goes on from JAVHNX010000009.1 coordinate 37,273, forward strand.
AAATTTACGAAGGTAAAGTTTTGAATGAAATTTCTTTCCATCATTATTCTTTGAAATATGGTACTTGTTTCGAAGCCAATATCGGTGCCGAAGCTATCTACTCTATTTTCAAAAATTTGGACTTGGCTAAATTAAAAGCTCATACCGAAGCGATGATTGAAAAGGCGAGTGCTGCTGAAAAAGAAAAATTACAAAAAAGAGTTTCTCTTATTCGTGCGATGATCTTTTCCAAGACACGTCCAGAATGGATGTTCTTGACTGTTATTCCTATTATTCCTCCAGTCCTTCGTCCTATGGTTGCTCTTGATGGTGGAAGACACGCGACTTCTGACTTGAACGATTTATATCGCCGAGTTATCAACAGAAATAATCGTTTGAAGAAATTAAAAGAGATTAATGCTCCAGATGTTATTCTTCGAAACGAAAAAAGAATCATTCAGGAATCAGTTGATGCGCTTATCGATAACTCTATCGCAAAGCAAAATGACAGTGTCGCTATGAGTCAATCTCAGAAGCGTGCATTAAAATCATTGTCTGACAACTTAAAATCAAAACAAGGTCTTTTCCGTCAGAACTTACTTGGAAAGCGTGTTGACTACTCTGGACGTTCTGTCATCGTTGTCGGTCCTCAACTTAAACTAAATCAGTGTGGATTGCCAAAACATATGGCATTGGAACTTTTCCGTCCCTTCGTAATTTCCAAAATTTTGCAAGCTGAATTAGCTTTCAATATTCGTGGAGCAAACAAGCTTATTGAAGAGCGTACACCAGAAGTCTGGGCGATGCTTGAAGAAGTTATTCAAGGAAAATATGTTCTCCTAAACCGTGCTCCTACTTTGCACCGTCTAGGTATACAGGCTTTTAATCCTATCCTTATCGAAGGAAATGCTATTCAAGTGCACCCTCTAGTTTGTCAGGCTTTCAATGCTGACTTCGACGGTGACCAGATGGCTGTTTACGTTCCTCTTTCCGAAGAAGCACAATGGGAAGCAAAAGAATTGATGGCTGCAAACAAAAACTTGTTGAAGCCACAAAATGGTGACCCTATCGTGCACCCAAGTAAGGACATGGTTTTAGGTTCTTACTGGATGACTAAAAATGTAGACGATGAACCTGGTGAAGGTAAATACTTCTCAAGTCCAAATGCTGCCGTGACTGCTTACGAATACGGAGTTGTTTCTTTACGTGCCAAGATAAAAGTTTTGGCTACAGACACACCTAAATACAAGAAATATGGTGAAGCTCTTTTTGATACTACTGTTGGTAAAATTCTTTTCAATAGTATTTTACCAAACGACTTCTCTTATGTAAGTGAAGAAATGACTCAAAAGAGATTATCCTCTCTTGTTGATGAACTTATTATGCACTACGGAGTAGATGAGACACCTCCAATCTTGGATAAAATTAAAGCCTTTGGTTTTAAATACTCAACTATTTCTGGTATTACTTGGGGATTAGACAACATCAGAGTTCCTGTTGAGAAACCAGCTATCATTGCTAGTGGTAAAAAATTAGAAGAAGAAGTTGTTTCTCAATGGAGTGAAGGTCTTCTTTCTGAAGAAGAAAAATATCAAAAGATTATTGAAATCTGGACTCATACAAAAAAAGAACTAGAAAAAGTTCTACCTAAAACTCTTGATAAAAATGGTTCTGCTTTTGACTTGTTTACATCAGGTGCCAGAGGATCCATCGGACAGCTTATACAGATGAGTGGTATGAAAGGACTTATTCAGAACAACCAAGGAAAGACATTGGAATTCCCAATTATTCCTTCATACTTCGAAGGACTTTCTCCTATTGAATATTTCGTTATTACCCACGGTGCTCGTAAGGGTGCCTCCGATACTGCTTTGAACACTGCTAAGGCCGGATACTTAACTCGTAGATTGGTGGACGTTGCTCAAGATGTCGTAATCACTGAAGATGATTGTGGAACTAAAGAAGGAAAGACAGTTACTCATGAAAATATTTCCGGAATTGAAATCCCATTGTCAAAAAATATTCGTGGACGTGTCTTGGCTGCAGATTTGAAAGATGCAGATGGAAAAGTTGCATACAAGAGAGGATTCTTGGTTACTAAAGAAGAGGCTCACCATATTGAAGGTGATGGTTTTACTGAAGTTTACGTTCGTTCTCCTCTTACATGTAAAACAGTTCACGGTCTTTGTCAGATGTGTTACGGTCTAGACCTAGGAAGAAATCATTTAGTTGATCTAGGAGAAGCTGTCGGTATTATCGCGGCTCAGGCTATCGGTGAACCAGGAACTCAGCTTACACTTCGTACTTTCCACGCCGGAGGTGTTGCGGGAACAGATATCACGACTGGTCTTCCTCGTATTGAAGAAATTTTTGAAAGAAGAATTCCAAAGAACCCAGCTATCGTTTCTGAAACTGATGGTGAAGTTATAGAGGTTAGAAGTAAAAATGATAAAGAAAAAATAATTAAAATTCTTTCTGAATCAAAAGCTGATGGTAAACCAAATGAAATAGAATATACTGTTGCATATCGTAGAATGCCATTAGTTAAAGCAGGTGACCAGGTTAAAAAAGGTGAACTCTTAACAGATGGATCCGCTGATATTGCTGAAATATATAAATTTGGTAATAAGGAAATGGTTGAAGAGTACATCATCCGAGAAATCAACAAAGTTTACGAACTTCAGAGTGCCTCAATTTCAAGAAAACATACCGAAATAATTATTCGTCAAATGTTCTCACGCCGAAAAATTAAAGATGCAGGTGAGACCAATTTCTCTGCTGGTGATATCGTAGAAAGTAGTGCTCTTCATGAAGAAAACAGTAGAGTTAGTAAAATAGAAGGAAAAGAAGCAAAAGCAGAAATAGTAGCACTTGGTATTACTGAAGTATCTCTACGTACCAAGAGTTGGTTATCCGCAGCTTCCTTCCAGAATACAAACCGTGTTCTTATTGAAAATGCTATTAAAGGTGGAGTTGATTCTCTAAGAGGACTAAAAGAAAATGTTATTATTGGCCGATTAATTCCAGCTGGAACTGGCTTTAAGAAGCATGCCGTTCTTCCTGTAAAAGAAGAATAATCTAAAAAAACAATGAACTCTCCCGTTCAAAAAATTAAGGAGAGGCTTTCAATCGAAGATGTAGTCTCTTCTTACATGACCCTGACTAGGGTAGGCTCAAACTTAAAAGGTAGGTGTCCTTTTCATAACGAAAAGACACCGTCCTTTTTCGTGTCGACAGACCGTGGAAATTATTACTGTTTTGGTTGCGCTGCCAAAGGTGATATTTTTACTTTTATTGAAGAGTTTGAGGGTCTTGATTTCAAGGGCGCTCTTAAACTTCTGGCTGACCGAGCAGGAGTTCCACTTGAGAACTACAACCCAAAAGAGGAAAGCGAAAAAGAAAAAATCTACAGAGCAATGGAAGAAGCTACTAAATATTTTGAAAATAATTTAGCAGTGAACAAAGAAGCGTTGGAATATTTGAAAGCTCGAGGATTGAAAGATGAAACGATAAAAGATTTCAGAATTGGCTTTGCCAAGAATGATTGGCGTGAACTTTATTTTCATTTACAGAAAAAAGGTTTTACTGATATTGAAATAGAGAAAGCTGGCCTAGCCAAAAAATCTGAGAAAGGTTTTTATGATAGATTCCGGGGACGTATTATGTTTCCTATTTCGGATTCGAGTGGACGCGTGATAGCCTTTTCCGGAAGAATCTTTATTGACGATGGTAAATCCGCTAAATATCTAAATAGTCCTGATACTCCAGTTTTTAGTAAGTCCGCTGTTCTTTATGGTTTGGATAAAGCCAAAGAATCAATCCGTAAAAACAATTTCTCTATTTTAGTGGAAGGTCAGATGGATCTAGTATTGTCGCATCAAGCAGGATTTAAAAATACTGTGGCTGCTTCCGGTACTGCTTTTTCTGATACTACAGTTTCAAAAGAAAATGTCGTATCAAATCTAGGATTAGTTCGTCGTCTTTCAGAAAATATTGTATTGGCTTTTGATGCTGATAAAGCAGGACTCAGTGCTTGTGATCGTGCTGGTAAGATAGCTTTATCTTTAGGAATGGATGTGAAAGTCGCTTCAATGCCAGATGGCGTAGATCCAGCAGATTTGATATCAAAGGAAGGTCCCGACGCGTGGCGTAGTTCTGTTAGGAATTCTAAACATATAGTAGAATTTTTATTAGATAAGGTTATAAAAGATTCTGGAGGTGATACACATAAGGCAGGAAGAGGAATCAAGGAAAAGATCTTGCCTTATTTGTATGCACTTTCGAGTGCGATTGAAAAATCTTTCTTTATTAAAAAAATAAGTGATGCCTCTGGTATTCCTGAAAGTGCATTGAAAGATGACTTAAAGAAAATTGAACAAGATGCAAAATTTGAAAAAAAAGAAACAGTAGAAATAAAAAAGATAGAAGATAAAGTATTTAGAAAAGATTATATTGAGCGTAAGTTGTTAGGAGTTGTCCTCTGGCAGAGAACCCTCCCAAAACAATCTATAGATATTGAAAAAATATTAAAAGCACTCGAAGAAACTTTAAATAAAAAACAGGATGAGATAATGGAGAAAACAAAAGATGATACTGAAGATTTAATTTTTGAAGCAGAAGTTTTTTATGGAGAAGATATAAATTTAGAAAAAGATGTGAAGGAATTGATTAGTAATTTAAAAGAAGTATATTTAGAAGAAGAGTTGTTTCGTAAAAGACGTGAATTGCATGTATCTGAAGAGAAAAAAGATTTAGATATATCAAGTAAAATCTTTAAAGAAATTAATGAAATAGTAAATAAGATTCAAGAGATTAAAAGTGGTCGTCTAACAAAATAAAATTATGAAGAAAATAATAAAAAAAATAATAAAGAAACCAGAAAATAAAAAGAAAATTTTAGTAAAAAAGGTAGTAAAAAAAGTTGAAAAGAAGATCGTAAAAAAAATAGTAAAAAAAGTGGTTAAAAAAGTAATAGCAAAAAAAGTTGTAGTTAAAAAAGTAGCACCAGTTAAACAATCTGCATCAGAAAAGAAAATAGATGGGTTAACTCGTCTTTCCAACGAACTTATAGAAAAAGGACGCAAAAGAGGTTTTATAACATATGATGAGATTTTGAAAACTTTTCCTGATATTGAAAATAATATTTTATTTTTAGATGACCTTTATGAAAAATTGGGTGTTGCTGGAATCGATGTTTTGGAAGGTGGAAACTTACTGAATCTTGATCTTGATGTAAATGATAAAGATTTAAACAAGTCTACTCTTCATGATTCAATCCAGATGTATTTGAAAGAGATTGGTCAGTATCCTTTGATTCATGCGAGTGATGAAAAAGACCTTGCGAAACGTATTGAAAAAGGGGACTTGGAAGCGAAGAACTTACTGGCTCGTGCAAACCTCCGTTTGGTTGTTTCTATTGCCAAGAAGTATGTTGGACGAAGTGCTGATTTAACACTCTTAGATCTCATTCAGGAAGGCAACCTGGGCCTTTTTAAGGCTGTTGAGAAGTTCGATTGGACCAAAGGCTATAAATTCTCTACATACGCCACCTGGTGGATTAGACAGTCAATTACACGTGCTCTAGCCGATCAATCCAGAACTATTCGTATCCCAGTACACATGGTTGAGACTATTTCCAAGTATAAACAGATTCATCGCCGATTGAGCCAGGATTTAGGCCGTGAACCTCTTGCCGAAGAAATTGCGACAGAAATGGGAATCAGTATCGATAAAATTCACGTTATTGAAAATATCAGTCAGGAAACGATTTCTCTTGAACAACCAGTCGGAGATGATGATGATAAATCAACTTTAGAAAACTTTATTCCAGATGACAAGATTCTACGCCCTGACCAAGAATCTTCCAGAAGAATTTTGTCTGATCAGATTCGTGAAGTACTCGATGAGTTGAATCCAAAAGAACGTAAGATTCTAGAAATGCGTTATGGATTACTTGATGGTATACAGCACACATTGGAGAGAGTAGGTGAGGAGTTTAATGTCACTCGTGAGCGTATTCGTCAGATTGAAGCGAAAGTCCACGAAAAACTTCGCCAGAATGAAAAGATTTCTCGACTTAGAGGATACTTTGATTAAATAAAAATAGCCACAAAAAAATCACCCATATGGGTGATTTTTTTTGTGGTGTTTGAATTAAAGACCCCCTCCCAGCCTCCCCCTTAGTAAGGGGGAGGAGTAAAATACGGTGAATTCTGATTTAATTTCTTCCTCCCCTTACTAAGGGGAGGATTGAGGTGGGGTCTAATTACCCTTATTTTCCAAGCCCAAAAAAGCTTGACTTTTTGACTGTATATGCTATACTTTGTGTAGTTTTTCGTACTTTGAAATAAGGTTTTTGAAGGTTTTTGAGGATATATTTGTTTGGTGTATTAAGTTTCTCTTTTGGGAATTTTAATAAACCAAATAAATAAATAAATAATACTTAAAACCCTAAATAAAATGAAAGACCTTCTGATTTTTGTACTGGGAATATTAATGATAATTTACGGTGAACCTGATATAAAATTTGCCGCTATTCTCCTTATGTCCGCCAGAGGGTGCCGTCATGCACCTAAAAAACATTTTCCTGTATAAAATATTTTGGAAATATCTAATGCAATACTTCACTGTATTGCATTTTTTTATTTCAAATTTTAATAATTATTTCAATAAACTCTCAACTTTAGCCGTAACTGATTCAACTGGTTCAGCACCAGGGATAGTATCAACAATTTTCCCATTTACTAGGATGAAGCCTGAAGGTGTACCATTGACTCCTGCTTGAGCACCGTCAGCCATATCAGCTTTGACTTTGTCAGAATATTTTCCAGAATCAAGACAGGTGTTGAAGGTATTTAAATTAAGACCGATGTCAGATGCGATTTTTGGAAGTTCTGCGACATCAAGTCTGTTATTGGATGGTGTTCTTGCAAAGATTTGATCAGCATATTTCCAGAAAGTATCATTGCCTCCTTGTTCCCAGGCACATTCCATTGCTTCAGATTCGTGAAATGCTTTCGGATGAAGCTCAGCAATAGGGAAGTGTCGGTAAACCCAAGCCACTTTTCCATTTTCTTTGGCCATTACTTGGTGCATTGTCGTATCGAAAACTTTACAGAAAGGACACTCAGAATCAGAATATTCTACGATTACAACTTTTGCATTTGGATTACCGAGGATATGATCATCTACTGAAACTGGTTTAATTTTTAAATCTGCTATATTTTTTACTGCACCATTATTAGGTACAAGTGCCGCTACTGGTGCATTACCTTTAAGTAATATAGCTCCAGCTATTATTATTCCAGCTACAATTATAGCCCAAGGTATAGTTAGTTGGCTTTTATTGTTATTTTCAATCAGAATTTTATTATTATTACTATTTTCTATTTTAATTTCTTCTTTATTTTCTTCCATATTATTCAGACCCCATGTCAGACATATGGATTTCCTTATGTTTGACATGGGGAACGTTATTATTAATAACAGTTATTGTAGCATTTTTTTTATGCATGGTATAATTAAAAGTATTATAAGGTTTTTATTAATTAATTTTTAGAAATATATGATGCACGAAAATTGTAAAGGTAATTGTGGAAAAGAGGGCTGTGTGAAAGGTTGTGCTATGAAAATGGTCGCTAAAGTTTTAGTGATTATTGGAGGGCTAAACTGGGGTTTAGTTGGTCTAGGTATGCTTTTAGGTAAAACAGCAGAAGCTTGGAATCTTGTTCATGCTATTTTTAGATCCATGCCTTCTATCGAAGCCATTATTTATGTACTTGTTGGTGTTGCAGCAGTAATGAAAATTTTTGGCTGTAAATGTCCAAAGTGTATGGGTGGTAGTTGTTCAGTAGAAAGTAAAATGGGAGAAAAGGAAGAAAAAATAATGTAATTTATTTAGATATTATATAAAAAATGCTCTGATTTATTTCAGAGCATTTTTGTATTTTAGCCTTATTATGCTATAATAAACCCAATAAATTATGAGTATTTTCTCAGGTATAATCTATATTTTTACCTTTTTATCTTTGTATGTACAGGTATTTTTTTTGGTTACTTTTTTAGAAAAAAGAAAAAATATTCTAGTTAGAACTGATCCAATTGAATTGGATGAATATCCTGGAGTTACAATAATTGTGCCTTGTTATAATGAATCAAAAACAATTACCGCTACAATTGATTCACTTTTAAATTTAGATTATCCCAAAGACAAACTTCAGTTATTTATTATTGACGATGGAAGTAAAGATAATACTTGGCAACTTATTCAAGAATTTACAAATTACGAAAATATAAAAGTTTTTCATAAAGAAAATGGAGGTAAGTATACCGCTCTTAATTTTGGACTTACAAAAGTAGAAACTCCATTTATTGGTTGTTTAGATGCAGACTCTTTTGTTGATTCTGAAGCCTTGAAAAGAATTATGACTTATTTTGGTGATAAAAATACAATGGCTGTAGCACCATCTATTATTGTAGACAACCCAAAAAATATTTTACAGGGAGCACAAAAAGCAGAATATGATATGGGTGTCTATAATAAAAAAATGCTTGCTTTTCTTGGTGGAATTCATGTTACCCCTGGTCCTTTTTCAATATTTAGAAAAAAAGTTTTTGATGATTTAGGTCCATATAGGCATGCTCACAATACTGAAGACCAAGAAATAGCACTTCGTATGCAAGAACATCACTACAAGATTGAGCATTGCCCGGATGCTTATGTTTATACAGTTGCTCCTAATACTGTCAAAAAATTATATCGCCAAAGATTAAGATGGATCTATGGTTTTATTAGAAATGCGATAGATTACAGAAGACTTATTTTTAAAAAGGAATTCGGAACACTCGCTTTCTTTACTTTACCATCTGGATTGATATCAGTTTTTTCAGCTGTTTTTTTGTTTATGATGATATCTTACAATTTAATTAATTTTATTCTACATAAAATAATACAAATTAGCGCAGTTGGTTTTAGTAATACTTTTTCCAGTTCTGGTTTCAGTTTTGATTTCTTTTTCTTTGATACCAAAACGATAGTTTTTATTTCAATTATTCTGTATACTTCAATCATAATATCCCTCCTGATAGGCAGGACGATGTTGGAAGGTAAACCAAGAATTTCCTTTGATCTGTTTTATTTTATAATTATATACAGTGTAATTGCTCCATTTTGGATTATAAAGGCGCTTATAAACGCTATTAGGTCCAAAGAAACGAGCTGGACACTAGAAAGGGAAGCTAAAGTAGCTAAATAAAAATATATGCAACAACAACCACAACTTGATTGGAAAAGATACTTAATAGTGTTTTTTATAACACTCGGTTTATTTTTAACCGCAGTGTATGTCAGTAACTATTTTAGTGATAAAAAATTGAGTCAGCTTAAAAATATTCAAGATACGATATCTATCGATGTCCTTTCTTCAGAAACTCAATACGCACTACTTTCAGAACTTTCCTGTAAAAACGTTTCCGATTCAGTACTTTCAAGTGAATTAAATGACCTTGGAAACAAACTTGAATGGAGTTTGCAAAATCTTGGAGCGACGGATGAAGTAAATTATCTAAAGAAATATTATTCTTTACTTGAAATAAAAGATTACCTATTAGCAAAGAAAATTTCTTCTACTTGTGGAGTTAAATCAGCCTTTATTCTTTATTTTTATACCACTGCTCAAAACTGTAGTGAGTGTGAGAAGCAAGGATTAGTCCTTTCTTCTTTACGTGAAAAGTATCCAGAATTAAAAGTTTATTCTTTCGATTTTTCTACTGATCTTTCTGCAGTCAAAGCTATGCTTGATATATACAAAATTCAAGATACAAAACTCCCAGCTGTGGTGATTAATGACGAGCTACTAACTAGTTTCCAGAGCGTAGATGCACTAGAATTACGTATCAAAGACTCTTTTAAACTTCAAGAACCAAAGACAATAAAAAACACAAAGGCTTCAAAGTAAGGTTGCTATTTTTAGAGTGTGTGCTATAGTTTATTTAAATTTCTTTAAATAATTAAACTTAAAAATTTCTAACTTATGAACAAAGGAACTGTTTTTTCCGATACAACTATCGGAATATTTTTCGAATTGGCTAACCAAAAAGAAGCCTTATTAATTTCATCTGCTCTAGTAAAAAAAGGAGCAAAAGTTCATTTAACTTCTAGTAAAAAGGAATTAGAAAAATTTCTTTGGGAGGTTACTTCAGAAACAAACCTTTATGGAGTTATCTTTGACGAAGATATTACCAATTCAGAGTTAATCAAAAAAAAGTTTGGGGGTGAAATTTTAACGTCAGCAATGTCGTTTCCTGTAGATCATCCACCTGTAGTTGTTTCGGACAAAAATCCGTTAGATCTTTTTTTACGTGAATTGTTTTGTAAGCAAGAAGTAAAAGTTTAAAAAATCAACAAAAAACCTCCCAAGATTTGGGAGGTTTTTTCTTTTGGAGCCGGCACGAGGATTCGGACCCCGGACATCCACTTTACAAAAGTGGCGCTCTACCAACTGAGCTATGCCGGCAATATATTACATTAAACTTACTAAAACATTGTACTGTTATTATTTAGCGTATATCTACCAAAACAGCTATGCCGATAAATATCTATAAACTACTTAACAACTCAACCATTCTATCAGATTTGTTTTATTCTATCAAGCTTTTTCTTAAGATTGATTTCTTTCTTCTTCTACGATTTGGTGTTTGATTTTACTGATTTTTTGTTTGTATTCAGACACCTTTTTTAAAAACTTTGAAACTTCTTTATGACCACTACTTTTTTCAAACTTATTTCGGGTTATTATTTTATATGTTTTATTGTAAAGCTTATTACTTTTATCTTTTATTAAATTTAAAGTACGTACATAGAGTCTGATTGTTATGACTAGCGCAATAAATCCATATCTTTTAAGATTTTTAACAGCAATAATCCTTACATCTTTTGAGTCAGGAATTTCAAAGAAAAAATCGTTTAAAGGTTCTACTAGTTCGTCTTTAGGTATAATTAATTTTCGTCCGATCATTAGGGCGATACCCGCGAGTGATACGAAGAATAAAATTAATACAATTTGCATTTTTTTAAATAGAGTAACGCTTTACTTCTTTGATTTTTGCTTTAGCAGCTTCTAGTAGTTTGCCGATAGTTAGATCTTGGTTTTTTATGAAAGGTTGTTCAAGAAGTGTTTTTTCTTTGAAGTATGTGTTTATTTTACCTTCCAACATTTTCTTTTTTATTTCTTCTGGTTTGTCGATACTAGCAACTTCCTTTTCGAAGATTTCAACCATTGTTTTCTTTGTGTCCTCACTGATCTCGTCCGCTGAAATGTATTCTGGTTTCATTGCAGCAGTATGCATTGCTACATCCTTTGCAAGTTCTGAAGTACCTCCTTCTAGGCTTACAACAATAGCTGCTTTGCTGTTGTGTACATAATAACCAATAACGTCTCCTTCTACTAGGTATACGTCACCAAGCTGAATATTTTCTCCAGTTTTCTGGATGATTGGATCAATTAAATCTTTAGCACCTTCTTTCATTTTATCAATACCTTCTTTTATTGCTTTGTCAGCTAGAGTAGATAAAAGGGAAGTAAAGTCTTCGTTTCTAGATACGAAATCAGTCTCACAGTGAAGGGCGACTAATACAGCTTTGTTTGTACCTGTTTTTACAGTGACTGCACCATCTGCCGCTGTTCTGTCTGCTTTTTTCATTGCGATATCAGAACTAGTCTTTTTTAAAATAGCTAAGGCTTTTTTCATATCTCCCTCAGCTTCTTCGAGGGCACGTTTACATTGCATAACAGAGATACCAGTCGCGTCTCTAAGCTCCTTTATTAACTCGGTTGTTATTATTGATGACATATTTTTTTAAATTAAGCTTTTTTAATAGGTGAAGTTTCTTCTTCAGGAGTGGACATTTGGCCATCTTTGTAAGCACCAACAATAGATGTAGTGAATAGCTTGATAGATGGTATTGATGCATCATTTCCAACAATAGGATAGTCTAAATCTTTTAGATTTGTATCAGAATTTACAAGAGTAATAACTGGTATATTTGCTTTTCTAGCTTCAGTAGCAGCAATATGTTCTGCTTTAGCGTCAATGATAAACATTGCATCAGGGGCCTTTTTAAGACCAATAAGACCTGAATAGTATTTGGAAAGTCTTTCCATTTTCTTAGCCATAACAACCCTTTCTTTCTTTGTATACTTTTCAAGATTTCCTTCGGAACTATCTTTTCTGTAGTTTTCAAGTTCGTTGATTCTCTTTTTGATTTCTACGAAGTTACTTAATGTACCTCCGATCCATCGTTCGATAACATATGGCATATTTAGAGACTCAGCTGCAGTTCTGATAGCTTCACGAGCTTCAGGCTTCGTTCCGACAAAAAGAACAACCTTATTGCGGGCGCCCAGACTTTTTATGAATTCAGTAGCCTCAGCAAGCATGATATTTGTTTTTTCGAGATCAATGATATCTGTCTTATTTTTGGTAGCGAATATATATGAAGCAACAGAAGGATGTCTTCTGGTTTTTGAATAGCCGTAGTGTGCTCCGGCCTGAAACATTTGCTCTATTATCGCCTCATTGTTTTCTATTTTTTGCATGTCAGATATTCTATCAGAATGTCCCAATATTTGCAAATTTATTAACTTTGACTAAAAGGTCATTTTCGAGTAGGATGACACTATATGACTAACGGAATGAGACAATCTAAACTTTTTACAAAAACAAGGAGGGAAGCACCTGCAGATGAGACCTCAAAGAACGCTGAACTTCTAATCCGTGCTGGATTTATTCACAAAGAAATGGCTGGTGTTTATTCTTTTCTACCTCTAGGTTTGCGTGTTATCAATAAGATTGAAAATATAATTAGAGAAGAAATGGACGAAGTGGGTGGAACTGAAATGAGAACCTCTATTCTTCAAAGTAAGGAAGTTTGGGAAAAAACAAAAAGATGGGATGATGAAGTTGTAGATAATTGGTTTAAAACAAAATTAAAAAATGACACAGAGATTGGTTTGTCATTTACCAATGAAGAAGCTTATTCAAATATTTTGAAACAGTATGTAAGCTCTTATAAGGATTTGCCACTATACCCGTATGATTTTAAAAATATTTTTAGAAATGAAACAAGAAGTAAATCTGGAATCATGAGAGGTAGAGAATTTTTCTGGAAAGCACTTTATTCTTTTTCAAAAGATACAGCAGAACACGAAGCTTTTTATGAAAAGATGAAAATTGCTTATAAAAATGTTTATAAAAGAGCAGGGCTTGGACATATTACTTATATGACTTTTGCTTCTGGTGGAACTTTTTCCAAGTTCTCTCATGAGTTCCAGACCATTACTTCTGTTGGTGAAGATACTATTTACTTAGATGAAAATTCAGGAATTGCTATAAATAAAGAAGTTTACAATGACGAGGTTATTACAGAACTTAATCTAGTTAAAGAGAATTTAGTTGAAAAAAGAGCTGTAGAAGTGGGAAATATTTTCTCTCTCGGAACAAAGTTTTCTGAGCCTTTTGATTTGAAATACAAAGATGAAAAAGGTGAAGACAAATTTGTTGTAATGGGTAGTTATGGTATTGGCCTAAGTCGTTTGATGGGTACTGTTGTGGAATCCTTGGCTGACGACAAAGGTATTATCTGGCCTGAATCCATTGCTCCTTTCAAAATACATTTACTTGCTTTGGGAGATAAAGAAAATGTTTTATCTGAAGCAAATAGGATTTTTGAGAAACTTTCCAAAGCTGGTGTGGAGGTCCTTTTTGATGACCGTTTAGAATTATCTGCTGGAGAAAAATTTGCTGATGCTGATTTACTTGGTATACCTTACCGTGCCGTGGTCTCAGAAAGAAGTATGAAGAATTTACCTGAAGGTGTGACCGAAGGAATCGAACTTAAAAAGCGTACAGAAGAAAAAGGCCAGATTGTTTCTTTGGAAGAATTGTTAGAGATAATATCTAAAGAAAATTAATTTAAAAATGATTAAAAAATTTTACAAATTAATTTCCAATGACATTGGCATAGACCTAGGTACTGCTAATACTTTAGTGTACCTAAAAGGTCATGGTATCGTGATAAACGAGCCTTCTGTTGTCGCAGTGAACCAAAAGACAAATCAAATCCTTGCAGTCGGAATACGAGCAAAAGAAATGCTCGGCCGTACCCCAGGACATATTAAAGCTATCCGTCCACTTGTCGATGGTGTTATTTCTGATTTCGAAGTAACCGAAGAAATGCTTTCTTATTTTATTAACAAAGCAGATAAAATATCTAAAAAAATGGCGAGACCAAGAGTTGTAATAGGTGTGCCTTCAGGTACGACCAATGTCGAGACACGTGCTGTTTATGATGCGGCTCGTAGTGCAGGTGCTCGAGAAGTCTTCTTGGTGGAAGAACCTATGGCCGCAGCTATTGGTATTAGACTTCCTACAAAAGATCCTGTCGGTTCGATGATTATTGATATCGGTGGAGGTACTACAGACGTCGCAGTTATTTCTCTCGGAGGTATTGTAAAATCAAAAAATTTAAAAATAGCGGGAGACAGATTGAACAATGACATCATCACTTATATGCGTGATGAGTTCAAGATTTTAATTGGAGAGAAAACCGCTGAAGCTGTGAAGATAGCTATCGGTTCTGTTATTCCAGTTGAATACATGGAGACTGCTGTACGTGGACGAGATTTACTGACCGGACTTCCTCGTGAAGTGGTTGTGACAGATTCTGATGTGCGTGAAGCTATTTCACTATCTATAAAGGAACTTGTTGAAGGAGTAAAAGATGTTCTTGAGACAACACCACCCGAAATTCTTTCCGACATTATGCATAAAGGTATCACTCTTTCTGGAGGTGGAGCATTGTTGACTGGTCTCGACCAACTTCTTCAGGATGTTTTAAAAATTCCTGTTTACGTTATTGATGACCCTCTTTCCGCTGTGGCCCGTGGTACAGGAGTTATTTTAGATGATTTAGAATCATATCGTGAAGCTCTAATTGGAAATCAAGATGAGTTACCTCCTAGATAGAAAAATAAAAAGAAGAAAGTTTTCAACTATTGCGGTTATTGTCGTATTTTTATTTATTTCTATTTATTTTAGATCCGCTCTCTTTAGTAAACTTTCATACGCAGCCCATTTTGTTTTTAAGCCAGTTGTTGTTTTAGGAAATAATATAGGTTATAAATTTTCTAGTACAGGGGACTATTTTAAAAATAAAAAATTAATTGTTTTGAAAAATGAAGAGTTGCAGGCGCAATTAAATGAGATGTCTGCTCGAGTTTCAAACTACAGTATTGTTTTAGATGAGAATAATAATCTTAAAGAAATTCTCGGCCGTAAAACAGAAAAAGTTAATATGATTCTTTCTGCTATTTTGTCTAAACCCAATCAATCAATGTATGACACTTTGATTATTGATGCTGGAGCAAATCAAGGAATAAAAATAGGGGAGGTTGTGTTTGCTTTAGGTAATGTTCCTATCGGACGTATTGCTGAAGTTGACGCTAGTTCTTCAAAGGTTGTTTTATTTTCAAATCCCAAAGAAAAAACAGAAGTGGTTATCACTCCAGATCATAATATTATAAAGGAGGCTGTTGTCTCAGCATCTGGTGAAGTATTACCTCCAATTGTTCACACTGGTGGAAATATTTTTATGCAAGTTGTTGGGCGTGGAGGAGGAAATTTTGAAATGATTTTGCCTCGAGATTTAATTTTGGAAAAAGGAACAGAGGTTCATTTACCTGGTATTACACCGTATATACTTGGTGTCGTGCAAACAATAATCTCTGACCCTCGTGATGCTTTCCAAAAAGCTTTATTGACAAGTCCGGTAAATATTCAGGAGCTTAAGTTTGTAGAGGTTCAAATATAAAAGTTGTTTTAAAGCTTTAGGAAATAAAAATATAGAATTTGTTTTTAAAATACATTGCGCAGGCCGACGGGCCGAGCATAGCAAATTTTCAGCAGAAAATTATGTCGCGTATTTTAAAAATTAATTCTTTATTTTTATTTAAATTATATAAAAATTATGGAATTTAAAATAGAAAAAAAAATGAAAGGGTGTCTTGGAAGAATAGGGGTTTTGACAACCCCACACGGAGTTATTTTAACTCCTTCTTTTGTGGCGGTTGGAACTAAGGCTACAATAAAATCTCTCAATCCAGATCAGGTGAAAGAAGAGGGAACTCAAGTTGTACTGGGAAATACTTACCACTTATTTTTACAGCCTGGTGATGAGATAGTTGCCAAGGCCGGAGGTATCGGAAAGTTTATGAATTGGTCCGGTCCGACAATGACAGACTCAGGTGGTTTTCAAGTTTTTTCTTTGGGTGCTGCTTATGGAAAAAATATTTCGAAAGTTATTCAAATCACCGATCCATCACTGATGATTCCCGAACGTTTTGATGATAGTGATGCGCCACGTCTCGCAAAGATTGGACAAGATGGGGTGTCTTTCAAGTCTCATTTAGATGGATCTATTCATTACATTACGCCTGAGAAATCAATTCAGATTCAACACAATCTCGGTGCTGATATAATTTTTGCTTTTGATGAATGTACTAGTCCTGCGGAAGATTTTAAATACCAAGAAGAAGCTTTGAATCGTACTCATGCTTGGGCTAAGAGGTGTTTGGAAGAACATAAAAAATTAGAAGAGTTAAAGGAAAATTCAAAGAAGATATTTTCTCGCGACTCGCACTCTGACCTGGGTGTGGTTAATGATCTGGACGTAGCGTATGTCGCAGAAAACACTTCTTTAAATTTTCCTGACATTACAGAAAGCTCGACCTTGAATTTTCTCCAAAGTTCTCAGGCTTTATTTGGTATTGTGCAGGGTGGCAGAGAAGAAGACCTTCGCAAAAGATCTGCTCAGGTTATTTCAGAAATGCAGGTTGATGGAAAAAGTTTTGATGGTTTTGGTATTGGTGGAAGTTTTGCCAAAGAAGATATGAGTACAGCTGTGAAGTGGGTGAATGAAATTTTGCCGGAAGAAAAACCTCGACATTTGCTCGGTATCGGTGAACCGGAAGATTTATTTATGGGTATAGAAAATGGCGTGGATCTTTTTGATTGTGTCTTGCCGACACGTCTCGGACGCAATGGTACTATCTATACAAAAAAAGGAAAGATAAGTATTACGAATGCAAAATATCGTGATGATTTTTCTCCAATTGAAGATGACTGTGAATGTTACACTTGTGGGCAAAGTAGCAGAGGACAAGGTGACTCCTTACCCAGAGGGGAAGGTGTTTCCTTGTCTTCCGTAAAATACAGCAAAGCCTACATAGCCCACCTATTCCACGGCAAAGAAATGCTAGCAGGAACCTTGGCTTCAATTCACAATTTACATTTTATTGTTTCTCTTGTTGCCAAAATCCGTCAGAGTATTATTGATGATAATTTCTATGAGTTTAGGGATGAGTTTTTGAAAAATTACGAAAAATAAAAAGCTTCATTTATGAAGCTTTTCGTGTTTTTAAGAATTTTTATTCTTCCGCTTTTTCTTCTGTTGATTTTCTTAATTGATTTATTTCTTTTTGTTTTTTTGATATAAAACAAATTAAATATAAAATAAACAAAAGATCATTAATTGGATGAATTATCGGTTCAATTTCAAGTGAAATAAAACTCATAATAATTAGTGTTAACCCAATTACTGCAATAATCATCATTATTGAATTAAGAGTTTTATCACCTATATTTTTAGCAATAAACTCGTGTGGGTACTCTAGCTTTGTAAATTTCATATCTTTAAGTTTTAAGAACAAACTGTTTTAGGTCAGTTAAAGCACCTTTTTATCTTTTAATATTATATACCTTTTAATCTAAAATGTCAAGAGGTAAATAAGCCTTGTTTTGCTATACTTTTACCTGTAAATGCCAAACAACAAATTCAAACTCCATACCGAATACCAGCCCGCAGGGGACCAGCCAAAGGCTATAAAGGGGCTTTTGGAAGGTCTAAAAAAAGGTATGCACAAGCAGACCCTTTTGGGTGTGACAGGTTCCGGTAAGACTTTTACTGTGGCGAATGTTATTGCTGAAATGAATAAACCGACTTTGGTTATTGCTCACAACAAAACTCTCGCAGCACAGCTTGCTCAAGAGTACAAAACTTTTTTTCCGGAAAACGCGGTGCATTATTTCGTTTCTTATTACGACTATTATCAACCCGAAGCATACATGCCGACTACAGATACTTTTATTGAAAAAGATGCGCAGATCAATAAAGAAATAGACCGATTGAGACATGCTTCGACACAAGCACTTTTGACTCGCAAAGATGTAATCATTGTCGCTTCAGTTTCTTGTATTTATGGTTTGGGAAGTCCAGAAGAATACAAGGAAGAAAATTTAGAAATAACTATTGGAGATAAAATAACTCGTACGAGCATGATGTCTCGATTGATAGAAATACATTTTGAGAGAACGAATGCAGACCTGACTCCAGGTACTTTCCGTGCATTGGCAAATAAAATAGAAATTATGCCGGTGTCGGAAAATTTTTTATATTCTATCGAGCTTGCTGAACCTGATGCAACAAGGTCGGACCTTAAATCCCCAAAAAGGTCCGACCTTAAGGAGCCAGTTGCATCAGGTTCAGCTGTTAAGAGTATTCTTCGCATTGACCCAGTTTCTTCTAAAATCCTCTCTGAGGAAAAAAGTATTTTTATTTTCCCGGCAAAACATTTCATAACTAATAAAACAAAATTAGCGAAAGCCATAAAAGATATTCAAGCGGAGTTAAAATTACAATTAAAAAAGTTTAATAAAGAAGGAAAGCTTCTAGAAGCGGAGAGAATTAAACGTCGTACAAATTATGATATAGCAATGCTCCGCGAGGTTGGGTATTGTTCCGGAATAGAAAACTATTCTCGTCTTTTGTCCGGTAAGAAAGCAGGTGAAGCACCCGAGACTTTGTTGTCTTATTTTGGAAAAGATTTCCTGACAGTTATCGATGAATCGCATGTCACACTGCCACAGATTGGTGGTATGTATGCAGGTGATGCTTCTCGTAAAACTACTTTGATTGAACACGGTTTTAGATTGCCAAGTGCCAAGGATAACAGACCTCTTAAATATGATGAGTTTGAAAAGCGTGTTGGCCAGGTGATTTATACGACAGCGACTCCTTCTGAAGTTGAAAGAAAAGAAAGTGATCAGATAGTGGAGCAGATTATCCGTCCTACAGGCCTTGTAGACCCTGAAATTGAGGTGAGACCGATTGCGGCTGTACTTGGTAGTCCTGCTACCAAGTTAGTAGCAGGACTACCAAGTTACCCAGGCCAAGTGCAAGATTTCATCGCAGAAGCAGGAAAAGAAATTAAAAAAGGTGGCCGAGTGATAGCTACCACTTTGACCAAAAAAATGGCGGAAGATTTGTCTGCATATTTGAAAGACAAAAAAATAAAATCAGAGTATGTGCATAGTGACATAAAGACGATTGAACGTATAAAAATCTTAACAGAATTCCGTCGAGGAACTTTTGATATTTTAGTCGGAGTGAATCTTCTCCGCGAAGGTTTGGATTTACCGGAGGTGACACTCATTGGTATTTTAGATGCGGACAAAGAGGGGTTTTTGCGTAGTGAAGTTTCTTTGATACAGACGATAGGTCGTGCTGCTCGAAACGTTGCAGGACGTGTGATTCTTTATGCTGACAGGATTACTGGCTCGATGGAGCGTGCGATGGCAGAGACAAATCGCCGACGAGTTATCCAAGTCGCTTATAATAAAAAACATAATATAACTCCGAAAACAATTATTAAAAAGATAAATGATATTACTGAAGCATTGGATAGTCTGCATGATAAAGCAGTAGCTTCTGAGCTCGATCTGGATACGAAACTTTTTGCAAAAAATCCCTCTAAGCTTGTGAAGCTAAAAGAGCGACAAATGTCCGAGGCAGTAAAAGCTTTAGATTTCGAAACCGCGGCTATTCTCCGTGATGAACTTAAAGTCTTAAAAGAAAGATTGGTGAAGTAATTTTTTAAATTCTTTGCATTTTAATTTCAGCTTGCTATACTTTTCGCAATAAAATGGCAAAGAAAAAAATAAAGAAAAACGGTAAGAATTGGAAGAAATTTTGGAAGCTCGGTGTGGAGGAATTCAACACTCAGTTTTTTGGAGTTTCAAAAGACGGGGATATGACTGTCTCTGAAGGTCACAACTTATATAATCTTTCTGACTTAGCAGAAAAGTATGGAACTCCTCTGCAAGTAGTTTTACCTTTTGTTATTGAGGACCGTTTAAAAGACTTGATTGGGTATTTCCAGGCTTATATGAAAATATATGGCTATAAGGGTAAATTCTTTTATCACTATCCAATGAAGGTAAACCAGAATAAAGAATTTATTTTACCTCTTGTTTCTGAAGGAGCAAATTTGGAAGTTACTTCAGCAAATGAACTTTGGCTTGTAAAAAAACTTTGGGAAAGAGAAAAATTTGATAGTAAAATCCGAGTACTTTGCAACGGACCAAAGACCGACGTTTATTTAGATTTGATTGAAGAATTACGTACCAAGGGGATGAGTATTATTCCTATTATTGAAGGTCCTGAAGAGATTGAAAGACTTGCAAAATACAAGGGTGATATCGGGGTACGCGTAGACCTCTCCATAAAAGCAGATACCCATTGGGATAAAAAATTTGATCGTTTTGGATTGTCAGAACGTGATGTTCTTGATTTGAATAAAATGAAAAATCTAAAGATAATGCACTATCATTTGGGTTCTCAAATAAAGACACAGAAAAGTATTTTAGATGGAGTGAAACATGCTTTTAGTATTTATGTTGAACTACAAAAAACACATCAAAATTTAGACACTTTAGATATTGGTGGAGGCTTCGGTATTCCTTATGAAAAGAAAAAGTTTTATACCGCGAAAGGTGTCTCAAGTAAGATGATAAGAATGCTGAAAAACTTGTCAGATAAAGCAGGTATCAAGCATCCAAACCTGGCTGTCGAATGGGGACAATATATTGTAGCTCCATCACAAGTTACGATTTATAAAATTATTTCCGAGAAATCCATTCCGAAAGCCAATGCTAAAGCTTGGTATATTATTGATGGAAGTTTTATGAATGATTTAAAGGATACATGGGCAATTCATCAGAAATGGCATACGATACCTGTGAATCATATGAATGGTAGTTTAAAAAGAGTTTGGCTAGCTGGTAGTAGTTGTGATTCAGATGATAAATATACTGCTGGTGGTAATTATATTCTCTTACCAAAGCTTCATGAAAACAAAGATCAGTATGTGGCTATTTTAGATACGGGTGCTTATCAAGATAGTCTTGCCTCACACCATTGTCTCCTGTCTGCTCCAATGAAAATAGTAGCTCAGGATGGCATGATAAAAATTGCTCGTAAGCGTGAAACAGCAGAATCAATCGGTAAGCTTTTTGGTTGGAACACTGGAGATCATAAATAATATGAACAAAAAAAATTCTAAACCTTTAATTAAAAATATTATATTTTCTATTTTAATTGTTGTTGGATTTTTTTTAATTCAAAATTATATTCCTAAAAAAGAAATAAAAGAAACCAACGCTCAGTATGTAAAAATAGCGGGGCAAAAAATAAAAGTTGATTTGGCTTTAAATAAACAAACTCAGGAACAAGGGCTTTCAGGTAGAAACAGTTTAAAGGAAAATGAAGGAATGCTTTTTGTTTTTGAAAAACCTTCTCATAATCTTTTTTGGATGAAAGACATGAATTTTCCTATAGATATGATATGGATTAGTGAAGATCTCCATGTTGTTTATATTAAAAAAGATGCCAAGCCTGAATCTTTTCCTGAATCTTTTGGTCCAGACGAAAATACAAAATATGTTTTAGAAGTGATCTCTGGGTTTGGAGATAAAAATAATTTAAAAGAAGGGGATGGTATTGAACTACTGTAGTAGTAGAAACAAAAACAGCCCCGTCGCTTTAGAGCGACGGGGCTGTTTTTTAATTAATTATTATAAAGGCAAGTGTTCTACATGGTCAGCAGTTTCTTTCTTGTTAGTTTTAGTTGTACCAAAACTTGAGTAAAGTTTTCTTCCAACTATAGTTAGTCCTAATATTGCAAGAACTAAGGCAAGCCATCCTAGAAGGGTAGAAGGAAGAAAGTTTGCACCAAATAAAGAGTTTGCTTCAAGTCCAGTACCTGAGACAACATGGTTTGTAACATAAGCGATTTCATCGTGCTCACTTGTTGAACCTGTTATGTTATAGGTCATGACGGCTGTAGTTACAAGGACACTTTTGTCTGGAGTTCTTGAACTAACTTTACCTTTTATTGTCATTGAACCCAATTGATTTGGTACTAATACTCCGGCGTTTAATTCTACGATATTATCGGAGTTTACTTTTCCAAAGTTTGATTCTGTGAAGTCAATTTCTTTTGGAAGCTGAATTGAAATTTTTGCATTTTCAAAGTTTTTTGAATTTTTATTATTGAAAACAACTAAGTAT
The DNA here is from genome assembly GCA_036169735.1 of Minisyncoccota bacterium. Taxonomy (GTDB): domain Bacteria; phylum Patescibacteriota; class Minisyncoccia; order Phycocordibacterales; family UBA9973; genus UBA9973. The sequence goes on from JAVHNX010000009.1 coordinate 59,714, forward strand.
TCAATTTCATTTCCTGCGGTAATATTGTCTGTGGTTGTTGTAATTTTAAGAATAGAACTTTGGGCTGTTGTTACACTTGGACCTGTATTGTTGTCTGTGTTTATTGTTGTATCACCAGCACCTTTTGTTTGGAATACTAGAATTTTTCCTTTGTAAACAGAGTTGTTATTTAACACTACTGCTCGGAAATAATAGATAGTTCCTGAAGTAAAATTATTAACAGTGTTTGAAAAATTTACTGAAGGAGATGTTCCTAAATCTTGGGTTGTTGTTGTGGATCCCAAAGAACTAGTTGTACCGTATTCGAAATATCCTTGAGCAGAATAGTTACTTTGATTAACAAAGATTCCGTTTAGTCTTGCTGAAGTACTTGTCTGGCTAGTTGCCTGAACAGTAGTTACAACTCCATTTAAAGCTCCAGTAGTGAAACTAAATATATTACCTTGTCTTGTTCCATAAGAATTATTTGCAGCAGCACGGAAGTAGTAGGTTGTGTTTGGGGTAAGGTTAGTAATGCTTTGAGCTAAAGCTGAATATGAGTTTGCACTACCTTGAGAGATGTGAGATGTCTCACTAAAATTTGCTAATGTATTTGAAGTTCCATATTCAAACCAAGATGTTGCAGTGTATCCATTGGGATTGATTGAACCATTTAAAACAACAGAATTACTTGAAACATTTCCGGCATTCTGAGTTGTAACTGATACATAAGAATAATAATATCCTCCACCACCTCCGCCTCCACCACCGTTATTGTTGGCAGTTATTGTAAAAGTAACTCCGTTTGAAGCACAATTATTATTGGCAACAGAAATACTTCCACTTCCGACACTTGATAAGTCGGTTGCTTGTAAAGTCATTGTGATTTGGTTTGCTGAAATTGTTCCTACGATTGCTCTGTTTGCACCATTAAAACGAGGCAAAGAAGAGTTATCAAAATTACTTCCAGATACAACAACATTAGTTGCTCCTGATCCTACAGTAATTGAGGAAGGAGAAATAGAAGAGATTGATGGATATGTTCCACAAGAATTATTGGGTGAGTTAACGGTAAAAGTTTGAACTCCTGTAGTTTGACTACCACTTGTTGCTGTTACGTTATATGCACCTAAGGCAGCTCCTACAGGTATAGTTATGTTTGCAGTAAGTTGAGTTGGACTTACAAAAATTGTGAAATTAACAGAGATGTTTGATCCAAAATTTGTTGATGCTCCACTTGTAAAATTAGTTCCGTTCAAAGTTACATTCAATGTTTGTCCTTGAATTCCATTATTTGGAGAAAGAGAAACTAATGTTGGTGTGGTTGAAGGGGGAGGTGTGATTGTTGTTTGGATAGAAGTTGTACTACCATATACTGTTCCATTTATATTTGATGCAATAGCACGGAAATAATAAGTGGTACCAGCTGTGATAGTTGGTGTATTTAAAGTACAAGTAAAAGGTGCTACAGATGCTCCTACTGATTGAGTAAGTTGGCATGCAGTCAATCCATTACCAGATTGTACATCACTTTGATTTGTTGAATATTCAAATCTAGTAGTTGTTTGTGCTCCGTTATCTGAAAAGATTCCATTCAATGTGATAGAAGATGAAGTTGCAGTTGGAACTGTTGTTAACACTGTCGGTGCAGAAGATGGAGCAGAAATAATTGTCTGTATAGAAGCTATGTTTGTAGCATAAGTTGTACCGTCAGTATTTGAAGCAACGGCTCGGAAATAATAAATTACTCCAGTCGTAATAGTAGGTGTATTTAAAGTACAATGAAAAGTTCCTGTATTTGTACTTGTAGATTGTATAACCTGACAAACAGTTGTTCCGTTACCAGATTGTACATCACTTTGATTTGTTGAATATTCAAATCTAGTAGTTGTCTGACTTCCATTCGCCATAAAGATTCCATTAAAAGTAATGGATGAAGAAGTCGCACTTGGTGGAGTTGTTAATACAGAAGGACTTGCCGCTGATGCAAAATCAGCCCCAACGCCAAAAAGTCCCGCTAAAACAAAAACGAATATTAATTTTTTCATAATTTTTTTCATATATTTTATAATTTTTTATCTTTTAATCTTTCTTGACCAACTGTTATTATGTATGTATTGTATCATATAGTGATTTAAAAGTCAAGCCCTATGATAACTTTTGGGGTGGTAAAAACAGTCTCTTTTTAATGCCAAAATATAGGGCTTTTAAGGGGATTAGGGTATTGCTTGACATAGAGATATGTTTAGTATAAACTCCTCTATACGTCTAGTCCTTTTTGGATAAGGCGTTTTAGTTTAAAGAGAATCTTTGACAACTGAATAACTTGAGAACCCCGGCTAGGAGCCGGGAGCAAGTCTCAAAAGTTTATTTTGACCAGTATGAATATTTTCATAAAAGAGTATTCAACTGAGTCACATGTAGGAGAAAACGTTCTCCTACATTCAAGAGCAAATAATTTCAAGAGCTAGGAATCTAGTGTGAGTTAGAAAAATAATTTTGAAGAACAATTTTTTATAGATACTGCAAAGTGTTTAAAATGAAATGCCGTTTTTTGTTTTGTTTCGTTCCTAACTTTTATTTAGAGTTTGATCCTAGCTCAGGATGAACGCTGGCGGCGTGGATAAGGCATGCAAGTCGAACGGACCTCATTTTTCCCTAGATGCGATTACATCAAGTCAAAGGTCGTTTGAGGTTAGTGGCGAACGAGGTAGTAATACACAGGAACTTCCCCCGAAGTCGCGAATAATTCACCGAAAGGTGGACTAATACGCGATAGTCTCGCAAGAGTAAAGATTTATCGCTTTGGGAAAGGCCTGTGCAATATCAGCTAGTTGGTGAGGTAATGGCTCACCAAGGCTATGACGTTTAGGGGGAGTGAGAGCTTGGCCCCCACCGATGGTACTGAGACACGGACCATACACCTACGGGTGGCTGCAGT
>JAVHNX010000010.1:0-20746 GCA_036169735.1 Minisyncoccota bacterium
TCTGCATCTAACGCAGCAACGGTACCGATAGGGTTAACAAGATCTCCTTGTGCGAAAATCTTAAGATTACCTAGTGAACCACCGAATGATGATGTGTCTGTCAATGTAACAACAGTGACGGCTACATCTTCGGAAGAACCTGCAGTAAAGTCAAGAATAGCTAATATCTGATCTGTATCACCCATTACCAATTGAGCAGCTGAAGGAGTAGAAGCGTTAGCTGTAACTGTTAATGAACCAACAGAAGAAATCACCACTTTTTGCAAATCAGCAAGAGTAGGAGTTGGGTAGGCGTCTGAACTAGTATTTACACCAGTAGCAGTAGCATCTACGAATTCAAGACCTGGTTCTGCGGCTGAGTAATCAGTAGTACCAGTAAGAATGTCTGCGTAGATATCAACTACGTATTGAGCACCAGCAGCGATTGTTACTGAAGGACTCAAATTGAATGTGTAGTCAACACCTTGTGTGATAGAAAGTGTTCCTTGGACAGGAGCAATAGCTGCACCATTGTGTTCAAGGGAAAGATTCTGGAAACTAGCTCCGAAATCAAAGGTAGCAGAAGTAACATCTTCATCACCAACTACGATCTGAGTAAGGTTTACACCTTCACCAGCACCAGCAGTGATAACCAAAGACCCTACTTTCACATGAGTAGCACCAATAACACCTGTTGAATTAACAGTTGTTGCATCAGCTACTGATGTGTTTTTAGCAACTGAAAGTGTTCCAGTCTTAACTGTAAGAGTTAGACCAGTAGCAGCTGAAGTTGCAACATTTGACAAAGATGTTTGTCCTGTTGCATCGGTTGTACCAGCAATAAGAGAAACTATGATTGTCTGGTTTGCAGCCAAAGCTGTTCCACCACCTTGTGTCATATCAGCACGGTATTCAAACACGCCAGTTGTGCCAGCAGGAATGATTACAGTGTTTCCAAGTGTGTAAATAACAGTTGCAGCATCAGTAACTACTACATCAGTAGTACCAACCTGTGAACCATTAAAATAAAGCTTACCGTTATCAATATTTTGATTAGCAGCTGCTTCATTTACACTAACATTGATGTAAGAAACTTTTACATCTTCTCCAACTGCTTTGTAGTCAAAGCGAGCAAGAGGAACATCAAGAGCAGCAGAAGCAACATTGCCTGAAGGTGAGTTTGCTGAACGTGAGATTGTAAGAGTTCCATTATTGATTGATGTACCAGCTCCTGCTACAGGTTCCATAACTGTAAGAGCAGCTCCATTCAATAGAGGAGGTGTATTTACTCCGTAGTTATTATCTGTAGCTGAGAAGTCAGCATTTGAGCGAACTGTAAATTTGAATGTTCGTCCTGTTCCTTTTACAACTTTACCCATAAGAACAAAAACTTTGTTTTGTCCAGAAGTAATTTGGTAAGGAGCAGAAGAGAAATCAAATTCAACTTTGTTGTTTGAATCAATTTGTGCTGTTGCACCAACTTGTACGCCACCAACAGTAAGCATCAAATCTGTAACATCAGAAGCAGAAATTGTTCCAACCATAGTCATAACAATTTTGTTGATATTCATTTTTTGACTATTTGCTGTAGCGGTAAATCTCCACAATTCTTGAGCATCAAGACTTGGGTTAATTGTTGTTGGGTAAGTAGTAAATGCTGTCAAGTTTACATAACCTAAGTCAGTAACTGAAGCAACATCTAACTGAGCACCAGCAATAGGATATGATCCTGCAACTGTTCCACCAGTGACGACGTCAGTAGCGGCAACGATTGTGAAGCCTATATTACTTGCTGTTGAAGAGTTTACTAGATTTACCTGAACAGTAATATCTTTTGAACCATTAGCTGGGATTTCAAACAATCCAGCTGAGTTTGTGAAAGTAAATACTTTATTTGATACAGAAGTCATTTCTGCAACTTTTGTAGCACCATCAAAAAGATAAAGATTGTTTATATCTCCATCTGCTGCAAACCCTGTGCGAGTAAGCTTAAGAGTAGTTACTTTAACTGCAGCACTTGTACCATTTGAAAAGGCGAACTTTGCAACTGGTTGAACTGAAGTGTTTACAGAATTACTGTCTGTAATAATACGATCAACTGGTTGAGCAGAAGCCAAAGCTACTGTTACGCCACCGGATGTTACTGTAGTTGTTGTTCCAGTCGCACATGATGCGCCTGTTGTTGTACTAAAGCCAGTAGCTGAAGTACATCCAGCTGGGAAAGTAGTTGTAACTACTCCTGAAGCACATGATGCACCTGTTGTTGAGCTAAAGCCTGTAGCGGAAGTACATCCGTCTGGGAAGTTAGATGTAGTAGTTGTTGTTGTAGTTGTAGTTGTAGTTGTTGTTGAAGCAACTGAAAGAGCTGCACGTGAAAGAGCTCCGAAGATACCGTCAGCTGTAAGGCTGTTGGCAGCTTGGAAAGTCTTTACAGCAGCTACTGTAGCTGGTCCGAAAGTACTTGTCTCGGAACCTGCTGATCCAGCACCTGTTGATGCGACTGTGAATCCTTTCTCGTTAAGTGTCTGTTGTAGATACTTAACTTGAATGTCTTTCATTCCTTTCTTTAAAAGTTTTGTAACGGAACCGTCTGCTGCAACAGCTGAACCAGCTACTGCGAACAAGACAACCATTGCGAAAACTGAAAGAAGAAATTTTGATTTTAATAAATTCTTCATAAATTATTTCTTACTATTCACTATTCTAAACTGATCTTAGTTTTAACTTTGAAAGTTTTTAAACTAAAAAGAATTTTAGATGTGAACCGTGTGCCATTAATAAGTTTCGACAAAACTAAGGGCACACTTTTTTCTATCACTATTCCCGCCCGTCAATAATTAATAATATTGTTAATAATGGGACGAACTAAAAATAGTGGACAGATATAAACTAGAAGTTTTAGCCTCAACGGCCAAGACTTTTTTGTCCAAGAAAACATAAACATAAATCGTACACATACCAGCTGATACGTGCAGAATCTTTTATTTAATTTTCAAGGACCTTGTCTTTTCATTCAGGATTTTTTCGACGAAATCATGAACGAAAACATAAAACATTACGAATACGAAACGGGCTCTTAAAGCACGTAATTCGCACACGCAATAACATTATAATATATCCGCAACTTACGGCAACATATTTTAATGTGGATAACCCGCATTTAAGCGAGTAAATTGGAATTCGAACTCCAATATATCCATACGTACATCTTATCATATTTTTGGCTAAAAAGCAACGGTATTCTCCCCTCCCCCTTTCTAACCCTCCAGAAAAAGGGAGGTTGGGAGGGGGTCTGGCCGTTCTTCAATGGACATTGCACGGCACGATTCTGTGGAATCGACCCCACCTCAGTCCTCCCCTTAGTAAGGGGAGGAGGAAATCGTGTCCGTTAAAACAAAAAAAACACACAGGTCTTCCTGTGTGTTTTTTTCTATATTTTAGTGTCCGATAGAGATATTAAATAAAATATTTGCTCCACCTCTTCTCGCCAGTTTTCTTGAGAACGGTGTCCTTTACCATTGAAACCAATTCTCTCTGAAGAGTCTTCTCTCCGCAAGAAACTAGGACACCTCTTGCTGCTAATCTGATATCTGAGATTGTCGCTCCACCAGAGGATGGGTGAGCTTCTTTGTTCTCTATCACTATCTTCAAAACCTCTTCTCTTCTCTTTTTCTTTAGGACATCGAAATCGTTCGCGTTGGTCTGATGTGTTGTTTTGTTTTTTAAAGGACTAGTGTTATTATCGGACATCTTGGCTCGGCTATCGGACATTTGAATTTTATTTAATGCTCCTAGTAAGGTACTTCCCTTTTGAACTCCTATCCGAGTGGGTTCGAGTTTATCCACATTTCGTGTGGGAGGAATACTTTTTGTGATTGAGAGATATTTGTTTTCATTAATGATGGGGAACAACTCAGAGAGTGATAAACCTTGTTCACATTTTTCTTGCAAAGAATTCTTGAGTTCGATAAATTCTTTTTTCAAAATACTGTGGTTCATCTCGGAGATCAATCCGACAGCTGAGGCGATGTCCAAGAAAGAAATTATTTCAGAAATTCTGCCGGTGGTCTGTTTCAAAAAAGAAGATTGAGTGGAGATGATATAGGTGTCTGATACGACGTCGGAGCCTAAACTTCTCAACTTATTTCTAAGCGGTTCCTCCATGTCCATGATGTCCGTAACCATATATAATGCAGTAATAAGCTTGTTGGTTTTGGTATAGGACATGTTTATGTTTACCTTATTAGACCCCTCCTCAATCCTCCCCTTAGTAAGGGGAGGAAGAAAAGAAGAGGAGGTGTCTTTGATAAAATCTTGAGAGTCTTTTAGATTTTTATTTTCTCCTGACATGTTGGACATTATATATCTAAGGGACAGTGAAATGCAAATGTTTTTTTCTTCCCCTCCCCCTTTCTAACCCTCCAGAAAAAGGGAGGTTGGGAGGGGGTCTGGCCGTTCTTCAATGGACATTGCACGGCACGATTCTGTGGAATCGACCCCACCTCAATCCTCCCCTTAGTAAGGGGAGGAAGAAATACAAGAAAAACAAAAAATCTTTTTTGAGTTTTTATGATAAAATAACCGAATGGCGAAAAATCAAAAAAATTCTAATAAGAAAAACAGTAAAGAAAATACCTCATCGGCAATCCGTCGCGGAAATGTAAATGATAAAAAAGTAGAACCTACAAAAAGATTGAAAACAGAAACAAAACACGGAATACTCGCTGTCGTGTTTTTTGTTTTATCTCTTTTTCTTTTTATGTCAGCATTCGGTATGGCAGGTGTCGCGGGTGATTTCATTTATGAAAACTTTTATTTTCTTCTGGGATTAGGCTATGCGATATTGCCTATTCTTTTTGTTTTACTCGGATCATCTTTTATAAAATCAGAACGTCCAGATATCGGGTGGACTCGCACACTCAGTGGAATTTTATTTCTACTTTCGAGTCTCGGCATGATAGACATCGCATCGACTTCACACGCAGGAGGAATCCTGGGAGAGATCTCAGCTTCACCTTTGGTATATCTTTTTGACTCGTATGCAAGTATCCTTTTGCTCGGTGCAATTTTGATAATTTCTATCTTGATAATGTTCGATGCGAAACCAATACTCTTGCCTTATGTTAAGTATGTTTGGTACAAGATAACTGGCAAAAAATTGGAAGACGATTACGAAGAAATAACAGAAGAAACTTCAAATAAAACAGAACCGGAAACTGAAGAAAAAGATGAAGAAGAAGTGCCATTGATTGAGAAGATAAAAACTAGCTTGAGTTCAGCAAAAAAAGAAAAGAAAGAAGAGAAAAAAGAGGAGGAAGAACTACCAATAACCAAGAGAAAAGTCGGACTAGTTTCTACCTATGTCCCTCCCCCACTTTCACTTCTTGAAGAGGACAAAGGAAAGCCAAATACTGGAGACATAAAAGCTAACTCAAATATCATAAAACGTACCCTCGCAAACTTCGGTATTGAAGTCGAAATGGATGAGATAACTGTCGGACCAACTGTCACTCGTTATGCATTGAAACCAGCCGAAGGAGTGAAGCTCTCACGTATCGTCGGATTGCAAAGTGACCTCGCTCTCGCACTCGCCGCACACCCTATCCGTATCGAAGCTCCTATCCCCGGCAAGTCACTCGTCGGTATCGAAATTCCAAACAAAATAAAATCCACTGTCGGTCTCGCTACTCTATTGTCTGATGATAAATTCCAAAATTCTGAGAAAGCACTGACTATCGCTCTCGGTCGTGGAATCTCCGGCAAAGCGGTCTTTGGAAACTTGGCCAAGATGCCTCACGCCCTCATCGCGGGAACAACTGGTTCTGGAAAATCTGTCACCATCCACTCGGTCATTACTTCCCTACTCTACAGAAATGGACCAGATGATATGAAACTTATTCTTATCGACCCAAAACGTGTCGAGCTGACTCTCTACAACAAGATTCCTCATTTACTTACTCCTGTTATTACTGAAGCAAAGAAAGCTATCCTCGCATTGAAATGGGCAGCAAAAGAAATGGATCGCCGTTACAATATACTAGAAGCGGAATCTGTACGAGATATCGAGTCTTATCATAATACTGTCTATAGTAAGTATCAGAAGAAAAATGCAAACAAAGAAGGAGGAGGCAGCGCTTCAGCGGACATTGCGCTGCACGATTCTACAGAATCGAAGGCTCCAGACCGAATGCCATATATTGTCATCATTATCGATGAGCTCGCAGATATCATGAGCAGTTACCCTCGAGAACTTGAATCCGCCATCGTACACCTTGCACAAATGTCTCGTGCTGTCGGTATTCACCTGATACTATCCACCCAACGCCCTGAGGTCAGTGTCATTACCGGACTTATCAAAGCCAATGTCCCCACTCGTGTCGCACTTAAAGTGTCTTCTCAAATCGATTCACGAACTATTCTGGATTCGGGTGGAGCGGAAAAGCTTCTAGGAGCTGGAGATATGCTCTACTCTTCCGGTGAAGCTCAACCAGAACGTCTACAATCAGCCTTTATCTCAGAAGGAGAAGTAAAAAAAGTTGTAAAATATTTAATTGAAGCCTATCAAGACGAAATTATGGATGAGATTACTCTTTCTGGAGGTTCTATATCAGCTGACAAGAGTATTTTTGAAAGTGAATTAGATGATAAAGGAGATGATGAAGATGAAATGTATGAAGAAGCTCGAGCTTGTGTCATCGAAGCAGGAAAAGCTTCGACTTCATACCTACAAAGAAAACTACGATTGGGTTATGCTCGTGCGGCACGACTTATGGATATGTTGGAGGATCGTGGGGTTATCGGGCCGGGAGATGGTGCAAAGCCACGAGAGGTGATGGAGAAGATTGAACGGACTGATAGTGGGGAAAATGTGATTTAATAGGAAAGAAAAATTATAAAACTCTTTCTTGGTATAACTTTCGAGAGACACTCATTTTTAAGTAAAGTAAAAAACTTTCTTTAATATAATTTTTGATAGACACGACATAATTCCCTGCTGGGAATTTGCTATGCTCGGCTCGCCAGCCTGTGCAATGTCTCTCAAAAACAATATTTAAGAAAGTTTCAATCACATGAAACAAGACGCAAAAAAAATACTGAAGATTATATTAACTTCCCTTTTATTCCTTTTTATTCTTATTTACGCTTTCTTTATATCTAGAGATTTGATATTTGGGGTGAAAATAAAGAATGTGAATATAATAGATGGGTCAAAAGTCGCTGACAGTGTAATGAAAGTAACCGGAGTTGCTAAAAATGCGATAAATTTGACCTTGAATGGGCGAGATATTTCGATAGATCAGCAAGGAAATTTCAACGAGACAATCATACTGCTTCCGGGTTATAATGTAATCGAAATAATGGCCAAAGATAAATTTGGACATAGTGATGAAAAAAATTATAAGTTAATGTATTAAATTATAAAACTTTCAAATAGAAACACAAAACTCTTTCTTGGTATAGTTTCCGATAGACACTCATAATTCCCTGCTGGGAATTTGCTATGCTCGGCTCGACAGCCTGCGCAATGTCTCTCGCAAACTACACCTGCAACAAGTTTTGTGACAACAAAAGGAAAAAGTTTTAAAATTTAAATAAGCAAATGATCAAAAAAGCAAAAAAAGAAGACAAAACAATGGGTCAAGGTGTGCTAGAGGATACATTGAAAGCTATCCAAAATAAATTTGGAGAAGGTTCTATTATGAAACTCGGTGATGCGCCAAAAGTGGACATCAATACAATACCGACAGGTTCTCTCGGTCTAGATATGGCTCTCGGAGTTGGTGGTATTCCTCGTGGAAGAATTATTGAAATATTTGGACCGGAATCTTCCGGTAAAACAACCCTTTCCCTCCACATTGTAGCGGAAGCTCAAAAGATGGGAGGAGTTTGCGCTTATATCGATGCCGAACATGCTATGGATCCTGAATATACCAAGAAACTTGGAGTAAATATAAATGATCTGCTTATTTCTCAGCCAGACAACGGCGAACAAGCACTTGAAATCGTGGAGAGTCTTGTGCGAACAGGCAAAATCGACGTCATTGTTATCGACTCTGTCGCAGCATTGACTCCAAAGGATGAAATCGAAGGAGATATGGGAGCTTATCATGTCGGTAAACAAGCTAGACTTATGTCTCAGGCGCTCCGTAAGCTCACAGCAATCGTCGCAAAGTCAAAAACAGCTGTTATCTTCATTAACCAAATTCGAATGCAAATAGGAGTCATGTTTGGTAACCCAGAAACAACCCCAGGAGGAAAGGCTTTGAAGTTTTATACTTCTATCCGCCTTGATATCCGTAAAATTGCGCAGATTAAAAAAGGTGAAGACGTCGTCGGAAGTCGTACTCGGGTGAAAGTGGTCAAAAACAAAGTTGCTGCTCCTTTCAAACAAACAGAATTCGATATTATCTACAATGAAGGTATTTCCAAAGAAGGAGAGATTATTGCTCTTGGTGAGAAATTTAAGATTGTTGAAAAGACTGGTAACTCTTATTTTTATGTACCCCTACCCAACCTCCCCCTTAGTAAGGGGGAGGAGAAAGGAGGGGGTCAAGAGAAGATCAAACTTGGTGTCGGATATGACAACACTCGTACTTTCCTAAAGGGAGATCCTAAAATATCAAATCAGATACTGAAGGAAATACGCAAGAAGTTTGCGGAGGAGGTTTAAATTTTAATAAAGGAGTTTCCCCTAAGTCAGACATAGGGGAAACTTAGGGAAAACTGACATCAGAGAAACAGTGGTTTACAATATTTAAACTTTAAGTTAATATCAAATTATTATCATAAATTGAATCGGATTATATATGGCAACATTAGAATATAGTGAAATAAGAGAAAAGAAAATAATTCTTCACGGTGATGAACCTTGTGAAGTTGTGGAGAGTCATGTGGCTCGTACTCAACAGCGCAAACCTCAGAACCAAGTGAAACTAAAAAGTTTAATCTCGGGAAAGGTATTCCCTGCTACTTTTCACGTATCTGACAAAGCGGACGAAGCAGATATCGAAAGAAAAGAAGTAAAATTCCTTTATCAAAACAAAGGTGAATATTGGTTTTGTAATCCTGATGAGCCAGCTAATCGATTCAAACTAGATGCTGCCCTTCTCGGTGACTCTGGAAAATTCTTAAAAGAAAATGGACTTGTCACAGCTCTAGTCTGGGACAATGACGGAGAAGATAGAATCATCAAAGTAAGTCTACCAATCAAAATGGAATTCAAAGTGAAAGAAGCTCCACCAGCTGTGCGCGGAGATACTTCCAAAGGAGGCATCAAGGTAATCATCCTTGAAAATGGTACAAAACTAAATGCTCCGATGTTTATCACTGATGAAGATACTATTCGAGTCAATACTGAGACTGGAGATTATGTAGAAAGAGTTTAAATAATTAAAAAGAGTTTTTAGCTTCTTCTTGGTGTAATTCTTGATAGACACGACATATTTTCCTGCTGGAAAATTGCTATGCTCGGCTCGACAGCCTGTGCAATGTCTCTCAGGAATAACACACAAGAAAGCTAAAAATACTAAACAAAAAATCCCACATGTCGGACATGTGGGATTTTTTTGTTTGTTATTTAAAGTTTATTTAGCGACGAAAGGTAGAAGACCCATGAAGCGAGCGCGTTTGACGGCTACTGTCAGTGCGCGTTGGTTCTTGGAAGTAACTCCAGAACGCTTGTGACTTGTGATCTTGCCATTTGGATTCAAAAATTTCTTTAAGATTTCGATATCCTTGTAGTCGATGTGTTTTATGTTGTTTGATGAAAAGTAATCTTGTTTCATAAATTTTTGTTAATTAAAATGGGATGTCTTCAGGGTTAATGTCTTCTTCTGGATACTCGATACTATCCATCTCTTCTGGTGCTTGTGCGGCTGCGGCTGGAGCTTTGGAAGCTGTACTACTACTTGGGGCTCCCCCAGCTCCCGCAGTACCTCTGGATCCAAATTGAACTCGGTCAGCGACAATCTCGGTACGGTATTTCTTTGTACCATCTTTGTCATCCCAACTTCGTGTCTGCATTCTTCCTTCTACCAACATTGAGCTTCCTTTCTTCATATACTGAGCAACAGTCTCTGCTTGGCGACCGAAGACTACGACATTGTGATAATCAGCGGCTTCTTGCTTGGCACCATTCTTGTCTTTCCAGACACGATTGGTAGCAAGTGAGAATGAGCAAACTTTGATACCTGAAGGCAATGCTCGGATCTCTGGATCACGAGTAAGATTTCCTATTACAATTGCTTTGTTTAAATACATATTTACTTAAAAAATTAATTAATAAATAATTAAACTGTAACCATCGCATCAATCTCTTTGTCTATCTCTTCTTTGTTGATTGGAACTTCTTCTTCACTCTCTCCTTCTTTCTTTGTAGTAGGAGCTTTGTGTCTAACAACATCTCCACGAACAAATCTTTTTGAAGCAACAGTATTTTCTTTGACTGTCTTGATAATCAGGGATCGGATGATGTTTGTATCAAGCTCGATTTTTTTCTTTAAATCTAGAACTTTATCTGGGTCCATGGTGAATTTGATCCAACCAAAATATCCAGTATTAAATCTGTGGTTTATGTTCTGAAGAACTTTAACCATAGTATAAGCAAGAGGCATGATTCTAGGCATTTCGTCTGAAATAACTTCCCCACCCAAAGATGAGACAAGCTCTTTTAGATTGCCATAAATAGCCGGTACGCCCTCTTCAGGGATAGTAGGCAATAAAATATAACCTATCTCGTAAACTCGAGCTTCTACTTCGTTTTCATTTTCGATTTCTTCCATAAATTACATATTAGCAGAAAACTTTTAAAAAGCAAATGCACTTATTCTCCTCCCCCTTGATAAGGGGGAGGCTGGGTGGGGGTCTCTAATTAAAGACCCCTCCTCAATCCTCCCCTTAGTAAGGGGAGGAAGAAATACTTAAACTTTGAAAACTCGTTTAATATTCTCCCTGATAACTTCAATTACTTTCTCGATAGGTAGTCTTTTAATCTCTGCGACTTTTTTATAAACTTCCTCTACCATCCATGGCTCACAAGTTTTACCTCGATAAGGGGCTGGAGCAGCAAAAGGTGCGTCTGTCTCGCACATAATCGATTCTAAAGGCAGGAATTTTATAACTCCATCATAATCATGAGAGAAGGTTATTGGTCCATCAAAAGACATTGTAAAACCGAGGTCGAGTATGCGCTGTGCGATAGTCGTGTCTCCAACGAAGAAGTGAAAATTACCAGACAGTATTTTTCTCCCCCTGCCTGAGGGGGAGTGGCCAGAGGCTGAAGGGGTGGGAGAAAATTTTTCTAAAATATCTAAAGTATCCTCGTATGCATCCTGACTCCCCTTTGACGGACGTGAATGAATCATCAAAGGCTTTTTAGAAAGTAAGGCTATTTGGATATGTTTTTCAAAAAGTTCTTTTTGTTTTATTTTTATTTCTACATTTGAATCACGAAAATAATCCAGACCGCATTCACCAATACATACTACCCTTTCGTGTTCGGATAGTTTTTGATATTTTTCTAAATCAAAAATTTCTTTGTCATTGTCTGTCGGATGAAGACCAATCCCCGCCCACATAAAATCGTATTTTTCTGCCATCTCAACAGCCTTCTTGGAAGTCTCAAAATCAACACCGATAACGAAAGTACCCACACCTTTTTCCATCATTTTGTATATGATTTTTTCTTTGTCTTCTTCGAGGGTCAATAAGCCCAGGTGAGAATGTATGTCTATGTATTTTATTCTCCTCCCCCTTGATAAGGGGGAGGCTGGGTGGGGGTCTCTAATTAAAGACCCCTCCTCAATCCTCCCCTTAGTAAGGGGAGGAGGAAACCCTATTAAATTACTAAATATCCAATCTTTAAGTTTTAAATTGTTACTAAGTTCTGGATGAAATTGTATCCCAATAATAGATAAATTTTTGTGTTGAAAAATTTCGACACCACGATCCGAATCAGCAACAACCTTAAAACATTCTGGCAAAATATCTACAGCTAAAGTGTGCCTCTCAGATACATTACTATTATTACCTAATATTTTTTTAGCCAAATCATCTTTAATATTAATAATATAATCTCCCAGAAACTTATCTTTAGTATCTTTAATATTTCCACCAAAAGAAACATTTATAATTTCTGCACCAAGGCAAATACCTAAAATAGGTATTTGCGTATTTTTTATCATAAAAATTTCGGCACTATAGACATCTGGATGCCTCATTACTGTCGGAACATCTGACCCTCCAGAAAATACAACTAAATCATATGCATTAAAATTTATATCATTATTAAATAAAGTTTTATCAATTACAGAAACTTCACCTGGTAAAAATTTTATAAGTTCACTAAAATGTTTTGTGTGGTTATTTACCAGCAATATTTTCATATATTTCTAATTCACTTAAAATCTTAAGCAACACTCCATCCATATTAGTATTTATCTCACTATTTGTAAAACGCAAGACTTTTATATTTAAGCCTTCAAAATATTCACTTCTTACTTTATCGTATTCCATATTTTCTTTTTCAAAATGCTGGGAACCATCAATTTCTATCACCAACTTTTTTGAAGGACAATAAAAATCTGTGATATATCCACCGACACTGTGTTGTCTGCGGAATTTTACACCTAATTGTTCTCTGCGTAGTCGTAACCATAATAAAATTTCTTGTGGTGTTTGATTAGTTCTAAGGTCAACTCGCCGATCTTTTAATTTTAAAATGTTATAAACAAGTGTCATTGTATTTTATTCTCCTCCCCCTTGATAAGGGGGAGGCTGGGTGGGGGTCTAGATTTAAAGACCCCTCCTTAATCCTCCCCTTAGTAAGGGGAGGAAGAAAACAATTCAACTACTTCCTTAAGAAAAGTGGAGTTTCGGGCATTTTGTTCGCGTAGATCAATTCTTGAATCTTTTTTGCAGTTTCTGGTAGGAAACATTCAAGGAGTTTGGCTACATGCAGAAGTTCTAGAACTAATTCTTTTATCATCTCTATTCCCTTTTCTTTGTCTTCTTTGATAACTTTGAAAGGTTGTTCTTTTTGAATTTTCTCATCCATACCGGAAACAAAAACCCAAATATGGTCCATCGCTAATTTAAAATTAAATTCTGAAATAGCATCGTCAAATATTTTACTTGGTTTCATTTGTAAATCTTCAAAAACAACTGGCTCGGGTAAATGTGTCTCGGCTAGTTTCATAATACGAGAGGTTAGGTTGCCAATACCGTTCGCTAAATTCGCATTGTAGACTTCTAGAAAACGAGCCAGAGTAAAAGGACTGTCTTCAAAAGGAGATACTTCACGTAACATGAAATAACGTAACGCGTCAGTACCGAACTCATCAACAATATCTTTGGGATTCACAACATTACCTAAAGTCTTGGACATTTTAATTCCTCCATCAGCAGTAATAAAACCATTGATAACTATCTGGTGAGAATTTGGTAACTCGGCTGCCATCAACATCGCTTGCCACATTGCGGACTGGAAACGTAGATTGTCCTTGCCACAGTATTGTGTCGGTGTGCCATCAACCCAATATTTTTCAAATTGTTCACTATTTTCAGGCCAACCCAAAGTAGAAATGTAATTTACTAAAGCATCAAACCAAACATACATGACATGGTCAGGGTCATTGGGTACTTCTATACCCCAAGGCATTTTGGATTTTAGACGTGAGATAGAAAAATCTTGTAATCCCCTCTCAACAAAAGATTTTATCTCATTGAAACGAAAATCTGGAATAACAAAATTGGGATGTGAAATATAAAATTCCATTAATTTTTCAGTAAAACTACTATATTTGAAAAAATAATTTTCTTCTTGGATAACTTCAAGAACTCGTCCTGGATGCATCGGGCATTCTCCGTTTACGAGTTCTGAATCACTCTTTGTCTCTTCACAACCCACGCAATATTTGGATTCATAATTCTTTTTATAAATATATCCATTGTCATACACACGTCTCCAAAATTTTTGAGCAGTTTTTATGTGATGTTCATCGGTAGTACGGACAAAGTGTAGATCTTCGTCCATTCCCAAAATCTTTACGGATTGTTTAAATCGTGAAAAACTTTCATCTACAAATTCCTGGGTGGTCTTCTCTAGAGATAGAGCTTTCTCATAAATCTTCATACCGTGCTCGTCTGTACCGGTATTAAAAAACACATCAAAACCTTGAAGTTTTTTATAACGTGCGACGACATCGGCACGCACGAATTCAAGCGCATGGCCCATGTGAAGATCGGCATTTACGTAAGGCAAAGTAGTAGTAATATAAAAACTATTGTGTTTCATGTTTCATTCGAGCAAAGATTTTGTCCTTCTCGATATCATTTAAAAATTCCATTATTGAAACAGCTGCAGGAATAGCGAGAATTAATCCCCAAAAACCAGCCAACTGAAAACCTATTAAAATAGAAAGAATGACAATCAAAGGAGAAAGCCCAACTACTTTTTTGACGACTAGAGGATAGAGTAAATAAACTTCAAACTGATGGATTATAAGATAAGCTCCCAAAACCATTAACGAACTCGAAACTCCACCAGAAAGATATGCAAATGAGACAGCTGGTACAATAGCAACAATAAATCCATAAGGAACAAGCTCCATGATTCCAGTTATGATAGCCAAAAGTAAAGAGTATTGAATACCGATAAGAGTAAGGACTAAATATGTCAGAACTGCAATCAGAAGACCAAGAAGCATTTGTCCTTTAACCCAAAGAGCTATCTTGTGGTGTGTACGGTTCCATAAATCAACAGCATAATCTTCGTGTTTTGGTGATACAACAATGCGCAAAAAGTTTTCTATACCCCTCTCTTGAATCGACAAATAAAAAGAGATAACAATGATCATACCTACGTTTACAAAACTACCAAAAGCAGAAGAAAGGGTCTGGAAGAAACCACCGGAAAGATTACCAATGAAAGCTTTTGAAGTATCTAGAAGATTTGCCACTGATAAATTGTTTGACAGACTTGCCACAATATCTTTGGCTCCGGAGAAAGCATCATTTTGGAAATAATTTAAGAAACTATTGTCAGGAATATAAACTGAAAGGAAAGAAGAGAAGGTGTATATTTCAGTAATCAGTAGTGGAGCAAATAAATAAAATACTGCTGCTAATAAAAATATTGAAACGAGATAAATAATCACCACTCCAAAAACTCTTCCGATACCAAAACTTTTCATTTTTGAAGCAGCTGACCCGACAAATGACGCAATGACAATCGCAGTCAGAATGACTAAGACTAAATCACGTAAAAAATAAATCAAGAAAAAACCTAACCCAACCAAAAATGCTCGGATCATTGTATCTGTTGATATTGAAATAGACATAGTTTTATCTTTTTCAGGCATAAAAATATAATAACACAGAAAAGAGAAGTTTAAAACTTGAGAATCTTTAGGAATTTAGCTTTTTCTTTAAACGGACCAATCAAAGCTAAGTTTAAAATTTCATCTTTAAATATTTTATTGGCCATGTCTTTTATTTGGATTGAAGTGACTTTTCTTATTTCATCAGCTTTTTCCTCAGCCACACGAACTTCTTTTTTCAAGAGTTCTTGTCCACCGTAAAAATTGGCTATATCATCACTCGCTTCTAATGAAAGCTTCATGTTGCCTATCAAACATTCTTTTACTTTACCAAGTTCATCTTCTGAGACTTTCTCATTTTTTAATTTTCGGCATTCTTCTAAAACCGCTTCGACAACCTCATTGATTCTTTTATTGTCTACCCCAGCAGAAATCTGGAAGACTCCATGATCAGTGTACACATCGTTGTAGCTACGAACGTAATAACCGACACCCATTTCTTCGCGTAGTTTTTGGAAAAGTCTGGAACTCATTCCCCCGCCCAAAATACCTCCCAACACAGAAAGTACTGGATTCTTTTTATCTTTCAATCCATAAGTGCGTACACCCAAAACAAAATGGGTCTGATCTGTCTTTTTAAATTTTACTAAAGCTTCAGGTTTAATCTGAGATTCTTTTACTTTTAATTTTGGAGATTTTTTACCACGAGGAATATGGCCGAACACTTTTTCAACTTCTTTCATAACATCTTTTTCGGTCACCTTACCTGCTACAACAATAACTGTGGCCTCAGGTAAATAATGTGCCTTTTTGTATTCAACAAAATCATCACGCTTCATACTCAAAATATTTTTCTTTTCTCCGGCAATGTTCCAACCTGCTGGCTGGTCACCATATAGAAGTTCCATAAAAAGATCCTGCACATGTCTGTTTGGCATATCTTCGTACATATTTATTTCTTCGATGATGACACCTTTTTCTTTTTGCATTTCAGTATCTGGAAAAGTGGAATTCAAATACACATCGGAAACCACATCAAAAATCTGTTTGAAGTGGCGTGCATCAGACTTGGCATAATAGCCAGTATATTCTTGTGCTGTAAAAGCATTGTATTGAGAACCTAGAGCATCTAGCTCTTTTGAAATATCGATTGCCTTGGGTCTCTTTACTGTTCCCTTGAAACACATATGCTCAAGGAAATGCGAAATGCCATTTATCTTTTTCGTCTCATATTTAGAACCTGCTTCGACTAGAACTAAAACTGTCGCAGTAGGATTGTCTTTCATCGGTACAGTGATAACCCGTAAACCATTGTGTAAAACTTTTTTGGTGAATTTCATAAGATGAATTTTAACATATTATTTATAAATATCGTGGCCGCCGACTGTATGAAAATATACTAAATTCCTTTCCACAAAGGAGAACATTATGCGATTTTTATGATCAATCCAAAACGCCCACTTACCAGCAAGTTTGCCAGCCAATTTATGAGTTTTCAGTCGTGGGTCAAATTGATCTTTTCTAAAAATCTTTTCTCTTTCAACTGCTTTGATTTTAAGTTCCTGTGGTAATTTTTTAAAACGACGATAAAATTCTGGTGAATAATCTATATTCATAGAATGATTACATTAAATCTTTAAGAGAACGAAGTCTTTTACCCTTTCCTTGTGCAAATTCTTTCTCGCTCTGTAAAACAGATTGGTATAATTGTTCTTCATTCCAAGCTCGTATCGCATCACGAAAAAACTCACTAACTGAAGCATAGTTACCTTCTTTTACAGCCAAATCTACATTTTTCTTCAACGCAGCTGGCATTGATATATTTAATGTTGTTCTCATATTTCAAGTGTAGCAAATTGTGCTACAGGGTGTCAAACTACTATATTAGAATTTATTTTTTATGAAACTAATAAGATCTGAAACTTTTACTCTCTCTTGAGTACCTGTATCTCTATCTCTTACGGTCACTTCGTTGTCGGTTAATGTCTCGAAATCAACAACAATACAAAATGGAGTACCTATCTCGTCTTGTCTTCGGTAACGCTTACCGATATTGCCATTGTCATCCCACGCGACACGTCCGAACTCTGCTTTAAGCGGTGCAAAAACTTTCATGTTTGCATACTCGACAAGCTCAGGTTTATTTTTCAATAATGGAGAAACTGCGCAAATGATTGGTGCCATACTAGGCTTGAATTTAAGGTAAGAACGCACTTCCCCGTCCTTTTCATCTTCTGCGTACGCAGAAGTAAGCAAAGCTAGAATTGCGCGGTCTAAACCAAAAGATGGTTCGATAACATGCGGAATTATCTTTGTCGCTTTTTCTTCATCAATATAATCTAGCTTGTGAGTTTTCAAATCGAAATCAGAACGGTACGCGAGACCAAAAAGCTCTTTCTGTCCGAAAGGATACTCGAACTCGAAATCAACAGTACGAGAAGAATAATGAGCTCTGTCTTCAGCAGGAATTTCAACATCATGGACCTTGGTCATATCAATACCTATCTCCTCCATCCATTCCAACATCTCATCTTTAAAAAATTCAAAATACTTTTCCCAATCCTCGGGTCGGACAAAATATTCTATTTCCATCTGCTCGAATTCTCTTTGGCGAAAAATAAAATCTCGAGGAGTTATTTCATTTCGGAAAGCTTTACCGATCTGTGCCATACCGAAAGGCAGCTTTGGATGAAAAGCATCAACGGTATTTTTGAAATTTACGAATACCCCTTGAGCTGTCTCAGGGCGAAGATATGAAACACTAGAAGAATCTTCTGATGCTCCGACCTTGGTCTGGAACATCATATTGAATTGTCGTGCTTCGCTCAACTTGCCTCCACAGTCCGCGCATTTTATTTTGTCTTCTATTTGATCAGCACGGAATCTCTTGTGACATTTTTCACATTCTACCATCGGGTCTGCAAAATGAGCGGCGTGACCTGTCGCCTGCCAGACTTCTTGACGCATCAAAATCGCAGCATCAATACCGTACATATCTCGGCGAGAATCTACGAACTTCTTCCACCAAGATTGTTTTACATTATTTTTCAAAGCCAAACCAAAATGACCCCAGTCCCAAGTACCGGCCAGTCCCCCGTAAATCTCGGAACCCGGAAAAATAAAACCACGTCTTTTACAAAGCGAAACTATCTTTTCCATTAACTCATTCTTTTCGTTTTCTTTTGCCATATATTTTTATTGTGTTACTCTCTCCGAACCAGCTGTGAAAGATGAGTCATTCGAAAGTCTAATATTAAGAGAGGCTTTATTGACTCTCACCTCTACATTAGCAAAATCATCGTGTCCGGTCAAAACTGCATCGTTAACAAGAACAGGAGTTGTGCCGACTTGTGAAAGCGATGGTAAGAATCCAACTTGGAAAGAAACTTCTCTGTCAGTACTAGTAATACCGGTACCTTTTGGAATGCCTCCAATATTCCAAACAATTTCTTTTGTTGAGGGGTTATAAGCAACATCTTCTGTTATCGGAAAAATAGATCCAACAAACCTTACCCATGGTGGAAGAGAAGAGACTATTTTCGCTTTTGAAATACTGTTTGCTGTGTTGGATAGAGTCCACACTATAGTATAAGTAGTCTCTTGTTCTGTTTTTGGAGGCATTGGTCCAGTATTTGTGAAAGGACCAGAGTAATATAACGCCTTGGCTGAAAGACCTAAATCAGAAATAATTCTGACGACTTTTGATTCTGAATTGGTCAACTCTTGTAGAGCATTTCCTTCAAGGGATTGTTTACCGCTAATTGAAACATCAATGCTTATAATTGGATCGGGCAACAAACCACTAGCACCAGAAAAAATAGGTAACGATGGGAGTGAAAATGAGACTGAACCACCATCACCAGGATTAACTTCAGAAAAATCTTTGTCAGAATTTTTATCCCAAATTATAGAATCAAGAGAAGAATTATAAAATCCATTACGGGCATCGATAGCCTTTCTATTTACAGCATTACCTGTAATTTTTGCTGTGATTGTAAGGTCATTTATTTTTGTAGGTAAATTATTTACCCAACGTATTTCTCCTTGAATCGGAGTCTTGGAATCTGTAGCATACTCTCTCTGGTACACACCATTTATCCAAAGTTGTGCCTCGATGAAAGGTTTTTTGATAGTAATCATATGACCCAATGAATTAAAAATAACTCCGATCATCGTCTTGTCTTTGTCACTCTGAGAACCACTCAAGATATGAAAAGTTTTTTCTTCTCCATCAAAGACGTCAACCATTTTACCTGTAATAGAAATATTGGTCTCAGAACCGGGAGCAAGATCCCCTAAGTTCCAGACATTGTTGCCGAGCGATGGTGCAGGACTAGCTGTTTCATACTGAAAACCAACCGGGTAATCAACCTTGAGCATCATCTTGGATGCTATTTTAGTAGCGTTTAATATTGCCTTCACTTTCAAAGTTACTTCTTGATTTGGGCTGGCTTCTGTTGGTGCATCAACAGAAAGATTAATCGGGGCTGAACTAATTGAAACTTGAAAATCTTTTTCTTTTACAAAAATAGCATTGGATCCCTCAACTCGATATTCGAGAGTAATTTTTATTGGTTGAATACTACCCTGCTCACCAAACAAAGTAATTTTTACATTTTCTGTATGGATAACTCCAGCTTGAATAGACCCTAATGATTCACGAATATGTTGTGTGTCACCAGAAAGGTCTGTGGTGCCTTTAGGATATTCGACAACAAGATCTGCTAGTTCGAGCACTGCGTTATTTTTGTTGGTAATTTCTATTTGAAGTGGTAGTTCCTCCCCACCAGCTGTGAAGGTATTGCCAAGTATCGCAATATCAATATTGTTATTGGAAACAGTATTACCTCCATAAAAGTATGTATAAAAAGCGAACCCTACTGCTAGGACCAAAAAAGATACTGAAAAAATAAAAAATTTCTTAAACATAGATGTCTTCATATAAAACTTTTCTACAGAGTCAACCTTGTCTACTGCTTCCTTATTCCAATGATCAGGTACATCTTTTTTTTTATGATGCGCAAAACCTTCGTGACGTTCTATCTTGGACTGAAAACCTTTGCTGAAAAGTTTTGTTTTTAAATCTTCTAATCTATTTAATTTTTCCTTTTCATTCAAGGGCATTTTGAAATTATACCACTTCCCCGATGTCAGACATAGGGGAATTCCCCTATGTCTGACATCGGGGAAAACTTATTTTATAAATGCGTCTCACGTAAAGCTTTATTTATTTCAGACAAAATATGAGTTCTATTTTTAGAAACTTCAAAAATCAACTCTTGTTCGAATGGAGATTTCACTAAAGTCTGAAAAGCTTCACTGCCACCGATATAACCCAAATTATCAAGCATACGCAAAACAATTACTACCTCTATATTACGCATTTCTTCTGGTGTCTCTGCTTTTTCTAAAGTACCAAGACCTTTTAATAAATCAGCAAAAAGTTCTTT
>JAVHNX010000010.1:20846-60162 GCA_036169735.1 Minisyncoccota bacterium
TAAATATGGTGCATTAAAATTCTTCTTCTTTGTTTTCTTCAAAACTTTTAAAAGTGATACCTGATTTTTCTAAAATAACTAGAGGTACTCCGTGGTTGGATCCGAAAGATATCAACATTCCATCGTGCACAGGAAAACAAATTTTGGGTTTTATTTCCAAAGCATAATTTACTGCATCTTTAATATTCGTCCAAGGACCAGCCACAGGCAAAGCTAGAATTTCAACATTTTTACTCGAGTTACAAAAAGAATCACCCGGATAAAATAATCTTTTGCCAATAAAAAACCCGGTATTTTGAACCTGTCCTATCTCTTGATAAATTTCTTCATGTTTACAATCATGTGCTTCGATTTCGATACCAGAAAAATCTTTGGGAATTTTATAATCTAGAATTTCGTATTTAATACCTGCCTCGTCGAGCAATTTCCCTACTCCTTCATTTGTGATGACAATAGCACTGGGATTATTTTCTAAAATTTTCTTCAGTGATTCTATATGAATATGATCTCCGTGTTCATGAGTAATGATTACCAAATCAATATTATTTTCTTTTTCATTTTTATCAATAGTCCAAGAACCAGGGTCAGTCATAATCCTCTTTCCATTTTCTTCTATAACCAAACAACAGTGACCTAGTTTTTTTATTTTCATAATTAAATTATAACTTCTTTGTTGGTATACATTAATCCTTTTATATACTCTCTGGAAGATTCTTGATACTTTTTTAATAAACCTTTTTCTCTAATATTTTCAGCACTTTCACCTTTTTCTTTAAGTTGTTTAATTAACTCAATAAGACCTGAACCTTGTTCTGTTTTTAGAAACTTACTATAAATTTCACATTTGGAAATTCTCTTCTCTATCTCTTCTTCTGTTATTTTATTGAGATCTATAAATATGCTTTCTATTATTTCAGCTTCTTTTTTGATTTTCTCATCAAAATCTAGGTTTACTTCTTTTAAGATAATTTTTCCGCGTCTTTCAGGCGGTAAATATTTCCTTAAAAAATCTTCAGTCGTCATTGCGCCAAGAGCAACACTGTAAGGTGCTTTTCCTGTTTCTAAAAATTTCTTTACACGCTCTTTGTCGATCTGTCCATTGCTATTTATAAACTGACTCCAAAAAGATCCTTGTTCGCTGTAATTTTCCCTTTTATAAATTTTAAAACCAATCCTCTCTGCAATAGGAGTATCCATAAGCCATGAATGAGCTAAAATAGCTTTCGTTTCTGGAAAATCATCTACAATCTTTACTGCTAATTTTTGAAGTGAATTGGAAGAAAAAATATTTGTATCGGCACTATTAAGTGTTTTTTTGAAAAGAGGATCTAAATGAATACTCATGCATGTATCACTGTCTTCAACTGGTGAAAGCATCTGCGAACCATTAAACCAATACTTGTAATGACCATCAACATCAAAGGTAATAAGTCCGGCCATACCATGGTATTTACTATTATCTTCGAGATCAGATGACTGAACAATCTCTTCTTTTTTAGAACTCTCTGCTTTTTTACGCTCTTCCCCTAAAAGTTGCATGGTCTTTTCAATCCAGTGGTCTTTGTCCTTTTCATGGAATTCAATAATTTTATTTTTGAATTGAGCTTCAACTGAATCGTACATATAAGGTACCCATTCTGCACCTTCATTTTTTTTATGAGCAACATAATAACCCATTAAGTCTCGCAAGATTGATGTGTATTTACCTAACAGAAACTCAAAACTGTCGACAGGTGATTCTTTTTTTATCTCAACTTCGGTATTAACTTTTTGTTCGAGAGGAGGAATTTTTCCAGAAGAAAGAAGGTCAATGTATTGAAGCCTTATTTCGCTGATTTTATCATCAAGAATACTCTCATGTTCCTCAACAGATTTCGACTCTATGGGTTTTATAAAGTTTTCTATATTCATAGCTTTATTTTAACACATTACTTATTTCTGGATTTTAATCTTAAATACTAGTGCGTCAACTTTTATTTCCTCTCCTGCCTGCGCAGGCAGGCCATCATTTCCTATAAATTCTACATTCAAAGCAAGCACTGTCTTTTTTAAATCATTTTCAAATTTTTGAATAAGTTTCTTACCTTCTTCGCTAGTTTCTATTGAAAGAGAAATTTTATCAGATGGAGTAAGTCCGGATTTCTTGCGCATATCTTGGACACCACGAACAAACTCACGATAATCCCCTTCTTCTTTTAGTTCAGAAGTAATATTTATATCGAGCAATACTTCTGTTTCAATATTTTGATTTTCAACAATTTCTTTTACGTTCAACTCGTCTTTTATCAGTTCTGAATACGGAACACCAAGTTTGTAATCTTTTACTTCTATCTTTGCCAAAGGCTGACGCACTTTCATTCCTGCTTTTTGACGAGCTTCTAGTCCAAGGGAGACAACTTTTCTGACTGCTACCATATTTTCTAGAATAGAATCTCTAAGGTCGGACCTTTCTAAATTCTTAAGGTCCGACCTTTTTGTAACTTCTGGCCAATCTGCCAAGTGAACAGACTCCTCATCATTTTCATTTTTTAATTTCAACCAAATATCATCTGCAGCAAATGGAGCAAACGGTGCTAGAAGTTTCGCAATATTTTTCAAAATAAAATATAAAGTTTGTTTTGCTTCCGCATCCCCTTCTTTTATTCTATCTCTGGAACGACGAACATACCAAGTAGAAAGATCATCAATGAAGCTCTTCATTGCACGGACAGATTCCAAGAGTTTATAACTCTCCATCTTTTCTGTAACCAAAACAGTCAGATCATCAAACCGAGCCAAAATCCATTGGTCGAGAATATTTGATTTTTCTGTGGAAGGTTCTATCTTCTCTAAATCTTTGTCTCGATAAAGTTCATAAAAAGCCAAAACATTATAAAGTAAACCGAAAACCTGACGGTGAGTTTCGTTTACTGTTCTCTCGTCAAAATTCTTTGACTCACCTGGCTGATTCACTGAATACATCCAAAGACGCAAAGTGTCTACTCCATATTTGTCCATCATAATCCAAGGGTCAACAACGTTGCCGATAGATTTCGACATCTTTTTACCTTCTGCATCCAGGATGTGTCCTAAACAGATAACATTTTTGTATGGTGTTCCACGTCCCATCAAAACACCTACAGCTAACAAAGTATAAAACCATCCGCGTGTCTGATCTATCGCTTCAGAAATAAAGTCTGCGGGATAACCGGGACCTTCTACCCATTCTTTGTTTTCAAAAGGATAATGGTCTTGAGCAAAAGGCATCGCACCTGAATCAAACCAGACATCCATAACTTCTTTGGTTCTTTTCATCTCTCCCCCACAATGACAGACGAGTTTTACCTCATCAATAAAAGGTCGGTGTAAATCAAGTTCGTAATTTTCATCATGAGGAAGTGGAACGAAAGCAAGTTCACGCACCTCAGCATTTGTAAAATGTTTGAAACTTCCAAAAACACCTTTTTCAATTTCTTCTGAATGACGAAAAGCACCGCCTGTCATAGCGATTGACTCTTCTCCAGAATATCCAGAAGTTCCAGCAAAAAGCATCCACAAAGGAGAGCCATGACTGATTATTAAGATATTTTTATTTTTATATTTTTCTTCAAGTTCATAAATAAAACTCATCGCTCTATTTTTAACATCAAGAAGTGATTCTCCTTTGTGCATCGAAGAAAAAAATCTTTCTTTAGCATCCTTGAATAAATTTTTGTACTCATCCCAATTCTTTCCCTCAAAATCTCCTGCATCTATTTCAGACAATCTTTTATCAAAGATAATTTGCTCATCTTTAAAACCTAAATTTTCTTTCAAGACTTGCAGAGTGTCACGGGTACGCACAAACGGTGACACAAAAACTAGATCAATTTTTTCATCTTTTAATGACTCTGCAGATTGCAGTGCTTGTGCCTTGCCTTGTTCTGTCAGATGATCTTCATTTTCCTCGCGTGAAGAAACTACACCATGCATACTGTTTTTAATATTACTCTCAGACTGTCCATGTCGCATGGTTATATATCTGTTACCGGATTTTACAACGTTTTCTTTTAGGTCATTGATACTACCTACAATATGACGGTCATTGCATAAATCACAACTCCAAATAGGTAGAGGTGTCCCCCAATATCTCTCACGAGAGATCGCCCAATCCTTCACTTCACGTAGCCATTCTCCAAATCTACCATCTCGGATATAAGCTGGCTCCCAATTTATTTTTTCATTTTCACTTACGAGTTCATTTCGAAGAGAAGACATACTGATATACCAAGAATCTCGTGCGAAATAAATAAGAGGAGTATGGCAACGCCAACAATGAGGATAGCTGTGTTCGTATTTCTCTTTTTTCAAAAGCAATCCACGGCGTGACAAGTCTTTGATTATCTCGACAGCTGTGGCTTCATCTTTTACAAAAAGACCAGCAAGAAAACCAGCAAACTTCAGAAAGTTACCGTCTTCTCCAACCATATGAAATTTTGGTAGACCAATCTTTGTACCTAAATCAAAATCGTCTACACCATACATAACGGCAGTATGCACGACTCCTGTACCATCTTCGGTCGTCACAAAGTCAGCTGGATAAATTTTAAAAGCTTTGTCTAATTTTTCTTTTTCAGGGCCAGATATATTGTCTTTCAAAAATGGATATAAAGGTTCGTATTCTAAACCTAGCAAATCTTTGCCTTTCATTTTAGAAACTACTTCATACTCTCCAACTAAAACAGACAATTTTGCTTCGGCTAAAATCTGGAACTCCTCCCCTTGTTTAACTTTTACATAATCAATGTCTTCCCCAACCGCTAGTCCGACATTGCCGGGTAAAGTCCAAGGAGTTGTCGTCCAAGCTAATACAAAAGTATTTTCTTCTCCAATTAATTTAAATTTAACAAAAACAGATAGGTCTTTTACATCTTCATAACCTTGAGCTAGTTCATGAGAAGAAAGAGCTGTTCCACAACGAGGACACCAAGGCAAAACTTTATAATCTTTATAGAGAAGTTTTTTCTCATCTACTGTTTTGACAACATTCCAAACTGACTCCATAAAATGTTTATCATAAGTAACATATGGATTCTCTTTGTCGATCCAGTATCCAGTACGATCAGTAAATTTTTCCCAAACATCCACATGCTTCCAGACACTTTCTTTACACTTTTTATTAAAAGCTTCTATTCCATAAACTTCAATTTCTTTTTTTGATTTAAGGCCGAGTTCTTTTTCAACTTTTAACTCGACAGGTAGACCATGGGTATCCCATCCCCCTTTGCGTCGGACATGATAGCCACGCATTGTTTTATAACGAGGCAAAGCATCTTTGAAACATCGAGGTTCCAGGTGGTGAATACCGGGCATACCATTGGCTGTTGGTGGACCATCATAAAAAACGAATTCCCCACTCGGAGATGGTTTCTGTAGTGATTTATTAAAAATGTCTTTTTCTTTCCAAAATTCTAAAATAGCTTCTTCACGGAGAGCTGCTTCACTTTTATTGTTTTCCATTTTTTTTTCTTCCATAAAAATAATTTGTTAATTAGATAATATATTCATCGACTGAAATTAAAAAAACTCGTCCGCGTACAACAATTACAATAATTGCTATACAAGGACGAGTTTCTTCCTATTCGTTAAAACGACGGAGACCCGTGGTACCACCTTGGTTACTTCTCATTACAGCTTTACCGGGCTTACCCGTTGGATTCTAGGCCGAAAGGCTTCTTTCCAAAGCTCCAGGGTGATGACCCCTTCAACGCTTGTACATATACTATATACAAAATATCAAAAAATTACAAATAAAAATTCCGTACAAGGTCTTGCCTCGCACGGAATTAAGTAAATACATTCACAAACAACTATTTTGTACGACGATGAGCTTTGGTGGCTTTTTCAGAACACACTACTGTTCGGTAGTACCACGTTCTGTTTTTAAAAATAAAAAAATGATTTTTAAGATTTGCAGGAATTTTCCCTAAATAAAACTCTTTTATTTTATCTTCAGGATTTTTTGTCTCTAATGGAGCAATCCAAATAACTTTATGAAATCTTCTAGTATAAACTCTTTCACCAATATTATTAAAAACCGAGACTCTACCGCATCCATCTTTTGAAGTAAATTCTCCTCGTTTTCCGAGCTTAGGATTAAAGGTAGTACGAACTACAACAGCATAATTCCCGTAACATTTCATAAAGCATATGACAGGATTTATTTGTACAATCTTTTCATACCCCAAACCAACTACTAATTTTTATTCTAGATTTTCAAACCTAGTAACATCTCTCATTAATTCGAGAGTGGATTTACTTTCTTTATTTTTCATTTTCTATATTTTTTTGAGGTTCATATCTAGAATCTTTATAGCAGAAAAAACCCTTTTTGTAAAGGGCTGTTTTTCTTCCCCTATCCCCGGGATAGGGGAAACATATTTTTACATTCTATCAGGAGCTTGAATACCCAACAAAGCCAAACCATTTTTAAGAACAATTTGTGTTGCAAATGCAATGGCTAAACGATGTTCAGAAACTTCTTTATTTGATTCATCAATAATTTTGTTTTCACCATAGAATGAATTGAAGGCTCTCGCAGTTTCAATAAGATATGTAACTATATATTGTGGAGCATATTCAGAAATTGTATGTTCCACAATTTCTGGAAAACGATATAATATTTTTTCAGGATCAGAAATATTTTGGACTTTATAATTTGGTACCATACCTAGTCCTTTGCCCTTTTCAATAAGGCTTTGTATACGAGCATGAGTGTATTGAAGGTATGGTCCAGAATCACCTTCAAAAGATAAAGATTCATCAGGATCAAAATTTATATTTTGCCCTGGTTTTGTTCTAAGGATTGAAAATTTAATGGCAGCTATAGCGATTGATTCATGAAGCCCATCAATATTTTTGTGAATTGATCGTTCAGCAACATCTTCCCCAACCGTTTTCAACATTTCCTCTGCTAGAGGCGCACCACCCATACGAGATGACATTCTTTGCCCTTTGAAATTCATACGTCCATGTGATACGTGGATACTTTTTTCTGCCCATTCAGAATTTATTTTTTCTGCGGCATCAAGCACAACACCAAAATGTGAAATTTGCTCATGGTCTGTAATAAAAATTGAAGTATCAGGATGCACTCGTTCAAACTTAAGCTTTAGCAATCCAAGATCTTTTGCCTCATAAGTAGGATTGCCTTGGCTATTTATAAATACTGCTGTATTTAAATTCTTTTTTGATTCGTCAGGTATATAAATAATAGCTCCTTCACTTTCAGTAAAGACTGATGGGGTATTTTTTTTAACAATTTCTTTTCCAACAACTCCTGCTTCACTTTCATAAATATACGAATCAAAATGTGAACCTAGCTTTCCTGTAATTGATTCAAAATATGCAATGTTAAGTTTCTTACATTTTTCAAACACATTTAATTCTGGAGAAATTGTGTCAGCATACAGATTATCAGCAATTTCTTTAACACGAGAATGAATTGATTCATCATCTTTATATCGCTGTGTTCCCTCTACATACGCATCACCAAGGACAACAATATCGTTCGGAGTAAAATCCTTTCCAAACTTTTCAAGGAGAATATAAATTGCTTTTGCCACACCTAGAGAAATATCTGAAGGGAAAGACATCGTTACTACATCAGCACCTGAGAATTTCATGAGTTGCACAAGAGACTCTCCAATTGCATTGTTCATCATATGTCCAACAGTAAAAGGTTTAAATAGATTCGGAGAAGAATGTTCTATTAAAACTAATTTTCCATTAAGTGTATTTACTTTTCCAAAATTTTCTTTTTTGTTTAAAATATCTTTAATATTTTCAGTAAAAAATTCTCGGGACAAATAAAAATTTATAAACCCAGGTCCTGCAACACTTATTTTTTCTATCTTATTGTCAAGGTTAAGCCTTGACAATTGGTCGACTATTTTTTCTGCTAAATCTTTAGGATTAGTGTTTAATTTTTTAGAAAAAACCATAGCCACATTTGTGGAATAATCCCCTTTCGTTAAATCTGCAGGATGTTCAACAATAAAATCACCTCCTTCTATCTCAAGATTTTTTAATGCTTCTATAATTAAATTTTTTATTTTCTGTTCCATTACTTTTTTCCTGTAGATCCGAACCTTCCTTCTCCACGATCTGATTCACTCAATATATCAGTTTCCTCCAATTCCGCAATCACGACAGGTGTAATTACTAGTTGGGAAACCTTGTCCCCAACTTCAAAAGTATAAGGTTTATCTGACAAATTAACTAAAAGTGTATTATATTCTCCTCTATATCCCGCATCATAAACCCCACCCATATGTGCAAATCCCGCTTTAGAAATACTGCCTTTGTCCATAATAATAGCTCCATAACCTTCTGGAAATTCTAAAGCAAATCCATGCCAAAAACGATAATGCTCACCTGGTGCAACGGTAACATCTTCCATTGAATATAAATCCAACCCAATATCTCCAGAATGATGATAAGTCGGTAATTTTGCGTTGTCTTTAAGTTTTTTTATTTTAATTTTCATTATTTAAACTTTTTCTCAAAAATATCTTTTAATTCGGACACATTATTATATTCAATAACTTCAATATTTTTATTTCCCGCAATCATAGCAAAAAGTCTTTTTCCTTCTGAAGGTCTGTACAAGGCAATAATTTTCTTTTGGATAGATTCAGCAAAACCAATCTCGTATCCTACTCCGAGTGATGGATTTGTAACTTCCGCAATAATAATATCTGCTTCATTGACCCAATTCATATCTTTTGTGTAAATTTCTTGGTTAGTCATTGTCACTTGTCCGTAACTTGTCAGGTCTTTATTACCAATATGTTCACTCAACACTTCACCATGTTCTTTCAATAAAGAAATAATATCCAAATAAATATCTTGATCATCTCTTCCCCCTCGTATCGAACCTGCAAAATAAATTTTCATAATTATATTATTTCAAAACTTTTCTAACTTCTGAATAAACATCTTTCTGAATATCTTCCCTTGTTCGCATTATATTACCTTTTGTACAAGATATTTTTACAAAATTATTTAATTCTTTAATAAGTTTTAATGCACTCTTACGGGAATTCTCTAAGAAAATAGGATCGTTTTCGTGTACATCTGTTTTCCGTCTTAAATACTGACGAGTTTTCTTTGAATCACGTTCAATCATCAGCTTTTGAGTAATTTTAATTGGTACCTCTAAATAAACTACAACATCTGGACGTGGAATACCAAAAACTCTGTATTCCATATCATCAAGCCAACGTAAAAAATCTTTTCTTTTTTTTGAGTCTGTAATTTTACCACCTTGATGAATTTGATTTGCACTCACATAACGATTTGCGATAACAATACATCCTGACTTTAACCATTTAGAAATTTGTTCAGAAGACTCCCAGCGATCAGCAGCGTAAAGAACAGAAGCAATCTTAGGGTGTAATTTTAAAAAATTAAAATGTTGCTCTGAAAGACAATGACCAATAAATTGACCAAAGAAATTTTTGTAATACTCAGGAAAATCCACAGTCTTAACCTTAAATCCTTCTTTTACCAATTGTGCTCGAAGCAACTCAACTTGAGTCGCCTTGCCGCTACCATCTGTGCCGTCTATTACTATAAGTTTTCCTTTTTGTTTTTTCATTTTATTTTCTTAAAACTTTGTTTATGCTTTGAGCAATTTTAATCATATCCTTCTCTTTTTTACCACGAGTTGTTTCTGCATAAGTACCGAGACGAATACCAGAAGGATCCATCACACTGCGTGTGTCTCCTGGAATAGTATTCATATTCACAATAATACCAGCTTTTTCAAGACGAACACTCGCCTCTTTTCCTGAAATACCAATACCATTCATCCATGTGTCCATCAATATTAAATGGGAATCAGTACCACCAGAAATAATATGCCAACCATGTTTTTGTAGCTCACCTGCTAGAACTTTGGCATTTTTTATTACTTGTTTTGCGTATTTTTTGAACTCTGGAGTATTATCTTCTTTCAGAGCAATTGCGACTCCTGCAATATTGTTTTCATGTGGTCCACCAAAAAGTCCTGGGATAACCATCTTATCTAATTTTTTATCAAACTCACGAGCATCTTTTTTTACAAAAAGTAATGCTTGACGTGGTCCACGCAAACTTTTGTGGGTCGTCGTCATCACACTGTCCGCATACAGGAAAGGTGAAGGATATTCACCTCCAGCAACAAGTCCTGCAAAGTGAGACATATCAACATGGAGTAATGCTCCGCACGCGTCCGCAATCTCACGGAATTTTTTGAAATCAACAACTCGTGGATATGCAGTAAAACCTGCCACGATGATAGCTGGCTTTTCCTGAACTGCAAGATTTTTTAATTTATCGTAATCAATTACTTCAGTGACACCATCGAGTTCGAATTGTATTGGCTTCCACAATTTGCCAGTCATTGAAAGAGGATGACCATGTGTTAGATGTCCACCGGAAGTTAATTTCATTCCCATTATTTTTTCACCTAGGGGCACCAAAGCAGAATACAAAGCAAAGTTTGCGGGAGAACCAGAAAGAAGCTGAACGTTTACATGCCAGTCTGTAGACTTTAATTTAAAAAGTTTCAACGCTCTTTCAATACAAAGAGTTTCAACTTTATCAATAACCTGATTGCCACCATAGTATCTCCTACCTGGGTATCCTTCTGCGTATTTATTGGTCAATTCTGACCCTAGAGCTTGTAAAATATCCTTAGAGACATAATTCTCAGATGCAATCAAATTAATAACACTCTTTTGTCTTTTAGCTTCTAACTTAATAAGTTTTTCAATTTGTTTATCTTTCATGGTTTGATTTTACCACCAAAACCACTTACATCAAAACCCAAATTTCAGCTTGTCTCCATTGGATTTTACAACAATACTACCTAACATATCTGTCCTAAAAACATCAGAATTAATTTGTTTTAATATATCCAAAGCATCTTGGTGTGGGTGTCCGTATTTATTACTTTTTCCAACTGATATCAAAGAATATAAAGGCAAAACTGCTTGTGCAAATTCTAAAGAAGTAGAATTACGAGAACCATGATGCCCTACTTTTAAAATAGTACTCTGTAAAATATTCTGAGAATTTTCAGAAAGGATAATTTTCTCCGTTACTTTTGTCGCATCACCCGTCAACATAACAGAGGTATTTCCGTATGATAAACGTGCAACTACCGAACCATCATTGGTAGACCATGTTGATACATCTCGATCTGGAAATAAAATATCTATCACTGCTCCCCCACCAATATCTAACCGCATTCCTTTTTTAACTAAAGTATTTGGAATATTTTTATTTTTAATTTCTTTTTCTAAATCTTTATAAGTCTTTGAATCAGAAATAGTTCCAGAGCTAAAAACTTCTCCCACCTGATAATTTTTCAAAACATCCAAAAAACCACCAATATGATCTGCATCAGGATTTGTAATAACTACCGCATCAATACTTTTATCAAACGGAGACATAACCTGTGAAAGAGGTCCTAAAATTTTGTGTGATGGTCCTATATCAAACATAACTTGTGTCCCTGTTGGTGATTCGATAAACAAAGCATCTCCTTGCCCGACATCTAATACAACAAAAGTGAGACCTTTGTGTGAATTCTGCCAATCAAGTTGAAAAACAAAAATATTAGCGAAAACAAGAACCAAAATACACAAAGGTAATAAATATTTTTTGAAAAGCTCCATTGTGCTATAATTTTAGCATATTAATAATTAACCTAAAAAATCAATGAAAAAATTTGAAGAAATGAAGTTTACTATCGGGGAGTTAAAAGGTATCTCAGCGAAAAATATTGAAGAGCATCTTAAGCTTTATGCTGGTTATGTTAAAAACTCAAATATTATTATCGACAAACTAGAGGAATACAAACTAGATGCTGAAAAAAATGCTTATGCTATGAGTGAACTACAGCGCAGATTTGGCTTTGAATTTAACGGTATGAGAAATCATGAGTTTTATTTCAAATCTCTTGAAGGTAAAGCGACTCCTATCACCAAAGGTGGAATGTTAGAAAAATCTATTAAAAAAGATTTTGGTTCATTTGAAAAATTTCTAGCTCAATTTAAAATGATTGCAATGACTCGCGGTATTGGCTGGGCAATTTTGTACTGGGATAGACAAACTGAACAACTCATCCCCGCTTGGATTGATGAACAACATATAGGTCAATTAAATAGTTTAAAGCATATATTCGCTATTGATATGTGGGAACATGCTTTTGTATATGATTACCAACCAAGTGGAAAGAAACAATATGTTGAAGATTTTTTTGCAAACTTGAACTGGTCAGTTATTGAGAAGAATTTTACAGAAGCGATGAACTGGGAGGTTGTTGTGTAAAACTAAAAAATTCTTTAATTTCTCTACCAAAAATCTTATAAATAAAATAAACATAAATACCAACCGTTAAAACTAACGGGAAATTTGGTATGGTAAATGCAGCGAAATTTAGGTGTGATAAAAAGCTAATAACCGCTAGCTCATAGTGCAAAAGTAGATATGAAACAAGACCTAGTGGAATAGAAAGAATGGGTAAAATGAGACCTACGAAGCCTGTCATAAAACCGAAAACCATCGTGAGTGGTATCAATGGTAAAACTAAAATATTCGCTGGTAATGCAACGAGTGACAGGTTACCCATCTCGTAAAGGATAAAAGGTAAAACAAAAACATACGCTGCGAAAGTGACAGTGATAATATCTCTCAATCCCAAACGTGGTGTGACCCATTGAAAATATTTCTCAATTTTAGGTGCCAGGAATATCACTGCCACTGTCGCAATAAATGAAAGCTGAAAAGAAACATCAAAAACCAAAAGAGAAGGATTGATTATAATCATCAGGACACCTGCGAGAATTAGAGCGCGTGCGACATCATAGTTTCTGCCTGTCGCACGCGCTGCGAGTGCTAGAGTCGCCATTATCCCTGCTCGTAATGCTGTCGAGCTTCCTCCCGTCATTAACACGAAAAGTAAAATAGAAAATATTCCAACACCGATGCCTAGGTTTCTCGGCAGAAAAGCAAAAATCTTCATAATCCACTCAGCGACAATAGTGACGTTGTAACCAGACAAAGCCACGATGTGTATCGTACCAGTATCTACGAAACCTTGACGGAGACCCTGATCAAAAGCAGATTTTTCTCCCAATATCAAACCACCCATCAATAAGTTTTCTGGGTTCGGAATAGCATAATTAATTTTTTCCATGAACTTTTCTTTAACCGCAAAAAGTACACTTTTTATCTTGCTGCCATTACCTTCTGAAACAACTTCTATCACTGGATATTTCATAACATACAAAATTCCATCTTTACGGAGATAATTTACATAATCAAATTTTTTCCCTTGATCGGTCACAAAGTTTTCTGGTTTTTCTAAAGTACCAGAGAAACTTATTTCATCACCATATCTCAAATCTTCATCGAGGCCGACTGAAAGTAATATTTTAGTAGCCAAGGTCGGACCTTTTTTAAATTCTTTAAGGTCCGACTTTAGGGACTCCCCCGATTTCACTTCCACAGTCAAACTCTGACTATTCTCTTTTTGATTTACTTCATCTATTATCAATCCACTAAGTGAAACTTTCTTTCCTACACTATCTGATAAAATTGCTTCTGATTTTAAAGAAGCTTGGTCAGCAATATGGAATCTAATAATTCCAAATGAAAAAACTAAAAGAAAAAGTAACACCAATATAGCCCACTTATTTTTAGAAATAAAATAGAAAAACAAAAAAAGCATAAAAGAAATTATGCTTAACAAAAGAACACTATAAAAATCAATAGGAATATATGAACGAACAAATACCCCAAAAGTAAAACCAAAACAAATAGTTATAAAAGCCCTCTTCTGCATTTAAAGATTATATCAAAAACAAAAAATCCCCCAAACGGGGGATTTTTTTTAGTGAAATTTTTATTGACTCTTTCTTGATTTTCCAGTCTTTCGGCGGGAAACGATGAAGACGTTTGAGTATTTCTTTGGAGAACGTGTCTTTCTTCCTCCAGTAACTTTACCCCACATAGTCTTTGGTCTCTTTGTACCGCGACCTTGTCTTCCTTCTCCTCCTCCGTATGGGTGATCCACAGGGTTCATGGCTGTTCCACGAACTGTAGGACGAATACCTTTCCAGCGACTTCTTCCTGCTTTACCGTAGTTTTCTAAATGGTGTTCATCATTGGAAACTGATCCAATACATGCCCAACACTCTTCTTTAACTTTTCTGATTTCAGAAGAAGGCATTTTCAAGTTTGTGTATCCATCGGCATTCGCAACAACTTGAGCGAAAACACCGGCTGATCTTGAAATTTTTGCACCTCCTTTAGCTTTTACTTCAATGTTATAAACGAAACTTCCAACTGGGATATTTCTTAGAGGTAATCTGTTTCCTGTTGCAAGATCTGCTTTTTCAGAAACAATAAACGGATCTCCTACTTTCATAGATTTTGGAAGGACAACATATCTCTTCTCTCCATCTTTGTAAACAGCGATACCGATGAATGCTGATCTATTTGGATCATATTCTACAGAAGCTATCTTTGCAGGAATATCTTTTTTGTCGTACAAGAAGTCAACTTCTCGGAAAAGACGCTTGTGTCCTCCACCTTTATGTCTGGTAGTAATACGTCCTTGACTGTTTCGTCCGACGGATCGGGTAAAACCGTGAGTCAAAGATTTTGTAGGTTCAGTCTTGGTCAAAACACCACGGTAAGTGACGTTTGACATCATTCTTCTTGATTTTGTTGTAGGTTTGTATGTTTTCATTTTATTTAAATAAGCTCTATCTTATCACCCTTCTTCAAATAAACAAGAGCTTTCTTTCCTCCTCTCTTTACACCCGCTCTGCCTCTGGACATAATCTGTTTACTTTGTACTTGTAAAATATTAACCTTGACTGGCTTTACTTTGTAAAGTTCAAAGATAGCTTTTTTGATTTCTGTCTTGTTTGCAGATGGTGTAACATCAAAAGTGTAAACATTTTGCTCGAAAGCCTCGGATGTTTTTTCTGTTACTCTTGGTTTTTTGATTATTTTCATCGTTATCATAAAATTTGGGAATTAGCCTCGTGATTCCAAGAATTTAACACTCTCTTCTGGATTTTCTATTAAAAGATATTGGTGGTTTAAAACATCAAATGGATTCAAATTCTTAAGGAAAACTATTTCTAGTTGTGGTAAGTTTCTGAAACTCTTTTCTGCTTTTTCACTTCGTCCAAAAAGAGCTGTAAGAACCTTTGGTTTCTTGGAAGTTGCTAAAGGTTTGATTCCTGAAGCTTTGGAAATGTTTTTCATTACTTCGATAGCTGTTTTTGTTTTGATTTCAGGTAAAGTCAGAGAATCAACAAAGATTATTTCTCCATCCTTGAATTTTCTAGAAAGTACTGAGAAAAGGGCTTGAGCACGCATACTCTTTGTAATCTTTCTCTTGTAGTTCTTGTCTGAGAGTGGACCGTGTGTGACACCTCCACCAACCCAGATAGGAGAACGAGAAGATCCATGACGAGCACGTCCTGTTCCCTTTTGTTTCCAAGGCTTCTTTCCTCCTCCACTAACTTCTCCACGATCTTTAGTGTCAGCTGTACCAGCGCGCTTGTTGGAACGCATACTCTGAACAACCTGGTGTACTAGATCAGAACGCCACTTCGCAGCGAAAACTTTCTCAGGAAGAGTAATCTTTCCGTCAGCTGCTCCTTTTTGGTTGTATATTTTTGCTTCCATATAAATTATTATCTTGAAACTATCTCAATTAATGTACCGCGCTTTCCTGGGACTGCTCCTTTTATCAACATTATGTTATTTTCTTTATCAACATAAACAACTTTCAAGTTCTTGTATGTTATACGATCGGACCCCATTCTTCCTGCCATTCTCATACCTTTAGGAACGTGGGTTCGAAGACCTCCTCCGATTGATCCAGGCTCTCTTTCAGAATGTTTCTGACCGTGTGAACGAGGACCTCCGTGGAAACCGTGACGCTTCACGACTCCTTGGAAACCTTTACCTTTGGAAATTCCAGAAACCTGTAGTTTGTCACCTGGGGCAAAAGCTGAGACGTCGATGACATCACCCTCTTTTACATCAGACACATCAGAAGGTTTTAGTCTGAATTCTGTAAGTTCTCTGTAAGGTACGCCTTTCATCTGACCAGCGCTAGCTTTGGTAATACGGTGAGCTTTCTGAGTACCAAAACCAACCTGAACGGAATTATAACCATCCTTGGCTTTCTCGAAGATTCTAGTGACAGTCACTGGTCCTGCTGAAATAATCGTCACAGGAATGACTACACCTTCTTCGGAGAAATACTCCGTCATATTTTCTTTTGTTCCAAGAATGAATTTCATAAATTTTTAATTACTTTTACAACATTTTTACATCAATATCAACTCCAGAAGGAAGTGACAGGTTCGTAAGAGCCTCGATTATCTTAGCTGAAGGGTTCAAAATATCAATCACTCTTTTGTGAACTCTCATCTCAAATTGTTCTCGAGTGTTTTTATAGACGAAAGATGCACGGTTGACTGTGTACTTCTTTATTTCAGTTGGAAGAGGTACTGGTCCGATAATATTCGCATCATAACGCATAGCAGTGTCCATGATTTGTTTTACTGACGCATCCAAGATCTTACTCTCGTAAGCACGAACTCTAATGCGTAGTATTACCTGACCTTCCTCTTTCTTCTCACGAGCCTTTGGAACTGTCTTTTTTGCCTTCGCTGTTTTTTCTGTAACAGTTTTTGCAATCTTAGGCTTTTTTATTTTTGTATCTGCTGTTGTCATGAACTAATCCGATTTTAATTAAGCAATAATTTTAGTAACAACTCCGGCACCAACAGTCTTGCCTCCTTCGCGGATAGCAAATCTCTGTGCCTCTTCGAGTGCGACCGGGGTAACCAATTTAACTGTAAGTTTTACTGTATCTCCAGGCATAACCATTTCTGTTCCTTCTTCCAAAGCAACATCTCCTGTTACGTCAGTTGTACGGATATAGAATTGAGGTTTGTAACCTTTGAAGAAAGGAGTATGACGTCCACCTTCTTCTTTTTTCAAAACGTAGATTTCACAAGTGAAATTGTCATGAGGAGTAGTTGTACCTGGCTTACAAAGAACCTGTCCACGTGTGATATCTTCTTTCTTAAGACCGCGTAGTAGGATACCAGCATTGTCTCCAGCCATACCTTCTTGTAAGTTCTTGTTGAACATTTCAATACCAGTAACTGTTGACTTCATAGTAGGTCTGATACCGACAACTTCAACATCATCACCAACTTTGATTATTCCTCTTTCGATTTTACCGGTAACAACTGTTCCGCGTCCTTCAATGGAGAAGATGTCTTCTACCGGCATAAGGAAAGGTTTTGTAATGTCTCTCTCAGGAACTGGGATGTATGTATCAAGAGCGTCTGTTAGTTCAAGAATTTTCTTTGCCCAAGGATCATCAATAGATTTTGCCTCAAGACCCTTAAGGGCTGATCCACGGATAACCGGAGCATTTGCACCATCGAAACCTTGTTTTGTAAGAAGTTCACGTATTTCTTCTTCAACCATGTCGATCATGTCTTTGTCATCAACCATGTCGCACTTGTTCAAGAAAACAATCATACGAGGAACACCAACTTGTTTTGCAAGAAGAACGTGTTCGCGTGTCTGAGGCATAGCACCGTCAGTAGCAGCAACCACAAGAATAGCACCGTCCATTTGAGCGGCACCAGTAATCATGTTCTTGATATAGTCGGCGTGTCCTGGGGCATCGATGTGTGCGTAGTGACGTGTGTCAGTAGCATACTCATTGTGAGAAATGTTAATGGTGATTCCACGGGCCTTTTCTTCTGGGGCGTTGTCGATTTGACTAACATCACGAAGACGTACTGTTTTACCAGCTAAGTTAAGGACGTTTAATATTGCCGCTGTCAAAGTTGTCTTACCGTGGTCAACGTGACCAATAGTACCAACGTTTACGTGTGGCTTATCTCTTTTAAATTCTTCTGCAGCCATAATTTTGTTGATTAACAATTAAAACTTAACATACGAGAACCAGTTGCTAAGGCTTAACTACTAATTTAATTAACTTATAATAAAATAAAAATACAAAAACTGCCAAAAGTGCAGTTACGTCTTATACTATCAAATTTAAAATTAAAGTCAAATATAGAAAATTGTTAAATAAAAATCCCTCCGCCAGCTGGCGGAGGGATTTTTATTTTTAATAAATTTTATTTTATTTTCTTGCAGCAATGATTGTTTCAGCAACGTTTTGAGGCACGATATCATAACGCAAGAATTCCATCGTGAAAGACGCACGGCCTTCGGTCATAGAACGAAGACCAGTCATGTAACCGAACATTTCAGAAAGAGGAACAACAGCTTTAATGACTTTACTCATACCACGTTCTTCCATTCCTTCGATAAGTCCACGCTTGGATGAAAGGTTACCAGTCACGTCTCCCATGAATTTATCAGGAGTAACAACTTCGACTTTCATCATAGGTTCTAAGATAACTGGGTTAGCTCTTCGGCAAGCATCTTGTACGGCCATTGATGAAGCAATTTTAAAAGCCATTTCGTTGGAGTCCACTTCGTGGAAAGATCCATCCCATAACTCAACAGAAACGTTAACCATTTTGAATCCAGCCAAAATACCACGATCAAGACCTTCTTTGAATCCTTTTTCACAAGCAGGAATATATTCTTGTGGAATAGCACCTCCTTTAATAGTAGTAATGAATTCGAAACCAGGAGATCTCTTTGTATTTTTTGGTAGATCTTCTACTTCTTCTTTGGTCATAGCAACCATTGGCTTCACTTTGATCTTTACGTGTCCATAATTTCCACGTCCACCGGATTGCTTGATATATTTACCTTCAGCTTCAGATGTACCATTGATTGTCTCACGGTATGCTACTTGAGGTTTACCAACATTGGCTTCCACAGTAAATTCTCTCTTCATACGATCAACAATAATTTCTAGGTGCAATTCTCCCATTCCAGCAATAATAGTCTCCCCTGTTTCTTGGTCGGTAGTAACACGGAAAGTTGGATCTTCTTGAGCAAGACGATTCAAAGCCATACCCATTTTCTCTTGGTCAGCTTTTGTCTTTGGTTCGATTCTCAAAGAGATAACTGGTTCTGGGAAAACGATACGGTTTAATTCTATCGGACTCGCTTCGTAACATAGAGTATCAGAAGTGATGGTGTCCTTTAGACCGACAGCGGCTGCTATTTCTCCAGCATAAACCTTCTTTACTTCTTCACGGTCATTGGCATGCATACGCAAGATACGTCCGATACGCTCCTTGTTGCGTGTGCGAGGGTTGTAAACATAACTTCCAGCTTCAAGAGTACCGGAGTAAACACGGAAGAAAATAATTTGTCCGACGAATGGGTCAGTCGCAACTTTGAAAGCCAAAGCTGAGAAAGGTTCGGTATCGGAAGCATGACGAACCATAGGCTCTTCAGTTTCTGGGTTAATACCAGGGATAGGAGGAATATCTGTAGGAGCTGGAAGATAATCAACAACAGCATCTAGAACCAATTGAACACCTTTGTTTTTTAGAGCAGATCCTGCGAAAACTGGGAAAACATTGTTGGCAATAACAGCCTTACGTAGAGTGCTCTTAAGAACATCCATACTTGGAATCTTTCCTTCAAGATATTCAGACATCATAGTGTCGTCTTGTTCAACAATCTTTTCAATCAATTCTCCGTGGAATTTTTCTGCTTCAGCTTTGTACTCTTCAGGAATATCTTTTTCGATAACCTTGTTTCCCATTTCACCTTCAAAGTAGTAAGCCTTCATACGAAGAAGATCAATAACACCTTCGTGTTTTTCTTCTAGACCGATAGGAATTTGTAAACGTACCGCTTTCTTGGTAAGTCTTTCTAAAATAGTTGCATATGAGTGTTCAAAAGAAGCACCTGTTCTATCTAGTTTGTTAATAAAACAAATACGAGGAACATTGGCTTCGTCAGCATATCTCCAGTTTGTTTCGGACTGAGGTTCAACTCCGGCTACGCCGTCGAAAACAACCACAGCTCCGTCGAGCACACGAAGAGAACGCTTCACTTCCACGGTGAAATCGATGTGTCCAGGAGTATCAATGATATTGAAACGATGTTTTCTATTTTTGTCAGTCAAGCAGTAAGTTGGAGTCCAAAAACATGTCACAGCAGCAGAAGTGATAGTAATACCACGCTCTCTTTCCTGTTCCATCCAGTCTGTGGTGGTCTCTCCTTCGTGCACTTCACCTATTTTGTGTGATACGCCTGTATAAAAAAGCACGCGTTCTGTGGTAGTAGTCTTACCAGCGTCGATGTGTGCGATGATTCCAAAATTTCTTACTTTTTCTAACGGATAGTCTCTTTCCATATAATTGATTCTTGATAATAATTAATAATAAATAACGTGTAAAATAAAAAAGGCAGGAGCCTTTGTTACTAGCAATATACGATATTTAGCCCAAATTTGCAAATATTGTAAACAATATTTTACTACTGCTAAAATA
This sequence comes from Minisyncoccota bacterium, assembly GCA_036169735.1. Lineage (GTDB taxonomy): Bacteria > Patescibacteriota > Minisyncoccia > Phycocordibacterales > UBA9973 > UBA9973. The sequence continues at coordinate 41,345 of JAVHNX010000010.1, forward strand.
TGACCAAAATAAATTTTTAACTTATTTTAATTAGACAAAACAAAAAATCCCCTTTCGGGGATTTTTAAAGTTTAATTTAATATTACCAAGCGAAGTGAGCGAATGCTTTGTTGGCTTCTGCCATTTTGTGAGTATCTTCTTTCTTCTTGATAGCAGAACCTTCGTTCTTGGAAGCAGCGATAAGTTCATCAGCTAATTTCAAGTGCATTGGTTGACCTTTCTTGTTACGAGCAGCGTCACGAATCCAACGCATAGCTAGAGCAAGACGGCGTTCAGGGCGAACTTCACGAGGAACCTGATAGTTTGCACCTCCGATACGCTTTGAGCGAACCTCAGTCAAAGGACCAGCGTTCTTCATTGCTAAGTCAAAGATTTCTAGAGGATTAGGGTTGCCTGTTTTCTCTTTGATAACATCAAAAGCTTTGTACATAACTTTACGTGCAGTCTCCTTCTTTCCAGACCACATGGTGTAGTTAATAAACTTCTCAAGTTTTGGAGAGTTGTAGACGAAATCAGGTCCTACGATATTTCTGTTTTTTACTTTTCTTCGCATATTATTTTAAAATTATTTTTTAGCTGCCTTAGGCTTCTTGTTTCCGTATAGTGATCTACTCTGTCTTCTCTTTTCAACTCCTTGAGTATCGAGAACTCCACGAACGATGTGATATCTTACTCCGATCAAGTCTTTTACACGTCCTCCGCGTAGCATAACAACTGAGTGTTCTTGTAGATTGTGTCCTTCTCCTGGAATATAAGCAGTGACTTCCATACCGTTGGTTAATCTAACACGAGCAATCTTTCGTAGAGCTGAGTTAGGCTTCTTTGGAGTGGTAGTAGTAACTTTCGTACAAACTCCTCTTTTAAATGGAGCTGGGAAAAATACTGGGCGATTCTTTAATACGTTGAATCCACGTGCTAAAGCAACCGTCTTTGATTTGCGGCGGGTAATAACTCTACTCTTTTTAACTAATTGATTTATTGTTGGCATTTGTTTGATTCTAAAATAAAAAATGGCTACAAGCCACCTCGTTCCTTAGTTGTATTAATCTACTATAAACTTCGGAAAAATGCAAATATGAATGTACTAAATTGAAAGGCCTGTAATAAAATGGAATAAATAAGCCATCACTGGAAATAAATAATCAGAAAAGAAAACAATAAAAACAATAAGAAAAATAAAAGAGTATTGCTCTATAAATCTGACAGTAGGATAAAAAGATTTTGGTAAAATTTCAAAAAGTATTTTTGATCCGTCTAATGGAGGAATAGGTATTAGATTAAAAATAGCTAAAGCTAAATTTATAACAACGATTGAAGAGATTATAAAATAAAAACTAGCGGGTAGATCGAACCCAACAGAAAAACGAATCAGGAGTCCAAATAAAACTGCAATAAAAAGATTGGCTAGTATACCAGCGCCAGCAACTGCGACAGTCCCCCATTTCTTATTAGTTAAATTATTTGGATTGTATGGTACTGGTTTCGCCCAACCAACGATAAAAGGATGTCCTGTCGCCATGGTAGATAAAAAAAGTGCAGCAGGTAAAATGATTGAACCAAACAAATCTAGATGCTTGATTGGGTTAAGAGTAAGTCGTCCAGCATTCCGTGCGGTGTTATCACCGAAGTATTCCGCGATAAATCCGTGCGAAATCTCATGGATTACGACTGACATCAAAAGTATGACTATAGAAAAGATTGCATCGGTTGCTTGCATATTTATAAAACTAATGATACCATATGAAAACTTGCCGTCGAATCGGACACTGTGTATAAGATTACTTGTCCACGTGCTCCTCCCTAGGCAAGTGAAAAAAACTATGGCGAAAACATGTGCAATAACTAAAAAGGGTTCAATTGTCGGAGGCGGATACTCAAATCGTACCCGTGCAACCAAATTTAATCCAACAGGTAAGAAAAGAAAGTACCCAAACCTTCAGAAGAAGAAGATATTTGTGCCTGAATTAAACAAGTCTGTAATCATTGAAGTTTCTACAAATGGCTTACGTACAATGAAGAAAAACGGTATTTACCCAACATTACTAAAAGCAGGACTCGTAAAAGCAAAATAAATAAATTAAAAAAGCCCCGCGACCTAGGTCGCGGGGCTTTTTTGTTACGCAAGCTCTACTTCTTTATTAAATACTTTAGCGATTCTACTTAATGTACCAAGCGAAAAACTATGCTTTCCACTTTCAATACGTGCAATAACAGACTGCGGCATTTGTGCTTTGTTAGCGACAGCTTTTTGCGTCATTTTGCTATTAATCCTTATTTCTTTTATTTGATGTGCAAGTCTTAACCTAACGAGTTCTTCGTTATATTCTTTTTGAAATGATTTTGATTTAAAACTTTTTCCAAAGACTTCTTTAAATGTGTGAAATTTTAATATTTCGTTATTTTTTGTTTTTATAATTTTCATATCTCTTTATTTTATTTATAATTTTCTATTATCATTTTATATATCTTTTGTGAATATTTTATTTCTTTTTTAGGTGTTTTAGCAGTTTTTTTAACAAATATGTGTATAAAATATAAAATTTGTTCATGTATAAAGAATACTAATCTATATTTTTTTATTTTTAATTCACGAATAGGAGATTGAAGTATTTTTGTTTCCACAAGATGGAAATTACCTTCTTCCATCAAAACTATAGCTGCTGTTATTTTTGATCGATCTGATTCAGGTATAGAGATTATGATTTCTTTTACAGGATTAAGGAATGATGTAGTATATTGTTTTGTGTCGTACATATTATTTGAGAATTAATATTAATATCGACCTTTATTATAGTATAGCAAAATTGCTATATATATGTCAAATACTATACTAGGTCTTGCCTAATGCAAAACCACGGAGGCAATGCCTCCGTGGTTATATTAAAGTCAATTAAAATTAAAGATTTTTTACGCAACATGCTTTTCCAATTTCACTAATTTACATTTTTCAAAATTAAGTTTAATTTTATTCTTTATTGAAAGAATACCAGTTATTAACGAACCTGTACCCCCCCACAGCAACACCAATTACAGGCCAAGTTATTGCAGTAATAGGAACAGCAATAATACCATTGATTTCTTTATTTATTTCATTAAATACGTTAGCTGGATTTATGTCCGATGAAAACATTTTGAAATTTAAAATATTTTCTTTTATGTTTTTCATTCTAATTTCAATTTTATTTTTCTGTTCTTCAATTTTCTGATTAAGTTCTACTTTATCCTTTGGCGACATTTTATTTAAAACCTCTTTAATCGCTTCTGGGCCACCGATTTCTTCAACGGTCTTTTGCACTTTTTCTGCATTCTTTTCCAAAGCTTCTACTTTAGTGTTTAATTCTGACTATAAAGTAGTTTCTTTGGCTTCTTCCACAGCTTCTGGATTTTCTTTTTTATTTTCTACATTTTCTGTCGTTTCTTTTTTTCAGAATTAACGCCCATTTTTGCTTCTTCTTCCTGAAGCTGTTTTTCTATTTCGTCATTATTTAATCCTCTTCCTGTTTCCATAATTTTATTTATTATTTAGTAAGTTCTTGTTTTATTTTAGCGACCTTTATTTCATTCAAGAAAAACTTTGTTAATTCTAACGAGGTATTTAACGCTGTCACTATTTGTAAGTCTTCTTCCGTGGTTGTTTCTCCTTTTTCAAAACGAGCTGAAAGTGCTTTCATTTCTTCTTTGTTCATATATTTATGTTTTATAATCTAAATTTATAATACACTAATAATACTATCTCTCTCTGCACGTCAAGGGGTAATGTGGAAACAAAAAAACCACCCAATGGGTGGTTTTTTGTTTGTATTTTTTACAATATTAAAACGGCACAAAAGTCAGTGCTGTTCCCTTTTTGCCTGCACGGCCGGTTCGGCCGATACGGTGCACATAGGTGTCGTAAGTCTGAGGGATATCGTAGTTGATGACGTGAGTCACATTTGGGATATCAAGACCTCTCGCAGCGACGTCTGTCGCAATAAGAATAGAAATAAAATCTTTTTTGAATAGATCTAGAGTACGGATACGTTCACGACTTCTTTTATCACCGTGAATAGCACCGACTTTGAATCCTAATTGAGAAAGTTCTTTGGTAAGAGTATCAACACTGTGTTTCATTTCACGGAAAATCAACACTTTATCTGTTCCCTCTTGTTTCAAAACTTCATGAAGTCTGTCTAATCTTTCTCCTTGAGTTTTAGTACGGATAACATCTTGATCAATATTTTTAGCTGTCTCACCAGAAACAACAGAAATGAAAACAGGATCTCTTAGGAATTCAGTTGTTAATTTCTTAACTTCTGGAGAAAGTGTTGCTGAGAAGAAAAGAGTTTGTCTTTCCTTTGGAGCTTTCGCAAGAATGAAAGTCATATCATCTTTGAATCCCATATCAAGCATTCTATCTGCCTCATCGAGAACGACTGCATGACAAGCTGAAAGATCTACGACTCTTCTGTCTATAAGATCACGGATTCTACCTGGAGTACCAATAATAAATGAAACTCCTCTGCGGATTTCACTGATTTGGCGTTGAATAGGAAGACCTCCGACGCAAGCGACAGAAAAAATTCCTAAACCGAAAGCCATATCTTTGAAGTCAGCATCGATCTGCATAGCAAGCTCTCGTGTTGGAGCCATAATCAAAACTGTTTCTTTTACACCTGAACTTTTCTTTTTGGAAATACTTTCAATAAGAGGCAACAAAAATGCTGCAGTCTTACCAGTACCTGTGTTTGCCATTCCAAAAACATCTCTACCTGACATTACTGTAGGAATAGATTGATCTTGAATTGGTCTTGGATTCGCAAATCCTTTTTTAGCAATGTTTTTGTGAAGTTGAGCATTAAAAGGAAAATCAGCAAAAGTATGTTTAGAAACATAAGGTTTCTCTTCTATATGCTGAGCTTTTTGAATGAAACGTGAGAAATCTATGCGTTCACCACCGAATCTTTTTTTACCGCCACCTGAACGGTGTCCACCTCCACTTCTAAATGGACGAGAACCACTGTTGTTAAATTTTCCACTTCCAAAACTAGGCTTACTGGGGTAACTGCGAGGAGCAGAACTAGCTGGTCTAGCACCGAAAGTTTTAACTCCCGAGGCTGCATGAGCAGGACCAAAATTAGAGTGAGCTGCAGGACGAGCTGTTCTAGTCGCGAAACCAGAAGAACTTGCACCAGCAGGTTTCTTCGCGCCGAAGCGTGAAGTAGGGCGTGAACCGGCTGAAACCGGACGCGCAGAACTGCGTTTGTTAATCATATATTTTTTTGTGTCATGGATTTCAATCCCTAGACACAAAAGTCATAGATGATTTCCACAATCGTCAGTCTCGTTATTAATAGAGGGCTCGTTTGCCCAGTGAGATTGATAAATTAAGAATAGCATACGACTAATAGCTTGTCAACCCTTTTAAAATATAGCAAAAAGATAGTACAATGGTCGAATGAACACCAATAAAGAAAATATAGAGAATCTCAAGCATAACGAAACAGAAATAAAAGGAGGTGGGGTTGTTATTGTTCTTGATACAGGTTCAGTTATTGGGCCAGAATCAGAAGCAATGCTTCAAGCACTTCATTCTAGATCTGTCGGTGGTTTAAAGGGTCATTTGAAAATATTAGAGGAAAGAGGCTCAGAAAATTTCATGAGTAGTTTTTATGTCGGTTATGGCCATAAATCTATCGGAGATTGCGGAACGACATCTATATTTATCGAAGGAGTCTCAATGCTTGCAGCCAAAGCAATACAGGATTGGTCACTCTATTCAGGACAAGAAGCTTCAACAAGGTACATTGATTTCCAAACTCAACCATTCAAAAATATAATTGGAACAAAAGAGGGTGAAGAAATAATTGAAGCTTGGAGAACTTTTTACCAAGCATCAATGGAACCAACAAAAAATTATTTAAAAGAACAGTTCCCTCTTGGTGAAGGTGAATCAAATAATATTTATGAGAAAGCTATCAGTGCGAGAGCTTTTGATATTCTTCGAGGATTTTTACCAGCTGGTGCGACGACAAACCTCGCATGGCACACAAACCTACGTCAAGCAGCTGATAAACTTATGATGTTACGAAATCATCCACTCGAAGAAATACGTAATATTGCTGAAGCAATAGAAAAAACTTTAATTGCTGCACATCCAAATTCTTTTGGACACAAAAAATACGAAAAGACAGAAGAGTACAACAAATACTGCATGGAAAAAGATTATTATTATCACAACCCTAAATGCTTAGAATTTGTTTTAACAAATAATTCTATTAACATAGAATTATTGCCAAAAGATATTTTAGAAAAAAGACCAGCCAAGACTGAACTTCCACGTCATTTATCAGAAGCTGGAACTTTGCAGTTTGAATTTCTTTTAGACTTCGGATCTTTCCGTGATATTCAAAGACATCGTGCTGTCACCCAAAGAATGCCTCTACTGACCATGGAGCTTGGTTTTGGAAAATGGTATATGCAAGAACTTCCAGAAGAAGTAAGAAAGAATGCAGAAAATTTTCTGAAAACTCAACAAGAAAAAATAAACAAACTAGAAATTTCAAAAGAAGAAAAACAATATTATATTGCTATGGGTTACCTTATATCAAATAGACTCACAGGCAACATCCCTGCCTTGGTTTATTTAGCAGAACTCCGTGCGACACGATTCGTTCATCCAACATTAAGAAAAATAGCCAAATCTATGGCTGATACGATGAGTAGTTTATTTAGTAAAAATGGACTTGTCTTGCACCTAGATGAAGAGATTGATCGTTTTGATATAAAACGAGGAGAACATGATATTGTTTTGAAATAAAAAATGGCCAATCGATTGATCGATTGGCCATTTTAGTAATTTATTATTTAAATTACTAATTTTTTTTATTTTTAAAAATTCTGAAATTTATACGGACACCTAAAAAACGATTTTTGTGAACGGGATGACTTAACCATTCAGTGTCATTAACTCCGAGACCAAGGATACGAACATCTTTATTGTCAAAATTATAATCATCAACAGACAAAGCTGGTACATACTCATTGTGCACTGAACCCAAAGCAAAAATATTGAACTCTTTTTGCAATTCTGGTTTTTTTATTCCGAGAGACAACAATTCCTCGATTACTGTCGGCTGGTAACCATCCTTTTTCATCATAATAAAAATCTCTTTTGAAGACATATCATGATCAATGGGAAAGAGTTTGAATAAAGAAGTGCGTTTAGAGATGTCTCTGATTGGAAAATTTTTTGGTTTAACATCAGGGTCTATCAAACCATAGTTACCATCAGCCTTAAGCTTTTCATAAGCTTCAGCGCCATTTACTTCCATAAGGAAAGCATGTTCACGCTTATTTATATTTTTTGGCATTATTTCAGATTTTTATGTAAGGAACAGATTAAAACCGATGAAAAACCCCTTAGGTATCAAAAGCGGTTTCTACTTTTGACTTTCATATTATAAGTAATTTTTAGTAAAAAGTCAAATAAAAATGGGCTCCCTGAATTTAGGGAACCCATTTTGATTTTAATCTACCCCAACATTTTTTGGGTTTTAATTTTATACAAAGCATCACGACATACGAGAATTTTTTGATTCAGTTTTTCTGTCTCCTTCCTAGCTGCTTCAGCAAAGTCTTCTCCGTTTGAAGCATAAATGATTCCGCGGGAGGAATTAATAATAACTCCTTCCATCTTTGAATCAAACCCAGCAGCAAGTGCTTTTTCCAAATCTCCTCCTTGTGCACCAATGCCAGGAATCAAGATCGGCATATCCCCCACAATTTCGCGGATATCTTTCAATTCATTAGGATATGTCGCCCCAACCACAAGTAAACAATTGCCATTAGTATTCCATTTTAATGAAACAATTTTAGCAACTATTTTATACAAAGAAGAAGATCCATCTACATCATGAACGTGGATATCCTGAAATTCTCCTGCACCAGGATTTGAAGTACGGCAAAGAACAATAATTCCTTTATCTATTCGATTAAGAAATGGTTTCATTGCTTCGCTTCCGAGATAAGGATGCACCGTAATAGCATCGGCCCCAAGCCAATCGAAAGAGGAAACAGCATAAGCTTCATTGGTATTACCAATATCTGCTCTTTTAGCGTCCAAAATAATAGGAACATTAGGTGCTTCTTCTTGGATAATTTCAATCGTACGTTTTAAGGCAATCATACCTGGTATTGCATACTGTTCGTAGAAAGCAGAATTAAGCTTATACGAATTTGCTAAGTCTTTTGTTTTATCGATAATTCCTCGATTAAAAGCAATTAGTCGGTCAGGTAAAAAAGGGTAATCATCTTTCATAAAAGATGGAATTTTTTTATCGTCAATATCGAGACCAACGCAAACAAATTTGCCCAAGGCCCACTGGGCTCTTAGCATTGAAATGAAATTTTTCTTCATAGGAATAAGTTTAGGTGAATGTAAAAGGACATCTACTTTAGATATCTCCCCTATTTCTACTTTATTAAAAGAAAAAGTCAAATATAAATTTGAGTAACTTTATTTTACGGATCCTCGTCAGTTTTGACGCGAATATAAATATCCTTACCGTCAGGAGATTTTTCTTTTCGATAAACTCTGTTTTTATTTTTCTCTACTTTTTCAGCTATTTCCTTTTCTAGATCAAAACCAAGAATTTCTGCCATTCCAAGTAAAAATATCGCAACATCTGCAAACTCTTCGGCTACTCCGTCCTGATTTTTATTAAACTTTGAAAAAGCTTCTGAAAGTTCTTCATGAGCGCGACAGAATTCTAATGCAACATCAGTCGTATTAAAACCTTTCTCTAGCTTATTGTGCATTATTTCCTTTTGTGTTTCTTTTAGATCAATCATAAATTTTATTTAGTATATTTCTGAACTTCTTTATTTAATATCTCTAGTTTCACACCGGCCTTTTTAAAAATTTCTTTACTTCTCTTACTTGCATGATAATCACTTTCTGCCACCACTCTCTTAATACCTGCAGTAATCGTGAGTTTCGCACAAACATAACAAGGAGTCATACGGCAATACAAGGTGGAACCATCAAGAGCTGTTCCGAATCGAGCTGCTTGCACTATCGCATTCTGTTCGGCATGCGTAGTCCTGATACAGTGCTCTGATTGAGAGCCATCGTCATTTATGACTGTATGCATCTCATGACCAGCTTCATCGCAGTGAGGAAGCCCTGGAGGCGAACCGACGTATCCTGTAGAGATAACTCTCTTATCTTTCACAACTACGCAACCGCTTCTTCCTCGGTCACAAGTCGCACGCTTCGCAACAGTGTCCATGATTTCTAAAAAGTATTCATCCCAAGAAGGTCTCTGATTCTCTTTTTTTAGCACCTTTTTCATTTCCTAAATATACTCCGAAAAAATGAAAAATGGAAGCAAAGTAGGTTTTAAAAACCGCACATAATTTTCTGCTGAAAATTTGCTATGCTCGGCCCGTCGGCCTGCGCAATGCTTTTTAAAACCTACTTTGCTTCCATTTTTCGATTAAAACGTAAAGAGCCCCCGACTAGGTCGGGGGCTCTTTTAAAATTTAATTATTTTCCAACTTCAATACCTGCAGAACGAGCGGAACCTTCAACGATGCGGATAGCTCCATCCATATCTTTAGCATTCAAGTCAACCATTTTCTTTGTAGCAATCTCTTCTGCTTGAGCTCTAGTTATTTTTCCAGCCTTAGTGGTAGTATTTTTACCAGAACCTTTCTCAACACCAGCTGCCTTAAAGATAAGACCTGAAACTGGAGGAGTTTTGATGAAGAAATCATAAGTACGATCTTCGTAAACATGAACAACAACTCCGACTTTGTCTCCTGCCATCTTAGCAGTTGCGGCATTGAACTTGGTAACGAAGTCACCGATGTTAATACCAGCCTGTCCCAATGCGGGTCCTAAAGGTGGCGCTGGGGTAGCTTTTGCGGCCTGAATCTGTAATTTAATTTTTTTGGTTATTTTCTTTGCCATATATGTTTGAGATTACTATAAAGTGATTATAAATGCAATTTGTTTCTTAAAGTTTCTTAACCTGCAAGAAATCGAGCTCGACTGGGGTCTCTCTTCCGAACATTGAAACAAGTACCTTTACCTTTCCACGTTCCTGATCGGTTGAGCTTACTTTACCTTCAAGGTCCTTGAACGGACCATCGGAGATCAAGACAGTTTCACCAATAGCAAGATCAATGTTGTGTTTAGCAGTACCGGAATCCATTTTCTTGAACAAGTAATCTACTTCTTCTGTTTTCAAAGGAACTGGATTAACTCCTGCTCCAACGAAACCTGTAACTCGAGGAGTGTTTCTAACAACATACCAAGAATCATCGGTCACGATCATATCAACTAAGACATAACCAGGGTAAATTTTTTCTTCAACCTCTGTTCTCTTTCCTCCTTTAATCTTTATTTTCTTTTCTGTAGGAACAACGACGTTGAATATCTTTTCATGCATTCCTAATGAATCAATACGCTGTTTCAAATTGCGAAGAACCGCATTTTCATATCCAGCATAAGTGTGGATGGCATACCAATTTCTTGCTCCTTGTGTTTCTTGTTTTGACATAATTTTTTAGAAAGAGATTATTTTTTGCAAACCACTTGTGAATAGAAAATCAAAAATACCCAAAAAATAGGCTACGGATACGGACAATATAACAACAATTAGGGTGTAGAAAATAGTCTGGCTTCTTGTTGGCCAAATTACGTGCTTTAACTCTACCTTTGTTTCTTTAAAATATTCAGTAATTTTTGACATTGATTTAGATAATTCCTTTTAATTTTTAAAAAAGCCCCCTTTCAAGGGCTTCTTTAATATTACACTTTTTGGTCTTAATAGTCAAATCAGTTGAAATAGACAGATTTATTTTAGTTCATAAGTGATTGTTACATCAGAACTGATTTTATTCTCACCTGTTGGCATCTCAGCAGGAGATGAAGTAGCTGAAACACTGTCAAGCATCATAGCCTTACCATACATCATAGGTGCTGGATTATAACCAGATTCACTAAAAGAGGTAATTTTACCCAAACGCACACCGAGATCCTTGGCTAAACTTTTTGCTTTTGCTTTTGCATCATCGATTGCAAGTTTTCTAGCTTGAATTTTTAGATCGTCTTCTTTATCAATCGCAAAATTTGGTCCATTTAAATTGGAAACTCCAGCGGTTCCTAATCCTTGGATTATTTTGCCGGCATCGTCGGTATTTCTTATTTTAACTGTAATATTTTCGCTAGCAGTATAACCGACAATCACATTTTTGCCTGGTGTTGATGGGCAACCATATTGGGTGCACACTACACTTGTTTTGTCATACACATACTCATATTTTGGGTAGAAAGAAGAATTGGTTGTTTTAATATCCTTGTCAGCAACACTATTAGACCTTAAGAAATCCAAAGACTTCTTTTCAATTTGAGCTACTCCATCCTGTGCTTCTTTAACTGTCTTGGCGTCTTTTGAAATTGTGAAATCAATATTGGCAATATCAGGCACTGCAAAAACTTCTCCGTAACCAGAAAATGAAATAGTATTCTCTACTTTATTTCCCAATGAATCATAAGACCGGAATTCGGTCATAGATTTTACAGCAACAAAAACAAACAGAACAATCATCAAAGCTAACAGTGATCTAAAAAACAACTTTTTGTATTCGTTTGGAATTTCCATATTTTAATTCGCTGTAAAGCGAGATAGATTATTTTTTAATAGCAACAAGTTCAACTAAGAAAGTAAGATTTGCGTTCGCAGGAATCAAACCACCACCAGCACCATTTGCGCCGTAAGCGTAAGCAGAATCAATTTCAAGTTTTCTTTGTTCACCTGTTTTCATTCCAGCTACACCGATATCCCAACCTTTTATGACTTGACCAGCACCTAGAGTAAACACGAAAGGTTCAACATGTTTAAATTTTGGATCAACGTTTGAATCAAAAGCAGTTCCATCTGCAAGTGTTCCTAAATAATTCATCGCAACAGTATCTCCAACTTTTGCTGCTTCACCTGTACCTTCTTTTAATAGAGTTACTTTTACCCCTTCAAGTTGTTGTATATTTTGCATATTTGTGTTTTGTGGTTGGCCTGCTTGTAAATCGGCAGCAGTCCCCTGACCTGTTTGTGTTATAGGAGAATTGTCGATCTTTTTGTTAATAGTAATATAAACTAAAACTGCAATCACAATCGCAAAGATTATGATTGATACCACCATGTTCATCTTTTTGTCTTTTAACATAAGTTTTTTAAAAAAAAATTAACTTTTAATACTTAATATTATACACTGAGTTGTTCTAGAAACAAATTAGACCAAATTAACTTCTGGGGTGAGCTTTAATTCAAACTTTTTATACACAGATTCAATTATTTTATCAGCCAGGTCTAAAACTTCACTCCCTCTGGCTCCACCATGATTCACTAATACTAGTGCTTGCTTATCATGAACCCCAACATTACCAACCTTTTGACCTTTCCAACTTGTCCCATCTGAGGGACCACACTGTTCTACAAGCCAACCAGCTGGAATTTTTATAAGTTCACCTTCTTTAAAGATAGGCATATCTGGGTACTGATTAAGTAAACTCTGAGCTTTTTCTTTTGTAACATAAACATTTTTAAAAAAACTTCCTGCGTTACCTAGAACTTTCGGGTCAGGTAGTTTACTCATGCGTATTTTTGATACTGCATCACTGACGTCTTTGGAACTTTTGATTTCGATATTATTTTCTTTCAAAAACGAGTCTAGTGCTTTGTATTCGGAATTCAATTTTGGTACTTTGTTCAATTTCAAAGTAATCGAAACAATGAAATATTTACCTTTTAGTTTATTCTTAAAAATAGAATCTCTGTATCCGAACTCACATTCTTCTTTTGTAAATATTTTCTTCTCTCCTGTTTCTATATTAAAAGCTTCAATATTTTCTAGTGTATCTTTGAATTCAGATCCATAGGCTCCAATATTTTGAATCGGTGAAGCACCAGTAGTGCCAGGAATCAAAGACAAATTTTCTATACCCCACAGTCCACGTTCAACTGTAAAAATAACTAAGTCATGCCACTTCTCCCCTGCCATCGATTTTATCAAAACTGATTCAGAACCATCCTCAATAATTTCAATTCCTTTTAATTTATTTAAAATAACAATCCCGTCAAAGTCTTTTGTAAAAAGGACGTTGCTACCACCACCTAATATGAGTTTCTCGTTCTCTTTAAATTCTGTTGAAGAAAAAAGCTCTTTAAAATCCTCCTCACTGGCAACCTCAGCAAAAAACCTCGCTCGAGCTGATATTCCAAAAGTATTTAAACTAGTTAAATCATAATCCCGTAAAATTTCCATATATTAAAACTATACTACCCATCAATAGCTATATGCAAATATACATAGGAGTTTCCTATGTATACGGAGGCGTTGCCTCCGTATGGTCTAGCTACTGTTCATTCAAACCAAGTTTCTCAATTCTTGATGTGATTGCTCCTCTTTTTCTACCTAACTCTTTAGCTATATCTTTTATTGGTGTTTCTTTTTCAAAAAGTTCAAAGAGTTTTTCATCTTCTTCTTTATCCCAAGATTTATATGCGTTTGGAAACTTCTCCCTGATTTCTTTAAACGAAGGAGCTACTCCAGATTTCTTTATTGGTTTGGTTTTACTCTTTTTAGTAAGACGAACCTTTAAGGCTCTTCCTCCAGAAGCCGTAATAAAATTATTATGCATTTTTGTAAGTTCTTCTGGGGTAACTTCTCCAAAAACTCTTTCAGCTTCTTTGGATTGCTCATGAAATTTTTTATCTTTCAAAAGAATATCAGGATGCACTTGAAATGCTTTTTTATTAAAACCGATAAGGTGTAAACCGGAAAGTCTTCGGACTCGTGAAAGTGCGACATAGCCTTGGCCGTATTCAAATACATCAGACAAATCCATAATCGCAGCGTCCATACTCATCCCCTGACTCTTATGAACAGTTATCGCCCAAGCCAGACGAAGCGGAATCTGATTAATCTTGGCTTTTATTTTTCCATTTTCTTCGACACTCCATTCCATCGGTTCGACTGTTATTAGTTTTCCGTTTCTGATTCTAACGATTGGATACTTAGAACCTACTTGGAAACCAATAACCGTACCAAGAGTCCCATTTACGAAACCTTCTTTTAGATTATTTTTAGTAAACATAACTTCTGCACCTATTTTGAGATATAAATTTTCTGGTGATAGACAGCCTTTTTGTAAAATAGCTACCAATACGTCAGCTCCTTGTGAGGTGGTAGTAAAAGTCTCGGTAGTATTTTCAATTTTAGAAAGAGTTATTGTATTTACCGAATCTACATCGAGATTATGAGAATAAAGTTTCGGTATTTTTTCTGGTAGATTATTTCTTTCAACTTTGCGCAATTGAATTTGTTCCAGATGCTCCTTATTAAAGGTATCTTTACGAATAGCTGAAAGAATCTCTAAAAAATCTTTATCATCTTGACGATACTGTTCGGTGATATAACAAATTATCGGCTTGGCACTCTCCCATGCTGGGCAATCACAAGCAAAGATTGGTTCTGGTTCATTTGTAAAAAATGATATTTGTTGTTCTTGTTCTAAAGGTCTTTTTATAATCGGTGGCAACTGAAAAAAATCTCCAACAAATATTACTTGGAGACCACCAAAAGCTTCGTGGGTATTATTTACTTCTCGACAGACTGCATCTACCATCGACAATGTTCCAGATGAGAGCATTGAAATTTCATCGATTACGAGAACCTTCGCGCGGCGAATTCTTTTGGAAACATATTCGTTACTAGAGATCTTATCCAAATCATATTTATCTAGTTTACTTTTGATGCCGATTCCACTCCAAGAATGTATCGTCATCCCGCCAATGTGGGTCGCAGCAATACCAGTAGACGCAGTAATAGCCACCTCAACATCAGAGTTTCTTAAATAATTTACATATTCATTTATGGTATGAGTTTTTCCTGCACCAGGTTCACCTGTTAGAAAAACATTTGCTCCTGTCTTTAAAATATCAAGTGCTTCTTTTTGGGTCATTGGTTACATATTATCATTTCCCGGAGGGAGTTGGCTATTACATAGCCAGGTACCTTTCAATTTCGTTACACGAAATAATGAAAGGTCTTATTAAAACTTAATGTAGTGGGAGTTGACGATTACATCGTCAGGTACTTTTCGATTTCACTAAAGTGAAATAACGAAAAGTCTTTCAACACCCTCACAGATGCAAATCAATTTGCATCCTCGTTCGCTGGGCGCCCGGAGGGAGTTGAACCCTCGATACCGGTTCCACAAACCGGAGTTTTACCGTTAAACTACGGGCACCATGTGTTTCTCGTTCTTTTTTATAGAACAAACGAGATGGTGGTCATTATGGCAGAGATTGACGAATTTTTCAACTTTATTATTTTACTTGTGCGTGAGAGAGGAATTGAACCTCCAAGGATTGCTCCATACGAACCTCAATCGTACGCGTATACCAGTTCCGCCACTCACGCATATTTCAACTCTAACAAAAAAAATTATTTTTGTTAAATTAGTTTTAGTTTCCCCTATATCAGACATATGGAAACTTTTATAGAAACAAAAAAATCCCTTTCGGGATTTTTTTTGTTTAAGTATTATTATTCAATGACTCCAGCTTTCTTGTCTTCTTCTTCAGTCTTACTGTCAGCGTCTAGGGTAACTGAACGCATTTTTCTTCGGACATCTTTCACTGCTTTAGTTCGAATGTAGTAAAGCTTTGATCTGCGAGCTCGGGCTTTTTTGATTATTTCAACTTTATCAACCATTGGTGAGTAAAGTGGAAAGATTCTTTCTACTCCGACACCTGATGCAATCTTTCGAACAGTAAATGTTGCTCCAGCTTCTGCACCATGCTTTCTTGCAAGTACGATTCCTTCAAAGGCCTGTAAACGAAACTTACCTGTTTCTCCTTTTTTAGCGGCCTTTTCTTCAGGGATTTTGGACCAAACACGAACTGTATCACCAGCATTGAAATCAAGCTTTTTTCGGGCTTCGATATCGACTGGACTAAATTTGATTATTGTTGCTGCCATAGTTCATACAATCTAACACAAACACTTTGTTTTTGCAATTATTTCAATTTAAAAGTATTTCTACATATTGGAACACCTAAACGACTGTCCATTTTTAGAAAAATAAAAAGCTCCTCCCTTTTTAGGGGAAGAGCTTAAAAATTTTAAGTTCAGACATGCATACCAGGAAACATGAATTTTTTGGTCCAATAACTATACTGAGGAGGAACAAGATCAATAATACGATCCTTACCACGAATTGTGGCTACAGGAGCAAGAAGATAATCACGCAAGTCTTTCCAAGACAAACCTAAACTAGCCATTGGAAATTTTCTTTGAAGCTCTGGGTACTGAGCAGTCAGAGACAAAAATTCTTCAATCATAACTGGTCTAAAATCATCTTTTTTCATTAAACTAATTATTTCCATAGAAGCACTTTCTATACCTGAATGAAAAAGTTCAATAGTCACTGTACGTTTAGTTGGATCTGAGATAGGAAAACTTTTTTCATTACAATTGGAATTTTTCCAAGCATAGTTTCCATCATCCAGAAGCTGGTCGAGAGTTTTTGTTCCATCAACTTCCACAATAAAAGCGAAGCGACCGGATTTGGAGACTTTTAGAGTCTCATCCCATTGGTTAGAAGGGATATTACCTATAGTTTCTGTCATTATTATAGATTTAAAATATTAAAGAACAAATTAAAACCGATTTAAAAAATAAACATTAAAGGCGGTTTCTACCTCCAACTTATGATTTATAAAACTTTTCAAACAAGAAGTCAACAGGAAAAAATAAATTTATTTTGTGAACTTTTTAAAATCATCAGGAAGAGGTGCTTCTACTTTTATTTCTTTTCCGTCTAAATTTTTGAACTCAATAGACTTGGCATGTAGAGCAAGACGAGAAATACCTACCGGGCATGGTTTGTCTGGATTATATAAAGAGTCACACGCGACGGGATAACTTAAAAATTTCATGTGCACACGAATCTGGTGAGTGCGTCCTGTTTTTGGGTGAACTTCAACATAACTAAATTTCTCACCATTTTCATCTTCGAATCTTTTTAGAACAGTATACTCAGTAATAGCTTCACGCATTTCGCCTCGCGCTCCCCGCCCAGCAAGTCGTCTACGAAAATCATTTGGACTTCGTCCAATAGGTTTATCTATCACCCCAGAATCACTTTTAATAAATCCTGAAACAATAGCATGGTAAGTTTTTCTCACTTCCCTATTTTGAAATTGTTTTTTTAAAAATTCGTGTGCCTCCTGATTTTTCGCCAAAAGCAAAACACCGGAAGTATCTTTGTCTAAACGATGCACTATCCCTGGGCGTTTTATTTCTTTTTCTCCAGCAAGTATTGGTTCACCAATATTTTCCATTTCCGGATAATCTTCCACAATAAAATCAGCCAACGTCTTCACATCAGTTTTTCCATCACCATGTACAGATATACCTGATGGTTTATCGATAGCTAGGATATTTTTATCTTCGTATAAAACTTTAAGCATAAAATTGTAAAGCTAATTCTTATTGGGGTAATATAACAATTTTTAGATTGTATCTGATCCAAGAAAAATTTCTACTTTTTTGGAATCATCCTCCACTACAAAAGTGGACAAGGAGTATTTTGGTTTTTTATCAATAAAAATCTTTAAACCACCAAAAGTTGATTGGTTGAAAAAATCTTCTACTTTATTTTCGTTCTTCATTTCATAGTAACGAGCTTCTACCATTTCTTTAATTTTTGGATTTATTAACATAAATTATTTAAAGCCTATAAATTGTTCTTTTAATTCAGAAATACTTTTAAGATCATCCTTGAATGTTCCAGATTTTTGTTCGTAACGATGACTTCTTTCGTTGTAAACTAGAACTTCACCTTCATAAGTAAAATCACTACCAGATCCACTTACTGCGCTACCGAAATCAATAATAACTGGCAGATTTTCTTTGTTTATCATAACATTTCCAAAATGAAGATCTCTGTGATAAAGGCCAGATTTATGCATTATAGATACTTGTTCTTCTAGTAATTTAAAAAAGGTATCATACTTAAAACCTTTTGGTAAAAGTTCCGGATTTTTAATAATATCTTTCATTGAGTGACCATCGATTCTTTCCATAAGAAAACAAGGACCTCTGTCGGTTTGAAGAGAAATAAGTGGCAAAGGAGTACGAACACCGGCTTCTTGTGCTTTTATTTGGAAATCATTTTCCTCATCAATATCATTGCAGACAACTCGTGGATTCTTTTTTATTCTTTTTAAACAAACTTTTTCGAAAGGAGTACCTTCAGCAACAAAAACTTCAGCACTGTCACCTTCACCAATAGAGACTGCTCTTATTTCAAGAACATCCAAACAGTAAAGCAAGTCTTCTGTCTCTTTGCTTTCAACAATTTTTTGAACTTTTTCTAGTTTAAAAGTTTGACTCTGTTTTTGAACCTCTATATTATTCAATACAGTTTCTGGTTTTATTGAAGATGGTTCCCTTTCATTCATATGTATACAATAACACTCAAAAACAATAAAGTAAAATAATTGAAATATTATTGGAAATGTACTACAATAACAAAGTTTTCAAAATGTTCAAGTTGCGCGCGGTTAGCTGTTTTGGTAAATATCAATAAAAGCTAACTGTATAAGGTTTTGAAAATAAAAGATAAATAATCAATGCGCGGTTAGCTCAGTTGGTAGAGCAACCCGTTTACACCGGGAAGGTCGCAGGTTCGAGTCCTGCACCGCGCACACTGCCCTTGTAGTTCAATGGATAGAACGAGGCTCTTCTAAGGCCTTGATGTAGGT
>JAVHNX010000011.1:0-1055 GCA_036169735.1 Minisyncoccota bacterium
CCTTCTTATCGCTTCGGCTTGGGGGAGCCAGCTTCAAATTTAGTACCCCAATTTCTTCTTGATAGAACTTGATATAATTTCTCCATATGAAATCACACGTCTTAAAAAAACCACAAGGCTACTCTTTTGAAAAAGTTGGGATAAAGGGGAAAAAGTTCTCTGTTATTGATATAACTCAAAAAACAGGAGTTTGTCAAATCGAAACAGAAAAGGGTCATGAGACAACAATTATTGAACATATATGTGATTTTATTTATTATATTTTGGAAGGAAATGGGTATTTTGAGATAGACGGGCAGAAGGAAAACTGTGTTGAGAGCGATTTAGTTGTTATTCCAGCTGGTTCAAAGTTTCATTATGTGGGGAAACTTAAAATGCTCCTTATTACGACTCCAGCTTTTTATCCCGAACAAGAAGAAACTTTATAGCACAAATATGGACCTTATTTATAAAAAAATATGGAACGAAGCGAGGCTTTTTTATGAAAAAGGCAGACCTATGGATATCTCCCACATTGAATGGATGATGGAGATGGTTGAAGAAGTTTGCAAACGGGAAAACCTTGATGAATCTATTCTTATGCCGCTTGCCATTCTTCATGATGTTGGCTATGCAAGATTGATTAATCCCAAAACTGCAAACTACTATGACAAAGACATTAGGCGAGCTCATATGAAAGCAGGAATGGAAATTGCAGAACAAATTTTACAAAAAGTAGAGTATCCAAAAGACAAATCTATAAGAATAGTTGACTATGTTGGAATTCATGACAATTGGGCATTCGGCGAAGTTGATATTTATACAGAAGATAAGTTGTTGGGGACATTTAAGGATTTTGATTATCTTTGGATTTATACCAAAATTGGATGTGAAGCAATACAAAAAGTGCTTAAAAAGAATAATAAAGAAATGTTGGAACATCTAAAAAATGAAGCTTCCCCTATACATGGAAAAAAACCATTCTCAACAACATTTACTAAAAAATTGAGAGAAATCCACCTAAAGGAAAGAGAAGTAGAGTTAATACGAAAGGATTAGAACAATCCCTCAAAACT
>JAVHNX010000012.1:0-1046 GCA_036169735.1 Minisyncoccota bacterium
TTGATTTTATCGGTAAGCGAAGAATCTTTTATGCTATTTCATTAATAGTGATAATAACGGGTTTAGTTTTTTATTTTAAAAAGGGCAAAAATGCGTATGGCATTGATTTTGCCGGCGGGCAATTACAGGAATATAGTTTCAAAGAGCCGGTTAATATAGACAGAGTGCGTCAGGCACTAAAGGATATAGGGCTTGCCGATGCCTCTATACAGCAGTTTAAGGATAACCCTAAGGTTATCTTAATTAGGACGAGCGAGGATAAAAATAAGTCCATTACGGATAAATTGAAACAGGTATTTACGCAAGGAGATATACAAATATTAAGGATTGAGCGTGTAGGCCCTATAGCGGGTAAACACTTAAAAGAAAAAGCGATATACGCTTTAATCTGGTCCCTTATAGGTATATTAATTTACGTTGCTTTTAGGTTTAAGCATATCAATTTTGCTGTTGCCGGCGTAATTGCGCTTATTCACGATGTGTTGGTGGCTTTAGGTTTCTTGGTGGTGACCTCACGCCCCTTAGACCTCTTAAGTATAACCGCATTTTTAACTATTGCCGGTTATTCTATAAATGATACTATTGTTATTTATGACCGGGTGCGGGAAAATCTTAAGCTAAACAGGAAGCTTAGCCTTGCTGAGGTGATTAATCTTAGCGTAAACCAGACTCTTGGCCGGACCATACTTACTTCGGGAGTTACTCTTCTTGTGGTAGTGGCTATTTTTATTTACGGAGGGGAAGTATTGAATAACCTCGCTTTTGCTTTGATAGTAGGTTTTATTTCCGGAGTATATTCTACGGTTTATATCGCTTCACCGTTAGTTCTCGCCTGGAGCCATAAGGTTAAAAAATAAGGGGTATTTTGTGAAACCAATAATTAATCTAAAATTTTTTATTTTGTTATTTTGTTTTTTTCTCCCTGTATCCTATTTACTAACTGCTGCTTATGCCGAAGACAAAATAGTAGCTATTGTAAATTCTGATGCGATTACTCAGAAAGACCTGACAGATTTCTTAAATTTTATGCGGCTGCAGCTATCCCG
>JAVHNX010000013.1:0-1045 GCA_036169735.1 Minisyncoccota bacterium
CAAAAGCTCCGAATATACTCAAGATAGAGCTTAAAAATACCTTGATTAAAAAGAAAGCAGCTACCATGTGGCTATGAATGGCCTGGGATATTGCTAAGGAAATAGCGAAAATAATAAGACACCAGGCATCATCAATAGCAACGACTCCTAAAAGTGTATCCGTAAAACTGCCTTTAGCGCGATATTCTCTAATTACCATTACCGTAGCCGCAGGAGCAGTAGCGGAAGAAAGCGCTCCAAAAAGAAGGGAAATATAAAAAGGCTGCCTTAGAATAAATAAAAATACTAATGTGACTAAAATCCATGCTCCACATGCCTCTAGAACCGAAATCCATACTACTGATTTACCAATTTTACGAAAGTTATCACGGGAAAAATTTTGGCCAATAGCAAAGGCGATTATTCCTAAAACTATATTTGAAATTAAACCTGATGAATTAAGGATTCCCATTGGAATGAGTTTTAATAACGAAGGCCCAATAAGTATTCCTATTATAAGATAAGCGGTTACTGCTGGAAACTTAATTTTACTTATCAACCTTGCCGAAAATAAACCTGCAAGTAGGATAAAACCAAATCCTAATACAGTATTCACTTAGACAACACCCTTTTCCAGAAAGACTTGCCGGATTATATCAAATATACCAATTTTTCCGACTAATTTTCCTGCTTTATCTACTACAAGAAATTCTTCTTTAAGCTGTAGTTTCATAAGCTTAAAGGCCTCCTCAAGAGTAGCATTTTCCTGTAAAGAAACGAATTTTGTTTCCATTATATCCTCAGCAATCACCAAATCTCCGATATCATCGGTCAGTTCTACCTTAAAAATATCTTCTTCTTGGTCATCTAGAAAAGAAACTGCATTCAATATTTCCGGGCGATACGGACTAAATACACCAATTAGGCTACGGAAAGAAACAACCCCTACCAGACGGTTACCCTCTTCAACTACAGGCACCAGTGGAAAAAGATGGAATTTATTAAATAACCGTAACAATTCTTTTAATTTTGCAGATCGTCTTACAGTTATTACTTCCTTTGACAT
>JAVHNX010000014.1:0-4124 GCA_036169735.1 Minisyncoccota bacterium
ACTGATTACTTATAGCGGGTGTAAACTGTGAGGCAACAGGTTTATTTATTGGAATTAAGATTGTTTTATTGTCACTTTGATTTATAAAATAAACCTTTCGATCGTGCATGTTCATTTCAACTGGTCCTATAAAAAGAGAGCCTTCTTTAATTGAAATGGAGGTAGCTCCGGTTTTAAAATCTGTCTCGGGCTTATTAGTTCTTGTTAGTTCAAGTATTTTATTTTCTTCATCTCTACTGGCTATACTACTCCGGGAAGATTCAGTGGTGTTTTTTGTAATTTTAAAATAACCGCTGGCAAATGAATAATATACTTCACCTATAAATATAACCAATAACGCCAAAAGTAAAATTACCTTTTTCTTCATAATTTTATAATTATTTACACTAATATTATAGCATAAACCGTTCCAAAGTAATAAACTCCCTATCAAAAATAGCCCATGTTTAGGGCTATTTACAATTCGCGGAGAGGGTGGGACGTAGCGGGAAACAGTTATTGATCGTTATTCTTACCAATAATCTCTATTTCTAGCTCAAATATAAACTTTTTCATAAAATCAACCAACGGTTTCGCCAACTCCTTTGCTGAATCAGTGCTTAGATTATCAAAACAACTAATCTGAAAATTAATTTGATCAATGACAAAATTGCCAATTCCAACCCCACCGTCAAATCGCTTGTCGAAATCATTAGCTGTCATCTGCCAAGTTTCCCCTTTTATACTGGTAATATCGTATTCTGGCTTAGCGGCTTTAGATGTATACGCTCTCATTATTCCAACCGCCCCAAAAAGATCCATTATGTCAGCGTCACGTAAAATTTCTAATAACTTTCCTTCACCCTCACGATTCTTATTATGAAATTTTATAGCGTTACAAACATCAATAATTTCCAGGGGTGATAATAATTGATTTTCCTTTAAAAATAGAGCTGACATTTCTGCGCCAACTTCGCCATGTTTACCACGCTTCTCTGCATGTGACAAACCAATATCATGTAATAAAGCGGCCGTCTCCACAATTTCTAAATTAGGAAAATGCTCATTTTTAGCAATTTGCAAGGCCCAAGTTCTAACTCGATCAACATGCTTAAAATCATGAGCGATCTCATCGCTCATTACACTTTTTGCATAGTTTTCGATTTGTTTGATTTTATTGTTATCCATCATTATATCTTAACAAAAACTAATTAAAAATTTCAAGCTCATAAACCTCCTATCAAAAATAGCCCATGTTTAGAGCTATTTAAATTGTGCGGAGAGGGTGGGACGTAGTTGGAGCGGTTATAAATTTTTCTTCTGTCAAATTTACTTAATATTCCTTCTCTTGATGATATGGGGCATTAAGGCCATAGAAATTAAAAAATTATTTCTCTAGTTCCAACTCTTTAGCTAAGCTTTCTATCACTTTATTTCCGCTTTCTGCCCTTTTCGGATCTATCTCCAAAGATGTATTTTGATTAAATTGCACCCCTATCTCAGATTGCCAGTAAATTCTATTTAAAAGAGCCCAAATGCTTACCACTTCTCTTTGCTTGTCATTGAGTTCTAAGCTATCCATAATCGCTTTAGCATAGTAATCTCCAAATATTGTTCCGTACCAGCTCGCCTTGATTCTCCCGATTCCTTCTAAAGGATCTCCGTAAGCGATTCCATCTAGATCCACGAGACCATTAAATTTACCTTCGTTAATAATTACATTCTTCGAGCTCATATCGTCGAAATAGAACTGCGATAGAGCGGATTTAAAATAGTCTTTGTACTTATCTAATACTTCCTCAAAAAACTTTATATATTTCTCTTTGACTACGCCAGTTTTTTCATTCCTGCTCTTTATAGTCGCCAACATCTCTTCGACTTCCTCGGCCAGAGTAGATTTTAATTTATTTTCATCGAGCCCGACCCAGCCGTACATTCCGTTGGTTGGGAGAGCAATGAGCTTTTTTACAATGTTGGCTATCTCTTTAGCAATATCATCAAGCTGTTCTTCCGTTAAAATCGAAATTGTTTTATCGATATCCGTTCCTTCAAGCTTAGTCAGTATCTGCCAGTTATAAGGAATAATCCGTTTCGAGTAGTCTTCCGCAATAATTTCAGGTACCTTAATATTCTTGGATTTAAATAGCGGAATATTTTTACTAGAGCCTTTCAGTGAATCTCGCTGATTGAGACGGACGATATATTTCTGACCTTCAAGCTCAACTGCATATACTTCGTTATCCAGACCAACTTTCATCCTCTCTATGACTCCTGGGTATTCCCCAAAATGACCAAAGATGATTTCTTTGACTAAATTCTTATGAGATTGAGGATTGCTATCTTCTTGGTTCATAATTTTTAATGCGGAGAGGGTGGGACGCACTTGGAATGGTTATTTGGAACCAATAGATTATATAAAAGCCCTACTTATACAAAATAGGGCTTTTCATAATTAACACAGGATTATTTCTTAGCTTCGGCCAATTCTTTTTGACGGTCATTCAGCCAGTTGTCCCAAGTAGCTAAGTATTGCGGAAAACTCAATTTATTCTCCACAATATAATTAAGCCATTTTTCGGCTTTAGGGATATCACTCTTTAGAGCATTTCTAAAACCTTTAGTGTCGGCAAAGCCAAATTTTTCTTGTAATTCAGCCTGTGCTTCTTCTTTAGTCCGATGCTCCATTTTTTCCAAACTTCCATCGCTCTTTAATTGCTTATAAAGTTCGATTTCTTTTTGGCGGTCGCTGAGCCAAGAATCCCAAGTGGCTTCATATTGAGGAAAACTTTCTTTATTTTCAACAATATAATTTAGCCATTCTCCGGCTAGTTCAATTTTTCCTTGTTGCAGGGCTAATTGAAAGTCAGATGTCTTTTTCAGCCCGAATTTTTCAATCAATTCTTGCTGAGCTTCTTCTTTTGTTCTTTTCGTTTCCATTTTGTTCTCCGTTTTTTGTTGGTTTAAAAAAGAATTGTCGTTAATCATATTCACTTATTTTATTGATTATAGTTGTAAGATATCACAAAATCTCTAAAATAGCAAATTATGACTGATTGCTCTAAGCCCTATTTTATGCCAAAATAAATCTATGACTACCGATAAAATCAAAGACCAATTAATCGACTTTAACCGTCAATTCAAGAAAAATTCAGGCCATTTCAAGAGCTTCGAAGTAATTTTTTATTATATCAGCTTTCTTAATTCCGAGCCTTATTTGAAAGACTTATTAACCCCTCTTCTCTCTTATGTAAATAAGCAAATAGGACTAATGACGGAAATTGTTAAAAATCCTGAGAAAAGCCAGGCTATGGATAATATAAGTTTAGATGTGCTTAACCCCTCTAACTTTTCGGAAATGCCTGTTTTTAATAAAGAATTTAATACCTGGCAAAAGGCTATAGAAAACAAAGAAGACCTAGCCTTTAGAGAATTATTATCTATAAATTTAATGAGCTTAATTTTAGTGGCTAATGGCATGCAGGAGATAAAGGACTGTCAGAAGTCTGGCTATATTAAACGAACCAATGAATTAATCGAAATTGCTAAAGACGAATCTTTCGCTATCATGCCCGCCCATAATGTTAAAAATGCGCCAGAGAAAGTTATCACCTCGGCTCAATTTTTAGACTCGTCAATGGAATTAATTAATAAACATATCATTGATAAAATAGACGCTCAAGATTTTTTAGAAAGCCTGAAACCAAAACCGCCAATTAGCTTTGACCCTGAAAACAGTATCCTATATATCCGAGGCCAAGAGATAAAAATCGCTCTCAAAAGTGAAAAGCCGATAGATCATTATGTTCTAGAGGCTATCTTTGCTAAAAACCTGACTGACCAAACGGACTTCGTGGAAATATCAGAAGATTATCTAAAAGAAGACTATGAGGGTAATCGGCAAAGGTTCCGCCACGCTTGCGATAAGCTAAATCGTAAAATAGCCAAAGCGACATCCAATAAAATTAATGACTTTATATTCTATACGACAGAAAAGAACGGTTGGTGCCAAATAAGTCAAAAATACCTGTAAAAATAACTAAACAGAGTAAAGAGCCCTGCACTCACAATGGTGCGGGGCTCTTTTTGTAAACTTGAGTCATGACTAAATATGACGACCAACTGATATCTGACGCCCAAGAATATTT
>JAVHNX010000015.1:0-2514 GCA_036169735.1 Minisyncoccota bacterium
TCGGCACTTAATTGTACAATGAACGACCATAATGGTTGTGAACCTGATTTTGAGTCAGAATTCGTACACCTTTATCTCCCTAGAAAGTTTATCCGCCTTTGGAGGAGAGGTGATTCGAGGGAAGAAACATAATTCTGGCTATATTATGCCTTATCAAAAGGTAAAAAGAGCCTCCAATATCTCCCTCGAAATACTGCAACGATGGGAGTCATTTAAATGCAACATTTCTCACCTCAATCGTTCCTACGTCTATCTTAGTAAGCATTTCTTCTATTTCTTTGTCTGACACTTCTTCGGAATAATAAATGCTCTGTGATTCTCCAATTTTTTCCTGTTTAGCAACTTCCCAATTAGCTAACCTTGATTTTTGGCTTATTTCCTTTCGAACTTCTTTCTGTTTGATAAGTTCGACTACTTCCTTTAAGTCTATTTTGTGATTCTTTAAAATTTGAAACAAATCATAAAAATCACGATATCTCGCTCTGTCGCTTGTAGCTCGCAACTTCTCAGCCACTATTTCTCTAATATCCATCACCTTGACTTTCGTATCCACTTTCCAGATATTTTTATATTCCAAATCCTTGGCTGGCAAAATTACATTCTGAATAAAATCAATCTCCAATTTCAGCGAGTTAGGTTGTCCTAGAGGACCGTCATAAGTCAAACGCTCCAATTTTATGGTAGCATTGGAAACATATTCTTTTTTGACCTCGAGAAAATCGTATGGTTCAAATATCTTCTTCACGTCTTCCACCGTTATGTTTCTATCCAGCGAAGTAAAATCCAAATCCTCGGAAAACCTCATCTGATTGAGATAACAGTGATGAAGTGCTGTGCCTCCTTTGAAAACTAACTCATCTCTCAGTGATGAATCATAAATAATTTTGGAAACAAGAGCTAAAAAATAATCCTTCTCGGCAATAGCTAAAGGGTATTTCAAATTTTTTCTATTGATTACTTCCAGCTCTCTTCTGGAAAGAGATACAAGATTCGCCATATTTTATTCAAAATGATTATGATAATACAATCGCCATTTGGCGTTAAACAATTTGCTATCCTTAGTCATACGGCTATTGCTCGTTTTTCCCTTTGTTGAGTTATAAAAATAACTTGAATCAATACCAGCTTTATCAAATAAAAATCCTAAAATTCGTTGCACTGCAATTGATTGTTTCTTGCTGAATTCGTTTATTCTGACAATATCAATACTGTTTTGATAATCCTTCAGTTTTTCTAATATTAAATCTACAGAACTCAATGTTCTTTTGAAATTTAACATATCTAAAATAGCCTTTTCAATGGTAGCAATTTTTACCAGACGTCCATCCATCTTAAATTCGCTCCAGCCATAGAAGTTGTTTTTGTTCGTTGTGATAAATTCAAAAGTTGTTCCTTGAATTTCTTTTTTGGATATTTTTTTTAATGAGACGCTTGTAACAGTTTTGAGATGCTGGTCAAACATTCCGTAATGTTGCAGAGCTGATTCACAAGATATATACGAATCCACAGAAAGAACCTGGGAAACAATAAAATTAGAAAAATTAAAAGTCCCCCTTGATTCAAGGGTAGTTATGTAATAAGTTCCTTTCCTTATTCTCACCAACCAGCCGTTTCTTACGAGTTTACTGACTAAATTTCTGCTTTGTTGACGGCTCATTAAGGAACTTAATTCTTCAACTATTTGTTCAAAATCAACAAATAATCCTACTTTAGCTATTAAATTTTCTAGTAATTCTGACTCCTTTTGAGACAAAATAGTGCTTTTTGTGGTCATATAATAATAATATACTGTTATTATCTATACATAGAATACACTAATATACCCCTATTTGTCAAGTAAACGTACATTGGTTTATCTAGGACATAAAACAAGTTCCATTCCTAAACTAAAATAATAAAAATTGTTCCTGCCATAATAATTTGAAAAATAGATTGTTTTCGAAGAAGACTATATGTCTTCATATTTTAGTCTCATTGCCAGTCTAATGGTTCCTGATTCTGACTTACTACTCTAATCCCTCCCTTTCGTAAAGAAAAACAATCCAGAAAAAGTGTTCCAAAAAAACAAGAAAACCCATCTTGCAATGGGTTTCAATGTCTTACAGCACTACCCGAAGAAATTCCTTTATCTTGGGATAGAGTGCGTTAAAGCTTGAATAAAATTACCAGGCGAAGTCCCTTCGCAAGGATTGCTCAGTAAAGAGCTCTCTGCCAAATAAACAATAATCAAAACCTTTTGCGGTTTCCGCCCGAGGCGGACCAGCCTTGGGCTGGAGTCCGAAAAGTTTTTCCTAAACAATAAGTTTTCCCAACCTTTTGCGGTTAGTCCTTCAGAATAACTCTATGACTGCTTTGGTTTCATTGCTAGAAATGCTCTCGCCTAGACGTCGGCACTTAATTGTACAATGAACGACCATAATGGTTGTGAACCTGATTTTGAGTCAGAATTCGTACACCTTTATCTCCCTAGAAAGTTTATCCGCCTTTGGAGGAGAGGTGATTCGAGGGAAGAAA
>JAVHNX010000016.1:0-3593 GCA_036169735.1 Minisyncoccota bacterium
AGCACAAAACCCTCGCTAGCACGAGGGTTTTGTTGGAGTTTTGGGACAACCCCGTAAGGGCCCGTTTTTATACTATAAATATTAACATTCTCAAAATACTCTTAAAATTCTTTCAAAAATTCCGCTTGTTTTTTATTATTAATTATTTCTTGCAATAACTGTTTGGCCAAAGAAGATCTTTTATCCGGTAAATTATCATAAATCGTCTGTTTAAGCGGTATTGCTTCTGCCAGTTTTGACCCATCTAAGACGTGATTGCCGCTGACAATGGTAAACTTATCATTCTGGCCTGATTCACCGAGATGGTTAAACAACATTTTAAAAGTTGAACCAGCTTCCGTGATAAAATTATAAGAATTATTCTCTTTATACATCGTCAGGTTTCCAAAAGGAATTTCATAGCCATTGGGAAAAGCTTTTAGATTCTCAACAGAATTTACAATCTCTTTAGGTGCCGTTTGATGAATTTCTTCATACCCCATAACTTTCAACGGTTTAGGTTCCAGCAGCGAATCTCCAAGCTTACCAGATTTAGGCGTTCTAAGGTTATCGGTAAAATTGGATTTTCCAGTAGACGGAATATTCTCCTGACCGCGTAATCCCGTTGAACCATTTTCTACATCTTCACTGGAAAAAAGAGGTGATTTAGGACTATGGTCTACTAACATTGACTCTGTCTGACTGCTTGGAGAATTATTGATTACCTCCTGGCCACTAGTTCCAGCCTGTTTACTATATAAAAATTTATATTTTTCTCTTAAGGCCGCCTTATCTTTCTCAATAAATTCCTTTTTTAATTCCTCATAATTTGTTTCCCCTTTTTTAACCGGCGCTTCTTGCTCGGGGAGATTAACCGCTTTAGCTCCTGAAGTTTTGAGATGTTCCAAGTGTCCCGGTTTTAATCCTGACGCTTTTTCTACAGAAACATGATAATTTCCTTTGGCATCTTGCTCTAAAACGACTTTATTCCCCTCAAAAACTTTATCATTTATTGTCCCGGAATTATTTAAAGTTTTTCCAGTTTGATTTTGAGCCCAATGTTCTAAGGCTGATTTATCATTTAAATCTCCTTTATAGCCAAGTTTTTGGGCATGATCTTTAAAAATTTGTTCCGTAGACCGCCAAACTGAATCATGCTCCCCGGTTTTAAGACCTTTACTGGAAATGTTATCCTCCCAAACACCGGATTTATTGCTAGGCGGCGGAATAATTTCCTGACTAAAACCGCCCGGGATGCTATTTGTTTTTGGTGTTAAAGTTGAATCTACGGCGGTCGCGGTCGAATCTGATTTATTCACCTGATTTAAAGAATCAGCCGGACTTTCTGGACGAACTGCGGTTCCTTCGCTATGTGGTTGTTCGGAAATTGTGTCCTGACTTTTAGAGGAAGATCCGTTTTCATTAAAAAAATGATGGGCCAGACTACGAATAAATTCACCGCCTACTAAGCCAATAACCGCCCCGCCGACACGAAGTACTATTTTCATTTCGCGATCATTTTTTTGATAAAATTTATCCACTTGTAATTTTTTTTCAAAAGATTTATTAAGCGCTTCTAAACTAACTCGGGCTTTTTCATTTTCATAAACATCTGCTCTCTGTTTCAATTTTAAATATTCTTCCGGATTATTCTTCTGAAAATTATGATCTAATAATTTTTTTCTAATTATATTATAATTAGATTCACTATTAGATTCACTATTAGATTCACTTAAGTCTTCGGGAATCGCATCATTTTTTACTACATGATCTCCAATAAGAGCTCCTAAGCGATAACCAGCATAAGCCGCCATTGCTTGACGAATACCTGGCACTTCACGAGCAGCAATTCCTAAACCCACAAACATTGCTGTTGATGCTACTTTTTCCCGAGAACTCTTTCCGGAAACCAGGTCTTCTACTTTTTTCATCTTACTAAGAATACCTTCTTTATTCATTTTTTCTTCCCGAGCCGCATTTGATTTATCGATATCATCAAGGCCTTCTATGGCTCTAATAATCTGATCTTTGCGTTCCATAACTTTATCGGGGTCAAGTTGCATTAAACCGCTCCGCCGCTGCTCCTCAATATATTCATCAATTAATTTTGTTCGCTCTCCCTTATTATCTATATTTACTTTACCAATCTCAATTTTTTTCTTTAAACTAATAGCGGCGGCTAAACGATTCTGGATAGCGGCTTTATCAGTCTCGGTTTTACTCATTTTAATTTCCTTTACCTTAGCATCTAACTTTTTCTTTAAAAGCCCCTCGGTTATAACTCTATCTAATATTCGGGCTCCGGCAATAATCGACATACTAAGACCGACCCCAATGCCTAGAGTGGCCACAGTTGAAGTTGTAGCTAAAATTCCCGCGCCTACATAACCAACCGCTTTTCCCGTGGCCAAGCCAATTCTTTTTAAATTACTAGAATTTTTGTTTATTTCTTCTTTAGCTTCTGATATTAAATTATTTTCTTCTGTTTGATATATCTCTTTAATCTCTTCCTCTTTTAAGCCGGTTTTAAGGGCTAAATCTTTCAAATTAGCTTCTAAATTATTATTTAATTTTTCCGCCACCAGGGAATCAACTATGTTATTCAATTCTTCCTCTAGCTCCAAAGAAACGTTTTCGATCATCTGATATTTACCTTTCTGAATTCCCCCTTCTTTAATCTTTAAATATTCTAGATGACGGCGATAATCCCATTCCGGACCAGGTTCTAAATCAGGGTTTATTTCATTCTTCTCTTCTTGATCGTTTAAATCCGCCCCCTCCGCTAGCGGCTCTTCCAAATTATCTTCGCTGGCTGCCGTTGGAATATCTCCGGCGTCTGCATTATTAAGATAATTCTGCGTTATCTTATCAAAATCACCCTTATAATCCAGTTTAAATTCTTTTTTAAATTGATTTTTTAATGTTTGGATCTTTTTATTAATTTTACTTTTATTATTTTTGTTTTTTGACTCGCTCGCCTCGCTTTTAAGTCTTTCGATCTCATCAAATTTTAATTTAATATTCTGTAAAGCTGATTCGCTATCAACCTCCCCGTCGACAGCCTTCTGTTCAAGGGACTCATCGGCATTTATCGACTTTTTTTTGCGAAAAAAATTTGAAAAATTTTCCAAAGCTTTCATATAATTAAGTTATTTAGTTAAGCTGGCAACGGCCTCTTTCACAAATTCCTCTAGTCCGACTTTTACCTTCTCTTCATAGTCGGGAATATACTTATTTAATAAATTCTGTAACTTTTCCGGATCGGGAATCAAATCGCTCTCCAAAAGCCTAGAATATTCTAATTGACCTTCATCGCTAAGATTTTCCATTATGATTAATCCTAAACGACGATTAATTTGCATGGCCAAATTTTCTCGAATATAATCTTTATCTGTCTCCGGTAAATGCGCCAAATGAGACTGTTCAATTATTAGATTGGCAATTTCTTTAGACTGATCCGAATTTTTTAGATTCTCTGCTGTTACCTTTGACATAATAGGCATAATATTAGAGTTATTTTATTTATATAAACATTATAGCATCTTTAATAGTTAATTAAAAAAAAATTAAAATTTATACTAACTTAAGCGCCTAAACGCAAAACTTAACAAAAT
>JAVHNX010000017.1:0-3585 GCA_036169735.1 Minisyncoccota bacterium
TTTTGTTATTCTCGATGAATTCATAAAAAACCCTCATGGGTATAATCCAGTTTTTCAGTATCATTTCCCAAATGATGACAAGATAGAGTCATTACATGAATCCCTGAGGAATCTCACAAGAAAAGCTTATGAGTTTAAGTCATCAGGTTTTATTATAGCAGATCTTTATTTGGAAAAGATTGAGGAAATCAAAAATAAACTTTCCCTTGTTAGGGCATATAAAGATGAGGATTTTTCATCAATTCTCCATTATAATACTCTTCTTTTCTGAAAAACAGATGAAGCCTTTTTGCAGTTATCAAAAGAAAAAACATATGAAATGAAAAAGGGTTCTATACATGATGAAAAGGTTCTATGAAGAATATTAACTCTCGATCAAGTTATAAGTTATATTCACTCCTATTTCGAAAAGCATACTATAAAAAAATCCCCATAACTATAGAAAGCTGAAACTTGTCTCGTATGTCTGTCTCGTACGGGAAAGAAGTAAAAATACACATTTCCAAAAATGCTATCATACGAGAAAGAGAAATAGATGCTATTTTATCACATGAAATAGGGACACATTTCCGAAGGTATCTCGCAGGAAGAGAACAATGACTCAAGCTTTTTCAATTTGGTACAGGAAATTATTTATCAGATGAAGAAGGATTTGCTATTTATAGGTCATTTTCACATCTCCCAGATGGATATGAGAAAAATGCTATGTATATAAAATATTATCTCCTTGAAGTTGCAGATACACTTTCTTTTGCTGAGACCATTGAATCTCTTCGAATGTATTATCCAGAAAAATCGCTGGAATCAATCTTTTCCGATGCAGTGCGACTAAAGCGATGAATTATTCATTCATGAACCAAATGAATACCCTGAACTACATATCAGAAGGATAAAATATATCTTGATGGGTATATGAGAGTAAAGAAATGGATCGAAACCTGAGGAAATAGTGATATGTTGTTTTTTGGTAAGATAAAAATACAAGACATTAAAATCCTTGAACTTCTTTAAAAAAATTTTCTATGCTACGTTTCTTTTTTTTCATTCTCAGTATATGCCTCTCTGTCATTCCTACTTTTGCAGAAACAGGAAGTATTATTCCGATAGAGCCACCAAGTTGTGATACAGTATATGCTATAAATTGACCTGAGCAGGTGAAAGTTGGGTCAAGTCATGAATACTACCTTACAACTTGAAGTGGTACTGATTCTTCTGGTTCAATAACCTTTGTACTGAAGAGGGATAGAAAAGTCATTGAAACAATAAAAGACAGAGAAAAATACCTTCGTTATTTTACCACTCCATGAGAAGCACTTCTTGAGGCAAGAATTACTATAACTGAGAATCCTTGTGAATGAATCATAACCAAGAAAATACGAGTATATGATAGTGTAATTACTTATATTGGAAGTGAGAAGATCGGAGTCGAAACTGGAATGAAAGATATTTTTGAAAAAAATAATATTCTCTACAAAAGCTATATTGATACATTAAATATCTCCACTTCGGAAGATAGTCAGGATATTTGGAATAGTATAGATCAAAGTGATATTTTTATCATTTGAACTTCAGATATTCTTGGATTCTTTTCAGACATTGTAAAATTACAAAAAACAAAATAAGTAAGCTTTACGAAAAAGAAAATATATGTTATTTCGGATTTTTCTCGATCTCTTCTTTCTAAGGTCATTGCTTCGGCTCTTTCTCAGATTTGAGCCGTAAAAGTTTTTCTCATATCAGAAGATCAATTCTATTGACTCATGACTCGCATATGATCAGGATGAACTGTTGAATTATGAGTCTGACAAGAGATTTCCTATGAAAAATCAAATACCGTATATAGTCTCAGTAGTTTTCTCGAATTCTTAGCGTATGCAGGTTTCTCCTATCAACTTCTCGCATTTCTCCTTTCTATTACTTTCATAGTTTTGATTCTGAATATCTTGAAACAAGTTATAGGATTCAATGTCTTTGGAATTTATTACCCTATACTTTCTGCAATTACCGTTGCCTCTCTTGGTATTTCTGCATTCATCTTTATTGTGATTGCCCTCTTTTCGATCCTTATAGTGAATACCTTTGCTAAAAAAGTACATCTTCTCCTTCATGCCAAGAGAGCACTTCTTATTAGTCTCTATATAGCACTATTTCTTTTTATACTGGGTATAGATAACTTTTTTGAATTATCTATTATAAATTACACTATTTTTGATAATCCGCTGATCATTTTTCCATTATTTATTACAATAATCCTTGCTGATAAGATTTTCCAAGAAGACATAAATATTTTATGAAAATCTTGATTCATTGATATTGCACAATACGGAATCGTTACTTTCGTCATTTATCAACTCATTGAATTTAAGGCACTCCAATATTTTCTTATTTCTTATCCAGATATTATTATTCTTGTTGTATTCTTAAATATACTTGTAGGTCGTTATATGTGACTCCAACTCTTTGAATATTTCCGATTTTCTCCACTTTTAAGAAAACTTAATGATGAAGAAGAGTAAATAAATCTATAATAACAATATATCTTTCTATAACTAATTATTCTATGTCTAAACCGATGACCTATTGGTCTATATCATCTCAAGTACTCAAAGAAGAGGCTGAAAAATTATGATTACAAGTAGAAGTACTGATTCCTGAAAAGAATCTATTTTTTATTCGATCAAAAGAGCAAGAAATTCTTTTTAAGAGCACTGATTTCGGTGGAAATACTTCGTTAGGAGAGAAGATAGTTGATGACAAAGAACTCACATATACACTCTTGCAAAAGTATAAAATTCCTATTCCAAAAACGATATATATTCATGAATATGAATTTACAGAATTTGATTGGAAAAAACTATCAGATTTTCATTTTCCAGTGATTATAAAACCTATTGATGAAGCACATGGAAATGGGGTATGTATGAATATAACATCTATTCCAGAGCTTCAGAAAAAACTTGAAACATCTTTTTGAATGTATCCAAAGATGATTATCCAAGAACAAGTTTCTGGTGAGGAATGTAGGGTTCTAGTGGTTCTTGGAGATGTAGTAGTTGCATATAATAGAATCCCACCTTCTATTATTGGAAATGGATACTCTAGTATTCATCAACTGATTGAATATGAAAATAAAAATAATCCACTCCGACAAGAAGATTATTACGCTCCACTTTCATTTATCCGAGAAGATCAAGAATTGTTTGATTTTGTAAATAAACAATGATATGAAGTGAATGATATTTTGAAAGAATGAGTTCAACTTCAACTCAGATGAAATTCAAATATGGGAACTGGTGGTACAGCAAAGGAT
Organism: Minisyncoccota bacterium; assembly: GCA_036169735.1. Lineage (GTDB taxonomy): Bacteria > Patescibacteriota > Minisyncoccia > Phycocordibacterales > UBA9973 > UBA9973. The sequence goes on from JAVHNX010000017.1 coordinate 3,311, forward strand.
ATGACGCATATTCTTCATGATGATATCAAGAAGCTCTGTATTGATGTTGCAGAGAAGTTACATTTATCTATATGTTGAGTTGATATTCTTACAACTGATTTTACAAAACCACTAGAAGAAGTTGGTGGTGTTATTCTTGAAGTAAATGGAACTCCTTGAATCTGATGAGATAGAGAACTTACTTCCGTAAATAGTGGAAGAGAAATCCTCAAAAAACTTTTTAATCTTTAATTTCATACATGAATATATTACTTTCAATTGTTTCTGTTATCTTT
>JAVHNX010000018.1:0-2178 GCA_036169735.1 Minisyncoccota bacterium
CTATTTTTGAACGTGATAAAGATTATGTTGTAAAAGAAGGCGAAGTTATTATTGTAGATCCTTTTACTGGACGTCTTCAACCAGGTAGACGTTGGTCAGAAGGAATTCATCAGGCGATTGAAGCGAAAGAAGGAGTAAAGATTGAAAAAGAAACTCGCTCATCTGGATCTATTACTTTCCAGAATTATTTTAGATTTTATAAAAAGTTATCCGGTATGACTGGTACCGCTCTAACTTCTTCAGAAGAATTCTTAAAAGTTTATGGTTTGGATGTTGTTGTAGTGCCTACCAATAGACCTGTTGTTCGTCAAGACCATTCAGACCTTATTTTTCAGACAGAAAAAGGAAAGTTCCAAGCTATTGCCAAAAAAGTCAAAGAATTAAACCAAAAAGGTCAACCTGTGTTGATTGGTACTATTTCAATTGAAAAGAATGAACTTTTGTCTGTTTATTTAAAACAAGAAGGAGTGCCTCATACAATTTTAAATGCCAAGAATCATGAACGTGAAGGAGAAATTATTGCTCAGGCTGGACGTAGAGGTGCAGTAACTATTGCTACAAACATGGCTGGGCGCGGAATCGACATAAAACTTGGAGGTATCCCGATGGTTAAGGAAGAATATGAAATAGTAAAAGAGGCAGGTGGTTTATTTGTTCTTGGTACTGAAAGACATGAAGCTAGAAGAATAGACAACCAGCTTCGAGGACGTTCTGGTCGTCAGGGTGATCCTGGTGAAACACAATTTTATGTTTCTCTTGAAGATGATTTAATGCGTGTTTTTGGAGCCGAGAGAATTAAAACTATGATGGGACGTTTTGGTATTCCAGAAGATCAACCAATTGAAAATGGTTTTATTGGTAGAACACTAGAGGGAGCACAGGCCAAGATAGAAGGTTTTCATTTTGATGCACGTAAAAATACACTTGAATATGACAATGTGATGAATCATCAAAGACAAGTTATCTATGAGCGTCGTCAGAAAATGATGAAAAGTGACAAAGAAGAAGTTGAATCTTTACTTCAAAAAATAGTAGAAGAAAAAAAAGGATCTGAAAATACAATAAGAGAAAAAAGAGAAAAATTGGGTGATGAAGCCTTCCTGGAAACAGTTCGAAGAATTGCTCTTTATTCAACAGATGTACTTTGGATGGAACATTTGGAAGCAATGGACTATTTACGCTCCTCTGTAAACTTACGAGCTTATGGTCAAAGAGAGCCAGTCGTTGAATATAAAAAAGAAGGACTCTTGATGTTTAAGCAGATGGAAAATGATTTTAAAGATCAAGTTTTTTCACTTATTGAAACTATTACAGAACCAGTTAGAGATGAAAATGAAGAAAAAAAAGAGGTTTTAATTATGAGCCATAATGAGCCTTCAGAATTCTCTAGTGAGAATACAGGTAGAAATGATCCTTGTCCTTGTGGAAGTGGTAAGAAATTTAAGAAGTGCCACGGGAAATAAAAATAAATTTATGAATACTAATTTTCATAAATTTGAAGACTTAATTAAAGAAGATAAGTATTCTGTTTTTATTTTTGCTTGTCCTACTTTTTTGCCGTTCAGTTTTGCAAAACACCCTTGGTTCGTCCTTAATAAAAAAGGTTTTGTATCCAGGTGGGAAGTTGAACACGAAAAAAATAAAAAAAATGGCGAGTACTTGTATTTTAATAATCGACCACCTTTTCAAGGTATTAATATTTTTTTCTATGTAAAGGAATATTTTTGGAAAACTGAATTGATAGGATACATCGAAGGAGATGAAAATTCAACAGCTTTTAAATTAATACAGTTTATTGAAAACTCCGTAAGCACATATCCATATTGTTCTGAATATTCTGTAACTGGTCCCAACAGCAACACTTATGTCCAATGGGTTTTGAATAAATTTCCTGAATTTAAAGTAGAATTACCTTGGAATTTTATTGGAAAAGATTTTAAAATAAATGAAAAACTTAATTAAAAATCTAAAAATTAGAAGACGGGCAATCGTAATCTTAGCTGCATTGCATTTTTACGGTAACCCATCAGCCAAGATGAAAGTCGTCGGAGTGACTGGCACAAATGGTAAAACAACTACCGCCACTCTTCTTTATCAAATAGCTACTGACTTAGGTTATAAAGCAGGGCTTATTGGAACAGTAGAAAATATCATTGTGGACGAAGTAAGAGTTTCGAC
>JAVHNX010000018.1:2278-3565 GCA_036169735.1 Minisyncoccota bacterium
CAACTGGTGTTTTGGTTGTTGTAGATTATGCACATACACCAGATGCACTAGAAAAAATACTTTTAGCTGTATGGGAACTAAGACAAGAAAAAGGTAGGATTATTTCTGTGGTTGGTTGTGGAGGAGATCGTGATCCTTTAAAAAGAAGAATTATGGGAAAGATAGGTGCGACTCTTTCTGATATAGCTATTTTTACATCTGATAATCCAAGAAGTGAAGACCCAGAAAGTATTATTGCTGAGATGAAGACTGATTTATCTTTAGCTGATTCAAAAAAAGTAACTTCAATTACAAATCGTCATGAAGCGATTCTTGAAGCAGTTCGTCAGGCAGAGAAAGGAGATATTATTTTATGTGCAGGCAAAGGCCATGAAGACTACCAGGAAATTAAAGGAGTCAAACATCATTTTAATGATTTAGAAGAACTTAAAAATGCATTCCAGCCAAAGTAGTTATTTAAATGCGAAATTACAAGCAACAATTTAAAGATAAAAAAATTACAATCATGGGATTGGGTCTTTTAGGACGGGGACTTGGCTATACTAAATTCTTAGCAGAATGTGGAGCAGATCTAATTGTGACGGATTTGAAAACTAAAGAACAACTAGCCACATCAGTAAAAGCTCTTACTAAGTTCAAGAATATTAAATTTGTTTTAGGTGAACATAGATTAGAAGATTTTAAAAATAGAAATATGATCATAAAGGCAGCAGGCGTACCTTTTGATTCAATTTATATAAATGAAGCCAAGAAAAATAATATTCCAGTTGAAATGGATGTGTCTCTCTTTGCTAAAACCGTACCGGAAGTTGTGGTTATTGGTGTGACTGGGACAAGAGGTAAATCTATGACGACTACTTTGATTTATGAAATTTTAAAGGCGAATGAAAAATTCTTAAAAAGAAATGTATATGTAGGAGGTAATCTTCGTGGAGTAGCAACCTTACCTCTTTTAAAGAAAGTTAAAGATGGAGATATTTTAGTTTGTGAACTTGATTCTTGGCAGTTACAAGGATTCGGTGAATCAAAACTTTCTCCTGATATTTCTGTATTTACAACTTTTATGCCGGATCATATGAATTACTACAAAGATAGCATGGAAAGATATTTTGATGATAAAGCAAATATTTTTAAATATCAGATAGAAGGGGATGTACTTATCGTTCGTCCAGATATGAAGAAATTAATTCCGAAAGATATAAAATCAAAACTAATAGTAATAAACAAAAAAGATGTTTTAGATTGGAAGTTTAATGTACCAGGAGAACACCACCGAGAGAATTTGGC
>JAVHNX010000019.1:0-3531 GCA_036169735.1 Minisyncoccota bacterium
GGGCACCGCGACCCATTCGGCAAATTAGCGAGCATAGCGAGCGATTTTGCCGAACTATTGATATCCGCAGTTATTGAAAAAATGGCTAAAATCTTGTAAAATATATTCAATAATGTGTAATCATAATGGGGGTATGAACACCAGTCAATATTATCGCGAAAGTCGCGATCCAATACAACTACTCAAACAGGAAATGAAACTTCGTAGATTTAGCCAAAGTACGATAAAATCATATTTGCATTATATCACGGATTTTTTGAAACATGCAAACAAAAGCCCTCGGGACGTGAACACTGGTGATGTGAGGGATTATTTGGAGAAAATGGCGGATAGTGGCGTCTCTTCTTCTACTTTGAATAGCGCATATAGTGCTTTGTGGTTTTATTTTGGTAAAATTCTTGGTAGGCAGTTTTTTGTCAATATTCCTCGTGCTAAAAAAGACAAAAAATTACCAGAGGTTTTTAATATTGAAGAAGTTCGGAAAATATTGGGGTCAATCCATAATGTAAAACATAAATTATTTTTGGGCTTGATGTATTCATCAGGTTTACGATTGTCTGAAACAATAAATGTGAAAGTGGGGGATTTGAACTTCTCTAAAAAACTTTTGACCGTGCGTGGCGGTAAAGGAGCAAAAGACAGAGTAACGATTTTATCGGATAAAGTTGGTGGAGTTTTGCAAAAATATACCAAAAACAAACAGCCAAGTGATTTAGTATTTGAAAGCAATCGTGGTGGAAAATTGAGTGATCGTACGGCACAGTGTATGTTTGAACATGCTTTGCAGACATCTGGAGTGAGGCGGCATGGCACTTGTCATACTTTGCGTCATAGTTTTGCTACCCACCTACTTGAAAATGGGACGGATATCAGGTATATTCAAGAATTGTTGGGGCATGCGAAGTTGCAGACGACGCAGATTTATACGCATGTGGCCAATAGTAATTTGCAGGGGATTAAGAGTCCGTTGGATTAGTGGATATGAAATATATAGACAAGATTCCCGTTTTCACGGGAATGACAATGAATAAGATAAAAAAATTGCCGGATACTCCCGGCGTGTATATATTTTTTAATTCTCAAAAAGAGATTATTTATGTTGGGAAGGCATCATCGCTCAAAAGTCGGGTGGGTGGATATTTCAAAAGAATAGATTCCCGCTTTCGCGGGAATGACAGTGTGAGCTACAATGGTGGGAATGACAATGTACGCCAGAATGACAATAGGCGTCCGATTGAGGAGATGATTCATGAGGTGGTGGATCTGAAAACCGAACAGACAGATTCGGCACTCGAGGCGGCAATTTTGGAAGGGTATTATATAAAAAAGTATCGCCCGAAATATAATATCCAATGGCGCGATGATAAAAGTTGGAATTGGATTGGGATTAGCAAAGATGTATATCCTCGAGTTTTGACTATTCGTCAACATGAATTGACGGAACAAAAAAAGAAAGAATTTAAATATTTATTCGGACCATATCCGGGGTTGAACACCAAAGAGGCGATGAATATTTTGCGTAAGTTGTTTTATATTTCAAGTTGTCAACCTAAGGGATCCTTCGCTACTGCTCAGGATGACAGAGGTAGGGATTCCTCGGTTTCGCTTCACTACACTCGGAATGACAAACGGAATGAGAAAATGAAGCCGTGTTTTTATTATCAGCTCGGACAATGTCTGGGAGTGTGTACTGGAGAAATTTCGGCGAAAGATTATGTGGCAAAAGTGATTCGTCCACTCTGTTTATTTTTAGGTGGCAAGAAAAAATTATTAATGAAGAAAATTGAAAAAGAGATGGGCGTTGATTCTAGATTACAAAATTTTGAAGAAGCGGCACGGTTGAGAAATCAGCTTTATCATTTACAAAAAATTCAGGATGTGGCTTTGCTTAATGAGAGTTTTGTGATGGATAAAGTGAAAGGAGATTCCAATTTTCATGGGAATGACACTACTGCGGGAATGACAAACAAAGGGATTGCTTCGCCCGCCGTGTGGCGGGCTCGCAATGACATGAGGATAGAGGGATATGATATTTCCAATCTTGGTAGTAGTGATAAAGTGGGAAGTATGGTAGTATTTGATGAATCCGAATCAATAAAAAGTCAGTATCGTAAATTTAAAATTAAAACAGTAACGGGGCAGAGTGATGTAGATTGTTTGGCAGAAGTATTGGAGCGTCGGTTGAAACACAGTGAATGGCCGATGCCAAATTTATTTTTGATTGATGGTGGTCTACCACAAGTTAATAAAGCCAAAACGGTATTGCGTGAGGCGGGAGTAAATACACCGATTGTTGGAATTGCCAAAGGGATAGAGCGAAAACGCAATGATTTTTTTGTGGTGGCTGAATTGAGCGAGGTTAAAAAATGGATCAAAGAAAATAAAAATTTATTAATCCAGGTGCGTGATGAAGCCCATCGTTTTGCTATCGCATTTAATCGCGCCCAAAGGAAAATAAAATATTAAATATGTTAAAGCGACATTATTTTATAGGCAATTTTAATTTGGATTTGAAAGAAATTATTTGTTTGGATACGGAAATTATTCATCATATCAAAGATGTTTTGAAATTGAAAGAAGGTGAAGAAATAATACTATGTGATGGACAGGGGAAAGTGGCGTTGGTGAAAATAGAAAAAATTGACAAAAAGAGCATTAATTTTTTTGTTAAAAATATTTTTCCAGGTGCGGTGGGTGATAAAAAAATAATTCTTTTTGCTGCTTTACTCAAACGAGACAGTTTCGAATGGTTGCTTCAAAAAGCGGTAGAGGCTGGAGCAAATGAGATTGTGCCAATCGTTTCGGAACGCACAATAAAAATTGGTTTGAATGAAAAACGTTGGCAAAAAATAATTAAAGAGGCGGCGCAGCAATGTCAGAGTTTGATTTTGCCAAAATTATTGCCAATTCAAAATTTTAAAGACGCGCTAAAAAATATGGATGGCATCGGTGTATTTTTTGATCCGGCTGGAGAAAATATAAAAAAAATAAAATTAAATAATTCGGTGATTTCATTGTTTGTTGGTCCGGAAGGTGGTTGGTCGGATAAAGAAATTGAGCTGTGTAAAGAAAGTGGTCTGCATTTTGTAAATCTTGGAACTTCGATTTTGCGCGCGGAGACAGCCGCCACGGTAGCGGTATATTTGGCTAAAAATATTTTTTAAGGTAGAATATGATTATATGGTAGTAGATATTGAAAAAATTAAATCTGAAGGTGGACATCTTCGACAAGAAGTTCGCCAAAAGACGATAGATTTGATCTTGGCTGCTTTTGGTTTTGTGGCTGGTTTGGCTTGGAATGAGGCCATAAAAGCATTAATTGAAGAGGTATTTCCTGCTCACAATAACTCAGTTTGGGCTAAACTTACTTATGCTTTGTTAGTGACAGTGTTAGTGGTTGTAGTGTCAGTATATTTTGTTCGTGTTACCTCAAAAAGTGTGTCAGTGAGCGACAAACAGGGGTAGAGACTTGACATTTTTTCGTTTTTTGTTTATTATATTGCTGTTTATGTTAGCCAAAAACAATCGAGG
>JAVHNX010000020.1:0-3449 GCA_036169735.1 Minisyncoccota bacterium
CAAAGGTTAAAGCGATTTTGGGCTGGTTTATGTCACCATGCCAATATACAAGGCCATCAAGATTTGGCCTCTTATTCATATCAGCATAAGATGCACTTGCAATAAGAATCATAACAATGCTACTAAAAGTTATTACAAGCAATTTACTTTTCATGTTTCTTATCATTACAAAAAACTGTTATTTATAAATATGGGTTAGAAAAAGGGCTGGAAACCTTAGTCCAGCCCATAATTTCTACTAATAGAAAAATTACTGGCATGTATATTTATACCTGCCGTAATTATTCTACTAATTTAATAGATTGCACTCTGTAAATACCCATTTTACCCGGTGTATACACTACAGTAACCTTATTGTCTTTCTTTAAATCGCTTAAGGCAACCGTATTTCTGTCTTTATCAGTAACTGGGGTACCGTCTTTTACCACAAAACTCAGCTTCTCTCCACTATCAGTCACAACCACAAGTTTTGATTTCGTTCCCTTAGTAACATCTCCGATTGTTACCGAATCAACTTTACCGGAAATGGTTTTGGTTACTACCGGTGCTTGGACCGTTTGGCTAACCGTTGGTTGGCTAACCGGAGCTTGTGCCTCTTGAGCAAAACATAAAGTGCCGACAAATGCAACAACAAATAATACAAGAAGTGTCTTTTTCATATTTTCACCCCCTTTCCTTAAAGTTGCTTTATTATACCAATAATTAAAGGCTTAACAACATAATTTTGTTAAGCTTCCAATAGCTACTTACAAGTATTCCTCTTTAGGGCGGACAGTAATATTCGACAGGGGAACACCCTCTCTGCACACAGCTATTGGTAAATTTGAAAGGTAACTCCACTAAGGACGCCAGAAATGAATTAAAATTGACACTCTCTGTAAACAGCTCAATCAAAATTAAAAGAGGTATCCCCTAGCTTTCGCCCAGAATGGGCTCACCATAAAAACACTCTCTGTAAACAGGTAAACTTAAAACAAAGGGGACGATACTATATTTTCGTTTCAGTCAAAAATATAGTAACATCCCTTAGTTGTGATTTGCCCCTCGCTTCGCGCGGGGTGATTTTTATACCTAGAAACGAGGAAAAATCAGGGTCCCTCTCGTATTACACAAGGGAAACCTCTCTTAATTTATTTGCCTAATTATATGCGCAATACCTCAATATATCAAGAATATTCTGGATTTAGAGAGGTAATTCCTCGCGTAATTTGTCTTATTTGTCCGGTCTTTTTTGGCTGAAAATAACGTAACTATTGAAGGGACAAATGAATACAGAATGTCCGCCCTTGAGAGGCGGACATTCATAATTTAATGCCTTTTATTGGCTTATTTTAACTATCTGAAGCCTTTTAAAAGTCCGTTTTCCTTACTCCTAAAAACCGGTTATATTTTTGCACCGGTCGCCGTCTTACCTAACTAAGCGTAATTAGTATAATGCCAAAAACTACCAGAAACGTCCCGAGCAACTTCATCGTGTCAATCTTTTCGCCAAGAAAGATGCGGGCCATAATGAGTATAAGCACATACTGAAGACTACCCAGGGGAAAGACAACGCTTAAAGCCCCTCCTGTCAGGGCAAGGAGCCATGCAATGAGACCGGCTGCCATCGTGAAAAACCCTAACCAGACGGCTGGTTTGCTCAAAACTTCCTTGAGGAAGCGAAAGTAGGACCTTGCATCTCGCAGGCCATGCCGGTCAAGACTATTAGTGGTCTTTTTCAAGAGTATCTGGCCGAAAGCAGTCAAAATTTCTGCTATGAAAACGAAAACTAGTATTTTTAACATATTCTCACGAAACCTCGGATGCGCAGCTTTTGCTTCGCGACACAAAATGTATGCCTACGACAATACACAAAACTCCCAGCCACTGTAAGGGACTGACATATTCGTGTAAAAATATTATTGCCACGATCGGCACCAATATATAAGAGCTACTGCCTACGGGCATAGCTATGCTCAAATCTACTTTATATAAGATTATAATCCAGACGAGAAAATTCAAGGCATAAAAAATTATTCCAAGCCAGAGAAGAAAGGAAGATGCGCTTTTAGCAACAAATTCCGTTATATTGCTAAAAGTGACTGAACTTATCCCCGTGAGAACTAAACCCTTTTTCATAAATAACTGAGCTATCGTGTCTACGATATCATTTAACACTATCAAAAAAAATATCTTCAATGTCAGATGGTTTTGCTTCATAATTTTTTACGCTTTCCCGCTTCTTTCAAATCCGGATCAAAATTCTCAAATTTTAAAAACTGGCAGACGAGATTAAAAACTGGCCGCAGCATTCTATTGCGAAGTTTCACATATAGATATAACGGGACAAGTTCAAAACCGAGCCTTCTCTTTGGTTCATAACCAGTAAAACCCATGTCGTACTTCTTTATACCATGCTTTATGCACCAATTTAAGGTATCGCGGAATTTTATAAAGTAAAGGTGATACTTATATGCTACAGAATAGTCGAGGCCCAAATAATAATCCATAAAAAGATCATCCGATACAAAACAAAGCAAGAAAGCAACTAGTTTGTCCTCTATTCTCCAGAGAAAAAATTTTGTATGCTCCGGCATGTTCTTGGATATGCTCTTGAAGAACTCGATTGGCAATAGTTCAAAACCCATATCGTGCTTATTGACCATACCGAGATAAAGCCGGTAGACATCTTGTAACGTATCGTCTTTCAAGTCAACCACGATCTCCAAACTAATAGCAACCCGACCATCTACCTTACGAAATTTCCTCCTTAAGTCATACCTATTGGCGCTACTTAAGGTCTTTAAATACTCTTCAAAATCCTTAAACCATACTTTGAGTTCAGTTGATGGCAGGCCATCAAATTTGGAAAATCCGAATTTTTGTAAAGGATCTAGTAGTGCCGTGTAGGTTTGATCAAAATCTTTAAATGCGATTATGGCAGCCCTATTTTTTCTTGCTATCTGTTCCATGCGTCGCAGGATTGCCTTTATGACGACATCCGTATGGCCAATAATGCCTATCCTGCCCTGTCCGATTGGCATACCGCAGACAACAACCTTTAGGCTAAAAATATTCGGTATGAGCTTTCTGATAGAGTTAGTGATACGTCTTAAGGGACCGTTAATACTGGTATCCAACGAATAGTTCATTAAAAAACAGGCCGCTGCACCAACGGGCATTTTATGGTCATAGACCATTATATAATAAAATGAAAACTGTTCGAGGTTCGACTCATCTAGAACCTTGAAAAAATTATAGCTCTCAAGAACGTTCGGAAAAACTTTATCCCAATGATTGGGTGGTAGTTCCGATATCTTTCTTACAACTACCGTTCTAAAGGCTAACCTTTTGTGACGTTTCGATATAATCAAGAGTGACCTTTGCCTTTTATTAAATAATGGTAATTTATATATTGTATCACTAGAAAAAATAGCGTCTACTGTTGTTTAATTCCGCATTCTATTAAA
>JAVHNX010000021.1:0-3419 GCA_036169735.1 Minisyncoccota bacterium
TTTAATCGCTGTAATCAGAGAGCTCTGTATATTTTTAGACTTTTTCAGAGCTCTCAGGAATTTACTTGACATTAAATCAATCGTTCATTATAATGAACGAAGAGAACAATATAATGAACAATCTAAAAATCAAAGAATATCTTTATCATCGTACACCCTTAAGGATCCTCTCTTTTATTTCTAATCATCCGGGAGAGGTATTTTCTGCCAATGAGATTTTCCGGTTGACCAAATCTAGCAAGGGCGCGACTAATCAAATATTGAGATTGCTTTTAGGGTTAGATATTTTGTCCAGGGAAAGGAAAGGGAACTTATTTTTATACAGGCTCAACGCGGATAACCTTGTTTTAAGGCAGTTTAAGATATTTGAGAATTTGCTAGGCCTTCAAGGGTTGGTGAAAAAAATTCAAAAATACTGTTATGAAATTATCCTCTTTGGAAGCTGCGCGGATGGTTCTAATGATAAGGGAAGCGACATAGATTTATTTATTATTACAGAATATAAAAAAGAGGTAAGAAGAATTGTTGCTGAATATAAAACTGTTGATGTAAAGTATCAGGCAATCATTCAGGATCCTTTAGAATCTGTCTCATCCAAAAAAGAGGACAGTGTATTTCATGGGCAGATAAAAAAGGGCATAACCATTTGGAAAGGAAGGCCAACTTATGAAGAAATATAATCTTAAGGAAGTGCTTGAGAAGAAGAAAATTATTTCTTTTCCCGTTGGCCCTAATCTTATTTCTAAGGAATTGGAGGCAGCCAAAGAGGATCTGCTTGATGCTAAAGACTTGTTTTCTAGAGAGCGTTTTAAATCTGCGACTACTTTGGCCTATTATGCAATATTTCATACCGCTAGGGCCCTTCTGTACAAAAAGAGGTATCGAGAAAAAAGTCATATCCAATTAGCTTTTGCTATTAAAGCTTTCTATGTAGATGAAGGGCTACTTTCGCGGGAATACTATGATAACTTTATTCAAGCGCTGGATTTTCGCGAATTGGCAGATTATAAAAGTAAATTTTCAAGACCAGGCGCGGAAAGGAATATTCAAGCCGCGGAAGAAGCTATCAAATTAACAGAGGATATCTTAAAGAACAAAAAATCTTAAACGGGCCTCGAATAGTCTTCCCTTATCCTGCGGTGCTTCCACATAATATACCTTGTATTATAGCCAATATTGTTATGCCATATCCTTGTATATTAGCCATATATAGAAAGGGTTTGCTATGAAAGAGGCCTGGCTATCTTTGCATGATAAAGTGTTAACACTACCGTTGTATATGACAGAGCAGATGAAAAGATTGGCTCGGGAAGCAGGGAATCTGTAACGCAATAATTATTGATGGTAGTAAAATCAGGAACCTGCTTGGCTGGAAGTCGTCATTTACGCTGGGAGAGGGGATTAGGGGAACGGTTAAATGACATGTGTTTTATTTCTTGACAAAGATGATATCAGATGTTATGCTTTGATAGCATAAGATAACAAATTAAGGAGGCAATAAAATGGCTAGTCAAAATACACAAGTACTTTTAGGGACGCGGGTGCCGTTACCTTTGAAAGAAAGGCTTTCTCGGTATTGTTTATCCCATGGGGTCAAGATAAGTTACTTTGTGGCTGAGGCAATTAAGGAGAGGCTTCTTGAGATAAGCGAAGATAAGGAAGACTTGTTTACTGCCCAGGAACGTCTGAAAGAGGCAAAATTCATCTCACATAAAGAAATAGACAGATATCTTGTCAAGAGAGGTATAAGACATTAGCCATATGTACCAAGTCTTATACGAGAAAAGAGTTCTAAAGGACCTAGATAAGATCCCAAACCAAGATGTTGAAAGAATACTCAACGTCTTTAAAGCATTATCCGCTAATCCTTATCCGCAAGGCAGCAAAAAGCTCTCTGGTAAGTTTAACCTTTATCGTGTAGGTCAGGGCAACTATCGCATAGTCTACGAAGTTGTTCACAAGGAAAAAGAAATCAGGATAATTCTTGTGCGTCATAGAAAAGAAGTATATAGGGATTTATAGGTAACATAGACTGTCTATGATTTTAAAACGAATTTTTGATTTAAGTTTAGCTTTGGTTTTAATAGTTTTGCTTAGCTTACCGATGTTAGTTATCATCGTATTGATTAAATTAACCTCTAAAGGGCCGGTTATTTTCTGGACGGACCGCGTCGGTGTAAGTAATTGTATTTTTAAAATGGCTAAATTCAGGACTATGGTAATGAATACTCCTCAAATAGCCACTCACTTAATGAAAAATCCTGAAGATTATTTAATTCTCCCCGGAGAATTCTTGCGTAAATACAGTTTAGATGAATTGCCGCAGCTATTCAATATCTTGAAGGGTGAAATGAGTTTTGTCGGGCCTCGCCCGGCATTGTTTAATCAGGATGATTTGGTCGAATTGCGCACTAAGAAAAATATCCATACCTTGATCCCGGGAGTTACCGGTTGGGCACAGGTAAACGGAAGAGATGATTTACCGATTCCCATAAAGGTTTCTTTCGATGAATATTACTTTAATCATCGCTCCTTTGTTTTTGATCTCTATATTATCGTTTTAACTCTGATGAAGGTTCTTAAAAAAGAAGGCGTCCGGCATTAAAAAAAGTTCTTTCCCAAGTTTGTAGTAAAAGGGAAAAAATAAAGGGGACGGTCTATTTCATAGTTTTTGATAGTAAATAAATAGGAGAATATCATATGGTTGAAGGTGGATTTTTAGTTAAATTTGACGGAAAAGAAGTTACTCGTTGTTATGCGGTGGCGTTTGATTACGACGATTGGCAGTACACAATTAACGAAACAAAGAAGAAAGAACTGCCTTCCGGGATCAAAAGTATAACTGTTGAGATAGAGTAGGGGGATTCCACCAATAATAAAGGAGCCACCTATTGAAATTTAAGAGAATAAAAAACATCCTTCCGTTATTTCTTATCTGCTTTACAATCTTATTTTTCCCTATAAACGCTTCTGCTGATGTGCTTTTTGGCAAGGCTTACCACCAAATTCTTCACAAGTATCTCACTCAATCTAAAAGTTCAATCACTGTAGCAATGTATTTTATAATAATAAACCCCGAGGATAAAACTGACCCAGTTAATGAGCTGGTTGATGACCTTATAGCCGCAAAAAACCGAGGAGTAAAGATAAAGGTTATTCTGGAGGATTCAAAGCTAAAGGAGAATCGCCTTGCCTATGAAAAATTACGGGCAAATAATATAACTGTCTACTTTGATACCGCGGAACATCTTTTGCACATCAAGGAAGCTGTTGTCGATGATCGGTATGTATTTGCGGGAAGCGCTAATTGGTCTAAGGCGGCAATAGAGGATAATTACGAAGCTACCTATTTTGAAGATTCTATCCGGGACGCCCTTGCCTCTAAGAAGTATATCGATAATATTCCTATTCAGAAAAAT
>JAVHNX010000022.1:0-14972 GCA_036169735.1 Minisyncoccota bacterium
ACAGGGTTTCCCCATTCGGAAATCTCCGGATCAAAGGTTGCTAAGCACCTCCCCGAAGCTTATCGCAGCAACGCCACGTCCTTCATCGCCTCTTAAAGTCAAGGCATCCACCATACGCCCTTAATTTCCTGTTAAGAAATTTAAAAATCACATTTAACCAAATAGTCTCTACAAACTATTTGGAAAACAAAATCCTGTCGCTCTCCGCGACAGAATACAAAACAAAACAACTTTCTTTAACATAGTTTAAATTCTTGACCGCTCAATAAGTTTAAACAAAGAAAGTTTCTCCTGTCTCCAACATAAAAGACCCAAGTACACAGGCTGCGTACCGGACTACATCCTTTCAGATTAGTCCTATAATCATTGGAACAGGAATTTAATTTTCAAAGATTCAATCTTTCTGTAAATAAAAAAACTGCCTTTAGGGGCAGCCTCAGCAGATTTAAAAAACATCTGTTAGGGTTGCCTTTTGAAACTGTTCTTTGTTATATTCATTCCGATAAAACCTATACTATACTAAACAAAAAGAGATGTCAAATAATGACACCTCTTTTCCCTAAAAGTCCTATTTAATCTTATTTTATATAGAGTTAATAATTAAAAAATTATTGAAATATTAGTGGAAATTCTAATGAATCTACTACCCCTTCACCAGAAGGATTTTCTTCGGTAAAGATGACTTTCATCGGCATGCCTGAAACAAAGCCAGGATTGGTATTGTCGAAACCAAGAGAAACTGCAAATGGCACCGGACCTGTGGTCATCCAGTTTGTGACGGAAATTATTTTTACCGGACCGATTGTTCCCCAAACACCTCCGTCTTTATGCCAAAGCTGAGCTGTGCCTGCTTCACCTTCAAACAAAGTCCACGAACAACCTTCTGTTTGAGCATTGGTGTTGTCTATGACACCGGAAATAACTACCGGTACATTGGAATGAATAACTGAATTCAAACTTGGAGAATTTATTGTCATACCGCAATGATTGACAACTGATTCCTGAGTACTAGGAGTATTTTTAATTTGATTATTTGTATTTTTTTTCTTTGCAGAATAATAAGTGGCTCCCCCAGCAGTAGCCAATAACAATAAAACTAGAGCAATAATTAGAGCAGATCCTTTGTTTGTTTTCATAACATTAATTATACCCTTCTCGTGTGGCATGACAAGCAAAATGCCCCCGACTACTGTCGGGGGCATTTTAAAAAATCTTAAATTAAGAAATTATTCTTTGTGAGCTACATCTTCTCCTAAATTTGAAAGAAGTTTTGCTGCAGCATCCTTTCCACCCAAACCGAAAGCAAGAGCACCAGCGACAGCTATCATTCCAATAATTCCAGCGAAAAGAATATTCATGTAAGTCTCAGCGATTCCAAGTTGTCCAAGAGCGATAATGAAAGCAAAAGCCCAAACAGCATATCTGGTGACAGCACCAAGCATGTTTGCTGAACGTAGGTTCATTGTTTTTGCACCTGTGATAACTGTTTTAGAAACAGCATCTGAAATAACTGTAGCTATAATCAATATAAGAGCAGCTACGATAACTCTTGGTAGGAATCCTAATACACTTTCCTTTAAGAAAGCAGAAACATAATCCATACCAACTAGGTTAAGTGAAGGAAGAAGGAAGATAACAATTACAAACCATTTTATGATTTGTCCCAAGAAATAACCAGAATTTAATTGTATTCCAGCTTTTCTTAAAAGTTCATCCATACCAACTGAAGTCAAAAGTTTATCTACTTTCAAAGCACCGATAACATGTTCGAATGCTTTTGCAACTAGATTTCCAACGACCCAACCAATAACAAAGAAAACGATCGCCAAAATAAGTCTTGGCGCAAATTGGATAAAACCCCACCACAAATCTTGAAGGGATGAATTAAAAACATCTCCCCATGTAACCCAAATATTATTCATAATAATTACAATTATTTAACTAATAAAAAACTTTTTTAAGTTCGACCTTATAAAGCTCTATGGTTAGATTATATCAACTTCTAGTTCTTTTTTAAAGCCTGTGTGGATAACTCCTTGGTCTGTAAAACTATTTCATGAGGAAAGTCAAGAATATCTCGGACAAGTTTATCGTACATTTTTATTCTATAAGCAAATTCTTTTGCATCAAAAAGAGCATAGACTAATTCTACTCCGATTTCAGCTTCAAGCTTGCGTACTCCCTCTTCTATCTTACTCTTATTCATTTTGTCACCAACAATCAATAGATCAACTCGGCTTTCTTTGTTTTTAATAAAAACACCTGAAACAACAAGGAGTTTTACTTTACCCGCTTTCTTGAAAATATCAGCAATAGCTTCTTTGTCGAGAGTATCAGAACCTATCAAAAGACCTTCGAATTCTGAGGCATATTTAAAAGAAGGATCAAAAAACCAATCTTCAGCGCGTTTCTTGATCAAGCCGACAGATGCTAAAAGTTTCATCTCTTTTCGGACAATATCAGCACTCACTCGACTTCTTTTTACAATATCAACATTTTTAAAACCTTTACTTTTGTTCAAGAAAAAAAGTCTCATGATTTTTACTCGAGATGAATTGCCTAATATTTTTCCTAAGATTTCCATGGTTGAATTATAATGCTTTTTTAGTAAAAAACAAGGACAACAAAAAAGTCCCCGACCTAGGTCGGGGACTTTTTCTTTTAAAGTGAAAATTGAATTATTTCAATTCGATTTTACCACCTGCTTCTTCGATTTTCTTTTTAAGTTCATCAGCTTCGGCTTTCTTCATTCCATCTTTCAATGTAACTGGAGCACCGTCAACTAAATCTTTAGCCTCTTTAAGACCAAGACCTAGAACTTCTTTAACAACTTTCATAACAGCGATTTTTTGTTCACCAGCTGAAGCAAGAACTACTGTAAATGAACTCTTTTCTTCAACTTCAGCAGCTGCAGGACCAGCGACAGCAACAGCTGCAGCGGATACTCCAAATCTTTCTTCTAAAGCCTTCACTAATTCGTGAAGTTCTAATACGGACATACCTTCAACTTTTTCTATAATATCTTTAAATTTTTCCATAATTTTTAAATTAAACTTTTAATAAAACGAGACTTTTATTCTTTTGTCTTTGCAATCTGATCCAACACCACAGCAAAACGCTGGATAGGAGAATTGATAAGATTAACAAATTGAGCATAAAGAACTTCACGAGCTGGAATCATAGCAATCTCCATCATTGCTGTGTTGTTCATAAACTTTCCTTCAAAAATTCCTCCCAAGATACTTAGGGTTCCTTTATGAGTTTTTTGGAAGTTGTAAACTTCACGAGCTGGAGCTATCTGATCAGTTGCGTAAGCGATTGCGACTTCACCGGTAAGCTCAGGTAACTCACCTGTAGCCTGTCCTTTAAGTGCGCGCTTGAGTAGAGTCTTTCGGGATACTTTGTATGACACTCCTTGATTTCTTAGGTCTCGGCGTAGAGAAGTTTCTTCTCCAGCATGAATACCATGGAAATTCACGAAGACGACAGACTCAGCTCCTTTGACTGCTGACTCAAGACCTTTGATCATTTCTTCTTTTTTTGATTTTAATAACATAAGTAATTTTTTAATTAATTGATTTTTCCGAATCGACCCACTAAATAGGCTATAACAAAACCTCGTTTTGTTCGCCCGTTCCAGCTATGCTGGAATTAGGGACTTTTTAAAACCTTTCGGTTACCTACCTTCTTTGCGGCTTTTTTAATATAGCACAGTTTTGATATTTTGCAATTAGGACACGGGAAACGAAGGTCGGACCTTCGTTTTTTGTTTTTTTAATCAACCTTTATAACATAAACATAAGGAGACAAATAATCATCAAACTCATTGTCGGCTAAATCTTTCATATGAAGTTTTATTCTATATCTACCATTTTGTACCAATCCCCCACTCGACATATTTCCAAACCAAATTTTGGTACAGACTTTAGTACCATCTTCACAACCACCTCCTGACTGGAATATTTTATACAAACTAGGATCATCTTCTTTTTCAATTTTTATCGACACCCAATTTACATCTTCATTTGTTTTAATAGTGAAAGCCGTCGGGTTTGACTGACTTGGATTTATTGTGATATCTGAATAATAACCATTGAGGTCATATTTTGTGACAGAAGGTGGGGTCGTATCAGCAGGAGGATTTAAATCTGGAGCAACAACCACTGACACAGTATATGCTTGAGTTGAACTATTTTCAGCCGTGACAGTGTAAACAATCGAGCTAGTAAAATTTTGAGGAATATCAGAATTTGGAACAACTGAAGCTTCGTCTGAAATATTTATGGTCGGAATCAAGTTTGCTATATTAGTACCAAAAGGAACAGTCAAAGAAACGGTGTGATTGTTTTCATCTATAACTCCGGAAACACTTGGGTTTAATTCATTTAAACTGAAAACTGTTATTGCTTTTAGAGAACTTGCTGGTGGATTGGAAGGGACTGACTCATCTACAATATGAACTGTACCAACTTCACTTGTTCCCCCGTCACCGCTCCAACCATCAGCTATTGTACTGCCTGTAAATGATGAAGTTTTGTAATAGATTGCAATTCGTCCCCCACCTCCTGGTCCGTAGCATGATGATGAACAATATGACCAACCACCTTTTGTTTGGAAAGATCCAGTACCACTCAGAGAATTTACTGTCACATAAATACTACCACCACTAGAAGTACCATTTCCATTTGCAGAAATAACACCATCATTTATAAGATTTCCTGTGACTATCAATCGTAATGCACCACCTCCACGAGAATTATTTCCATTTCCGGCACTACCAAAATCAACTGGTTCAGTACTTGAGCCGTATATTGATTCAGGAGAACTATGGAAACCTTTTCCTCCATAACTCGCTCCGGCAAAATAAGGATTTGGATTATTGGGATCATAAATTTTAGGAGGAGCACCGGGTCCAGTACCTTGACCAAAACCTTTTGCATCTAGGTTAATAGATGAACCAGAAGCAACGGTAATATTTGGAATTGTTAAAGATAATATTTTTTCTGGGATAATGGTAACCACTGAATTGCCTGTCACATTAAGTGTGTTAATAGTAAGTGTCTCATTTCCAGACAATGTTAAAGTCGAACGACCAGTAACAGAAACGGACGGAATATCGATAACTTGGTTTTCTGCAAGAGTAAATACTGAAACTTTATCAACGAGAAGATCGTTTGCAGTAATACTCACTTCTTTTTCTGTTGTAACAGTGGAACCGTTGGTCAAAGTAATATGATTAAAATTAAAAGGACTATCATTTTTTTGGAATACCCATAGACTGTCCACATACAGATCGTTATTCAAACTATCAAAAAATCCGATAGTTCCATTTTTTGCACAAGTAGTGGTCATACCATCAGTACTACCACATCCCCCGAGAGATTCAGTTTTACCTGTAAACGATGAATTTTTGTAATACAAAGCAATTCGTCCTCCACCACCGGCACCGTACATATTTCCTCCAGCATAGAAGCCACCTCCGTTTGTACTAAAAGTTCCACTACCAGTCAAACTATTTGCTGTCACAAAAATACTACCACCACTCGATGTAGCTTCACCATTTGAAGAGACACTACCATTGTTAGTGATAGTACCAGTCACTACGATTTTAATAGCGCCACCACCACGATAGGCATTGGTTCCTCCACTTCCTAAATCTGTCGGTTCCTTAGCTGAACCATATACTGAAGTTGATTCATTAATAACACCAGCTCCCCCATAACTTGCACCGGCATAATAATTTGTTGGCGCTGGAATACCAGGACCATCTTGATATCCTTTTCCATCTGCAGAAATCGATGAACCATTATCGATAGTAATATTCACAGCATTTATTTTTACTCCTTTAAATAAATCTGATGAACTGCTATTACTATCAAGAGTAAGCTTTGCATTATTAGTTATTGTTAAATTGTCGAAATTATATTCACCAGGAGAAAAAGTCGTGTCAGAATCAATAATACGATTGTTTTCATTACCACCTGACGGTCCCGATGGTGCAGAAATAACATTTACTGTTCGTGTAAGTGTTGAAATATTTCCTGCAATATCAGATGCGGTGTACGTAATAACATAACTACCGAGTAGTGTAGTATCGACAGCACCAGATACGTCTATCGTACGCGTACCATCAACAGCATCAAGAGCAGTCGCACCAGCATCAGTATAACTAGAATTTATAACTACAGACTCAGTCACATTACCATTCATCGTAATAACTGGTGCAGTTGTATCTGGAACTGTAGGATCGACAACATTTACAACTCGAACTAGAGTAGCGATATTCCCCGCAGAATCAGTCGCAGTATAAGTTATGGAATATGTACCTGCAATAGCAATATCAACAGTTCCAGTTGTGATGACATTCACGGTAGTATCTACATCATCCGTCGCAGTTGCTCCAAGATCTGTGTAAACACTACCGAGATTTACAGATGCTGGATTATCCCCAACAACGGTAATTATAGGTACGGTCGTATCAGGAGGAGTTGGACTTCCGCCTCCCCCACCACTATAAATAACAGGTGTTTCAGTTTTTGTTAATATTTCTGGTATAGTAACAACTTCTAAATTTTTATTTGTTAAATCTTCCACTATCGGCTCTTCTGTTTTTGTGGCAATTATTTCAGGTGGAGATATTGTTTCTTCTTGAGTTGATATTTGATTTTCAATCAATGGAAGATTATCAGTAAGTTGAACATCATTTACTGTTGTTTGGTTTTCATTCAAAGAATCATTTGATAAAGGAACATTGTCAGTCAATACAGGAACATCTTCCGTAGGTGCAGGATCTGATACACTAGGTAATATTGTCGTGAGACTATTTGTATCAGGTAAACTATCAATAACATTTGCAGACAATCCTGAAAGGATACTTCCTACTGCTAGGGTGGCATTACGTATTCCACTTCCGATTGCTCTCGCAACATTTCGTACACTATCGGAAATATAACTACTGACACCATAAGTACTGACGACTCCGCTTTTGACCACACTCGCAGCCGGATCAGCCACAGCCAAAACAACTCCTTCTACTTTGTGAATAACAGAAAGTTCTGGTGGAGAAATGCAGGGTCCTTGTGGGTCTTGTTCATCATTTACTTCTAGTTTACTCAATGAATCATTGATATCAGAAATAATTCTGTCACTCTGGTATTTTAAATAAACATCTGAAAAACTATGACCGTTGCCATCACTCGCTTGTAAAGGTATGTGAATATTGGGTGGTAAAATTTTAATAAAACGTCCGACAATAGCAGCAATTATTCCGTCTGTGTCAGAAGTTACATATTTTCCTCCACCAGCGACGTAATCCGCAGGACTGCCCACACCATACACACCGATAGACTGACTTGGAACTCCACCGGGTTGTGATGCGACTTTATTATAAAAATTGTTGGCGTAAAAATTGCCCTGGGAAGTACCAACGAGCAAGATCTTTTGAGTTGAGACTTTCTGGCTTGCATCATTCAACATTTCAGTCAGATCATAATCAGATTTTTTGTCGGCAACTCCCTGTGCAATAGCATCAACCAAATCCCCAACTCCAGCTAAATGAGTGGCGTTGTAAAGATAATCTACTTTTAGTGGTTCGTTATTGTAAGTTGGGTTAAATTTGCGTGCCAATTTATCTTTATTTTCAATAGCACCATTTTTATCAGTAAATATCCCATTTAAAGTTAAAATAGTATACCCATCAGGAGAACATAACTCACTTGCCGAAACTTTTGAATAAAAAGAAAACAACAATACAAAAACAAGAATAAACGATACTCTTTTCTTCATATAAATATGTTAATTAAATTTTAATTTGATAATTTAGAATAATCTATATCACAAACTCGGTCTAAATCAGAATAACTTCTGACATTCTCGACAAAAATATTTCTAGCGTCTTTTCTTTCTTGTGTATTAAATTGTTTATCTTTTATAAGAACAGTTAGTAAGTCGGTTTCTTCATCAAATTTTTGTGAATTTTCTCTTGAGACAATATCTCCTATACACATAAAAGCTCTACTCTGTTCACGAACAACTTCTGTCGCATTAACTGTATTTACAAAAGGCTGTATAGTTTCCATCTGTAAAGCCAAAGCATACTGCAAAAGCACCGCGCGGGTCTTGGCAGAATCAGGATAAGCCTTAAAGATAGCCACTTCCACATCATCACGGATTCCATTATTATTGGCATCAATCCCCTGCACAGTCTTATCAGCTTCAGCTCCAGGATCTGGAGGAAGATTTACACCCATAACATCATCGAGAGATAGTTTAGTATTATGAATTTTTTCTACTTGAGCATTTGTCTTGTCTGCATCAAAAAGATAGAACACTCGAAAAATAACTAAAATAATATATAAAACAAGCAAAACTAAAAAAGCCCACTTAAGTATTTTGAAAACTTTGTGGGTGAACAATTTTTTTATTTTTTCCATTGCTAGATTATAAAATATGAAAATAAAGTTTCCAAAAAATTCTGTGGAAAACTCTCCCCTATCCCGGGGATAGGGGATTCTCTTAAACTAAATACAAAGAAGATTCTTTATATTGAAGCCAATTAATAATCTCTGATTCAAAACATTTTATATCAGAAAAATATTCTGGAAAATTATCTAGCTGTAAAATCTTATTTTCTTTTCTAATTATTCCGCTATGATCAATATAGCTATTCCACTTATAAGTATCTAGAAAATTTAAAGCATTCTCTGTATCATCAATACCATTTTCTTTCCATTTTGGTTCAACAAGCTTTATCGGATTCAAATGTATATATGAAAATAAATATTTCGCTTGGATATCATTGTCAACATGTGTTGCTTTAAACCGTCCCTCAAAGAGTGGTCCTGTTCTATTGTGTTTTTTATTAAAATACTTTGCATAACTAACACAAAGTTTATTCATAAATAAAGCAACATTAGTACAATTTTCTTTATTATTATCTTCCTTAGTTTCCCCTATCCCGGGGATAGGGGAAATAATATAAATATGAAAATGGTTTGGCATCAAAACCCATGCACCAATAGAAACCAATGTTTCCCCTCTTTCAAAATCCCATGCATCTATTTTCCTGTCTACGATATCATCACGAAAATTAACATTCTTTTTTGAATTAGAAAGATAAAGTAATTTTACAAAACGACTCCTGTCTTTATTGTCGACAAAAATATTTTGTTTATTATTACCCCTATTATATACATGAAAATATTCCCCAAAAACCAGAGGGGTCTTCCTATACGACATAATTCGTTAATTATAACACCGCTTAATTTCTTTTTCACACCTATAGTTTCCCCTATCCCGGGGATAGGGGAAACTACCTAGTGCTTAATTTTAAAGTTAGTTAGCGAGAATTGGATGGAGAAGATAGGCTGTTGATTACACCGGCATGTCCTACATCTTTATTAAAATAACTCACAAGAAAGACTCCTATAAGCCCTAAGACTATGGATCCAATGAAGATTATTAAAATTTTAATAAAGTGCTTGGTTAACATACTTTGATTATAACACGAAAACAGTATTTTGCCTATTTTTAATAAAAATCCTTATTAATTCAGTTTTACGGAGGAAAGTCCTCCGTAATCTCTGAAAAAGTTTCCCCTATCCCCGGGATAGGGGAAACTAGGATAAAAACAAGGTTGAACCTTGTCAAAAAAGAGATAGAAAAGTTCCCACATGTCGGACATGTGGGAAACCTTCCCCTATCCCCGGGATAGGGGAGGATAGGGGAAACTTAGACATAACAATCAAAAATCCCCCACATGTCGGACATGTGGGGGATTTTTTTAGAGTCGAGAGGTTTTTAAAGAGTTATTACAAAAGATATTATTGAACTTGAGAGTTCATTTTTGCTTTTGTTTTCGCACCTATCAAACCATCAGCTACTAGACCGTTGTCCTTTTGCCATTTCTTTATCACAGCAATAGTCTTGGGACCTAGCTTACCGTCTACTACTAAACCAAGATCCAAAACTTCATTTAAGAATCTTTGTAGTTCTTTGACAGCTTCACCTTTACTTCCATTCTTTAGAGTTGTTGTTCCAAAGTTGTAAGTTTTTGAGGCTGAAGATGCAGGAGTAGCTGGTGTTGCAGGAGTAGCAGAAGATACTCCTGGAACTGCAGGGGTAGCAGGAGTAGCTGGTGTTGCAGATGTAGCACCTACAATACAAGCTTTTCCACTAGTTGCACTGAATAATGTTCCAGTAGAACATCCTTCAATCTGAACTACAGGAGTTGTAGTTACAGTTGTTGCAGTACAAGACTTGCCACTTGTTGCACTAAACAAAGTTCCTGTGGAACATCCTTCAATCACAACTGCTGGAGTCACTACAGGAGTGACAACAACTGGAGTAACGACAGGAGTGACTACTACCACAGGAGGAATGTAAGAATTTCCTCCTCCACTTGAAGCACATACTCCACCGTTCGGAGTAAGAGTAAGATTGGGTGTTTGAGATCCATCTGTGGTAATAACAAGAGTATTCAGGTTACTACTGCAAGATGTAGAAGTAGTAGCGGTACCACTATTTGTTGTGATATCGATATTATTTCTTGACGCTAGAGTAAAAGTACTACTGATAGGCATTACAATTGTCAAAGCAGTAGTACTAACAGCTGCAGTTGTCACACTAGAACCAGACTTAATGGTTAAAGTGTAACCTGGTGAAGTTATCAACACATCAGAATCTGCGGTGTAAGTCACATCTGCCGCACGAGCAGATCCAGCGTAAGCAAAAGACAAGACAGCTATCAATAAACCAATTTTAATATTTTTAATCATTTTGTTTTTAAGATTTGTTAATACAGAATTCGACCTAGAGAATATTTCGAGAAAAATTCTGTATAATTATTTTCGTTAATAATGGATTACTTAAGAAACAAAATAATTAGATATTGTGAATCATACAACCAACAGTGGAAGCACCTGGATCAGTTGCAACACCAGCACCTTTATAGAAAGTAAAGGTAATTTGGTTCGCACTTGACACACTATCAGCAGTAAGTCCTGTCATAGCAGCTGTGGTAGCTGTGTTAAGAGTACAAACTACTGCTGCAGTAGTTCTAAGACCAGTAAATGTCACAACTTCTGTTGAGGCACCTCCTGTAATAGGAACTAAATGAAATGATAACTCATTTTGAACTACTGTAGTGTTAGGAGTTGGAGTAACAATAAGAGCTCCTGTTCCATATTTCAAACTAAGAGACCCAGCACCATCAGTTGAACCGACAGTGATAGCATGAACAGCAGAACCGGCACCGATATTGATAGCACCAGTTGCAACAGTACCGATAGAAATAGATCCACCAGCGACGTTGTCAAATAATGTGTTGGCACCGTTTGTACTACCGTTGATAACGGTAACACCAGTCTGAGTTGTCTTACCAAGTGTAAGTGTTCCTGTTGTTAATCCACCACCGATAGTTATTAATGAAGTAGTTGCATTGTCATAAAGACTGTTTGTACCAGCCAATGTACTACCATTGATAGTAGTTGCACCAGTAGCTGCAGCATTACCGATAGCGATAGTACCACCAGCAACGTTGGTAAATAATTTGTTAGCAGCTGATGTACCTCCGTAGACAGTAACTATTCCAGTTGCAGCAACACCGCCAAGAGTCAAAGTTCCTGTACTTGTGACAGCAAAAGTTGAAGCACCTGTACCTGCGTTTATATTTACAGCAGTTGTGCCTGTTACGTTACCGATTGTAACAACATTGCCGATTGCACCTGTGCCAATATTTACAGCATTAGCGACTGTACCACCTGATGCAATGTTAACAGTATTACCAACTGCGTTTACTCCAATGTTGATAACATGAGCGAAAGCTGATGTACCAAGATTGATGATTGAACCAGTTGAGCCACCGTTGATAGAAATATCATCAACAGATGTAATTGCCATATCTCCAGTTCCAGAAAGAAGAGAAAGAGACGCAACACCTGTAGCTGTTCCAATAGTAATAACATTGTCGATTGCAGAGGTACCAACATTGATTGTCTTAACTCCTGTTCCACCTGTACCAATGTTTAATGTTTGTGCTCCTGTTCCACCACCAAGAGTGATAGTACCAGTTTGTACTCCTCCACCAATAGAGACAGCACCTGAAGTCTGTGCTCCACCGATTGTGATTGCACCTGTTGTCATAATAGTACCAATGTTCATTGCACCAGTAGTAGTGACTGTTCCCAAGTTAACTGCTGAAGTCAAAAGACCATTCAATGTCAAAACTCCATCACTTGTCACAGCAAGAGCTGAAGTTGTGATAGTGGCACTTGCAGAGTTTGCTCCACCCATAATGATAGTTAAAGCAAAAAGAAATAAACCTAAACCTTTTAATGTATTTTTCATAATTAAATTAAAACTAATTAATAATAATAATAATAATTTCTTGATTATTTAATAATGCATTTAAAAATAATCAAGAAAAACAAAAGAGTATTCGACACCCTAATGTACATATATTATACAATTAACTTTTTTTTAAAAAAATAAATCTGTGGATAACTTTTTTCCATTAGAAAAAAAATAAAAAAACACCGCCGATTGGCGGTGTTTTTTTATTAAAATTTACTTTGCTTGTGCTGCTATAGTTTCAGCTATTTTACTACTAACACTCAATTTGCCATAGAAAACAACATTCTCTTTTACGAAATTAAGTTCTTGTGGCGCCCAAATAGCATCACTCACAGGATTTAACTGAAAATTGTTCTTACTTGGATCAGTTGTATCCTTGGTAACTTGTAAAATATACCCATTCTTTAGTTCAAAACGAGGAAAGGTGGACAATTTACCGACATATACCTCCCCTGTTGATAAATAAACCACAGAGTAAGAGTCTTTTTTCATTTTATCTCCAAACAAAGCTAATATAAGCACAATAAACAAAACTACAACCAAAACTATCAATATTTTTACTTTATTATTCATGTTATTTTCAAACTCTATTATTCTATTAATTTCTCTATTTTATACGATAAAATTTAAATAATCAATAACTCTACGTTACCCTTGTATTTTGTTATGTAAAGTTTCAATTTTAGCTTTATAAAGGACATTATCTGGTTCTACTTTTAGTAATCCTTGCCAGATAGGTAATGCTAATTCTAGTTTATTCATTTCTTCCAGATATGAAGCATAAAGTTTGATCATATTAACATCATTTTCTGTATCTTTCATTGCCTTTGTGAAAAAAGTATTCATTTGCTGAAAATCTTTTTTCATTCCGTATGCGTATACCTCATAAAGCTTTGTATAAACAGAAACATTGTTCTTTTTAAGTTCTAAAGCTTTCAAAAAAGCAGTTTCGGCTTCAGGAAATTTCTTTTGACTAAAATAAATTGAACCTAAATTTGAGTATGGGACATAGTCAGATGGAGATACCTCTGAAGCGGCTTTGTAGGATTCTATAGCACTAGCTGAATCTCCTTTAGAACTATAATTAATACCCTTCTGTATATTCTCGTCAAAATTCAAAACAGAAGATTCTGGAACAACTATACTTTTGCTTACAAAGACATATTTTTTGATGCCTAAAAAGGCAGAAATTAATAAGATTATAACAATTATTGTAATTAATATATCTTTTTTTGATTTTAAATAATCTTTATTCATATGGATTATTATATCATAACACCCCTAAACGCACAAAAACCCCCTTTCGGGGGTTTTTGTGCTGTGTAAACTTTACACCAAACTAAAACTTATATTATTAAGTGTTAGTAAGTGAATGTAAGTGTACCACCAGTGATTGGAAGATTCTTTGTTATGGTTGTTATACCATAATTTAGCTTATCTGTCCAATTCATATTACCAATAGCTGCGATATCTGCACGTAATGTGGCAGTTGTACCAGCAGTACCAGTTGAAGTAGTATCACCTTTTACAACAAATGTTGTGGCAGATGCGCCAGCTGATATTACTTGACCTGATGTGTTAATCAAACCAGTGTATGCAACAGCAACACTGTTATGACCATTTACAATTGCATTAGCTGCTGTTCCACTTAAGTAAGTAGGATTGATTGTTCCAGCCAATGTAAGAGCTGATACAGTCACAGTAGTAGCATTAGGAATTGTTGCAATAACACCACCAGCTGTTGAAGTAACTTCAACACCAGCAGCTGTATAACCTTTTACTACTAAAGTATCTCCAACAGAGAAACCATCAGTACTTCCAAGAGTTAGTGTAGTGTCTCCACTAGTTATAACATTTACTCCTTGATCACCATCAGTAACAGTTGTCTGTGCACCGAAGAATAGTTTACCTATTCCTGGTTGCATTGGACGGTAAGTTACAGCAGATGTACCACCATCACAAGCAGTAACTGCAGGGCTAACAACAAGAGTTGTAGCTGCAGTAACTGCAGTAACCTTGGTATTAACAGCAGTTCCAGCATTGATATTAACTCTGACATTTGATCCTACAGGAATACCTGCAGTTGAAGCAACTGTAAGGGTTGTAGTACCAGCAGAACAAAGAGTAGTTACGTATGCTTCTGTAGCAAGAGGAGTTGTAAGATCTGTACTCTTGTACAAGAAGGCGTTACCGGTACTTGTCATATTTGCAGAACCTGACATTGTGATTGCGGCTACACGAACAACTGCATCATACGCAGCGTTTGCAGTAACGTTAACCTCAAGAACATCTGAGTTTGCAGCAACAACAGAAGAACCGGATGGGGATGAACTTGCCTTATCAACAAGAACTTTTGTTCTGTATACAGTCTGGGCTGTACCAGTAGCAGCAGTTACAGTTTCTGTTATGTCTGTACCTGACTGAGAACCAGAGGAAGTTACATTTGCATTACTTGCAAGGTTCAAAGTATGTGAACCACCAGAAACAGCTGAACCGTAAGCATTAACAGTTCCTTTGATTGTCAAAGTCTTTGTTGTATTCTTAGCAATTGTCCAAGCTGGAGAAAGGTTAAATGTAGCGACACCATTTAATTCTGCATCTAACGCAGCAACTGTACCGAT
>JAVHNX010000023.1:0-3162 GCA_036169735.1 Minisyncoccota bacterium
TACTGTAATGTTAACATAAAAGATAAAATTGTTCTAGTTTGTATATTTTTAATATTGACTTTAACGGTTTTTATTGTTAAATTATATATATAATTTAAATTTTATTTTTTAGTATGGCTTATAGTGAATGGAGTCGTGAAGATGGTTGGTCAAAGACAGATAGGGCAAGAAGAGTGGTGACTGTTGGTGACGGAGAAGAAGGTGAAGGTGAAAGTGATCAAGAAAAAACTCCAGAGGTTGTTCCTTCAGATGATCGGCCAGAAATTGGAAGCGGAGAAGATTTACAAATTACACCAGTCACTCCAGATGTTGGTATAAACAAGGACAAAGAAGCAGTGATTCGCGAAACAATTATTAAAGGAGGTTTATTGGACAAGAGAATGCCTAATGTTAATAATCAAAAAGATGAAATAAATTAGTCTGGCTGGCTGTATAATAATTATGAATATTATTCAAAGTATTAAAAAATATGTAGTATCATCGGCGACGGTGATTTTGTTTGTTATTTATGTGGTTTATCAACGAGTGAATGATTCTGTTGCTCAAAAGTCAATTGAAAGTTTGCCAGTAAAAAAAATAGCGCCCATAGATATTCCAGTTAATAATTCAGTTGGTATATATAGAGATGGTTCTTACCCTGGCAGTCTCGTGTTTGTTTATGATAGTGATATACAGGTACAAGCTATCATCCAAAATGGCAGATTGTCTGATATAAAATTTTTAGTTTATCCTGATCGTACTCAGTATTCGCGTGAGGTTGCGGCTGAATCTATTCCAACATTGGTTTCCGAAGCCATTCAGGCACAAAGTGCTGAAGTTGATGCGGTTTCGGGAGCTACTTATACTAGCGCTAGTTTTAAAGAATCGTTGGCTTCTGCACTAGTTTTGGCAAAAAAATAATTATGCGAGAGGAACGAATAGTTATGGGAATGCCAGTTTCGGTAGAAATTGTCGATCTAGGAGTGGAACAAAAAGATTTTGACAAAGTGTTTGATTTTTTTGTTTATGTTGAGGAAAAATTTAGTACTTATAAAACTACCAGTGAAACTTCTAGAATTAATCGTGGATTGATAAAAGAAAATGAGTATAGTGATGATATGAAAGAGGTGATTCGATTGTCGGCCGAAACAGCACGACAAACGAATGGATATTTTTCTACGGTAGCAACTGATGGAAGTTTTGATCCGTTGGGTTTGGTAAAAGGATGGGCGATAAACAAAGCTAGTAATTTGTTGCAAGAATTGGGTTTTAAAAATTTTTGTATTGAAGCAGGTGGAGATATACAAACCAAAGGAAAAAATAAAGATGGTGAGTTGTGGAGAGTGGGTATTCGTAATCCATTTAAATTGAATGAAAATATAAAAGTAGTTTATCTGAGCGGACAAGGTATTGCTACTTCTGGTACTTATGTACGTGGACAGCATATTGTCAATCCACTCAAACCAAAATCATTTATAACTGATATTGTGAGTTTGTCGGTAGTTGGATCAAATATTTATGAAGCGGATCGATTTGCGACAGCCGCCTTTGCGATGGGAAAAGAAGGCATAAATTTTATTGAAAAATTGTCAGATTTTGAGGGATATATGGTAGATAGTTTGGGGATAGCCACATATACCAGTGGCTTTGAAAAATTAACTTCCAAAATATGATAAATATTATTGATCGTTTTTTGAATCGTTTTACCATGTACCGAGTGGTGTTATATTATTTGGTTGGACTTTTAGCGGTCGCAATCGCTTTTGGATTTTTAAGAATTTTACCCTATAGTGGAATATCAATTATAACTTCCAGTTTATTTATTTTAGCGGTTTGTTTAATAACTAATTTTATATTTGCTTGGGCATATAATGCCAAAATTAATCTGGAGTCGGCTTATATCACAGCCCTAATTTTGATATTTTTGATTTCTCCTTTAAATTCATTGCAGGATAATGGATATTTTGCGATGGCGTTTTGGGCGTCAGTTTGGGCAATGGCTTCAAAATATATTTTTGCTATCAATAAAAAACATGTCTTCAACCCTGCAGCTCTAGCGGTGGTTTTGACTGAAGTGGTCTTACATCAATCAGCCAGTTGGTGGATAGGTACGGCCACAATGTTTCCCTTTGTATTAGTTGGTGGTTTATTGTTGGTTAGAAAAATGCGTCGTTTCGATTTTGTGATTAGTTTTTTGGTAGTTGCTTTTGTTTCTAACCTGATACCACACTTCGGAAATGTCAACTCATTTTTAAGAGCTTTTAAAAATTTCTTTTTAGTTAGTCCAATATTTTTCTTGGCCTTTGTGATGTTGACTGAGCCGTTGACTACCCCGCCAAAGCGCTGGTTGCGTGTAGTTTATGGTGCGATGGTTGGTCTTTTGTCTGTGCCGGCTACCCATTTTGGTTCGTTCAATTTTACACCTGAATTGGCTTTATTAATTGGAAATATTTATGCATATTTAGTTAGCCCAAAACAAAAATTAATTTTAAGTTTACAAGAAAAACAATTGGTGGCAGTCGATACTTATGATTTTATTTTTAAAACAAATCAGCCACTTAAGTTTGAGCCGGGGCAATATTTGGAGTGGACGCTTGGCGCTAAAGGAGCCGACAGTCGTGGCAATCGACGCTATTTTACCATTGCCTCTTCTCCGACTGAGTCGGAGATTCGAATGGGTATAAAATTTTATCCGGAGGCCAGTAGTTTTAAAAAAATATTATTAAAAATGAAAACGGGTGACACGATTATCGCTTCGCAACTGGCCGGCGAGTTTGTGATGCCAAAAGATCCAAAACAAAAATTGGCTTTTATAGCGGGTGGTATTGGGGTGACTCCATTTCGCAGTATGATCAAATATTTGATAGATAAAAATGAACAACGTTCAGTTGTGTTGTTGTATTCCAATAACACAAAAGAAGAAGTGGCTTACAATAAAATTTTTGATGAAGCCGAACAAAAATTGGGTATTAAGACGGTTTATACACTAACCAATTTGGAATGTGTTCCAGAAAGTTGGCAAGGTTGTCGTGGTTTCATTACTGTCGATACTATCAAAAAAGAAATTCCAGATTATAAAGAAAGGATGTTTTTTGTGTCAGGTCCTCATGGAATGGTCGTGGCTTTTGAAAAAGTATTGGGAGATTTGGGTGTGAGTAAAAGAAATATTAAAAAGGATTTTTT
>JAVHNX010000024.1:0-3061 GCA_036169735.1 Minisyncoccota bacterium
GGAGACCGCCGCAATCGGTTTTATGATAGTGCAAGGATTTTTTTTTAGGTCTTGATATGAAAACTGAAAAGGAGATGAAAGCATTAGCTGACAAATCGTTTAAAGAACATCAGGAATATTTATCTAAGCTAACTCCAGAAGAAAGAGAGCAATATCTTTACGATGGTCAAGAAACTAAGGAGAAATTAAATCATTGCATTGATGAAGAAGGAATTAGCCATCCAAGTCAAATTAACATTGAAGAATTTCTTTATTTAAAAAACATAAAAGAGACAGACCATCTTAATAAAATTTTAATTCGTACTTTAGCTCATTATTCAAATATGAATATCTTACTCCGATATTTATTAATCGAAGCAGCGCTTAACAACGAAAAAATCGAAGCTATTTTAAAAGAGACAGTTTGTATGGGGGGACAAAAATTTTATAATATACCCAACAACGTGAAAGAATTTAATAACAAATCAGTAGGCTACGTTGTTGAGAACCGACAAAACCCTACATCCTTAGAATATTGGTTGTTCAAATATGGAATATCAACACCTGAAGAAGCCTCACGACGGAAAATACAGCAGAAAACCAATAAAATAATTGATGAAGAAATTCTTAATGTCATGAAGGATTTTTCCAAATCATTTAGTGAAGAAATTCACGAAATGTTCGATTTGAAAAATAAAACGACTATGACTGTTGACAGATTACTTTATGACATAGCATTCATCTTAAAATCTTTTGTTAAAAGCGATATTGAAAACCAATTCAGTAATAAACACACCCAATATAAGGATGGGTATATTCTTTTTCTGAATGAAATGTATTGGTTTAATGAAAAATCATTCAGAAGTCTTCTTAATTCGTATCTTTATTTCCCAAACTTACTTATGAGTTTGACCCAGAACACGAAGAACACTCTTTCAAGTGTCATTAAAGTTACGCAAGAAGAAAAAGCTAAGTGGGAACCCAAAATTAAGATTAATATTCGAAGTCTTCCTCAAAAAACAAAAGAGAAATTACAATCAAAAATCGTTAAACGAATTGAAATATTACTTGATGAAGGGGTAACACAAGAGCAAGCTTTTTATAAACTATCAAAAGAATCCATAAAGGAATTGGGTTATGATTTAACAAAGGGACAAATTGAGGGACAATATAAAAGGCATCAGGACGAAGTAAATAAGATTTGAAATATAAATTATTATAAATCCTACGTAGACGGACGTAGACCCACCTTAGTTTAGCAACAGAAATTTATTTACTGTTGCTTTGAGAATTGAAACAAATTCTATTTCCAATTTAAGAGCCTGGATGAGCAACAGCATCCGGGCTTTTTTATTGGCAAAAAAAAGGCTTAATCTTTTTCGAGAAGACTAAGCCTAAAATCCAAAGAAAGGATTTGTTTTATGCACAGCGAAAATACAAAACTTGTCGGACTTATTCCTACTCGTTATTCTTCCGTCTTTACCGTTCAACTTAACCTTGAAGCTCAAACCCGGTACATCGGCAAAATAGACATAGCCGGAGAAGGAACGTTCATCAGTGAACGCAAACAAAAGCACGTTTTCCGAAAAACCAATTCATTAGGTATCAATCATTCTCTTTTAGTTGATGAATCAATACCATTCAAATGGATTGTAATTGATTTTGAAGGCAGAAAGTTAGTTACAACAAGACTTTATTTCTTGTCCTTCGGGAAATGTTTTCAGTTTGGGAACAAAGGCTTCGAGCTTCAATGCTTTTTGCCCTTAGAGTTGTTTGGTGTTGAAAAAGCAACAGCATTAGCAGCGGCGCAAACCCTTTCATTATTCGGAGAATTAGCATAATGAAAGAGCAGTTGAACAACATCTATGAGCAGACACGAAACTACTTACTTCAGAGCGAAGAAATAGAGCAGAGTATTTCAGAGATTAAACACAGCAAGCTAAGACAACACTTGACGGAAACTCTAAAAACGGTTCAAGCAGATTTACTCATACTGAATGAGACGGTTTACAATGCTATGATGTGTGAGGATGAATCAGACTTGGACTATTTTCTTTCATCCGAGCAAGACGACAGTTTAACCAACGACACACCATATTTCGAGAATTGAAATGGCGGACGTACAAAAAGAGCATGGATATACAACAATAGCTAATGAACTTTTAGAAGCTATTACCGGAAGCAGCTTAACACTAAGAGAAACTAAGATTATTCTTTGTGTAATTCGATATACCTATGGATTCAATAGGAAGGAAGCGCAACTTTCATTAAGGTTTATTTCTGAAGCAACAAACATCAAATATAGGCACACTCAAACAGTATTATCTAATCTTCTTTCTAAAAACATTCTGATTATAAAAAGAGAAAATCAAGGGATTACCGGAAGGATTATTTCACTAAATAAAAATTATGATTCTTGGAATAGCCATGACCAAAAAGGTATCACTAAACAAGATGTAGGGATGACCAAAAAGGTATCACTTGCATTGACCAAAAGAGGCAATACTACTCTTGACCAAAAGAGTATCAAAGAGAATAAAGAAAAGAAAACTATAAAGAAAGCGGATTCTTGTTTTTTCGATTTATTACCTATTGAATTAAACACGGTAGAATTTAAAACAGCTTGGCAAGATTGGATTAAGTACAAGGCAGAGAAGAAAGATAAGATAACACCAACTACAGCAGAATATCAATTTAAGCGGTTAGTCAAATTCAAGGCGCAAGGAATGAATCCAATCGAAGTAATAAATGAATCCATAGGTAATAATTGGCAAGGACTCTTTCCGTTAAAACAAAATAAGTTGAAAGAACAGCCGGAACAGATTACAAGTAAATTAAAATTCATTGACCCAAATCAGCCAGGTTGGATGTAGAAATGATTGCTAATTTAAAAACATACATAGGCATCTTGTTCAATCACTACCTAACAACAAAAGGCAAGATTCGCCAGATTAAAAGAGTTATAGCAGAAAAACAAAACAAGGGAAACTTAAAATGAATGATTACCGCTTCGCAGAAATAGCCATTGACGGAATTCGCAATAGAAATAGAATAATTGATATTAACGATTTCAAACTTGATG
>JAVHNX010000025.1:0-2936 GCA_036169735.1 Minisyncoccota bacterium
ACCCCGCAAATAAAAATGGCCCGACTTTCGTCGAGCTCATTTTTATTTTTGGCGGAGGTGGTGAGATTCGAACTCACGGTGCCTTGCGGCACTCTTGTTTTCAAGACAAGTGCGATAGACCACTCTGCCACGCCTCCCTATAACTAACT
This sequence comes from Minisyncoccota bacterium, assembly GCA_036169735.1. GTDB lineage: Bacteria > Patescibacteriota > Minisyncoccia > Phycocordibacterales > UBA9973 > UBA9973. The sequence continues at coordinate 150 of JAVHNX010000025.1, forward strand.
CAATATACTCTCTTTTTGTTTTTTTTCAATCTTTTGTTAGTTTTCTTTTTTCCAGAAAATGTTCTTCGTAATGACAATTAGGGCAAATAAGTGCAAGATTTTCTAGTTCATTATTTTTTCTATTTCTATCTTTATGATGAACTTGTAGTATTTCGTATTTATTATAACTACACCTCTCGCACTTTTCACCTCTTTCTTTCAATAATCTTAGTTTAAGAAATCTCTGAGATTTTACTTTGTCTTGGGGGCTACCATGCTTATATTTAGTACTTTCTCTTTGTGTATTAGAACAACTTCTACTGCATGTCTTTTTATTAAATTTTGATAAAATTAATTTTCCACAAACAGAACAAGGTTTCTCTTTTCTGCAAGAAATACCATAGCAAAGTATATTACAAAAAACTCGCCCCTCATTTTTTTCTATTTCTTTAGGTCTTCTGTAAATGTCTTTTTTACAGACAGTACAAGTAGTATTTGGTTTTCTTTTGTATATCTCAACCACTCATCCAGTATACCACAATTCCCTAAATTTCTGTCTCTTTATTTACCTGTCGACATTACTCTTACGAAAGTATTTTTTACTTCGGGCCATTTCTTTTTTGCGACATAAAATATGTAAATTATGTCTAAAATACCAAAGGTATTAAACAAAACAAGCGCAACAAACCATCTTTTGTCGCCTCTTTTGACGGCGTGCCATACAGCATAACACTTCCATAAAAGGCTCCACACCATAATTACCGCAATCAACAGATTATTTATCATGCGAGAATCATACCAAAAAACCCTTTTTTATGCTAGTCTTTTTGTATGAGACTTCTTGGTATTGATTATGGAACAAAAAGGATAGGAGTGGCTGTTTCGGACGAAGGTGCAACGCTCGCATTTCCAAAAGAGATAGTACCCAACGATGAATATACCTACAAAAGAATAGGGGAGATTTTGAAATTGGAAAATATTTCAGAAATCGTCGTAGGTGAGTCAGTAGACTTTTCTGGAAAGCTAAACTCTCTATCTGCTAGGATTGATGTTTTTATTTTAGAACTAGAAGAAAAGTTTCACCTCCTAGTTCATAAACAAAGAGAGTTTCTGACCTCTGTCGAAGCTCGCAAGTCTACAGACACCAAAAGAGACCTGAGTCCTTCACAAGCACATGGCAGAGTAAAACAAATAAAGTCCGGACGCATCGATGCCTCAGCGGCAGCTTTGATTTTGCAGAGATATTTGGATAAGAGGAATAAACAAAACTCTAAATAATTATTATTTAAAAAAAATTTATGATTTCATTTGAAGATTTTAAAAAAGTTGAAATGACAGTAGGAGAGATACTTTCTGCAGAAAAAATACCTGATACTGATAAGTTATTAAAATTATCAGTTGGTTTCGGGCTAATTACTATTCCAGTAGTTACTGATATAACTTCATCTGAAGAAATTGTTGAGGTGATTGAGATACAAGAAAAAAGAGAAATAAGACAGATTGTCTCAGGTATTTCAATGTATTTTCCAGACTGTTCTGTATTAGTCGGAAAGAAATGTATGTTTGTCACTAACTTAGAACCTCGCATGATTCGTGGCTTTGAAAGTAATGGAATGATTTTAGCTGTCTCGACTGAAGACGGAAAATTTTCTCTATTAGAACCTAGTGCGGAAATCCCAGCTGGTACTCAAGCAAAATAAAAAAAATAATTGTATAATTCTTTCATGTTTAAGAATACAAATAAAAGTTTTCTTTCAACTCCTATTTTTCGTGGCAATTCTTCTTTTGGTTTGGATATTTCTGATGAATCCATAAAATTTATTGAGCTTATTAAAACTAAAGAGGGTCTTCGGGTTGGTAAATACGGTGAATATAAAATCCCTGCAGGAGTTATTGAAGCTGGTGAAATAATCGAACCAGTTTTTTTAGAAAAAATTTTAATTGATTTAAGAAAAAAAGAAGGGATAAAATCTGCATATATTTCCTTGCCCGAAAAACAGATCCATATATTAAGACTCAAACTAGATAAGTCCGGATCAAAAAATATTAAAAAGGGGATAGAGAATGCTCTCGAGTACAATATTTCAATGTCTGCACAAAACTTTGTTTTTGATTATAAATTATTAAATGAAACAAAGCAGATTTGGGATGTTCAGGTTGTCGTTATTTTAAAAAATATAATGGACGGTTACGCTTCTGTTTTTAAAAATTCTAAAATTTTTGTTTTGTCTTTTGAGTCCAAGGCTCAGGCTTTGGCTCGAGCTATACTAAAAAAGGGCGATTCAGAAACTTGTATGATTGTTGATTTGGGTGTTGAGAGCACAACAATTTCTATTGTTTCTAGTCGTGTTGTTGTGCTCGATTCTTCTTTTGATTTGGGTGGATCAATGTTTGTTGACCGTGCTCATGTTTTACGAGATGAAATATCTAAACACTTTTTACATTGGTGTGTATACAAAGATGAAGAAGATAAGAGTCGTCCAATAATCACAAAAATAATTTTATGCGGGGGAGGCCTCAATTTAATTGGTCTTGCTGAATACTTGTCTGCTGGTTTAAAGAATAAAGTCGAAGTGGCGAATGTCTGGATGAATATTGTAGACACAGATAAATTTATTCCTGAGATAGGTTTCAAACAATCACTTACTTTTGCTACTGCTTTAGGATTGGCTTTGAAGGGGTTTAAATAACAAAAATTCCCACATGTCCGACATGTGGGAATTTTTGTTTTTGGTGCCCTTGGTAGGAATCGAACCTACATCAAGGCCTTAGAAGAGCCTCGTTCTATCCATTGAACTACAAGGGCAG
>JAVHNX010000026.1:0-10956 GCA_036169735.1 Minisyncoccota bacterium
GTCGGGCTGCTGGGAATTGAACCCAGTCTAAATGCTCCCAAAGCACTTGTACTACCGGTATACTACAGCCCGAAAAACAAATTTATTTTAGCATAGATTGGGATAAAATAACAATATTATAATTTTACATTATAAAATTTATGAATTTCCTCCATCAGTTTCTTTAAATCTTTAAGTTCTAAGATTACATTCGAAGATTCTTTTTCTATCCCTTCAAGTTTTTTTTGAAAACTTAAGATATCCTTTTGTGCCTCAAGATCCGGATTTAAGGCAAAAAGTTGTTCTAAAAGAGATTCTAGAATCTTTATTTTATTCTTTCTTTCAATTTCGTAATCTTTTTGGTTTCTTTCACTCATCACATCCTCATAAAAAATATTCCATTTTGACATAACTGTATCTTCCCAATACTCCAGTTTAGCTGCAGCTGAGGGGCTTAATTGGCTAAGATTAATAGGAACAGGTCCTTTACTTGCTCCTAATGAATCAACGCCAGTTGATTTTCTTTCTTTTGGATTACCCTTTCCAAGATTTTCTAACATATATAGATTGTATCATAAAATTATGTCATTTACAACCTTAACTTTAGCTTTTTTGTCCTTTAGATCTAGGAAAATAACCAATAAATCAACTTGCCATTCAATTTCTTCTGATATGTTTTTAGATAAAAGATATGTCTGAATGGTTCTTGATAAACGTTTTAGTTTCCAAGGGTGCATGTTATCTTCTGGTTGATATTCGTCTAATGTTCTTTGTGAAACAGAGGTTAAATTCCTAGAAACAGATTTTACTTCAATAAAGTATAACTTTCCGGTTTTTCTAGCAACAATATCTATTTCTCCCCATTTCTTTGTGTAATTTCGATCGATGATTGAAAAACCGTGTTTTGATAAAAACTTACAGGCAACATTTTCTCCTATTTCCCCTATCTTTTGTTTTTCTGAGGTAAAAACTTTGGGCATTTTAATGATGTTTCATGTATAACACAACTAAAAATGTTTCACGTGAAACTATTTTGGTATATTTTGTGTCCTTTAATATAATATCCTTATTATATAAGCATTTTTAATACAAATTAGTATAAAACAGACTTGTCTAAATTGTCCAATATGTGTCTCTTATAAACATTACACACATAGTTATCCACAGTTTTTGTATATAATCCGTTTATTTAAAAGAGTCTTGTCGCCCCAGAAAGTAAAGGACTTTCAAAACATATTTTTTGTGCGGCTAGGGAGAATCGAACTCCCGTCTCATCCTTGGCAAGGACGTGTTCTACCACTAAACCATAACCGCAAGGTAGATGAATAAGAAAATAAAACAACTTTACTAACAAAAACTATTATAATATTTTTTATATCATAATGCAATTTAATATTAGATTTTTATCTAAAACAATAAAAACTTTGTATAAATCAAATAGTTTTGTATAATTATCTTTAACGCACCCGTAGTGAAATGGATATCATGCCTGCCTTCGAAGCAGTTGTTCCAGGTTCGAATCCTGGCGGGTGCACATGAGAAAGTCAAAAGTTTGGCTTTCGACAGGATTCGAAAGACTTTTCGTTATTTTGCGCAAGCGAAATAGAAAAGTACCCGGATACGTAGTATCCGAATCCTCTAAAGAGTATTATTTTAATAAACTAATTCTAATGAACACCAAAGATCTAATTTCAAAAATACCCAAAGAAGTTTCACATGTAACTGAAACTTTAGAGAAAGCTGGTTTTGAAGCATACCTTGTTGGTGGTTGTGTCCGTGATCTATTGATGGATAGGGAACCAAAAGATTGGGATGTGACGACAAACTCAAAACCAGAGCAAATTATTAGTTTGTTTGAAAAAACTGTGTATGAGAACACTTTTGGTACTGTTGGAGTGTGTGTTCTAAGGAATAATGTTACTCATGAAACAACTGAGGAGGTTAATCGTGAAACAATAAGAACCTCACCTCAATCCTCTCCTTATAAAGGAGAGGAGGAAAGACAAAGTGTTTCTTGTGAAACAGAAGAAACTGTTACTCATGAAACAAAATACGAAATTATTGAGGTTACACCATATAGAATTGAATCAAAATATAGTGACTTCAGACATCCAGATGAAGTAAAGTTTAGTAATAATCTAGAAGATGATTTAAAAAGACGCGATTTTACTATCAACGCTCTAGCTTTTCGATCTTCAGCATTAGATGAAAAGTCTAAAGGACATGTGATTGATCTATTTGACGGTCTAAAGGACATCAATTCAAAAGTATTGAGAACAGTAGGGAACCCTGATGATCGTTTTCAAGAAGATGCTCTCAGAATGCTTCGAGCAGTTCGTTTTAGTGTTCAACTCTGTTTCACTGTTTCTCATGAAACATCAGAAAGTATATTTAAAAATGCGAACCTTATAAAAGAGGTTTCACAGGAACGAATAAACAGTGAGTTTGTAAAAATTATTATGTCTGCAACTCCTGCTAGTGGTGTTGTAATGCTTCAAAAGTTTGGGTTGTTGAAAAACATTATTCCTGAACTAGAGGAGGGAGTAGGTTGTGAACAACTTGGAGAACATATCTATGATGTTTGGGACCATTTGTTGCACGCTCTACAACATGCGGCGGATAAAAATTGGCCTTTGGAAATAAGACTGACGGCACTTTTTCATGATATTGGTAAACCAAGAACTCGCAGATATGATGCCACAAAAGCAGGAGGAAAAGGAAAATATACTTTCTACGGACATGAAGTTGTTGGTGCTAGGATGGCAAAGGTAATCATGGAGCGAATGAAATTCCCTAAAAAGGAAATTGAACTTGTTGAGAAACTTGTGCGTAGTCATATGTTTTTCTCAGATACGGAACAAATCACTCTTTCAGCTGTCAGAAGAATTATTGCAAAGGTGGGTGTGGAAAACATTTGGTATTTAATGAATGTCAGAGAGTGCGACAGGGTAGGAATGAAAAAGAAGGAAGCACCATACCGTTTACGTAAATATTTTGGAATGATTGAGGAAGCCCTGCATGATCCGATCTCTGTCGGACAGCTAAAAATAAATGGCGAGTTTATGATAAAGGACATTGGTATGAAACCTGGACCAAGAATGGGTTGGATATTAAATGCTCTATTAGAAGAGGTATTAGAAGATCCAACAAAGAATGAAGTTAGTATTCTAAAGGACAGAGTCTTGGAACTAGATAAACTATCAGATAATGAATTAAGGAGTTTAGGTGAAAAGGCTAAAGAAAAGAAAGAAGAACTAGAAGAGCAGGAGGTAGAAAAACTTCACAATAAACATGGGGTAAAAAAGTAGAAGAAGACCTGCCCGCAATGCTAAAGCATAGCTTTTGCAGGCGGGGGAATTGGCAAAGTTACACGAGAAACATGGAGTAAAGAAATAAAAAAAGAGCGGCCATCGGTCGCTCTTTTGATTTATTTATTATACACTCTTGGAATTAATACTTTTACAATTTCAAGTTCACGCAATAAATCAAGTTCTGTTACAAATCTTGCATCATAAGAAAAACGACCAGAGAAGTTTTCATTTACTGAATAAAATTGGAAATAAGCATCTGGTGAGTTATAACTTGCATGAATTTTTAAACTCCACTTACCAATAACCCATAAATTGAAATAATCTCCAGTAAAATGAGTTTTTTCTTTATTCATTGGACGTTCGTGTTTAGTTTCAATAGTATTACTGATATCACAAAAAGGTTTAATTTCTTTTTTTATTAGTTTTATTATTTCAAACATTCTTCCAGTATCAACTTTGTTGACTAAATCATTAGTTAATTCTTTTTTCATTTTATTTAAGTTTTAGTTGTTTTTTAGTACTTTCTTGCTTTTCAAAAGCATCTTCATTTTCTTCACTAATAACAATTAAAGGTAGAAAAATGAAATTAAGTAAAAATAAATAAACTCCAATAGACTTGAGGGATATTAATTCTTCGTATAAATTTGAGCTAACAGGTTTTTCTTCTTGTGATTGGATTATTAGCATACTTACAGAAAGAATAGAGAAAAAAATTATTGTATAAATATTAGATTTTTTCATCTCGTTTAGTATTAAATTATTAAGGAACTATTTCCTGAGGAGAGTGTAGCAGGAACTTGCTAAGTTGTCGTTTTTATTGCATAAAATATATAATTATTAAACTATTAGTTTAATTTTGATATAATCTATTTATGTTACTTGGGACTAAAAAAACATTATATGACCATACAACAGAAGCTCTTTTGGAAAAAGAAGGTCCTGTTTCTTATCTTGAGGAATATCTAAAAAACAAGAAAATATCTGCGACTATTCAAGGAATATATAAAACTCTGCGTGAACTTATTGCTGAAAATATTGTTATAAAACAAAAGAAAATATACATAATAAATAATGTATGGAGAGATAATTTGGTGAGTCTGGTTTCTAAACAAAATACATTCAATTTATCTGCTAATGAGCGAATTATTTATCAATTTAATAAGCTCGATCATGTTGATTTGTTTTGGAAACATACATGGGTTGATATTGAAAAGGAATACGGAATTTTTCCTGTTGTTGAATTTATGCCACATCAATTTTGGTTGTATCTTAATGGCAGAAAAGAGAGTGAATATGAATATTATAACGGTTTAAAAAATAAAAAAACAATGGTTTATACAAATATTGGCGGAATATCGTTGTTCGATAAAAATATTAAAAAATTACTAGATAATGAATATCATCAAACTAATACTGATAAAAATAGCTCATTTAGTCGTCGTGATCATATAGTAATTATAGGACCATATATTATAACCACTCGAATTTCAAAAACTCTTTCAGATACAGTTGATAAGTTATATCAAACTATAACAAATGAGGAAATTCTTAAAGAAAAACTCAATATCCTTTTTAAAAAATCTGAGTCAATTAGTCTTATTCTTGAACACAATGAAATGAAAGCCAAGAAATTACTAAAAATATTAACCAAGGATTTTTATATTTCAAAAGAAATTCGTGAACAATTTAGTTTGTTTTAGTCATTTAATGTTGTGTTATATAGGGTAGATAGTACTTTACAGTAGGATTTTTTTGATAAAAGTGTCAAGGTTTAACCTTGACACTAGGACACATGCTGAAAAATAAAAAAATCCCCACATGTCGGACATGTGGGGATTTTGTATTTTAATTTAATCTGTTAGATAACTAGCGATTTTTTCTAATTTTTTCTCATCTTTAATCTTGTTTTCATTTTCTACGTTCTTTTTTTCAAGGAAATTACTGAAGTTAATTTCCAGTAGCTTTCGATGTTCTCTAAAAAAATTAGCTATTACTCTGGGGCTTGGAACATCAATATTGTTTTCAGATTGATTGTCGGCTTTTTCAATATAAAAAAAACTAACATACTCAAACTCGAATTTCTCTTTTGTTGTTCTTTCCAAAAAGTCACTCTTAACTAATTTTCCAACTTCTTCGGAAGTTAATCCATATCTTTCTACCTTGAAACTCAGGTGATTAAAAACAGATGACCAAAAGGATAAAGCGAAGAGACAAAAAAGGATGACTATACCAACAATAAGAAATCCGACACCAAATAATTGATCTGTAATGTTTTCATTTGTTGGTGAAGGAAAAAAATTATAAATAAGCAGTCCTTCAAAAAATATTCCAATAATTAACAAAATTACCCCGTCAATTGTTGGATTTTCAATTTTTATTTCTATCCTTCCCAACTCTTTTTGATTTAGTAGCCAGATACTACTTTCTTGTCTTTTGTATAATAAACTAAGTTTTTTCTCTGTTTTAAGGAAACGAACAATAGATATACTAGCTAGAGCAAAAATAGCAATATATGACAATAAACAAATTTGTTTGTAATTTCCAGTCAACGCTGATGTTGTAAAAACTAAGCTACAAATTACTAAGCAGTAAGCTGCTTTTTTGAGGATTAATTTTTTCATGTTATTTTGTTTTTTAGGAACGATTTATACTGTATTTAAATTTCTGAATTTTTATTACTTTACAATAAAAATATCTTTTATGCAATAGAAGAGTGTCAAGGCTTAACCTTGACACTAGAAATTAGGAGACAAATACTTTCCAACCTTCTAGGTGGATTGCTGGATGAAGAACAGAAAAAGAGTTTAGTAAAAAATGAAAATTAAATAAAAAAGATTTCTATCTAAAAAGTTTATTTAATTTCACCAAGAAATGGGTGCTGTAGTGTGAGAAATTAAATAGAATAGATATTGCCAAAAGAGCTAGGGCTGCTTGTTTGTAGAAAAAACAAAGAGGAATGGCTATAAGAGCGGAGAACACTGGCACTAGCATTCTAATTGTCCCACGTATGATTTCGTCGTGACTTACTTCAATATTTTTAATATGTTCAGAATGAAATATATAGTCTCGCATCCAGTAAAGACAAAGACCAATAAGGATGATATTTGTAGAAAAGATTATTATTGGCAGTTCTAATCCGCTTGCTCGTCCTAAAAGTGATGTGGAGAAGGGTACTAAACCGACAAAAAGGAAAAAGAGTGCATTTATGTTGGTAAGTGTCATATCTATATTTTTGGCATAAACAGAAATGAAAAAATGGTGTGCTCGCCAATAAGTGAAAAGCATAGCAAAGGAAAGCATGTAACTAAGGAAAAGTGGCGACATAGATATGAGTGCTCGCCAAACATCTAAATTTCCTGTGCCTATAGGCAACGCAGGTACTTTTAATTCGAAAACAATGATAGTCATTACGATTGCGAAAATACCGTCGGATAATTGTTCTAATCTTGAAGCTTTCATATTAAAATAATAGCATAGATTTAGGATAAAAATAATATGCTTAATACGTGTTAAAATAAAAGGATGAAAATTGGTATTTTTGATTCAGGATTGGGTGGTCTTTTGGTTACAAAAAGAATAATCAAAGAATTACCTGAATATGATTATATTTATTTGGGTGACACAAAAAGAGTACCTTATGGAAACAGGTCTGCTGATACTGTCTACGAATTTTTGAAAGAAGCATTAAATTTCTTATATAAAAAAGATTGCAAACTAGTTGTAGTTGCCTGTAATACTGCCTCAGCAGAAGGTATTGATAGAGTAAGAAAAGAATATTTGCCGAAAAATTGGCCAGACAGAAAAGTGCTTGGTATTTTAGTTCCGACTATTGAAAAGGTTATTGAAAATAAAGAATTAAAAAAAATTGGTGTACTAGCGACTCCAGGAACTGTCATTTCAAATAAATATCCACAAGAATTCCGAAAAGCCAACAAAAAAATAAAAGTCTACCAGCAAGAAGCTCCACTCTTGGTCCCTATGATTGAGAATGGTGGAATTAAATGGGTTAAGCCTATGCTAAAAGAGTATATTGAAAAATTGATGCGCCACAAAGTCCAAGCAATAATTTTGGGATGTACTCATTATCCAATATTAAAAAAAGAGATCCGAGAAATGGTTGGTAAAGATGTGATAGTTTTTTCTCAGGACGAATTAATAGCTCAGCGACTTAAACAATATCTTATAAACAAGGACGAAGTAAAAACAAAGCTTCAAAAAAATGGAAAGAGGGAATTCCTAGTAACTGATATTACAAAAAGCTTCAAAAAACATGCTCAAGACTGGTTTGGTTCAGGGATTAAACTCAAACTAGTTAAACTTTAATTTTTTTTAAAAAAAGAGCCGGACATTGTTATGTCCGGCTCATGGATGATTTTACTTTGAGGCTCATATATTTCCTTGTTTTTTTTAATTATCACCATACCATTTGCCAAAAGCAGATTGATATTTTGCTGATTCACCATTACTATACCTATCTATTTTGTTGTCATAGTAATCTAATCCAGGGAGTGGCTCGCAAACTCCAATATAACCTCCTTTGTTACTCAGTTGGTTTTTGATGGCATAATTTACCATTTTAGTAACAAATTTACTTAATGAAATTTTTTCACCAGAAAGTTGTAATACTAAATCAAAATCCAGAGAAACTTCAAAGAAATTTTCCTTTAAAAATAATTTAACATCTATTTCTGGAATTATGTTTCTTTTATGTAATAAAAGATTAATTTTTTCTTTCCATTTTGTTTCTAATTCTATTTTAGTCATGATGTATAAGTTTGAAGGTTGGACATAATTTTTTATTGTAAACTACAATTAGTTATGTTTACAAATACCAACCCGGCAAAGATGGACATCTTTTTCATTTTCCTCCAATAAAATAAAAACTTCGTAATATTCTTCATTTTTTTTCTGAAAAATCTTTTCATCTTTAACATTTACATTATTAAGATAACTTTTTGTTTCACTGGATACTTGAGATTTTAATATCTCATAACCATTTAGAAAAGCCGTAGCCCTTGCAGAATCGAGGTCACTATTTTTCGAGTGACCAACTGCTTTAAAAATAAAATAACCATCTTTTCTTTCGGTCTGATAATCAGAACGTTTGAATGGCATCATTACTACTTTAAATGCAGTGTCTTTGTAAACACTGACTGTGTCATGTACCATAAGATGATTCTTTGCATTCCTAAAAGAGGATTTTACTCTGTTAGAAAATGTTTCTTGAGCTAAAATAACTGGTGCTTGTAAAAGCATTAAAAAAATAATTAAATTTTTCATTTTATCGGGGGTTTTAAATTGTTTAAGAACTATGCAATGAATATTCTATTTTAGAATTTCGAATATACAATAACACTTTTGGATTAAAAAGTAAAGTAATCCAGAGGATTAGGAGTTTTAAATTTATACAACGGTCTAATCAGTCTTTCCTGGCTTGGCTCCATGCAATTTCAAACATTTGCTTCATAAATTCAGCAATAGCTTTGTTTTTTATTATTATGGAGTGAAGGCCTTTGTCCCAAATAGTTATTGTTACGTTGTCAGCCCAGACAGAAGTTTGAGTGTTTGGATTGTAGACTTCTTTTGGTAAAATTCTAGCCTCACGCATTTTAAAACGAGCATCTTTAATTTCTTCCTTTGAATATTCTGATTCCGTTAACAACAAGCGAGTATAAATCTTTTTTTTCATTCTTTCTTCTCTATATTCTACAAGTCTATTTCTTGCAACAGTAAACATGGCCGGATCAGCTCCGAATCTTAAAACTTCTCCATTTTTTGGTTGATCCAAGGAACGGTAAAATATCTCTACGAGTCCGTCTTCTCCCTGAAGTTCTTCTATGTCGATAGGCTCAGATTCTTGAGATGTTGCGTATGTTGCAATTAGTCGAGGTAGAATCTCATTCAGTGAATTCTTTTTAGAAGAAATACTGTTTTCCTGTTGTACTAAAAAATTTCCAATATCTTTTGGATGCTCAATATAAAAAGTTCGTCTTTTGCCTAATTTAGTTATTTTTACGATTCCTTTGTCGACTAAACTTTCACACGCAATATGTACCGAAGAACGTGGAAGCTTGAGTTCGTTTGAAATGTCTTGAATACCCAGAAGACTCTTTTTTAGAAGAGCCACGTAAACTTGGGATTCTGTGCGGTCCAATCCTATTTCTCTTAATACTTTTTTAATTTCTTGTGGTATTTCAATCATAAAATGACAAAAATTCTTGTTAAATTAATAATAAATCGTTTATATGCTTACTTTATATGATTTTAACAGAAATAACATGACAAAACTAGTTAACAAAGTAAATAATTATTGCTAAATTAAATTCAGAAGTTTGATAAAGGTTATTTCAAAAATTAAGACTTGTTCATTTTATAAAGGTTTGATTGGTTACTATTGTCTCTATATATGGAGATATTAGTAACCAATCAAACCACAAGTGTATGAAAGACACGAAAGAGTTGGATAAGATGGCTAATAAGCTACTTGCCCAAAATGGTTTTACTGCAGATGGATCCCCTAAAAAGGCGATGTCACGCAGCCAGAGGTTCTTCGAAAGAAGAATTCTGAAGACCCCAATGGGTAATGGTTCTAGATAAGAACTCAGGTAATACGAACTAATCAGCTCATCGTATAAAAAGGCAAAGATGTGCCCAATAAAAACATCCAAGGAAAACCCGGGTGACACCTTTAGTAAAAGTCACCCACATTATTCAGTTCATGAAATGTTTCGTGGATTGATAGTGTAAATTGTTCTTTTAAAATAATTCTAGGGTGGAAATTGAAATTTGGAGCCTGTGTTTAGTTGACGATTCACAGTGCGACTTCTTTTAAACCAAATTTCAATTTCCACTCTGGAATATGAGTAACGATAGGTTCCGGTGACCACCGGGGACAGAGGAACAAATCTTTCCTTGAAGCTAGATTGGTTTTCCAAACCAATTGAAGTTTCAAGGATATGACATACGTAATGTCAGAGATATTGTGAGATTTGGAGGACCATATTTATAGGAGTGTCCAGCCAAAATCTAGTTTGTTTATTTACTAAAAACTTAAACAAATTATTCTAAAAATGGCAGGTAAAAACCTTCACGGTGGAACGTGATGCCTTTCTGGTAACAGAGAAAAGTTTAATTTTGGAGAAACAAATGCTACGGCAAATGTTTCTCCTCTTTATCAGAACTGTGATTATTGTAATCGTTGTTCTGTAGAGATTGTTCTTTAATATATTGTCTAACTTAAAATTAAACAGATATGAAAAAAAGTATATGTCCAGAATGCGGAGAAGAAATCTCCGTTCAGGAAACTGAGATTCAAGGTAATTTTAAATTAGTATCTCACACAAGAGTAGCACCTCGTGAACTAGATGATTCAGAAGAGGGTGTTCACTTGAGGAATGTTAGAGATATACCTTGTAATGGCTCAGGGAAAGTAATTGAGTAAATCAAGTAATATGGTTGAGTATTCTCACCTTACCACTCAATATTAAAAAGGAAAACGGATAAGCCTCAAAGTAAAATTATCCAAATAGTGGTGAAAATATTTTTGCCACACTGTCTCGAAATGTGTATTTCGACTGATGAGTCCAAAAGGACGAAACAGATGTACTTTGTAAAACCAAAACCAAAACCAAAACCAAAACCAAAACCAAAACCAATAAGCAAATGA
>JAVHNX010000026.1:11056-42987 GCA_036169735.1 Minisyncoccota bacterium
AAAACCAAAACCAAAACCAAAACCAAAACCAAAACCAAAACCAATAAGCAAATGAAAAAAAACACAACCCGCATGAACGCTACATGGGTAATAGCAGTGATTATTTCAATTATTTTGTTAGTACCATCTGTGGTATCTGCCCAGAAAGAATTTGTAGTATATCCACAGGATTACTACCAAAAGGCTACACCAGATTCTTCGTTTAAAAAATATGATTTTTTAATTAAAACGTTCAACGGTGAAGACCGATCAGGGAAGAAATACTGCAATATAGTTATTGATGACACTAGGATTGATAATCCTTCATTAGATAAAAAAATTACAGATACTAGATTTGTAGTTTTCTATCAAAAAAGAGTTGAAATTTTTGATCAAATGAGTGAAAGTATAGCTACCACCCCCGAACGAGGTATTAATTTTTTCACTGATACGAAATTTAATTCAGTAGAAGTCGAAAAGGTTGAAACTTTTCACACGAGTTGTATGTCTAAGGATGGGATGTCATCAATCGTTACCATAAGAGTAAATTGATAAATTTGAAATCAAAAAAACAAAGGAAATTGATAATCCTCGTAGTAAAATTATCACCAATGAGCCAGGCATTTATATGTCTGGTTCTTTTTATTCAATCTCCATCCAGATAGGGCAATGATCTGAACCCATGTAGTCTGTGTCTATACCAGTTTTTTTTATTTTAGGGATTATTTCATTACTAGCGAAAAAATAATCTATTCTCCATCCGACATTTCTATCTCTCGCGAAGGTTTTCATATCCCAATATGTATAAGCTCCAATTTTATTGGGGTAAAAATGCCTGAAAACGTCAGAAAATCCATTATTTATAACTTCATCAATCCATTCACGTTCTATTGGTAGGAAACCAGTATTTTCTTCATTGGCTTTTGGCCTGGCTAGATCAATTGCGGTATGAGCTGTGTTTACATCTCCGCAAAAGATTACGTGTTCACCTTTCTTTCTTAGTTTCATAATAAAATTCAAGAATTCATCATAAAATTCAAGTTTATACCTCAGTCTCTCTGGGTCTGTGCCAGCATTTGGAAAGTATAAGTTTATTAGAGTGAAGTCTTTATATTTGGCTCCGACTATTCGTCCTTCAATATCAAATCTTTCTATACCCATTCCATAAAAAACTTCTATTGGTTTTATTTTTGAGTAAATAGCGACACCGCTGTAACCTTTTCGCAGTTTAGAATGTGAAAAATAAGAAGTGTAACCTGTTACATCTCGTACTTCAGGAGGTAGCTGGTCAGCTTCTACTTTAGTTTCTTGTAAACATAAAATATCTATTTTTTTATTTTTGAATAACGGAGTAAAAAATCCATTCTTTGCTGTGGCTCGTAGACCGTTTGTGTTCCAGGAAACTATCTTTGTCATGCATATATTGTACACCAAAGTTTGCTTTTTTATATGAAGCAGGTATGCTACTCTTCCGTCCTAGTTAGGATTGGATTCGTTCTTTAAATACAATAGTATTCACAATTAAAAAAACAAACCAAATGAAAAAAGGGAAAGAAACTAATGTAATAGTTTCAATTTTAATGCTTTTTGCCCCGGCTCCGGTAAAAGTTAAAGTAAAAGAGCCTGTAATTCCTGTTGCAGAAAAAGAAGATAGATGTTTTATCTCCTTGTGTTACGGTGGAACAAGAAAATGGGAAGGTCAAAGAATTTCCTTTTTATCTTATTAAACTTTTTGGTTTTATCGTATCAATCTCTTTCGTTGTTTATTCAACGAAGGAGATTTTTTTATTCTCTTTTAGAATGAAATTTTTTATGAACCTCTCTTAGTTGCTTGTCAGTAATATGCGTATAAATCTGTGTGGTGGAAATACTTGAATGTCCGAGCATTATTTGCACACTGCGGATGTCTGCGCCATTTTGTAATAGGTCAGTTGCGAAGCAGTGTCTTATTATGTGGGGAGTAACTTTTTTAGAAATACCGGCTTTGACCGCGTAGTATTTTACAATTCTTTCTATTGATCTGCGAGCGAGACCCTCTTTTTCTTTTGTGCCTTTTTCAATATCTACTTTCACAAATAAAGCATCATCCATATCATCACGTTTTTTTAAATATTCGTTCACATCTTTTCTTGCTTCGTCGGAAATAAAAACAACTCGCACTTTACCACCCTTTCCTCTGATAGAAAATTCGTCTGTCGAAAAATCAATGTCTCGTGTCAGTGAACATAATTCTGAAACACGAAGACCAGTTGAAAACAATAATTGTAAAATGGCTCGATCACGAAGAGATTTTAAATCGTTACCTTCGGGTGCAGCGAGCAGTCTGTCTAAATCTTGTGAAGAGATGAGATCGAGAGAACGCTCGGGAACTTTTGCCAAATCGATACGTTCAGCTGAGAGAGAAGTAACATCTCTCTTTGCGAGATATTTTAAAAAAGAACGCAGAGCAATCAAATAATAATTTTGAGTTTTTTTCTTGAGAGTCGCTCCAGTCGCGCGATTGTTGCCGGCAGATTGGCGGTTTAAAAATAATCGGAAGTTTCGAACTAGCTCGTCAGTGATTTCTTTTGCTGTTTTTATTTTCGCGAAATATAAAAACCTCGTCATGTATCGTTCGTAATTTTCGATAGTCTTTAGGCTGGAACCTTTTTCGATTTCCATATGTTCCAAATATTCTCTTTTGAGCTGTTCTATCTCTGATACCATAAATTAATTATAACAGAAATAATGTCGCACAATATTTACCATATACCAGACATGAAGAAGTTTTGTTTAAATTAATTTTAGGAAAACAAAGTATCTTTTTAAAACCACACATATTCGCCTGCTGGCGAATTGCTATGCTCGGCTCGCCAGCCTGCGCAATGCTTTTAAAAAGTTACTTTATTTTTCTAAAATTCCTTCTATTTCAGGTCTCTGGGAGTAATTTGCAATTTTTACGTGTTTGTGCTAAGATATGCACATGTTAACTACAAAGAAAAAGCAAGCAGTTATAAAGAAAAATCAAGTTCATGACAAAGACACAGGATCTTCCGAGGTTCAGGTTGCTGTTTTGTCCACTCAGATTGATGAACTAGCAAAACACTTAAAGAAACATAAAAAGGATCTTCATTCTCGTCGTGGTCTAATCAAGATGGTTGCCGACAGAAGAACTCACTTAAAGTATCTAATGAGAAAGAGTAAACCTCGTTACGACGCTCTAATGAAGAAAATGGGTTTAGCTTAAATCAAACAATAAAAAATCTCCGCTTCTGGCGGAGATTTTTTATTAATGAAATCTTGTCGAATTTTCCCCGATGTCAGACATAGGGGAATTCCCCTATGTCTGACATCGGGGAAAAAGGTGGTATACTTTTCCTAGGTCGGTAGTTTTTATTATTAAAATAATTTTTTTTATGACAGTAATTAAACACAAAGAACAAAGAGTTGGAGTTTTTATTGATACACAAAATTTGTATCACAGTGCGAGAAATTTATATAAAGCTAGAGTGAACTTCGGAGCAGTTTTAAAAGAAGCAGTTGCAGGAAGGAAACTTGTCCGAGCTGTAGCATATGTCATCACAACAGAAGCCGGCGAAGAAAAGAATTTTTTTGAAGCATTGACCAAGCTCGGTATTGAAACCAAAACCAAGGATTTACAAATTTTTCATACTGGAACAAAAAAGGGAGATTGGGATGTTGGTCTAGCTGTGGATGCAATCAAAAATGCTCCGCGCTTGGACACTATAGTAATAGTTTCGGGTGACGG
This sequence comes from Minisyncoccota bacterium, assembly GCA_036169735.1. Taxonomy (GTDB): domain Bacteria; phylum Patescibacteriota; class Minisyncoccia; order Phycocordibacterales; family UBA9973; genus UBA9973. Next base: position 14,784 of record JAVHNX010000026.1, read on the forward strand.
AGATTTTGTACCATTGGTAGAATATCTTCAGACGATGACTCAAGTAGAAGTGATATCTTTTGGGAAATCTACTTCCGCAAAACTTCGTGAAGTGGCTGATGATTTCGTAGATCTATCAGAAAATCCTAGAAAATATTTGTTTGGTGTTAAATAAAAAAGAGTCTCTCCGAAAGGGGAGATTTTTTTTGCGTTTTATCTTTAAAATGCTAACATTATCAGTAGTTTATTAGTTAATCAGTTCGCGTCTAGACATAAGGTAGTGTTCCATATTTGGGTATTCGAAATGTTAATCTCTAGGGTAATCAAAGTGTTAATCACTTAGGTAATCAGGATGTTACACATTCGGGCATTCAGACCAGAGAACAATACTGCAGTCTGGATACGAACTAAACCTTTCCAATTTTAAGTTGGAGAGAATAAAAAAATTATGCAAAAGAAAGAGTATGAAGTAGAAATCGGTGGAAAAATCATGACCGCTATTTTTTCAGATCTAGCTGACCAAGCACACGGTTCAGTGATGTTGAAATATGGTGAGACTATAGTTCTCGCGACAGCTTGTATGTCCAAAGACAAACAAGCTGGTCTTGGGTTTTTTAATTTGACTGTCGACTACGCAGAAAAATTTTATGCTGCAGGAAAAATATTGGGTTCACAATATGTTCGACGTGAAGGTAAACCTTCCAATGAAGCTATCCTTGCTTGTCGTGTTATCGACCGAACTATTCGTCCATTGTTTGACCAGAACTTGAGACATGCAGTTCAGATTATTGTCACAGTTATTGCTTGCGATGATAATGATCCAGCTATGCTTGCCGTGAACGCAGCATCTCTCGCTCTTGTTGTTTCCAATATTCCTTGGAAGGGTCCGATCGGTTGTGTGCGTGTAGGAAAGTATGATGATGAAATTTTAAAAATAAATGCATCAACTAATCTTCGACAAGAAGAATACCCATACAAATTTGACCTGACCGTTTGCGGAAGAGAGGGTACTATCAATATGATCGAGGCAGCAGCTCGACAAGTAAAAGAAGAGGAACTTACCGAAGCGTTACAGCTTGCAAGTGCAGAAATTACAAAGCTTGAAGATTTTCAGAAAAAAATAATTGCAGAAATCGGTAAAGAAAAAAGAGTAATAATCCATGACAAAATTTCTGAAGAATCTGTTGCGTTGTTCAATGAAAATATTTTACCAAAAATGGAGGAAGCAATTTTTGCTGGACCAGGAAAAAAGAAAATTGATGCGCTTCATAATGAATGGAATAATTTGGTAAAAGAAAAATATATAAATGGTGATCGAAAAGATTTCCAACTTGAGGATGACATTTTTGATGATACAGAAAATGACATGCTTCACGAAAAAGCTGTCAAAGAAAACAAGAGAGCTGACGGTCGTGCGATGGATGAAGTTCGAGAACTTTATGCACAAGCTGGAGGTCTATCAAAAATTTTGCACGGCTCAGGAATATTTTATCGCGGAGGTACACACGTACTTTCAGCGCTCACTCTCGGTGGACCTGGAGACAAACAAGAAGTGAATGGAATGGATTTACAAACTTCACGAAGATTTATGCATCACTATAATTTCCCTCCATTCTCAGCCGGAGAAACAGGACGCAGTGGATTTACAAATCGCCGAGAAATAGGACACGGTGCTCTAGCAGAAAAAGCTCTTGCGATGGTTCTACCAAGTAAAGAAGATTTCCCTTACACTATTCGTATCGTCTCTGAATCAATGGCATCGAATGGTTCTACTTCACAAGCAAGTATTTGTGCATCAACACTTGCACTCATGGATGCTGGTGTTCCAATCAAAAATCCTGTAGCTGGTATTGCGATGGGTTTGATGTATGAACACGATGATGCGTACAAAGTTTTGACCGACATTCAAGGACCCGAAGATCATCATGGTGATATGGATTTCAAAGTTGCCGGTACTCGTGAAGGTGTCACTGCAATTCAGCTCGATGTAAAAGTGGATGGTGTTTCAATAAAAATATTATCTGAAGCGATGGCTCAAGGTAAAAAAGCTCGTCAACATATTCTAGATGCGATTGAAAAAGAAATTCCAAAACCACGAGAAAATATTTCTCCAAGTGCTCCTGAAATTTTAGTTATCAAAATCAAACCAGAACAAATTGGAGGAGTTATCGGTTCTGGAGGAAAAGTAATTAAAGATATCAAAGAGAGAACTGGTGCAGAAATAACTATCGAAGATGATGGTACTGTGTACTTCACCGGTAGAGATGGTTCTGCTGGAAAGGCAAAGAAAATTGTAGAAGAAATGACACACGAATTCAAGCCTGGAGAAATCCTACAAGGTGAAGTTGTAAAGATTGCGGACTTCGGAGCTTTCGTTCGTCTTAACTCTGCTACTGATGGTATGGTTCATATTTCTGAAATCGCACCATTTAGAGTCGAAAGAGTGAGTGACCTGATAAAGGAAGGTATGATAGTCCCTGTGAAAGTCATCGCTATCGATGCGCAAAGAGGAAAGATAAGTCTTTCAATTAAAGAAGCGAATAAGGACTTCTTTGCACCAAAGGTTTAAGAAATTAAAATTAAAAATTAGAAACAAAAAAGAGAGCGACCTTCGGTCGCTCTCTTTGATTTAAAATACTTTTTTAAAAAGATTTATGAGCTCGCTTGGGCTGAAGCGAAACGGTTGGATAGTTTGCAATAGTATACAGTATATAGTATACTATATACTGTGAGTGAAAATAAGCTAAAAATAATAGATATTATAAAGAATAGGGGACAAATATCTGCAAATGATCTTGGCAGTTTACTTTCTATTGGTCAACCAATGATTCATAGATATTTAAAGAAACTAGTCGAAGAAAACGTAATCAAAAAAACAGGAACTCCTCCAAAAGTCTATTACTCAATAACAGAAGAAAGACAAAAAAGTAAGGTATCAGAATATATATATAACCTTGATAAGAAAATAATTGATGTTATTGATGAAAACTTTACTCTACTAGAGCCAAATGGTACAGAAATATTAGGTTTTCCTGGTTTTATAAAATGGTGCGATGACAGAAATTACAAAGTTACAGAAAAATCGAAAGAGTACGTTAATTTATTACAGGAATATGAAAATTTCAAAAAAGATGGTTTCATAAATGCAACAGAAAAAATAAAAACTTCTTTCAAACAAAATGAAATTTTTTTGAATGAATTATATTATTTATACCCCTATAGTTTACCTGTTTTTGGTAAGACAAAGATAGGACAGTGGCTTTTTTATGCAAAACAAACACAAGACAAAAAACTAATGGCAAAAGTAATGGAAATTATTATTCCTAAGATAGAACATTTTATTTTAATACAAAAAGTAGGTGCTATTGCCTTTGTTCCTCCAACAGTACCTAGAAATATTCAATTTATGAAAGAATTAGAAAAGAAAATTGTGATAAACCTACCAATTATTAAAATAGAAAAAATTAAAACTCCCATTACTATACAACAAAAAGGTTTGAAGGATATTAAAGATAGAATAATAAACGCAGAATCAACAATGCTTGTATCAACGAGAGGTCAAATATATGATAGAGTTCTTATTATAGATGATTTTACTGGGTCGGGAGCGACACTTAATGTAATAGCTGAAAAAATAAAAAAACAAAATAATGTTAATACGGTTATCGGCCTTACTATTACAGGTAGTATGAATGGATTTGAGGTTGTAAGAGAGGTATAAAACAATAAAAAAAGTCGGAACATTGTGTTCCGACTTTTTGAAATTATAAATGATGTTTATAAATCAAACGGCATAATTTTGTTCCACCATCTTGCAAACTTGTTCCAGATTTCAAATTTTCCGTATGGCATAAGTGGGGATGTTGCACATTTACCAAATGGATAAAATAGTCCGCACATTGATAAATATGCGGTGTTGGAAATTAATCTGTGCCAAAAGTTAGGGTGAGTAAATTTTGAACCTGCTACTGCAAAGTCCATATTGTAAAATAATTTTGGATTATCCGAAAATATATCCTTTTTATCAAACGATTTCCAACCACCACTGCCTGGAACACATTGCTTTGCAAGGTAAGGGCGTAAAATTGCGTGGTTATTTTTCGCCAAATAAGTACAAACATTTTTAAAATTTTTCCAGAGTGATTTAAAATTGTCTTGATCGAAACCCATTATAAATAAGATTTCTAATCTTATCTTATAATCTTTTGTAATTTTAAGACATTCAAGTAAATCTTCTAAATTATTTTGTGTTTTCTTTTGTGCTTTCCACACATTTAAATCTGTACCATCCACACCAAAACCAATTGACCAAAGCCCACTTTTTTTACATCGTGTTTTTAAGTTTGGAATAGTTTGGTGAGCACTTAGGAATGAAGTAATACATGCTAGACATCTAATACGGATATCGATTTCTGTTTTTTCTTTTACAAAAGCTACAATATCCAGATATTCTAAAACTTTTTTTGGATTTTGGAAAAAATCTAGGTTCGTGGCGTAAAATTCTAATTTTGAATAGTTAAAACTTTTTGCTTTTTCTGCAAGAAAAATGAGTTCTTCTTTGAAAGCGTTAATGTCTTTGAATTTTTCCTTCACCCCTTTTACTGCTACGCAGAATTTACAATTGTAATGGCACCCCTGAGAAATAAAAAGTGTTATTTCGCTTTTAAGATAAAGGCGTAAATCATTTTCAGGAATTTCTTTAAAAATCTCAACTATCGAAATTTCAAAAGGGGATGCAAGTCGTGATATTTCTATTCCAAGTATATTGGCAAGATCCAAATCATTTTTTATTTGAATTATATCTTTACCAAATACTTTTTGAAATAAATCAGATTCCATCTTTTCAATAGGCTGGCCACCAACCATTATTTTGGCATTACTACTACTAAACCTCTCTATGCATTCTAAAACTTTTGGTATGTTTGGGTTTCCAGTGACAGTAAGTCCAATAAAGTCGGCATCATGTATTATTTTTTCTTGTTTCAAGTTGAGTGGGTGAAGATTCATGTCAATTACGTTTACTTCATATTCAGCTGCTTTTAATTGTTGTGCTACCACATAAAGTGATATTCCGAAATGGATTTGAGATTTTCCGTATGGGTATTCAGGTTTGATTAAAACAATTTTAGTTTTCATGGTTATAAATTTAATTGGTGAATCGGGGCTTCTAGAATCGCCCCGTGTCGCCAATCAAATTATTTTTCAAAGAACATTTATATTGCTAATAGTAGCAGATTGTAGCTATATTGTCAAGTATATTCGTCATAATATATAAAAATAGCCTATATAAATCAAGCTATAATTATATCTATAAAAATAGTGTGGGATTAACTTGACACAAATATAACAAATAATATATACTTAGAATATGAAAAAAGAACTTTCACCAATTGAAAAACAGTTGAAAATAATAGGTCTTTCAGAAAATGAAATTGCTATGTACATAGCTCTTCTGGAACTTGGAAAAGGTACGGTTTCTCAGATATCTCGAAAAGCATTATTAAACAGGACCACAGGCTATGATGTGTTGAATAGATTGTCATCTAAAAAGTTAGTTAGTATTTCTGGAAAAGAACCAAAACAAGAATATGTTGCAGAATCACCAGACAATATTGAAAAATTAATTGCTGGAGAATTAGAACGAAGACAAAATGAGTTAAATGAAGCAAGACAAATTATTCCAGAGCTTAAATCTATGCACAATATAAGTGGTCGCCCACAAATTAGATTTTATGAAGGCACAGATGGATTAAAACAAGTTTATGAAGATACTTTAAGTTCACACGAACCAATTTTGGCTTATGCAAGTGTTGATGATGTTCATAAGGCGTTGCCTGGATATTTTCCAACATACTATAAGCGTAGAGCGAAGAAGGGAATACCTATCAGAGCAATATTCACGGACAATCCTGAGGGACGGGAACTTTCAAAACATGACAAAGAGGAAATGCGTGAATCAGCTTTTGTTCCGGAAGATAAATTTGGATTTCATCCTGAAATAAATATTTACGACAACAAAGTAATGATCGCTTCATGGCGGGAGAAACTCGGGATTATTATTGAAAGTACTGAGATTGCTGATGCGATGAAAAAGATTTATGAGCTTGCTTGGGCTGAAGCGAAACGGTTAGATAAGGAAATTACAAAATAAAACTATTTTAAGGTAGATAAACTTGTATTGACAAAACTATACCAAAATATATACTTGAGTATATGAATACAACAATGCTTATAAAAACAGATAAAGTGTTAAAAACAAAAGCTCAAAAGCTCGCAAAAGAGATGGGGCTTCCGCTTGGTACGTTAGTTAATAACTATTTAAAGACTTTTGTCATAGAGAGACAGGCATTGTTTACCGCACCGATGCCTAACAAAAAGACGATTAAGGTTATCGAAGAGGCAAGAAGAGATATTAAGGCTGGTAAGAATTTGTCTGGGCCTTTTAGTACAACAAAAGAAGCAATTGATTTTCTAAAGAAATTATGAGAATTACTTTTCATAAAAAGTTTAACAAAAAGTTTGAGAAACTTCCTATAAAAATCCAGGAAAAATTTTATGAGAGATTGACTATTTTCGGAATTGACCAGTTTTCCGAAATATTAAATAATCATTATGTGCATTATCCATACGAAGGATGCAGAAGTGTAAATATAACAGGTGATGTTCGTGCTTTATATGAAGCAGTGGGTGACACTGTTATATTTATTCATATTGGTACACATAGTGAATTGTACAATTAATTTGTATAATAAGGATGTATTGGAATAGTTAAAAATAATGATACCAGAAAATAAGAAACAGAATAAAATTGTTCAAACTTATGCCGGGGATATGGCTAAGGTTATTGAAATTAATGAAGGAGGACTTATTAAAAAAATAATTCACGAAAAAGAAGAGCAGGAACAAGAAAAAGAAAATTTATCTCCTGAAAGCAGAAGAAATAAAACTTTTATGTTGATTAGTATTGTGTTTGTTATTCTGGCTGTTGGATCCGTCGCCTTTATTCTTATCTTGAAACAACAAATATCTACAGTACCAGTGGCTTTGCAGTTTACACCTTTAATTTTCACAGACGAGGCAAAAATTGTAGAAGTTGGTGGATTGAATGTTGAAAATGTTGTTAAAACCATTTATAGCCAAGTAAATGCCACAAAAGTTAAAAAGGGTGGAGTAGAGGGAATTTATCTAACAGAAAATAAATCTGCACCTATAGGATTAAAGAAGTTTTTAAGTCTGATTAACGCGAATCTTAATCAAAGTCAAATTCCACTCGTAAGTGATAACTTCCTAATAGGAGTCACAAAAAATGATACAAACGATTTATTTATTTTGTTAAAAACACGTTCTTTCTTTGATATTTTTTCTGCATTGCAGGCTTGGGAAGGTAAAATGTTTTTTGACTTACATGGATTATTTGGTGTTGATATTTCAACAGACACAAGCTATTTGTTGACCAAAAATTTTGAAGATGGGATTGTTGTAAATAAAAATGCTCGTATTCTCTATGACAAAGACAGTAAGATAGTATTAATGTATGTCTTTGCAGATGAAAATTCTGTGATTATTACAAACAAAGAAGATGTGGCCAATGAAGTAATGCTTCGACTTGCCTCTAGTAAAATAAAGAAATAATTTTTTATAAAATAGGTTATTTGCCATTAGTATTTAAAATGTTATTATGTTCAGTATGACATTAGACAAGAAAAAAATAAAAGAAGACCTAGAAAAAGAGAGAGATGTTTTGTTGGAAGAAGTGCGTGATATGGGTAAATTAAAGCCTGAAACAGGTGAATGGGAGGCAACTCCACAAGAACAGGATATTCCTGAAGCTGATCAGAACGATATGGCAGATAGATTTGCTGATTATGAAGAAAAGAGTTCGATGTTAAAAGAACTAGGTTCAAGACTGAATAGTATTTTGCGTGCAATTAAAGGAATCAGTAGAGGATCTTTCGGAAAGTGTGAAGTATGTAAAAAAGAAATCGAGGCAGCTCGCATGGAAGCTAATCCAGCAGCTAGAACTTGTAAAGAACATTTAAACGGATAATTTTTTTTAAAAATGAGTTTTGCGAAAGTTTACTCAGCACAAGTAAATTTACTCACCGGGGTTGTCGTGACTATTGAAGTGGACCTTTCTAAAGGGCTCCACTCTTTTAGTCTTGTTGGTTTACCAGACAAAGCCGTAGATGAATCAAAAGACCGTGTCAGCTCAGCTATAAAAAATTCTGGTTTTAAATCTCCAAAAGCAAAGAACCAAAAAATAATAGTTTCTCTTTCACCAGCAGACCTTAAAAAAGAAGGATCTTTTTTTGACCTTGGTATTGCACTTTCTTATGTGCTCGCTGCAGGTGATATTAAGTTTAACCCAGAGAAGAAGATTTTCTTAGGAGAACTCGGACTCGATGGTACATTGAGAAGGATTAAGGGTGCTTTGCCTTTAGCACAAGAAGCAAAAAGAATGGGTTTTGAAGAAATATATTTACCAAAAGAAAATGCTGTCGAAGCGGCACTTGTCGATGGTATTAAAATTTTTGGAGCGAGTAGCTTGAAAGAAGTCATGGAACACATAGATGAAAGCAAACCTAGAAAATTAATTTCGGTTCAACCAAAAACAGAAATAAATTATACTAAAGAAAGAAAAGGTTCTGATTTTGCAGATGTTCGAGGACAAGAAGGTGCAAAGCGTGGTTTGGAAATAGCTGCAGCTGGCGGCCATAATATTGCTATGTACGGCCCACCAGGGACTGGTAAGACCATGCTTGCTCGAGCATTTTCAGGACTTTTACCTGACCTTGGTTTAGAAGAAGTTTTAGAAATTACCGGTATACATTCTGTGGCAGGAGCAACACATGGAGAACTTGTTTCAGCTCCACCTTTTCGTGCACCGCATCATACCTCGTCTTATGTATCACTTATTGGTGGAGGGTCATATCCAAAACCCGGAGAAGTGACACTCGCACATCGAGGTGTTTTGTTTCTTGACGAATTTCCTGAATTTGAAAAACGGGTGATTGAATCCTTGCGACAACCACTTGAAGATAATATTGTTTCGATTTCTCGTGCACGAGGGTCAGCAGTTTTTCCTTCGAATTTTATTTTAGTTGCAGCAATGAATCCTTGTCCTTGTGGTAATGCTGGATCAAAACAAAAAGCTTGTATTTGTAAACCATCAGACCTTGATAGGTATAAAAGAAAACTCTCTGGGCCAATCATGGATCGTATAGATTTGTGGGTATCTGTAAATAATATTGATTATAAGAAATTGGGCGAAGAAGGTGGTGGAGAGAAGAGTGAAAATATAAAAGATAGAGTGACGAACGCGCGAGAAATTCAGAAAAATAGATTTCAAAAATTTGATAGAAATATCAAAACAAATAGCGAGATGAATGTGAAAGATTTGTCGAATATTGTGAAGCTAACGGATGAAGTCAGAAATCTTTTAGATAACAGCGCTGAACGTTTAGCCCTCTCTGCTCGTGCTTATCACCGTGTCATAAAAATAGCTCGCACGATAGCAGACTTAGAAAACTCAGGAGAGATTAATGCAAATCACATCTTAGAAGCTATACAATATAGACCGAAAGTTACCTCATAGGTTTATCCACACTTTGTTTATTGACAGTGAACGAGCGTTCACCTATACTGTATGTATGTCACAAACACAATATTTAAAACTGCTAGAAAAAGAGATACAGAACATTAATAAGAAAATTGATTTGAAGATTATGCAGGGCGAAGTTTATATCAAGGAAGCAAGAGATCATAAATTACTTCTGAAGAAAGTTCGTTATAATTCTAAAAAAGGTTTTTTGAGTAAATTTTTTCCTTCTTTTTTTAAATTTCAATTCTAACCCTTGCCTTAAATCTTTATGCAGAATGTTTACCAAACAAAAATAGAATCCTTTTACTTGGAAAATAAGAGAATGCCTACATACTCCGAGATGATGAACCTTTTTGGTTTCAAGTCAAAGAATGCTATTTTTAAAATTGTGAATAAGCTTCTCGAAGCAGGTGTCGTTGCAAAAGATCATCTTGGTAGATTAATTCCTGCTGAATCTTTTGGAGAAATTCCTATGCTTGGATATGTGACTGCAGGATTACCTGCGAGTGTTGAAGAAGAACTAACAGATAAGATAAAACTTGATGACCTTTTGATTCAGAATAAATCACTTACTTATATGCTAGAAGTCGATGGTGATTCGATGATTGATGCACACATAGAAAAAGGTGATATGGTACTTGTTGAGAAAACAAATCAAGCTAAAGACATGCAGATAGTTATCGCTGAAGTTGACGGAGAATATACTATGAAATATTTTTGTAAAGAAGGAAATAAAGTCTGGCTCCAACCAGCTAATAAAAATTATAAGCCTATTTATCCAGAAAATAGTCTCAATGTTATTGCTATTTTGAAAGCAGTAATACGAAAATACTAGTTTGACTTTTGTATATAAAGTGTGTTACAATATGATTAGTCAATAGCACCTCGAAATAAATACTAACCCTAAATAAAACCTTTTTATGAAAAAAATAATGTTTTTTATTGAGTTACTTGTAGCAGTAACTATTATTTCTTCTTTTAGTTGTTCTGGTCAAAAAAGCATACCAGTTGAACCTGCTCGGACTCCTGTTAGATTCTTTGTTAATTACAAAAATACAGTAGAGGAATTAAGTACTAAGGGTAGTTATTTCTTTTATAAAAAAGAGATTTCCAATATTATGTTTAAAAAAGAGAAGGCGATAGGTATAGATTCACTCGACGGCACCCTCGTTTCTTTACCCGGCTTTATCACATCAAAGAATGTTTTAGATTCTATGCAGAGTCACGGATTACGTCCAGCAACTATTAAAGAGCTTCAATCTTTTGGAATCGAAGTATCTCTAACTGATGGATTTGGAATAGTTGCTCTTGGTTCTGAAGTTATCTTTGATGGTTTTAAAAGTGTACCCTTAATTCTTGATCCAAAGAGAGGACCTGCTTTAGGTTTGTACCCCTCAGAGGGCAAATGGAATGGAGATTATTATTATTTTCTTGCTATACCTAAAAAGGTAACAAAAAAGTAAAAACTGACATCTATAAAGATGTCAGTTTTTTTATTGTCAAAAACAAAAACAACCCCGTCGTAAATTTACGACGGGGTTGTTTTTTATTCTAGAGACCTGCCTGCGCAGACAGGTAAATATTATTCTACTGCGTCCTTCAAAGCCTTTGCAGCTCTGAATTTTGGAACTTTCTTAGCAGCTACTTTGACTTGTTCTCCAGTCTTTGGGTTACGAGCCATTCTAGCAGCACGAGCTTTTACGGAAAAGATTCCGAATCCAGCTATTGAAACTTCACCTCCTTTTTTCATTGTACCAACGATTGCACCAAAGATCGCATCTACGATTTCTTCAGCTTGTACTTTTGTACCACCTAATTTTTCATGAACTAATTCAACTAATGCTTGTTTATTCATATATTTTTTTTCGTTTTATAACACAATTGTGAGATATTAACGAGTAATTAAAATTTAATTATTAATATTTTCGACCCCTCCTTGTAAAATTCCTACATCCCTATTATATAACAAGGGTTTTTTAAGGGCAACCTTAAAGCAACTTGACTTTTTGTTCATATGTGATATATTTTTGCTAGTTAAAGTTCTTTTCAATATTGGTTTTATTAGATTGCTTACTCCTTTTAGGGATTTTTGATCCTTAAAAAGAGTAAATAATCTTAATAATCACTAATTAAAATCATGAATCATGAAAAACATCGTTAGTAGCCCTGTGGCTTACGTTACTATTGCGGGTAATTTCCTTTGCCGTATGAATGGAAAGGTTATCTATATTAATTCAGGAGGAGAGTATTGGCCCTCTAAGTTCGAAAAAGATAAGTTACTTCCAAATACTGAAGAGGAATGGACTTATGCTGAAACTTGGGGCAAAGAACTCATTTTTTTAAACCCAAAACAAATTTCCTGGGTGGAAAAAGCCTTTATTAAGCGTGAGAAATATTTAAATGCTCGAATGTCAGCAATTAATTATATCTCTCCGCTAGAATTAAACAATTTGGCTGATTTGTCTCCCGATCAATTCTTTGACAAGGTAATGGCTTGGTTTAAACACTTTGTTGTCTCTTTGGAAAATAAGAAATTCAGAGACAAAATCGGATTTATGATTTTTGGTGGACCTCTTTACCTTGTAAACCGGCTTAATGTCGAACAGAAAGATCAGATTTTGAAATCCTTTAGAGTTTTCAATCCAGATTTATCTAAAGACTTAGAAAAATTGGTAAAATTGGTAGAATCGAATAATGGAAATTCAAAACGTACCATTTTCAACAATCTACCTGAAGCAAAAGAAAAGGTTAAACTACTAAAAGAAGCATCTGTAAATTAAAAAAGCCCTGTGCACACAATGTTGCACAGGGCTTTTTCTTTTTGTCTTTTATTTAATTCTTATCTCGCATACTCTATGATTCTCGTTTCGCGAATCATAGTAACTTTGATCTCTCCGGGGTATTTTAGTTCTTGTTCTATCTTCACTGCAATATCACGAGCCATCAATTTTGCTTCTGCATCGGATATTTTTTCAGGTGTTACGAAGATTCTAATTTCACGGCCAGCTTGAAGAGCATAAGATTTTTCAACAGCAGGGAAGCCATTTACTAATGCTTCAAGTTCTTGTAACCGTTTCAAGTAGTTTTCAACTGAGTCTCGGCGAGCTCCAGGGCGTCCACCGGAAATAGCATCAGCTGTTTGCACAATGATTGATTCGATAGTTTCATAAGGATAATCCTCATGGTGAGATTTCATAGCAGTAATGATTCTTTCATCTGCTCCGAACTTTTGTAAGATACGCATACCGATCTCGACATGTGTACCTTGCACTTCGTGGTCTAAAGCTTTTCCGATATCGTGAACCAAAGCACCAGCTTTTGCTATCGCTACATCCGCTCCCAATTCTTCCGCGATCATACCGGCAATGTGAGCCATCTCGATAGAGTGTTGAAGAACATTTTGTCCGTAACTGGTACGGAAGTATAATCTTCCGATGATAGCGACGATACGTGGATCAAAGTTGAAGATTCCACATTCGTAGACTGCTTGTTCACCTTTCTCTTTAATAATTTTATTTATTTCTTCTTTCGCTTTTTCAACTACTTCTTCTATTTTGGCTGGTTGAATACGTCCGTCCAAGATAAGATTCTCAAGAGCGAAACGAGCAACTTGTCTGCGTACTGGATCAAATGAAGAGATAACTATTGTACCTGGAGTATCGTCCACGATAAGCTCGACACCAGAAGCTCTTTCAAAAGCTCGGATATTGCGTCCTTCTTTTCCGATAATTTTCCCTTTTATTTCATTGTTTGGAATAGCTACGACAGTTGTCATTATGTCAGAAGCAGTACTGGATGCTAAACGCTGGATAGATGTGGCAAGGATATCCTTTGCACGTCTGTCCAATTTCTCATCATTTGAGTTCTCAAATTTCTGCATTCTTACCAAAAGATCTTGTTCATATTTCTTTTCAATATCACTAAACAATACTTCTTTGGCTTCTTCTTCTGAAAGTTTTGCTACTTTTTCAAGTTCGCCTCTCTTTTCAGATTCGATACCTACAACTCTTTCTTGAATCTTTTTTATTTCTTCAACTTTTTGTTTGATACCTTCTACCTCTTTGTCTATTTCTGACTGTCGGGCGTCTAAAAGCTCATCTTTCTTAATGAGTCTTTTTTCTGTCTCTTTAGCTTCTTGTTCTTTTTTCTTCTCTTCTTCTTTTAACTCCGCGTAAACCTTTTCAGACTTTGCTTTTGCTTCGTCTGTGATTTTTTGTGCTTCTTCTTTAGCACCGATCATCATATCTTTGATGTCGATCTCGATAGATCTCTTTTTCCCCAAGGCGATGATTAGTCGTAAGTAGTATCCTACGCCAACGCCTAAAAGGAGTGCTACGACTCCAAGTAAGATTATTGTTATTGTGCTCATAAGTCTAATGTCGACTTACAAGAACGCTCACTATATGTGTGATTTCGTCTCCCTACTGCAAAATATTTGAAAGTTTTTTGTAAAGCACATAATATAAAGGGTATTCCTGTAAACCGAGTGTAAATAAATTTGTAAAATCCAACATCTTTAATATAACAGATGCTGGATTTTTTGTCTATTTTGAAATTTTTAGAGAGTTTAATCTTTGTTTGTGACGGCTTTGGATTTGGTGACGATTTCGTCAATAATTCCGTACTTTTTACCTTCTTCTGCATCCATATAGAAATCACGCTCTACATCTTTTTCTATTTGAACAAGAGTTTTGCCTGTGTTTTTAGCCAATAGTTTATTTAAGTTGTTTCTTGTTTTTAAGATATGTTTGGCTGTGATTTCAATGTCTGTTGCTTGACCTTCAACTCCACCTGAAGGTTGATGAATCATGATTTCAGCATTCGGTAGTATAAATCTTTTACCTTTTTTACCTGCTGATAAAACAATAGCCGCACCAGAAGCTGCAATACCTACACAGAAAGTGGCAATATCAGGACGAACATGATTCATAGTGTCTACCATTGCCATAGTTGAAGTGACTGATCCACCAGGTGAGTTGATATAAAGATAAATATCCTTTTTTGAATCTTCGGATTCAAGGAAAAGAAGCTGAGCTATAACAATATTTGCTGTATTGTCATCAATAGGCCCACTTAAAAATATGATTCGATCTCGTAAAAGACGTGAATAGATATCATAAGCTCTCTCTCCAAACTGACTTTTTTCTATAACTGTTGGTATTAACATGTCTATATAATATATCTTAGCTCAAATTTTGCAAGTTTGGTGTTTTTATTTGAAAGAATATTTTAGAAGTGTAACTTTTAAAATATTCTACGGAGGTAACTTTCCGTATACAAAAAACCGACCTAATGGCCGGTTTTTTTTGTTAATCAGTATGTGTTCCTCAGTTTTAACAATGTTTTAGAAAAGTGTCTTTTAAAAAGTTACTTTTCTTATATTGTTATTGTGTTTCCAGGAATTGGAAAACCTTTTCGTTTATCAAAACATTTTGAGCATGAAGAGTAGCTCTTTCTGGGTCGGCATCTTTGTAGTGTTCTATTAAATGAGCGACTTCTTTTTCAACTTGCTCAGGATCTGCTTCTATTTTTTCAACTTCAGAAAGTTTGTTTAGAACTAAGCCAAGTTTTGCTTTCTTTTCAGCATCACCCCTAAAATCTTTTCTTAAGTCTTCAACACTTTTGTTTAAGTGTTTTAGATAATCTTCAAACTTCAAACCCATCTGAGTTATATCAGATTCCATACGGAATAAAATTTTATCTAGTTCGGCTTCAACTAAAACTTCAGGCATATCGATTTCTGTTTCATCGATTATTTTTTCAACAATTTTAAGTCTTGTTTTTTCTTTTTGTTGATTTTCCTTTTCAAGCTTAATGTTTATTTTAAGTTTTTCTTTGAAGTCTTCTATATTTTCAAAGGGTCCAAGCTGTTGTACAAATTCATCATTGAAAGCTGGCAACTCTTCTTCTTTTGGTTCTTCATGGGTATGTTCTTCACCTTCTTTATGCTCGTGTACCTTTTCAGAAACATGTTTCTTTGGAGCGCGAGACTTGCGGATATCCATGATGGTATTTTCTACATCTTCATCAGTGACAATGATATTTTTCTCAGCGTCAGTAATTTTAGATGTTATCTCTTTTGCAAGACTTTTATAATCAGGAAGTTTTACTTCTGGCATGACGGAAGTTTTTATTTTGAAACCTAGTGGGCTGTTGCGCTCTAGTTTAGTGATTGAGATTTCTGGGCGACTGATGACGTCGATTTTATTTTCTTCAACGATTTTTGGATAATGTTCTCCAAGAGCCATTTGTGCCATTTCTTCTAATATATGTAATTCTTGAACATGAGAAAGTAAAACATTTTCAGGTGCTTTTCCTTTTCGGAAACCATCAAGCTCGACAGTTTCACCGATTTTTTTTAAAGCCTTATGATAAAAGCTTTCAAAAGCTTCAGCTTTTAGTTCTCCTTCGATTTCGATCTCACTATTGGGTAGTTTTGTTATATTTGTTTTAAGCATCCTCGTATATTATATTTATTGGTCTTTTTTGTCAAAAAATAGCCCCGTCGCTCTTGAGCGACGGGGCTATTTTAATTTTTTATTTAGATAGCTTCCTCAGGAATATTTGAATTGATATTGTTTAAATCTTTTTGAATATTTAAAGGAAGACCAGAAGTATCAGTAGTATTTTCTAAATTTGTATTTGCAGGCACTTGATCTAATTTTTCTTTTAAACTTGTTTGCCAGAAATAAATTCCACCAACAATGAGAATTATTATAATAATAACTGAACCTATCAAAGCACCACTTGTTCTTTCTTCATGTTGTAGTTTATTTGGCTCCATGAGCTAATTATACAACAAATATAAAATGTTTATCAAACCCATGCTGTTAATACAAAAATACCCAGACTAATCGGGGTATTTTTGTATTTTATATAAATTTTGGAGCGTAGTCTTTCTTGTATCTTTCTTCACATTCTTTGATAACTTTGATTGCTTCCTCGGGTCCAAAAAATGTTTCAACGACACCAGTACCGGGCTTCTTCAGGGCTTTATAATTTTCCCAGTAATATTTGGTTTCTTTTTCCCAGTACTCACCAAGATCTGTATAACTTTTTATATGATCGGATCTTTTGTCATCATTTAGTACAGCAATGATTTTGTCATCTACTTCACCACCATCGATGAATTTCATGACACCAATGATACGTGCTTCTACCAATGATCCTGCAACAAGAGGTTCTGTAATATTTACAATCTCTACATCAAGAGGGTCGCCATCATAATCCCAAGTCATAGGGATCGCTCCATAAGTGAAAGGATAAGCAAGAGAAGAATAACCAACACGGTCAAGCTTGAGCTGTCCACTTTCAGTAATTATTTCGTATTTGTTGATTGAACCAGTTGATACTTCAATTATTGCATTGATGACTCCTTCTTTTCCTTCGGTTAAAGGGGGAAGAATATGTAATAGGTTGAGCATGTATTTACTTGGAGGAACGTTTATATTTGCCATAAATTTAAATATGAATAAAGAATTTAGAATTTCATTTGTGCTTTATAAATGAAAAACTAAATTCTTAGTTAAATAAGTAATAAATCACTTTACTGTTCAGCCTTTTCAACTTCTTCTTCAGCTTCCTTTGAGATTTTGACTTTTTCTCCGTCAGTCGCAGCGACAGCTTTGCCGTCTCCTTGAATGTCGATTCTCCAACCAGTTAGTTTTGCAGCAAGGCGTACATTTTGTCCACCTTTACCAATCGCAAGAGAAAGCTGATCATCAGCGACTTCTACGACAGCCTTGTGTTCTTTCTCATCAATCTCAATAGAAATAACTTTTGCTGGTGAAAGGGAATTAGAAACAAATTCTTTTGGATCAGCTGACCAAGGGATGATGTCGATTTTTTCTCCAGAAAGTTCCCCAGTCACAGTATTTACACGTGTACCTTTTTGTCCAACACATGAACCAACTGGATCAATATGTTCATCATTGGAATGCACGGCGATTTTGGAACGAGTACCAGCTTCTCGTGCAATAGCCTTGATTTCCACGATACCACTTTGTACTTCAGGAGCTTCAGCAGCAAAAAGTTTCTCCAAGAATTTTGGATGAGTATGTGAAAGACGAAGGTTGATTCCTCTTGCTGTATCTTCTACTGAGTAAAGATAAGCACGGACACGTTGACCTCTCTGGAAAAATTCACCAGGAATCTGTTCTTCAGCTGGCAAGATACCAGTCGCACGACTAAAATCAACATAAACATTACCTCTTTCTACCTTTTGGACGATACCAGAAACTATCTCACCTTCCTTGATTCCATACTCGTCTATAATAGATGTACGTTCAGCTTCTCGGATTCTCTGGATTATGACTTGTTTAGCTGTCTGTGCAGCAATACGTCCGTAATCTTCTTTTGGTTCCAATGGGAAAATAACCTCATCATTGAGTTCTACTCCCTTTTTCATTTTTTGAGCGTCTTCTAAAAGGATATGATGTTCTGAGTTAAAATGTGCGCGTTCGTCACCTTCTTCTCTTACTGAATACTCCTTTCCTTCACCTTCCTCTTCATCCATTTTGACAATAGATTCATCAACGACGATTTTAACCTGGAAAAAGTCTGTTTTTCCAGTCTCCAAGTCAAACTTGGCACGTATTATTTGACCTTTTTTGCCGTAATCTTTTTTATAAGCGGCAGCCATCGCTTGTTCTATTGCATCCAATATTTTCTCTTTTGGAATCTTTCTCTCTTCTTCTAGTTGTTCTAACGCTGATTTAAATGTTTTTATATCTAACATTGATTTTGCTAAATTATATCGTGCAACCTTTATATTGGCACGACCAATTTTTATTAAATTTTACTAAAAAAGCCCGTTTCGTGACGGACTAATACTTAATATGTTATTTTATTTGACTAAAAAAGTCAATGTTGATTAAGTTTTCCACAACTACGTTTATTTTTATTGTTTTGTTTTTTAAAAAGTATATAATTATATTGTGAGTATTCTAAAAAACTTAAAGGCCAAAGTTTTGTCAGTGAATATTACAAAAAAGTTTTTTGTAATTTCATTTTTTGTAGTTCTGATGGTCTTTTCAGTTTTCTCTTCATTGGATCAAAAAGTACAAGCTTCTTCTACCGACAATGTGACCGGCTGGGCATGGTCTTCAAACATCGGTTGGATTAGTTTAAATTGTACAAATACTAATTCCTGCGGAACTACTGGTGGAAATGTTAACTACGGACTAACTATTGCCAACAATGGTGATATTACTGGTTATGCTTGGTCTCCAAACATCGGTTGGATAAAGTTTGGTGGTTTTGCAAACTCAAGTTTTCCTAATATTTCTGGTGATGGTACCTCACCAATTAACGCAAACTTGTCTGGTACGAAAATTACCGGTTGGGCGAGAGCTTGCAACGGGTTAAACGATGTTATTACTAATCCTCAAATCAATCAAACTGTTTCTAATGGTACTGCTTGTACTGGGGTACCTCGTACTGATGGTTGGGATGGTTGGATTAGTTTACACAATAGTAATGATGATTATGGTGTAAATGTGTCTTCCTCTACTGGAGCTATTACCGGTTTTGCTTGGGGTTCGGATGTTGTTGGTTGGATTCAGTTTGATGCAACTACCTCTTTAGCAATTGCTGCCCCAACTTTAGTTCTTACCGCAACAGCCAACGGTGTATCTGGTAGTACTCTTACAGTTAGTTCTGGAGATACTGTCACTCTTTCTGCTGTTGGTTCTCTTTTGAATACCACTGCTGGGAATGGTACAGCGAGTTATACATTAGATCCTAGTGGAGCTACACATTGGTCTGGTTCTAAAACATGTCCTTCTACTACCTCTCTTCCTTATACAGCTTTTACAGTAACTAACACGGGTTCAGCTGTGGCGACTTATACCTACTCACTTTCTTGTAATAATGCTTCTGGTGCTGGTTCTACTGTCAGTAATATTGTTACGGTGAATGTTAACCCACCGGCTACTCCATCTTTGACTATGATAGCTACCACGGCTGATGGTGGTACGTCTGTTCCTTCTGGAACAATTACAATCCCTTCCGGAGTAACTTTCACACTTTCTTCAAAAGGTAATTCTTTAAATACAGCAACTGGCGCTGGTACCGCAAGTGGAGGTGGATCATTCACTGGCGCTAAAACATGTCCTGCATCATTGACCGTTCCTCTTATCTATACATCTATAACATTGACCAATCCTACTTCATCACCAGTAACTCATACCTATACTCTTTCTTGTCCTTACGCATCTGGAGGAGGTCCCGTTGTCAGTAGTGTTAATGTTATTATAAGCCCAGCTGTTACTCCGGTATCCTTGCTCCTAAGAGCGACAGGTAATGGCGCTACCGGAAGTAACATTACTGTTAATTCTGGAGACACTGTGACTCTATCTGCAATAGGTTCTGGTTTGAACACCACAGCAAATGCCGGTACCTCAAGTCTAGGTTGGAGTGGAAATGTGACATGTCCTTCTTCATCCTCTTTCCCAACTTTTTATACACCATTTATATTAAATGATACAGGTTCAACTTCCGGAAATACTCATACCTATAAACTTTCTTGTCCTAAAGCCTCTGATGGAACCGCTTATGATAGTAATATTGTTACGGTTTTTGTGAATCCATTGCCTCCGCCTACTGTTATTCTAAAGGCTTACAGTGACCCATCTTTTACACATCAAATTACATCTCCATTACCATCCACTGGTGGAAATGTTTATCTGCAATGGAGTTCTACAAATGCAACTAGTTGTGTTTCTTCAAATTTGAATAATCCTACTCCTTTGAATATATCAGGTTGGAGTGGTCTGACTCAAGCAACTACCGGTTCAACTGGGGCAATTAATATAACTCATAGTACTACCTTTGTAATGGTTTGTTCTGCTAATGGTAGCAGTGACGGTAGTATGGCTCCTGTCCAGGTTGGAGTACATGATGTTCCTCGCTGGTGTCCTAGTATGGGTACCCCCCCTTGTCCCAAGAAACAGCCTGGTTATATAGAGATTTAAAAGTTTGCATCATGTTATAATTAAAGAACGTTCTGGTAAAATAGTATGAAAAAAGAAATAATTCAAACATTTAAAATAGTTTCCCTTGGTCTGATACTCAGTGCTGGTTTTGCTTTTGCTAATACATGGAATACCAAACCATCAAACCCTACAGTACCAGCATTACCAAGTAGTAATATTTCAGTACCTATTGATGTAAGTTCAATTTCTCAGATTAAAAAAGGATCTTTTGGTGTAGGCCCATTAGTTATTGCTGGTGCATCTGATATAACTGGTAACATAAATATAAAGGGTCCAAATCCTTATCTTCCAATATCTCAATACAATAAAAGTAATTTGTATGTTTCAGGAAAAGTTGGTATTGGTTTCTTCCCTACAGCTACGTCAGAAAAACTTAGAGTACAAGGCGACGTTAAAATAAGTACTCTTTCTCATACTTCAACTAGCCAGGCAAATGTTTGTTCTGATACATATGGTGAAATTCTTCTTTGCCCCCCTGTTGTTGTCTTTGGTTCTGCGAACTTAATACTTCCTGGCGTTTATACCTGGACTGTCCCTGTTAATGTTACTTCAGTTACATTCAAAGTATGGGGTGGCGGTGGCGGTGGCGGTGGTGGTGGTTCAAGTTATTTGAGTAATGGTCTCGCTGGTGCTGGAGGTGGAGGTGGAGGTTATTATTCAAAAGTTGTTTCTGTTGCCGAGGGTGATACTTTTAATATTACTGTTGGTAGTGGTGGTGCTGGAGGTTCTCGTAATGGCTCTGATTCAACCGGCTCCGCTGGTGCTGCTGGTACTTTTAGTAAAGTTGTTAAGGCTAGTAATAGCACTGTTATTGCTCAAGGTAATGGTGGTGCTGGAGGTGGAGGTGGTGGTGTACCAATTTATCACTCTAGTGGTAGTCCAGCATACTGGACATATCCAGCAGTAGCTACTGGTGCCGCTGGAGGTTCATACTCTGGTGTCACTGGAGGAACGGGCTTAACAAGTCCAAATTCCTTAAGTCCTTCCTCTGATGTTGCATCTATTTCTTGTGGAACTAATGGTGCCAATGGCGCAGGTCCAGGTGGAGGAAATGGAGGAATATCTTATTTTGACCCACAAAACTGTATGATGCCTCTTAATGGTTCAAATATTGTAAGTATTCCAAATGCTGCTGTTGCTTCTTCTCCAGGTGGAGGAGGTGGAGGAGGTGCTGGAGTTAATTATAGTTTAACAACCTCAACGAGTGGTAAAAGCAGTGCTGGTGCGGATGGAAAAGTATCAATAATTTGGTAATTTATATGAAAAAAGATTTAATACAAACAATAAAAATAATAACTCTTGGACTATTGCTTAGTAGTAATTTCGCTTTGGCTTGGACTGCTCCGACAACTCTTCCCCCTACTGCAAGTCAAACCACAGATGTTTCATCTACTCCAATAAACCAAGGAATCGTCGGGGACTCTCAACTTAAAGATGGTGGTTTGGCTACTGGCCCATTGGTTGTCACCGGTACTTCAAATTTATATGGACATGTGAGTATTCTTCTTTGTCCTACTTGTAGTGCTGGTAGCGGTTACGTAATGAAGCCTTCTAATAATATTCTTGCTGGTCTTAGTTTAGATAAAATAACAAAACCTATTAGTGATTTTTTTGTGTCTTTAGTAAAAACAAACGTGGCTTATGCTTTATATGAAATTCCACAAGGCCCTGCATTTAATTTTGTTTATCCAATAGATAATAGTGCGTCATACCCTAACGAGGAAGCTCCAATTGGATATTGGAGCGCAACATACGACTCTTGGGTTGCAGCAACTACTGCTACCAATCCATCATTTAAAGTTACATCAACCTATCCTGGTACGATTGAAGTCTCTGGTGGTTGTTCAAATTCAAGTTCAAATCACTCCTTACCTGGCGGTAGTACCGTTACAACTGTTGTTCTAAACCATTTATTTAGTGGTGATAATGGAGATAGTGCTACAGTAGCAAACGCAGGAAGAACTTATGCTTGTTCTGTGAAATTTACTTCACCCGGGTACTCACTTCCAAACATACTTCCTTTGGTATTTACTGTTACAGGCACTACTAATTTAACACCCGCTCCACCTGAAGGAGGTAATTTATATGTTTCAGGGAACGTTGGTATTGGCACCACAGCGCCTACTGTTAAATTGGATGTCGTGGGTAATGTTAAAATTGGTGCCCTTGAAGACCCTAACGATATGGCAATGAATCGTATTTGTGCTGACATAAATGGTAAAATAGTTCTTTGTCCGACTGGATATCGAGCATATGTATCGACTGGGGATATGTGGTCTGATCCAAGTAGTTCAAACCCACAACATTTTGTAGTTCCTGATGGAGTTTTTAAAATTAATGTTTCTGGCCGTGATTTGTATGTCTATCCAGGGCAGTCAATTCCTGTATTTTTTGAGTCCGACCCTTCAGGTCTGTCAGCGGTACCAACTGGTGTTTATTCTTTTGGGCTTTATTTTTCCGTACTTGCTTCGGGTCTTTATGTAACTTATTAAACTGCAAAAATTTATGAAAAAAGATTTAATTAAAACAATCAAAATAATTACTCTAGGTCTAATATTTAGTACTGG
Source organism: Minisyncoccota bacterium (assembly GCA_036169735.1). Lineage (GTDB taxonomy): Bacteria > Patescibacteriota > Minisyncoccia > Phycocordibacterales > UBA9973 > UBA9973. The sequence continues at coordinate 37,925 of JAVHNX010000026.1, forward strand.
TATTGCTCTTGCATCAGTTGCTACTGATTTCGTTTTTACTAAACCTGCAGCAAACGCACCTGGATATGTTGATCCAGCAGGTGTTGCAGCTCCAATTAATTCTGGTATTTCAAACCAAGTAAAAAAAGGAGCTATGGCAACTGGACCATTGACTGTCTTTGGAAATTCTGAATTCCACGGTGTTCAGAGTATACTTTCTAGTAACAATCTGTATGTTTCAGGCAATATGGGTATTGGACAAGGAGGTACTGGTACTTATGTGGGTGCTTGGTTTGGACCAGGACCAACATACCCTGGTGTCCTTGTTCCTTATGATGGAGGAGAAAATCCAACTAGAAGTTTGGAAATAGTAAATGAAAATAATCCTTCAGTTCCAACCAGTGCCTTCACGAAAAGTTATATGAAGGTTACTACTTTGAATCATACTCTAGCATTTACTACACCTTATTCTGGTTCGAGTAAACTAAGAGAAGTCTGTTCAGATACTACTGGTATGCTTGTTAAATGTGATATTCATGCTCTGACTCCTATTCCGCCTGTTTGTCCTGCTAATTATGATCCAACTAAACCCTGTACCATTTCATGGACTATTCCTGGTTCTTACTCATTCATCTTGCCATATGGTACGAACAATATAACAATTAAAGTATGGGGTGGTGGTGCGGGTGGTCAGGGTGGAGTTAGTTCTCATATGGGAAGTGACAATTGGGGACCTGGAGGTTTTGGAGGGGGAAATGGTTCTTATACCACAGCAACTTTTGCTATTCCACATAGTAATCCAACTATCAATTATAGTGATACGCTTCTAACTGTTGTTGTGGGTTCTGGTGGTCCTGGTGGTCCTGGTGGTGGTTATATGAATAATGTTGATACTTTTGTTCCTGGAGGGACTGGTGGAAATGGAGCTCCTTCGTCTGTAAAGGTTGTTAATTCAACTATAATTACTGCTGCGGGTGGAACTGCTCCTAGTACTGCTCAGAATGCAAACCCAATCTCTGGTGTAGTTGGTGTGGCTAGCCCATCTGGAGGTGCAGGAGGTGCAGGAGGTACAGACCCTGGTTGTGTTAATTCAAGTAATAGTTTTGGTAATCAAGGTAATCCTGGAGGGACTGGTGGTGCCCCTGGGGGGGGAGGTGGAGGAGGATCAGGTGCTCGGTCATGTGGTTTGTTTAGTGGTGACCACACAGGAGGAAGTGGAGGCTCTGGTTCTAGTGGAAAGGTAACAATTTCTTGGAACTAATATTTTTAATTATTTAACATTAAAATATCAAAAAAATGGAAAGAAAAAAAATTTACATAATCGTTATACTGATAGTAGTATTAATTGCCATTGCAATTGGTTCATATTATTTTTACCAAAAAAATAAGGGCCCCACTGATCAACAGAAGTTAGATCTTTTAGATAAACTTAGTAAGGACGCAGAAGGAAGTTTTACAGACCAGCAAAAGGTTGAAATTTTAGATAAAGTATCAGCTCCTTCTACTACCGGGAGTGCGAGCGGGCTTACCAGAGAACAGAAATTAAAGATTATGCAGTCAGGTGGTCAATAATCTCTTATATTAATAAAAACACCTCTCTATTCTAGATTAGAGAGGTGTTTTTATTCTTGCTTTTTTTGCTGATTCGTGTTAGACTGAGCGGGTAGTAAGTTGTTTGAAAAAAATTTGTTTTTTTGTTTTGTTACTAGTTTTAGTGATTTTATAATCTTTAAAACTAGTAACAAAGCTAGGTTAATTAAATAAAACTAAATTAAAAACAAATAAAAATGAAAAAATTCTTATTTTTGACGATGTTCGCCTCTTTAGGCTTGAGCTCAAACGCACAATGGCATAAATCTATTGTGCCCTTTAATATCAATTACACAGCCTCAGCTTTGGCTGCCGTTGATTCAAATATTTTTGCTGGTACTTACGGCAATGGTATTTTTTTGTCAACGAAAAACGGCGACAGCTTATACGCTGTAAATACGGGTTTGACGGATTTTACCGTTCACTCGATAGTAATAAAAGGAACAAATGTTTTTGCTGGTACCAACAGTGGTGTCTTTGTTTCTATTAATAACGGAGGCAACTGGTATCCTGTTAACTCAGGTCTTACAAATGTTCACGCTTTATCGTTGGTAGTCAACGGCTCAAACATTTATGTTGGGACTGACGGTGGAGGTGTCTTTGTTTCTACTAATAACGGAAGCAGCTGGTCTGCAGTTAATAGTGGTTTAGCAAATCTACGTGTATTTTCTGTGGTAACAAATGGTTCAAATATTTTTGCCGGTACAAATGGCGGAGTGTTTTTACTTAACAGCTATGGAAATAGTTGGTCTGAAGTAAATAATGGCTTAACTAATCTTCATACCTCAGTGTTATGTACAAAAGGAACAAACATTTTTGCAGGAACGAGTGATGGTGTATTTGTATCTGGTGATAATGGTGGAACCTGGTATGCAGTTAACAACGGATTAACTAATAATATAGTTTTTTCGTTTGTTGTGAATGGATCAAACATCTATGCTGGTACCAATGGTAATGGTGTGTTTATGTCTACTAATAACGGAGGCAGTTGGTCTGGAGTTAATACTGGATTAACCAATCTTACTGTCTTTTCATTGGCTGTAACAAATACAAAACTTTTTGCTGGCACAGGTGCTGGTGGTAGTCATGTATGGGCACGCTCTTTGACCCAGGTAACAGGAATACAAGAAAATAGTAATTCCAGTTACAATTTTTCCTTGTATCCAAACCCTTCTTCAGGTGAAGTAACATTGAAACTGAAAAATTTTACAGGGAAAGAAGATATCAGTTTTTCCTTGTATGATATTGCAGGCAAGTTATTGTTGAGCCGAAAAGTTGAAGATGAGAAGAATGTTCTTTCGTTTGAAGGTCTTTCTCCCGGTTGTTATTTTTATGAAATAAAAAATCATGAAAATAATAAATCTGGAACAGGGAAGCTGATTTTAATGAAGTAGTAAAGCTACTTCAACCCCCGACAACAATTGTTGTCGGGGGTTTTTATTTTAATTTTGTATAGTTAAATGAGTAGTGAATTGTTATATATACTTATTCTCGTAATTTATCCGAAAACCGCCATATGTGTGTACACATTACCCCTCGTACTTGACTTGTTTTTGTGTAGTGTGTTTTTGTTTAGACAAATCAATCACACATAGTTCTATGAAAAATGAACAATTCAGTATCACTTAACGGTGGTCAGTCTAAAAATCTTGCATTTCCAGGAAATGCAAGAAATCAAGGTGTTATGAGCCTTGTGACAGGAAAAAAATCAGATAAAGGAGTACCTATTGTACTTAAAAAATTAGTTTATTATTATGGTGCAGTTAGTTTAACTACGAGTGGTACACATAGTGATATTGATGGAGCTGATTATACTTAATTCTAATTTTAAACACCTGCATTAAAAATGCAGGTGTTTTGTAAAAATTTTTAATTTCTGTAAAAATGAAAAGAAAAAAAATTCTTGCAGTTGGAAATTCTGTTAATCAAGATTTCGCTGCGTTTAATGAAATAAAAAACTGTCTAGACAAAAATAAAATTGATATTGTGCTTTATAAACAAGATAAATGTTTAGAAGATAATTTTCTTTTATTTGAGTCTTGTAAAAATAAAATCAGTTTTAATGTTGTAAGTAATGAAGGAGTGTTGGATATTAATTCAGTATCAGGTGTTTTGTATTTTCATCCAATTCTTCCAAGAAAAATTTTATCATTCCAACCTCACGAATATTCTGTTTTTATGTCTAAACAATATCATTCTATGAGGGAATCACTATGGAGTATATTAAGTGATAAATTATGGGTAAATAATCCTTGGAATAATTACAAGGCGGACAATAAAATTTTACAGCTAAATTTAGCAAGTATCGTAGGTTTAAAGATTCCTGACACTTTAATTACTAATAGCCCCGATAAAATTATCGATTTTTATTTTAGTAACAATAAAAATATTATCGTTAAAAGTTTGGCTAATAGCCCAATATTAGATAACGTTTCCTTTACTAGAAAGGTTAATAAATCAGATATTAAAGATATTGAATCCTTAATAATCACACCAGCTATTTATCAAAATAATATTCCTAAAAAATATGAGTTAAGAATTACTGTTGTTGGGTCTAGTATTTTTCCAACAAAAATTCTTTCTCAAGAAGATAAGGCAACCTCTATTGACTGGAGGGTTAAACCAAAACTTAATGATTTTGATCTTAAAATGGAAAGTACTACTATTCCTAAAAAAATTGAGAACAAAATTCTTTTATTAATGAGTAAGTTGGGTTTGACTTACGGGGCTATTGATATGATTGTTACTGATAGTGGTGATTATGTTTTTTTAGAAATCAATCCATCTGGACAATGGTACTTTATTCAACAAAGAACAAATGTGCAAATAGCAAAAGCTATAGCACAAATATTTGTTTAATTTTTTTTATAACCTAGTGTATACTATATACGCTAGGTTATTTTATTTATGGAGAATCAATCGTACAAAAAACAAATAGAAAATATGCTAGATATGGACCAAAAACTCCGTTTTCAAGGTTTTGCTGAAAATAAGAATCTACCAAAGGGGACATATACTATTTGGAATTATATGGTTTATGTTATGGATAAAACTCACGGATTAAACTTACATAGATTAATCAATGAATTTGGTTTTCCCACTATTGAAACTGTTGGTAAAGAAGGGATGGAAAAATTCTCAATTTTAGTTCTACACCAAGATGAAGACCCTTCTTTGCAGGAGAAAGTACTTAAAGAGTGTAAGTTTGACGCGGAGGCTACTGCACATCTAATCGACCGGGTTCACGTAAACAAAGGAGAACCTCAAGAATATGGAACTCAAGTTTTATTTTCTTTCTCTGAGGAAGAAATAAATATTTTTAATAAAAATAGGGAATTTATTGGATTAAATAAGTTAACGTAATTGTAATTTCTCTATATAGAGAAATTACTCTTTAGTTTACCTAATTATTTATAAGCCCCGTCATTTGCGAGCGACGGGGTTTTATTTTTGGTATAATGCTTTTATGCAAAAGAAGAAGATAGTCATAGGTA
>JAVHNX010000027.1:0-2854 GCA_036169735.1 Minisyncoccota bacterium
CCCCATTCCTTGGTTTCGAAGAAACCGCATCAATAGGAAAACGTTTTTGTGTATTTATTTCTAAAATACACGAATTGTCTCATCCGAAGTAAAATGCGAGTGCCGCATCACCAACTTGAGCGGGATTTTTTACCGTTGTACTGGATTTAAACCAATTTTCCATTTTTTAAAGAATTTTACCGCAACGTGCGATGCCGAGAGTATTTGTTTCAAAATAGCATTAGGGATGTTTCTCAATTCATCCCATAGTTAGTAATTAAAGTGACTAATAGAACCTAATAATATATTAGCATATTTATGTGTATTTGTCAACTTTTCTTAGATTGTTATTATCTTTGTATATATGTATAATAAAAGTATTATGGAAACAATAAAAACAAACATTACTAATGGTGAAGTTCTTGAGGAACGTAAAAGTGCTAAATATCAAAAATTTCCAAACGCAGGTCCTGGTGTATGGGGTAAAGAAATAAGAGAAAAACACTATGATCAGCTTCATGATTCAATTATGGCTCGTATAAAGCATGTTTCTAGTAGGATTGACCAATACTTGCCACCATATAATGAACACTATAAAATTGACCAATCTTTAGCACTACAATTAGAAACTTCTTTTGATGATTTAGCACAACTTTATTTAGAAATTGCTAAAGAAGGTAGTGGAGGTTATTTTACGCCAGCAAATGAAAAAGGTGTTTACACTTATGAACCTATAATCGCTTTTGATGAAAAACTTGAAGAAATTCATGATTTAATAATTAAAGCTGAAGATCCACTATTTAAAGAGAAACAAGGTAATTATCTTGTAGACCCTGAAGTTAAATTGGCTAACGCAAAATATAAAGATTATTCTGAGCAAGAGAAAAATACTTTACATGAGGATGGAGTTGGTATGCTCACAAAAGCCGTTGAGAAGATTAACAATCTTAAACAGATATTAATTTCTCGTTCTTCTTTAGTTTCTTAAATTTTTTAGTAGATTTTTCTTTTTTTCGCGGGCTGGCAACTTGAAAAAATACTCATAAAATGCTAGAATCATTTTATGACATTGTGGGTTTTCTCTTGAAACCCTAAAGATATTATTTAGGCTAAATACAAGTATTTTATAAAAATTATTAGTTAATTATTTTAAATTTTATGAACATGGAAAATATACAAAAACAAGAAAGTGCTGTTGAGAAAGCTGGCAAATTTATAAAAGAGATTATAAAAAATCTGAGAGAAAACCCTCTCTATAGTGCAAACGCGGAAAAAATTTCTGAAGAATTGGAGGAAAAGTGGGATACATTAAAAGCTTCAGCAAAAAATGAAAGAGCTGGTAAACAAATTCAAGAATTTATTGAAAATAATCTTGCAGAAGAACTTTTCAAGACAGAAGAATTTGATCCAAGCGATGAAGATTTTTATGTTTCAAATATGGAAAATGGTCAGAGAATAAATAGCAATCCCGTATATGGAAATAAAGAAAATGAAATTGTTTCATATCGTTACATAAAAACACCTACAAATCCTAACGCTGAACAAGTTCGTGTTGCTAATGAAATAAATACAAAATATGAAGAAGAAAGTCATAAATCTTTTGCCAATTCTTGGAAAATAAAAGAGGAATTATTTAATGAAAAAATTAAAACTGATGAAATGGTTTTCTTGGGTGAAATGCTTTTTGACGAATACATAAAACTTAGACAAGGCAATAAACCAGAGGCACATCAAATAAAATACGAACTAACGCCAGTTTTTGACGAAAATCAAATTACATGGAGTAAAGACAATAACAGAGTTTACGCTTATACTGGAAATGAAAAGTCTGCATGAAAGGAAACTTCTATGGTTGAACAATTACCAAAAAATTTAACTAACCAAAGTGAACTTCAGCCAACTGAAGAAAAACTTGAAGTCGTTGAAATTGGTAAAGAATCTCTTGAAAAGAAAGATACAAATGAAAATCTGCCAGAAATAAATGAAGCCGATAGAGAACAAGAAATGTCTATGCTTAGGGATAGAATTAAATCAGACACTGATAAATTAAATGCTATTCGAGCAGGGCTTGGTCTTAAACCAAATAATGAGGATATTCCTTCTTTGGAAATTTCAAAAACGAAATTAAAAAATATGGAGAATAATCAAAACAAGAATGAAAACTCTGAATTTTCTGAAGAAACCCGCGAACAATTATCTAATTTCTTTACAGAATCATTAAGAAATGAAAAAGATTTTGTGGAAGAAAATATTGAACACATCAGAGGTATTGTTCGTGATTCTTCAATAGAAGCTTTTAAAAATTTAATGATTTTTAGCAGAGCAGTGCAAAAACTTTCTCGTGATCCAAGAGTTCCTGAAAAAGACAGGATGTTTTTAAGAGTTCACGAAATGAACCTAAGCCCTATTGGTGCAACAGAAATAGTCCCTGGCGTTAGTTCCTATGCTTTAGCTGTTAAATCTGTCGTGGAAGAGCTTGATAAATTATTAACAAAAGAAGTTTCTCTTGCGATACATGCGTATGCCGAAAAAATATTTTTACCGCCATCCCAAGATTACGCAAAGCATGGTCCTGAACCTTTTGACAGCACACTATTTAAACGCGGAGAGTAATTTTTTCTAAGGGAGCAAAATTGTGTGCGCATGGGTGGGTGGGGCAAACACAAACTAATTTTTGTATCTCGGCTTTGTCGAGATTTCAATATTCTGTATTTTCTTTCTTAATGCCAACCCGCGAAAAAAAGAATCCGCCCCGCATTCCTCCCGCACCCTCCTGCGGGGCGGAAACCCAAACCTAATTCCGCCGAATTTCAAAAAGAATTAGTCTCGGTTTTGCGAATCCTCCCTCCCGCAATTTAGTTTCGCAAAACCGAGT
>JAVHNX010000028.1:0-2809 GCA_036169735.1 Minisyncoccota bacterium
CTAAATTTTATTTTCTAATTTTATAACATGAACAAGCCGAGGAACTTAATAGTTTGCAGACCGTATTATGCAATCGTAGTCAGGAAAATTTATTTTTCTCTGGACTCTATATTTATTAAAAACATTCTATGCCAACGAAGATTACTTAAAAGACATTTCATTTTTATTATCAAATTGAAATTCGATTTTTGTGCTGTCACTTTTCGTTAAATATACTTTTAGAAGTTTTTCTGTTTCTTTTTTAATAAATACTATTCCATTAATTTCTTGACCGTTTAGTAATTTTGTCAATTTAAGCGATGCATTGTTATAATAGTCTTCTCTTTTTCTATTAGCACTACTTGTTTTAGCTACAGCTGCTATTCCAAAAAGTGGCCAAGCAATACCATAATAAAAAGGTAATCCAACTAACATATTAATTCCCCATGGAATGGACCAACCCATGAAATAACCAAATGGTGCGCTTTTTGTTTTTTTATAAACCTCATCAATACTTATATGATTTTCTACATTGAGAGGATCTACTGTAATTGATGAATTTGAGCGATTAAAAACAGAAACATAAATTGGCTCAAAATCATAATATCTAAAATCTGTATCAAAGATTAGTCTTGCTTCTTGATAATTGTATTGTTTCACAAAAACATAAGCACTATCAATATTTTTACTCCCAGGTGTAGTATTTGCTGAACGATATTCTACATTACCTGGATTAAAGGAAGCACAAGAGATTAAAAGAAATGTAAGAAAAAGAATTATAAATTTTTTCATTAAATAGACTCTTTTTTTTAAGCATACAACGGCGTGTTATATGGCGATTTACTTTTTTTATTTGAATTCATCAAAAAACTTATAATCAATTTCATAAATTATTTTTCGTTTCAGACCAAGCTCTCTCTGTTCAAAAAGTTCAACCAATTTTTCTCCGTCAACTAGTTCAATTGGTGGAACACCATCTCGAATTGCTTCTTTCTTTGCCTCTGGTGTAAATCTTCCTGTTGTAATGAAGATACCTTTTTCTGCACGGCCTTGCATCGCGCCACGAAAGTCTCTTATTTGTCCGGAAGGAACAGAGTCCTTATAGCGTTTTGATTGAAAAATTACTTTGAAACTGACCAAAGGATTTACTTCAAGAATTCCTTCACCATCAATTCCCCCATCACCAGAACGACCTTTTACTATAACTTTTTTAAATCCAGATTCTCTTAATATTCGCTGACAGATTCTTTCAAATCCTTGCGGTGATACTGACTGCAGAATAGATAATAATTCTTCTTTGTATTGAATATGTTCAACAACTTCCATCTCTTCTTCTACAATATTTTTATCTTTCTTTTTTGCACCATGGTGAATTTTCTTTACAGCAGAAATCATTACTTCTTCTGTTGGTATAGCATTTAACCCTGTTGTAGTAAGTCTCCACAAATTATCATTTGAATAATCTAGAAAACCAGCAGCTGACAAATAAACCTTAGCCCAAATAATTTGATTATCAATTCTCGTTACACCACTTCCTAATTTTTCATTTACTTCCTCTTCTGATAGAGGTGTTCTCTCAATGAGAGAATCTTTAACTTCGGTTGGACTTCCAGAACCACCTAAGCCTTTTAATATATCAAGAATTGGGATAAAGAACCTTAAATTTTTTGGTAATTCTTTTTTGTCTTTCATAATATCATTCACCTATTTACTTAGCCATCTGCCTATTGCTTAACTTCACCGTTTAGTTAATTAAAGAATATATATGACCCAGACTTGCGGGATATATCTATTCCAAACATTTCGTTTTTTGTTCATAAGTTATTTCAATTTTTTAATACTTGGGTTATTTAACAAAGCTTTTATTTGTTGAATTGCCATTTGATTCAATTGCATAAGTCGTTCAGGCTGCTTTTTCCCTTGCGCTATTAAGAGGGCGTTAAGACTCTCTAAATTTGAAAGGACAACTAACTGTTCTAAAGTAGCCGTATCGCGAATATTTCCATCTTCGTTAGGGTTTTGTAACCGCCACTGTTGGGCGGTTCTTCCAAATAAAGCTACATTTAATAAATCAGCTTCGTTGGCATAAACAAAATTAATTTGCTGTTTGGTCAATTCTTTTGGTATAAGGTTTTCTTTAATAGCATCGGTATGTATGCGGTAATTCACTTTAGCCAAAGTGCGTTGCAGATTCCACTCTAATTTTAATTTACTACTTTCATCTTCTTTAAGGCGTTGAAATTCTTTGATGAGGTAGAGTTTGAAAACCGGACTGATAGCTGAACCAAATTCAAAAGCAATATCCTTGTGAGCATAAGTACCGCCATATCTGCCCGAACTTACAAACATTCCCCTTGCATTGGTTTTTTCAATCCATTGACCGGGGCTTAAAACAAACGTGTGAAGACCTGCCTGCATTTTAAAGTGGTCGAATTCGACCACTTTAAAATCGGGGTTATACATTTCTTCCCAGGTTCCTAAAAACTCAAGTGTGGTTCGGGTTCTAATCCAGTTTTTGATAATATCAGCAGCCCGGGCTTCTCCTTCTTTAGCTTTTGCCATATCTGTAAGGCAAATAAAGTCATTTCCTTTTGCAGTAATCACCGATACCGAAATATTTTGAACCTGTATTATTTTATTTTTTTTTCTCATAGCTTTAATAGTTGGGTTTATTTTTTAAAGGGGTCGAATTCCACCCCTTTAAACCTCTCGAATTCGATAGGTTTAAACATAACTGAATTCCGTAACATTAAAATCATGGTTGTTCAACCGCTCCCGCAATCCGGAATATATTTCTTTGATTTTACCACACTTCTTCTCCAACCCTTTT
>JAVHNX010000029.1:0-41933 GCA_036169735.1 Minisyncoccota bacterium
GGAGTTCTGCTGGATGAAGATGAAACAACGGTGATTACTGAAAAATTACGACAGACCTTGGAAATTAATTTAATTGGACCAATTGATTTTACTGAACAAGTAGTTTCAGTTGTAAACAAAGGTGGGCATATTGTGAATATCGCTTCTTCTGCTGGTTCTATTTCCCGGGTGGGTCATCATGGAAGTCATTTTGAAGGTCACTATCCTTGCTATAAAATATCAAAAGCTGCAGTTAATATGTACACTAGAACTTTAGCATTGCGACTCAAAAATAATATTACAGTTTCTTCTGTTCATCCTGGTTGGGTCAAAACTAGTATGGGTGGCATGGAAGCAGATATTACACCAGAAGAGGCTGCAAAAAATATTTATGATTTTGCAATATCTAATCCTGAGACTGGACAGTTTTGGTTTAATAGTGAAAAAGTGCCTTGGTAAAAATAATTGAGTAATTAGGGCGGAGGCTTTACCTCCGCCCTGTATGATTAAAATATCTAGAATATCATGTATTTCGAGCAGTTGACAATCTACTTGACAATTGAATATAGATTAGTTTACAATGTACTTGCTTATGAAAATTAAGGAACAAATACTAGAAATAATAAATACAAAAGGAAAAATTACTTCCGCAGAAATAACCTCAAAAATTAATGTTTCGCGTCAGTATGTGAATACGGTTATTTCTGATTTTATTTCAGAAAAAAAAGTAATAAAATTAGGTGGAACCCGTAATGCTTTTTACGTTTCTTCAGAGTATGCAAAAAATAATCCAGATATTTTACCATCAGTATTTAAGAAAAAATATAAAAATATATTACTTGAAGAACACAAAGTCCTTATGGAGATTGAAGAAAAATTTCCACTTATCTCTACTGTTCCAGAAAATATTAAAAGTATTTTTACATTTGCTTTTTCTGAGATGTTCAACAATGCCATTGAACACTCACAGTCAAAAATAATTTACACTGAGGTTGCTATACGAGACGGGAAATTATCTTTTATTATTGATGATTCTGGTATTGGTGTATTTCGAAATATAATGAAAAAAAGGGAACTTCATTCTGAAATCGAAGCTATTCAAGACCTACTGAAAGGTAAAACGACCACTATGCCTAAATCCCATTCAGGTGAAGGAATATTTTTTACTTCACGAGCTGCAGATATGTTTTTGCTTGATAGTTTTGGATATCAACTTGTAGTTGTCTATACTAATCCAAAAATAAAACAAGTGTCAGTAAGGAAGCGTGGGACAAGAGTTATTTTTGAGGTAGCTATTGATTCAACTTTGCATCTTACAGACGTATTTAAAAAATATACTAATCTCACTGGTGGTAGTGATTATGGATTTGATAAGACTGAAATTCGTGTAAAGCTCTATACTACAAGTGGTGTACATATCTCTCGATCACAAGCCCGCCGTATTCTTTCAGGACTTGAAAAATTTCAGATTATTCTTTTGGATTTCGAGCAAGTTCCCATAGTTGGACAGGCATTTGCTGATGAAATTTATAGGGTGTTTAAAAATTTACATCCAAATATAGAAATAAAAGAAGAAAATATGTCTGAAGGAGTTCAATTTATGGTTGAGCGTGCAAAAAATGAAGCCAAAAAATCTTTATAATATTCTAGCGAACCATACTGTTAGTGCCTTAAAAATTTTTTATACTGTGTTTATGAAAACAAACAAAGGTTTTACACCCATTTCGATAGTTCTTATTGTCATTTTATTGCTAGTTGTCGGTTGTATATCATTTTATTTAGGAAAGAATTCAAGTTCCTATAAAGATATAGCAGTAGTTACAAGTAGTCCTAATATAAATACTCAACAATTACCATCTAGTAATAAACTTTTTGATTTTTTTGATGCTCTTACAGTTGAGGATCAAAATGCTGCTTCAGAAAAGATTGAATTCGTGTACCCAAAAGAAAGACTTATTCTCCTTAGTTATGGGACTAGTTCAGAATCAGGTGCTTTCGCAGTTTACGATTACAAGAATGATATTTTATATAAAAATATTGGTAATAGTTCAATCGGTGATACTTCTGTACCAGAAGCTTTCGTGGGAACCGATAAATTATTAATGTGGAATTTTGGAGAAGGAGATGGAAGTGGAATTACCAAAGGAGATCTTACAATTCAGGATTTTAATAATAAAATAATTAAAACATTAATGAAAAATACACCTATTCACGAAGTATATTCAAAATACGGAAAGGTGATTACTATTGATACTAATACGAAAGATAGTGGTCGTTATAACTTAAATACTGAAACCTTAGAATTAACTCCTTGGCATTTACCTCAATAATTAATTTAATTTTATACTGGTTCCAACAACGAACCACATGCCCGCATATAGTTTTTTAAAACCATATTGTGTAATTATTATTTTTCTATTTTAGTAGAAGTTTGAATCTATGGATAACTGTATTGACAATGTACATACATTGTATATACTAGAGTTATGACTACATTAAATATAAGAATTGAGGAAAATATAAAAGCTAAAGCAAACAAAACTTTGTCTTCACTTGGTATTGATATGTCTACTGCTGTTAAGATGTTTTTAAATCAAGTTATTACTGAAAATGGTTTACCTTTTACTCCTACTAAAAACATAGCTGCTATTAAAGAACGCTGGGATAAACAGACTGCGTATGCTCTAAAGCATAGCAAAAGTTACAAGACAGGTAAGGATGCTTTAGCTGATTTATTATAATTTCTACTATGTATACTTTCGAAATATCGAGAGTGCCATATTCAAGGAGATTTAATTTTAATTTATAAAATAGTGAAAGAGAGTTTTATTCTAGTATTAGTGGACATCGGTTCGCATTCGCAATTGTTTTAATTTGATTCCAACAGCGAACCACACTGCCCGCAAAAATAAGTTATAATACTTTTATGGCAAACTACGAAGCAAAGACAATTGAAAATAAATGCGTATTTTGTGAAATTATAGGAGGAAGAATTCCGTCTGCTTCTTTTTGGGAGGATTCAGAATTTACAGCTTTTTTGTCGATTGACCCGAACACAGAAGGATTTTCTTGTGTGATTCCAAAAGAACATTTTGGAAGTGATGTATTAAAAATGCCTGATGATGTATTGCAAAGATTTATTGTAGCCGCTAAAAAGGTTGCTCAAATTATTGAAAATTATTATGGAGATGTCGGACGAGTAGGTCTGATAATGGAAGGTACGGGTATTGATCATGCACATATAAAACTTGTGCCAATGCATGGTACAGAAAATCTTAAAAAAGGTGAGTGGAATCAAGTCCTCTCTGGAACAGAACATTGGTTTGATAAATATGAGGGTTGGATATCTTCTGCAAGCGGACCGAGTGCAGATAGTGAGAAACTAAAAGAGCTTGCTGAAAATCTTAAGAAGATTCAAAAATAGTCTGTTAATCTCAAGGACCATCCTTACGAAATAATATAATTGACAATTAACATAATTATGTTATCGTTTAATTAAATATCAGTTTTTTGATATAAAAAAGCAATTAACTTAAAAATTAAGGAGGTGTATTATGTTAGTAAATTGTCCTGAATGTGACGCAGAAATAAGTAGTTCTGCTAACAAATGCCCGAACTGTGGTCTTCCTAATGCTGGTGGTCGTTCTGAAGAAGTAATTGATTCTATTATTAAAAAAATAAAAGAAGACCCAATGGGGTTTCTGGTAAGGCGACAATCAGGTGATTACTATGGCCGTAAGGTTCACTGTGAGTACAATTACCATAATCCTCGTTTTTTCAGCAGTAAAGAGCATAAAATGGCACTCAAATCATATTCCTTTGGTGAGCATGGAGAATATGGTCATTGTGTTTCAATTCTATTGTATTGCCAAGATTGTGGAAGAACTCAAAATTGGCCATGTGTTATGTTTAGTTATTAGTTAATTTTATTTATTTAGGTAAAGCGCCGTCCATTTTGGAAACGGTGCTTTTTTTATTCAAAATATAAATATTTTGGTATAATAAATTTATGAAAAATAATAAAGGTTCTATTCTTGTTGTAGCATTAGTTATTGTTGTTTTATCAACTATCGGTGCTTTTTTATCTTTCCGTAATAGTAACAATAGAAATGGGGATGTTTCTGTTGTTGTTGGCACAACAAATAATGACACAAAAATATCTTGTGAAAGTAATCAAATTCCATTAGTAGGAAAAGAGGAACATGTTACAAAACAGATTAGGGAAGATATTGATAATGATGGGACAAAGGAACTGATAGTTATTTATGAAAAAACTGTTCCGGGGTGGGAGGGTATGCCAACATTAGAAGACAGATTTGCTCTTTTCTCTTGTGAAAATAATTCATTAGTGGAATCATATAGAGATAATTCACTAACTTTTGATTTTATTAATTACGAATCAGGTAAAGCAATTTATCTTAATGGAAGTGAGGGTTGGTATCTTCTTTTAAAAAATAATTTAGGAATAAAAAAAGTTTTTCCAGACGATGAAAGATCAAAGGAAATTGAAAAATTAGGTATAAAATATTATACAAATAGATATAAAAAGGTAAGTGTTGTAAATAATAAAATCGAAGAAATTTTGCCTGGTTATAGTGAAACAGATTCAATTAGTGGTCCTTCAAAACCAGAAGTTAAAATAATATATGAGTTTAAGGACTTAAAATTTAATGCTGTTTCTGTTAGTAGTTGGAATAATGTTGAAGTAAATGGTCGTACATTCGTTTATCCATATAACTGGCAATGTGAATATAATGATGGTACAGTATCGAAACAGTGTGCTAAAAATACTATAAATACTCATACGTATAAATTTAGTTTCTATACTACAGAGAAGAAGAATATAAACGATGCTATTAATTTTTTTACAATAAACCCAAGTGATAATCAATGTTCTTTTTGGCTAAAAATAAATAGCTTTCAACATATGGGGTGTATATCCTTAGAAGGTGGAAAAAATTATGCAGTTTATACTAATTCTAATTTACAATCTGTAATTGATGATTTAAATTTATTTATAAAAACTAATCAAAAATAATAAAACCGTAAATTTGATATAATAAATTCATGGAAAAAGAACACATTACAAAAGTGGGTGTCGGAGTTATGGTTTTTAAAGATGGAAAGGTTTTAATGACTAAACGTCAAGGTTCACATGGGGCTGGGGAACATTCTTTTCCAGGAGGACATCTTGATTATATGTAGTCTTTTGAAGATTATGCAGTTAGAGAAACAAAAGAAGAATGTGGAATAGAGATTAAAAATATTAAATTTCTTTATGTAACTAATGTTATGAAATATGCACCAAAACATTATGTTCATATCGGGGTGGTTGCTGATTGGGCAAGTGGTGAACCTCAGATATTGGAACCAGAAAAAGCAGAGGAATGGATTTGGTATGATTTAGACAAATTACCAGAAGGTCCAATGTTTGAATTTTGTAAACTAGCTTTTGATTCCCTCAAAACTGGCAAGGTGTATTATTCCTCTGAAAAAGATTTAGTTATTTAATTATGAATTACATCGAAGCACCAGATGAATATGAAAGTGATGAGACAAGCCTTTTTCTTGCTGGTGGAATAACGAATTGTCCTGATTGGCAAAAGGAAGTGGCGGATAAATTGATGGAATTATCTTTGGTTGTTTTTAACCCTCGTCGTGGTGTCTATCCAGGAGATTCAGGTCATGAGGAAAAGCAAATAAACTGGGAGTTTAAATATTTACATAAAGCCTCGGCTATTTCTTTCTGGTTTCCAAAGGAGACACTTAATCCAATAACTTTATTTGAATTGGGTTCGTGGTTAAATTCTGACACAAAACTTTTTATTGGTTTACATCCAGATTATGAAAAGAAAAACAATGTAATTATTCAAACTAAACTTGTTCGTCCTGAAATACAAATAGTATTTTCATTGGAAGAGTTAACTAATCAGATTAAGGATTGGGAAATAAGTAAATATTAACTTACTCGCATTTTAAAAAAAGAAAAATAAAAACCACAATCTTCTTGATCGTGGCTTTTTTAGATGATTAACTCTCTTTCTTTCCAGATGCATTTAGATTCGATATATTGATATGTCAATAATATGTATGTAATAATAAAATTATTTTCAAAAAATTTGTTTTATTTTTTATTTGGGTGTAACATTTGGATATTATAAAAATTAAATCCCCCGAAGTCGGGGTGTTATTTATTTTTCGTGTAATAAATTATTATAAATTAACAAAAATTAAAATGATTACAGAATATATTAAAAAGAATTTAAAATCAGGTCTTACTGTTGCACTTATTTCCATACCTCTCTCTGTATCTCTCGCAGTCGCCTCCGGTGCTACTCCCATGATAGGTATTATTACAGCTATTTGGGCTGGACTTGTTGCTGCTATTTTTGGTGGAAGTAATTTTAATGTTGTCGGACCAACCGGAGCGCTTTCAGGATTGATAGCTACATATGTTATTTTGCATGGGGCTGGTGGTTTACCAATTCTGACTGTACTTGTGGGTATTTTTATTTTAATGGCTTATTTTCTTAAATTAGAAAGATATCTGATCCTCATTCCTTCGAGTGTGGTCCACGGTTTTACATTAGGCGTTGCTTTTATTATTGGCCTTGGTCAATTTAACTTTGCATTAGGGTTGCAAAATCTTACAGTACATGAAAGTTTCTTTTCTAACATGATTGAATCTTTTAAACATATCGGAAATTATTCATCAACAACTTTCGTTATATTTTTTATTTTTTTAATGGGCTTATTAATATTTAAAAGATTTATACCGAAATTACCTGGAGCAATATTTTTAGCACCTATAGGAATTATTTTAGGATATTTAAGTACTATAAATGCTATTCCCATACAATTGCAAACATTAGGAAGTAAATTTGGTGATATTAATTTTAGTCTTTTTGGAAAACTTAATTTTGAATTTTCTTCGTTTATGCTTGAAACAGCAGCAGTTATCGCGCTTATTGCGATTTTAGAGACGATGCTTTCCGCAAAAATAGCTGATGGGATGACTCATACAAAATACAATGAAAGGAAGGAAATGCTCGGTCTTGGTTTAGCAAATATTGTTTCAGGTTTGGTTGGTGGTATGCCTGCTACTGCGGCATTAGCTAGAACTTCTCTTAATATTAAAACAGGGGGGACTCACAGAACATCAGCAATCATAAGTGTAATAAGCGTATTTATTATCTCACTATTTTTACTTGGTTATTTTAAATATATACCTCTTGCTGTTATCGCTGCTATTTTAGTATTTGTCGCTATTCAAATGGTAGAAAGTGAACATTATGAAAAATTGTGGCATTATGAGAAATCTGGATTTTATATATCTATTCTTGTTGCTTTAGTAACAATTGTAGAAGATCCGATTGTTGGAATACTTCTTGGTGTATCTGTATCGCTATTGGTTTTTGTTAATAGAATTTCTAATGGACATTTTGATTTAAAGGTAAATAAATTTGATGAAGGTATTATAGATTCTGACTCTGGGGTTAAGTTAAAAGAAATTAAAGAAGATGCTGATGTTTTGCTTTATTCCTTTCAAGGGAAAATATGTTATATAAATAGTCGCGCTCATCTTGGACGTTTTCAAACAAACCTTGTGAAGTATAAATCAATTATTTTACGACTAAAAGAAGTTCATTTTATTGATACTGACGGAATAGAAGCTCTCGATGAAATAATAGATATTATTGAAAAACGTGGTCAACAAGTGTTAATCACAGGTATAGATCAGAGTGTTTTAGATCTTTTAGAACAACTTTCTGGTGGGTACAAAAAATTAAAAGAAAAAGGATTGGTTTTTGAAAAAGCAGGGGATGCATTAAGTTTTCTAGGTATCAATTATAAATAAAAAATAGTTAAATGCTAAATAATTTATAAGTTTCTTTCTGTTTTAACAGAAAAATAAAAAGCCACGATCTTCTTGATCGTGGTTTTTTTGAGATAATTTAATTCTTCATTTAACTTTCCGGTGGAAACTTTTCCCAAACTTCTAATGGCAACAAGTACTCACCATCGTTTTCTCGTGGGTCCGTTTTCCCATGATAGTACAGATTTTTTCTAAATTTTCGGGCCACTTCCCAGATTTTAAATGATGTTAGCCATAAGCAGACAAACATAGCTAGGAAAACAAGAAATAAATTGAAACTTATACTTGTAAACCCATTATATAAGACTAATTTATGCCCACTGATTTTAACTAAGCTATCAATAGAAAATCCGAGGCCTATTGTGGGGATACAAGCGAAAATAAATAATAATATTATAAAAATAAAAGTAAAATGTTCAATAATATTCCACCAAGATTTGCCGGAGTGTTTGTTGCAGGAAAAAAGTATTTTTTCTGAAGTTTTCATGGTTTTAATTTTTTAAGGTTCAATTGTTATGATTTCGGTCGGTAAGGGCATTAGGTAATTTCTGTCTCAATGTTAACATAAATTAATTGATAAGTCAATAGCGAAGGCTTAAGTTCTAGAATGAAGTGCAATGAAATGCTTCATAAGGTGTTAAATAATCAAGTCTTTTTCTTGGACGGCGATTTAAAAGTTTTTCAACTTTCTTAACGTCTTCTTTTGTTACTGTAGCAAATGAACTTCTCTTTGGAAAGAACTGACGAATGAGTCCGTTAGTGTTTTCATTTGTTCCTCGTTCCCATGAATGATAGGCATTGGCAAAATATACTGTCGCTCTCGTTTTCTTTTCAATGATTTCGTGTGCAGAAAATTCAGTGCCGTTGTCATAGGTGATACTGTGTCTTTTTTGTTTTGGAAATTTCTTCAATCGCTCAACTGTTTTTTGTGCAACAATTTCTGTGGAAACGAGAGGTAGAAAGTCGGCAACAAGATAGCCGGTTTTTCTTTCCACGTGCGTCAAGATTCTTTTTGTTCTTTCCGCTCCGATAATCGTATCACCCTCCCAATCACCAACCCTAGCTCTTTGATTAATTACTTCGGGTCTTTCTCCAATCCAGCGTTTTTTACCATATTCTCGGGCTTTTTCACGAGGTACAGTGCCATGTCTTCTTCGGTTCTTGCCTTTCTGGCACCGTAAATATTTTTTTAATTTTTTGTGTCTGATGATGTATCCGTAAATCGTCTCATGCACAATGACAATATTTTCTCTCCTTAATCTGCCTGCAATCTGTTCCGGAGACCAATACAATTTTAGTTTTTCCAGAATATACTTTTTTAATATCCGATCATTTTCAATTTTCTTTTTTCTGTGAGTTTTTCTTTCCTTAGAAAGCTTCTTTGCTACAGAGGGAAGGTATTTTCCATTAATGCTGTTCCTTTTGATTTCTCTCCAAATACTGATCGGATCTTTGTTTAAAATTCGACCGATTTTTTCATTCCTCATACCGGCTTTTAACAAGACCGATAGCTTGATCCGATCATCTCGGGTAAAATGTTTGTATGACATATGTCCGTTTGGTTAAGTTGATAATGGCTAATTACTCAACTATTTTACCTTACGGGCATTTGTCGTTTAAGTCCTGTATTGCAAGACTGTTTTAGAAAAATATTGCACTTGGAGTTAGAATGCGGGCTATTTGTGTTGACTTTTTAATATAAATATGCTATGCTGCTTACAGCAATATTTATTCGAGCCTAGCATATTACTGTGATATAATAATTTTATGAAATTAATCCATTCGATTATTAAAAAGTACAAAATTATATTTAGTGTGATAGGTGTACTGGCTGTATGTGTAGGTATTTATTTTATTTTTTTTCATCGTACTCCAACATATCAATTTATCACTGTTCAACGTGGTTCTGTCACTGAAATAGTTTCACTTACTGGTAATACCACACCTTCACAAAGTGTTTCACTTACACTGGGTACAAGCGGTACTATCTCCCATATATATTCTGCTTTGGGTGATAAAGTGCATGTCGGACAAGTATTGGTAGAATTAAACACAAATGATCTCTTGGCCCAACTTCATCAGGCACAAGCCAACGTCACTGCACAGTTAGCTCAACTTCATCAAACAGAAGCCAATGTTACCACTCAGCAAGCAAAATTCGAAGGATTAAAAGCTGGATCAAGACCTGAAGATATTACTCTTGCAGAGGTTTACCTTAACAATGCTAAAACTGATTTAGAGAATACAAAAACTCAACAAGCAATGCTTGTTGCAAATGCCCATCGTGCACTTTTGAATTCGACACTTGGTGCATATATAACTACAAATACAGGCTCAACTTCTACTGTAACTGCACCGACTATTTCAGGAGTTTATCTAGGAACACAAGAAGGCGCAGCATTGATGAGTACATATGAAACAGGAAACGGTGAATATTTTAATGTTACTGGTCTTTTTTCTGCATCAGGACCTGTAACAACAAATTCAGTTCCACTTGGTAGTAGTGGTCTTTATATTTCTTTCCCATCAGGTTTTACTGCTAGTTCCTGGGCAATATGGAGTATCCCAATACCAAATACGCAAGCAAGTAATTACATTACTAATTTAAATCTTTATAACAATGCCTTAACAGCACAGAGTACTGCAGTTTCTCAAGGTGAAGCTACTGTCGCACAAAGACAATCTGAACTTGATCTAAAGCGGGCTGGAGCTCTTCCTACAGATATTTCTGCTCAACAAGCACAAGTCGAACAAGCACAAGCAAATGTCGCTGCACAACAAGCACAAGTCGAACAAGCGCGTGCAAGTGTTGAGAGTGCAATTGCCAAGATTCAAAATGCTCAGATCCTTGCTCCTATCAGTGGTACTGTTACACAATTTGATGCAAAAATAGGTCAGCTCGCATCTCCAAGCACACCTCTTGTTTCTATAATGTCTAGTGATGGTTATGAAGTAGATGCAGGTGTTTCTGAAATAGATGTTGGAAAAATTTTAGTTGGAGACAAGGTGTCAATGACTCTTGATGCTTTTCCAAATGAAACATTTTTAGGTTCAGTATTTTATATAGCTCCTGCTCAGACAAATACCCAAGGAGCGATAACTTATCAAATAAAAATATTTTTTAGTAAGCCTGATGCTAGACTAAAAAGCGGACTTACTGCAAATATAAATATAGAAACAAACTTTAAAGATCAAGTACTAATTTTACCCCAGTACGCAATATTACAAAATGACTTGGGTACATTTATTGAGACTATTGATAATGGTAAAATAAAACAAAATCCTGTGACTCTCGGTATTCAAGATCAAAAAGGTAATGTTGAAATAGTTTCAGGTGCGACAGAAGGTGAACAAGTTCTCAATATTGGTCTCAAGACATTATGATTGAGGTAAATAATTTAAAAAAAGAATATCTAGAAGAAGATGTTACAACAAAAGCCTTGCGTGGAGTTACTTTTTCTATTGAACAAGGAGAATTTGTTTCAATTATGGGACCCTCTGGATCTGGTAAATCAACCTTGCTTCATATCTTGAGTTTTCTGGATAGACCCACTGGAGGTTCTTATAAATTTCAAGGCAAAAGTATTGACGATATGACAGACCGTGAACTTGCTCACGTTCGCAATAGTGATATGGGTTTTGTTTTTCAATCATTCAATTTACTTTCTCGTTTAACTGTCTATGACAATGTCGAAATTCCACTTTTATACTCAGAAATTCCTTCAGCAAAAAGAAAAAATCTTGTTGAAGAAGCGATCAAATCGGTAGGTCTTGAAGATAAAATTTACACTGAAGCTGCTCGTCTTTCTGGAGGGCAAAAACAGCGTGTCGCTATCGCCCGTGCTCTTGTGACTGACCCAAATGTCATATTTGCTGATGAGCCTACAGGTAACCTTGACTCGCAATCCGGGTTACAAGTCATGGAAATATTTGAAGCTCTAAATAAAAAGGGTAGGACTGTGATATTGGTAACCCACGAGACTCAAACCGCTGAATTTGCAAATAGAATTATTAGAATAAAAGACGGGGTAGTTGAAAGTGATAAAGCAATTATTGCAAACCAACATCATCGAAATAATTTAAAATAATATGTTATATAAAGATGCATTTAAAACAGCCACTCGTAGTCTAACTCATGGAAAAATGCGTTCGATTTTGACTATGCTTGGTATTGTTATCGGTATTGCTTCGGTAATCATTTTAATGTCTATCGGACAATCAGCTCAAAATCTTATTTTAGGCCAAGTTCAAAGTATTGGTTCAAATCTTATTATTATAATGCCTGGTGCTCCGACAAATGGTAAATTTTCTTCTCCCGCTTCTTCTCAAGGAATAATTATAACTAGCTTACAACAAAGAGATGTTGATGATTTACAACGTGAGCCATCTGTAATGGCTGTGGCTCCTGAAGTACGTGGACAGGCGAGTGTTGTATATGGAAATAATAATGTTTCTGTTGGTTATGCTGGTGCGACTACTGATCTTTTTGAAGTTAGTAATCTTACAATAGGTAAAGGTCAGAAGTTTTCTAAGTCAGATGTTGATTCTGCAAATCATGTCGCAGTTATAGGTCCTGATCTTGCGAATACTCTTTTTGGTCCTTCACTTAATCCTATTGATAAAACAATAAGAGTTAAAAATATTTCATTTCGTGTTGTTGGAGTTTTAAGTAAAGGTGGTACTGGTGCATTCGGTGTAGATATGGGTAATCTCGTAATCCTTCCAATAACAGTAGCTCAAAAACAACTTTTAGGTATGAATTATTTCAATGTTATTATTGCAAAAGCAAACCCAAACTATGATATTAATTTTGCGAAATCACGCATAACATTTTCATTACGTCAGAATCATGGTATTACTGACCCAAACAAAGATGATTTCACAATACAAACACAAGCGGATATCTTGTCTCTTCTAGGTAATATCACTTCGATTCTTACTATATTTTTGGCAGCTATAGCATCTATTTCTCTTGTAGTTGGTGGTATTGGTATCATGAATATTATGCTTGTATCTGTTACAGAAAGAACTCGAGAGATTGGACTTCGTAAAGCAGTCGGTGCGACAAACAATGACATCTTGCAACAGTTTCTCATTGAGTCGGTTTTACTGACTTTTGTAGGGGGAGTGATAGGTATTTTAATGGGGGCTATTATAGTAATTCTCATATATTTTGTTCTCTCTACATTCTTTTCTATTGGTTGGGTATTTGCTTTTCCAATCTCTGCTGTGGTGATGGGTCTTGTTGTGTCTGGTGTTTCTGGTATTGCTTTTGGTATTTATCCAGCTCGTAA
This sequence comes from Minisyncoccota bacterium, assembly GCA_036169735.1. GTDB lineage: Bacteria > Patescibacteriota > Minisyncoccia > Phycocordibacterales > UBA9973 > UBA9973. Next base: position 13,150 of record JAVHNX010000029.1, read on the forward strand.
GGCTGGCAAGAAAAATCCTATTGATGCCTTGAGATATGAATAAAATAGTATTATTTTATTTCACTTTCTTGACATTTTTGTAAATCATAGTAGTATGTAGAAGAATATACAGTGTAGAAAGGCAAACAAAAGACAGCCTTATAAAATGTTTTTTAATAAAAAAATACAGTTATGGAACCGGATATAGTTTATACCGATAATACTTTATTAACTTCTGGAAAATACAGATATACTTCTCTTTGCAGGGTGCCCCCCCGATTGGTTATTGAGTTTACATAAAAGCGAAAAGCATCCCGATAGAGCTTTGGTTGCTTATGTTGCAAAAAATTTAGAAAAAATCAAAGGCTGGAAAAATGGCACAATAGCTATCCCAAAACTTGAAATAGTTTGTGAAAAAAGAGTATTTCCATGTGAAAAAGATGCTAAAGAAGAACTTGCTAGAATCCTTCCTTTAGATCAGTCTAGAAAAAAACCTATTAGATCGTATGAGTGCGATAAATGTAGTGGATGGCATCTAACCTCTATACCGCTTGATGATTGGAAAAAAAGAGTTGCAGAGTATAAAATTACAGATCCAAAACCATAATAAAATTATTAATTTTTTAAAAAGCTTTCGTATTACGGAAGCTTTTTTTATTATAAATTATAAAAAAATGTTATAATCTAACTAAAGCCAGTGTACCTGCATCATGCAGAAAAACAGGAAGAGGAACGAATAATCTCTTAGAGGTTCGAATCCTCTCATTGGCACAAGCTAAAGACCATCTTAAATTATGAGGTGGTTTTTTATTTTCTAAAAAAATCGGCTTGTGGTCGAATTTAAGACAATATGCTAGAATATTTGAGTTCACTTGGAGGCGTGGATGAGTGGTTTAAATCAACGGTTTACTAAACCGTCGTCCCTTACCGGACCGTGAGTTCGAATCTCACCGCCTCCGCAAATAAAAAACTACCCGACTTATTGGGTAGTTTTTGAATTATATCTTAATTTAGATTATAGTCTCTTTTTATTGGTTCAGATGGAATCTTAGAAATTTCTATTAGAACTCTAAGAGAGCTGCATGTTTCGTCATCAATTTCTCCAGATTTAAGAAGTAAATCGGCCATATATTTAGCCTCATACTGGTACCTAAATCGTAACGGTAAAAGTTTTTGACCATCATTGTTATAGAAATAACCATGAGGTTGTTTTATTTTCTTACAATTACATCTTTTGAAAATTGGATTTACTATTTCCTTTCTTTCTATTCCAGCGTATCTTTCTATAGATTTTAGATTAAAAACAGAATAAGCTTCAAGTTCGCTTTCAAAAAGAATTTCTCTTATAAATAGAAAAAATTCCATTTCTGTAATTCTTTTTTCTAAAAAACAGTTTAGTATATCGTTTATCGCATCTTCTTTATTATCATAATTAGTACTCTCTTTTCCGTTTACAAATTGTATCCAGACGCATTTACCATCCTCGCTGGCTATTAGGTGATTCAATATATTTTCCATATGAATAATTTTTAAGGGTTAAATAATTTTTTAAGGTATATATATCGGGGTTATTTAACGAGAAATTAATCTCAACGAATTTAATAAAATAATATAATAGAAATATGTTTAAGTCAAATGTTTTTTTAGATTGTATCTCTTATTAACTTTTAATTTTGAAAGGTGTACAATAAGTAAACGAAGTCATTATTATTATTAATCGTAAATATATTTTATGGAAAATTTTGAGAAAAAAGGATGTGGAAGTTGTGGGGCTGAATCTAAGAACTCTTGTCATGGTGGTGCATGTGGTGGTACCCAAATGATGGGTGAATGTTATGGTCATGGAGGAAAACATGGCTTAAAGAAAATGGTTTTAATGCTTATTATTGTTGTTCTTATTTTTTGGTGTGGATTCAAGCTTGGTGAAATAACCGGTTCTATTAGAACAGAATTCGGAGGCGGAATGATGTTTAGTAATAGTTATGGAAGTGGACGTGGAAGTGGAATGATGCGTGGTTATAGCAACTATTCTAATAGCGCTTCAGACACAACTACTGGTGCACAAATATTGATACCAATACCAGTACAATAAATTTAAATCAAAGTTTAGTATAAACAAAAAAACTCCAGTATTATACTGGAGTTTTTTTGTTTTAATCAAACTATGCTTTTTTCAAAAATTCAGTTCGTAGTACGAGACCCTTCATACCATCAGCATTACACTCGACAAGATCCTCATCATCAGTCAGACGGATGTTTTTTATTTTTGTGCCTCCTTTTAAGGTAGTCGATGTACCTTTTACTTTTAAATCCTTAATAATAATGACATTGTCGCCATCAGCCAAAATATTGCCATGAGCGTCTTTAGTAATAACTACTTCTTCGTCTTCATTTTCTGTTTCCATTCGCTCATTGTATAATACTTATATGAATATGTTAACACCTGAAGAAAAAAGAGTAATTATTGATAAGGGAACTGAGGCTCCATTTGTCGGTGAATATGTGAACACCAAAGAGACTGGAGTGTATGTATGCCGACAATGTGGAGCTCTACTTTATAATTCAAAAGATAAATTTGAGTCAGATTGTGGCTGGCCTAGTTTTGATGATGAGATACCTGGTGCGGTTCACAAAAGCTTGGATGCTGATGGTATGCGCACAGAGATAACCTGTGCAAATTGTGGAGCGCACTTGGGGCATTTATTTGTCGGTGAAAATTTAACTCCGAAAAATATGAGATATTGTGTGAATTCGATATCGATGAAGTTTATTCCGGCTAGGGAGGAGCGAAAAGAAAGCTAGCTTTCTTTTCGTCCGAGTGAAGACGGAATATAGATTCTTTTAATCTATATTCCTGGTACTGATAAGTAATGACAAGGTCGGACCTTGTCGGTGAAAAAGGTTATAATATAAATATGAAAAATATAAAATTTACAAATCTAGCAGTTTTTATAATATTTTTTGGTATTAGTTTGATTGAAGCTTTTCAGAAACAAAATTGGCTTGAGGCTGTACTCTTTTTAGCTTTAGGATTGATATCTCTTTGGGTAGATATTAGGAAGGATTAATGATGTATTACTTATACATTCTTGAATGTGCTGATAAAACTCTATATACTGGAATTACTACTGATTTGGATCGAAGAGTTTTGGAACACAATAGTACAAAGCTCGGTGCAAAATACACTTCTGCTCGACGGCCGGTTACAGTAGTATTTTCTAAAAAGTTTCGGAATCGGTCTGCTGCTTCTAAAGAAGAATCTCGAATTAAACAGTTAACAAGGGATGAAAAGTTAGATTTAATTAATAAAAAGGTACCTATTAAAAAGCTATGAAATACACACAAAAAATAAAAGATGCGATAGTTTTTGCCATCAAAACCCACGAGCTAGACCAGAAGCAAAAGCGAAAAGGTAAAGATATCCCTTATATCACTCATCCACTCACTGTGGGGCTTATATTGGCTTCTGCAGGGGCAAATGAGGACCTTGTCTCAGCTGGAATACTTCATGATACTGTTGAGGATAGTATTGAAACAAATAAAGTCACAAAAGAAATTCTAGCAGAAAAATTCGGTCAAAATGTTGCTGACTTGGTACTCAGTGTTACAGAACAAGGAATATCTTTAACTTGGGAAGAAAGAAAAAAGGAAGCTCTGGAACATATTAAAAACTTTTCCAATGATTCAGTTATGTTAAAGTCAGGTGATATTATTTCAAATGTTTCTGAGATTAAAGATGATTTTGATAAAGATGGAAATAAAATGTTTGATAGATTTTTTGCTTCAAAAGAAAGAACTTTGGAAGTATATAAAAATGTTGCAAAAGAACTTTTAATTAAATGGCCCGAAAGTCCTTTAGCTGATGATTTGCAAAAAATATTGGAAAAAATTGAGTTAATGAAGTAATGGAAAAAAACATAGAACTTCAGGATAGAAAAATACCTTACACCCTCAAAGTAAGTCCACGTACACGACGGTTACGACTTTCTATTTTTCGTGATGGTAATTTTGTGGTGACAGTTCCTCGGACGATGAGCGAGAATACTATCGAGCAGTTCATTATTCAGAAATCTCAATGGATTATTAAAAAGTTGGAATACTTCAAAGGTTTTTCGGGTATGATTTTTATGAAAAGTACCAAAAAAGAATATGTTGAACATAAAGAACGAGCATTGATCCTAGTACAGACACGACTCGAATACTTCAATCAATTTTATAATTTTAGTTACAATAAAATAAGTATAAAAAATCAGAAAACTAAATGGGGGAGTTGTTCCAAGAGAAGAAATTTAAATTTTAATTATAAAATAGTATTGCTTCCAGAAAAAATGACTGATTATATTATTGTGCATGAATTATGCCATCTCGGACAATTCAATCACTCTAAAAACTTTTGGAATCTAGTCGCTCAAACAATTCCAGATCATCATGAAATAAGAAAAGACCTAAAAAAGAATGGTTCTAGGGTTTATTGATGTTGTTTTTGGTTTTGGTCGATAAAATGTTAGAATCATAGTTATGGAAAGTAAAATTATAACAAACAAAGCAGTACGTCAGGCATTACATGATTATTGGCAACAATATAAGGCTTATCCTTTTCAATCTATCGTTGCATTTTTAATGCCGGCTTTAGGATCAATTTTGGTATTTTTTGTACCGCCACTTATCGTGGCCAAACTTGTTAATATTTTTGTTGCAGAAGGAAGAATTCCTCTCATTATTTTAATTAAATACGTATCATTATTTGGGGGTTTATGGATTCTCGGAGAAATTTTTTGGCGTATAGGATTTCATTTTCTTATTAGCTTGGAAACAAAAGGAATAAATAATCTAGCTAAAAATGCTTTCAATTTATTGGCAGATAGAGATTATAATTTTTATATAAATAATTTTGTCGGTTCTTTAACTAAAAAGTCTCTAGCTTTTTCTAAGAATTTTGAAACATTTACTGATACTTTGGTTTTTAATGTTGTTAATAATATTTTTCCATTTATTTTTGTTATCATAGTTTTATGGCGTTATTCTCCATGGATTCCTATTATTTTAATAATTTGTTTAATCATTGTGATTATTATTGCAGTACCTATTATTCGTCGACGTTCTAAAATAGTAGCTGAAAGACATGTTGCAAGCAGTAATATGGTTGGTAGACTTTCTGATTCGTTAACAAATATGTTGGCTGTGAAATCTTTTGCAAAAGAAAAACAAGAATATATAACATACGGAAAATATGTAGATGAATTTACAATTAAATTTAAAGAAGCAGCAGATTATCAAAATTTAAAATTTGATACTAAAGTGTCTCCTTTATATGTCGGAACAAATGTTATTGGTTTGATTATGGCTATATTTTTTACACAAAAATTTGGCCTTCAAGCAGGAGCGATAATAATAGTTTTTTCATATTATTCTCAAATTACAAGAATGTTTTGGGAAATAAATAGAGTATATAGAACTATTGAATCTTCTATGAGTGAAGCCGCCGAGTTTACTCAGATGTTCATCGAACCTCCTATTATTCAAGATACAGAAAATGCTGATACTCTAAAAATATCTGAGGCAAATATTTCCTTTAACCATGCTGGTTTTAAATATGATTTTGAAAAAGAAAAAGACGAAGATGAAAGAGGGTCTTTTTTAAATGATTTTAATTTAGATATTAAAGGCAATCAAAAGATAGGTTTAGTTGGTCCAAGTGGCGGAGGGAAGACAACTATCACAAAACTTTTATTAAGATTCATTGATCTTCAAGAAGGTAGTATTACTGTTGATGGTCAGGATATTAAAGAAGTAACACAAAAATCATTACGTGAGAATATCGCATATGTACCACAAGAACCCTTGCTCTTTCATCGTACTTTGCTTGAAAATATCTCTTATGGTGATGAAAAGGCTACAGAAGATGATGTATTAAGAGCTGCCAAGATAGCGCATGCGGATGATTTTATAAATCAATTACCACAAGGTTATCAAACATTAGTCGGAGAGCGAGGCATCAAACTAAGTGGCGGACAAAGACAAAGAGTTGCTATTGCTCGTGCTCTTCTTAAAAATTCCCCAATCTTAATTCTAGATGAAGCGACAAGTTCTCTTGATTCAGAATCCGAAAAATATATCCAAGAAGGTTTATTGGAATTAATGAAAGGAAAAACTGCGATAGTTATCGCTCACCGTTTATCGACGATAAAACACCTAGATAGAATCATTGTTCTTGATCATGGAAAAATAGTAGAAGATGGTACTCACGATGAACTGGTAAAGAAAAAAGGTCTTTATGCAAAACTTTGGAGTCATCAATCTGGAGAATTTTTATAGAAAATTAAATAGTTAATACAATATTCCCACATGTCTGACGTGTGGGAATTTTAGTTTCCCCTATGTCAGACATAGGGGAAACTATTTATTACATAATTAATTTAAATATCTCACTTTGGTCCTTATTTGAAGCTTCAAACCATCTTATTTCAGGGTCGCGCTTGAACCAGGTCATCTGTCTTTTTGCATATTTGATTGTTCCATCTATAACACTTTCTTCTGTTGGATTAAAATATTCAAAGCCAAATTCTCGTAGTCTCTTTTCAGAGATTCCGTTTCTTTTTAATTTCTTTATTTCATTCAATAAGCCATTCTTAAACATTCCTTTTACTCTTTTAGTTACATTCTTTTTTAATTTATCATCAGACAGAAAAAGACCAATTTTTACAAACTGATACGGAGGTGTTGCCTCCGTAATTGGAGGAACTTTACCTAAATATTCTGCAATTTCAATCGCTCGAATTAGTCTTATTGGATTTTTAGCATCAATAGTTTTTGCTCTTTCTGAGTCTAGTTTTTTTAGTATTTTAAAAAGTTCTTCAGCTGTTTTTTTGTTTAACTCTTTTCTAAGTTTGGTATTTGGAGGAACTTCTGGAAAGACTATTCCTTTGGTTATTGCATCAATATAAAATCCTGTGCCACCACAGATGATTGGAGTTTTATCTCTTTTTATTATTTCTTTTATTTCTTTATCCGCGAGTTTTTTATATTGAGCAACAGTGAATTTACGTTTTGGGTTTGCAACACTAAGTAAATGATGAGGAACACCCTTCATTTCTTTCTCTGTAATTTTTCCAGAACCAATATCTAGATCTTTATAAACTTGGCGTGAATCGGCGGAGATTATTTCACCGTCTATTATTTTAGCAATTTTAACTGCTAAATTACTTTTGCCAGTAGCAGTCTGACCGAGTATTACAAAAACTTTTTCCATTTTAGCTTTCTGAAGATGTTATCTTTGCACCAATACTATTAAATCTATTTACAATATCTTCGTAACCACGATTGATCATGTAGACGTTGCGAAGGACTGAAGTGCCTTTTGCTGCGAGCATTGCGAGCATAATAACAACTGATGGACGTAATGCTGGTGGACAGACAACCTCCCCTGATTTAAATTCTGTAGGACCTTGTATAAAAACACGATGTGGATCAGCTAGAAGGACAGATGCACCAAAGCGGTTTAATTCTGTCAGATAAATAGCTCTGTTTTCATAAACCCAGTCATGGATAAGAGTCTGACCTTTTGCACAAGCAGCAATAAGACCAAAGAAGGGTAGATTGTCTATATTTATACCAGGATATGGTCTAGGCTCAATCTTGTCTTCTAATGCTTTTAATTTCGAAGGTTCAACAATAATATCCACCAAACTTGTACGTTCATTTTTTGATTTATAATTATTTAATGTCTTGTATTTGAAGCCCATTTTTTTTAATTTATATAGTTCAAGTTCCAAGAAATCTATTGGGCATCTTTTTATTTCAAGAGTTGATTCTGTAGCAATAGCGGCAGTGATCCACATCATTGATTCTATAGGATCTTCGCTATTGTAGTATTCAATATCTTGGTTGATTTCTGGAATACCATGCACTACTAGAGTAGTCGAACCAATACCTTCGATTTTTACTCCTAATTTTTCTAGGAAGAAACAAATTTCTTGAACCATGTAGTTAGCAGTTGCGAATTTGATTGTTGTTTTTCCTGGAATCAAAGCGGCTGCAGTGAGAATATTTTCACAAGCAGTGTCACCTGATTCATACATGACGACAGTAGTAGGTTTTAATTTCTTACTAGAAAATTCATATGTTGAATTTGTAACTTTTACTTTAACTCCCATCTCTTCTAATCCATAGATATGTGCATTTACACTTCTTTTACCAAGCTTACATCCTTGAGCATGTGGCAAAGAAAATGTACCCATGTGATGAATCATGGGACCAGCAAACATAATAATACTGCGAGTTCTAATCGCTGAAGTAGCATCTAGATTTTCTAGTTTGAATCTTTTTGGTGGAATTATTTCTAGGGTTTGTGCACCTGTCCATTTTATTTTTACATCAATACTTTCTAAGACTTCTATAATTCTAAAAACTTCTTCGATGCGGGAAATCCCATGAAGAGTTGTCTTTCCTTTATTTAAAAGAGAAGCACACAAAAGACCTACAGATCCATTTTTGGAAGTGTTAGTAGTAATAGATCCATGAAGTTTGTGTCCACCTTCTATTTCAAAATTTACTATCTTACTTTTTGTTTTTTGCATAGTGCCCAGAGAGAGAATCGAACTCTCATGATGTTGCCATCAATGGATTTTGAGTCCATCGCGTCTACCAATTCCGCCATCTGGGCAATTCGTCAAACATATTATATAGTTTGACGTCCTAATAAATTAGGACCATTACCCAGATGTCGGCCTCCTCACTTTGTTCGGATGAAATCTAAAGCAGTTTAGTTTTCATCCATCTGGGCAATTTCTAAATAATACTTCACATTGGAACAAAAATCAATAATTTACTTTTTAAAAAGTATGCTAAAATAATGCAATGTCCAACATTTATTCCAATTCAATTTTTTGGATCGAGACCGATAAAATTAAACCAAACCCATATCAACCGAGAAGGGAATTTGAAGAAGCACGTCTTCAAGATTTGGCTGACTCTATAAAACAATACGGTATCCTTCAGCCACTTACAGTATCTCGTGTTGAAGTCCAAAAAGAAGATGGGGGACTTGTAACTGAATATGAGCTTATTGCCGGTGAACGTAGATTACGTGCTGCGAAGCTCGCTGGTGTCGCACAGGTACCTGCTATCATCCGCACGGGTGATACTTCTATCATGAAGCTCGAACTAGCCATTATTGAGAACCTACAACGTGAAGATTTGAATTCTGTTGATCGTGCTCGAGCGTTTTTGCGTTTAGTAAGTGAATTTAAATTTACCCACCTTGAAGTTGCAAAGAAAATGGGACGTAGTAGAGAATATGTTTCGAACTCTCTTCGTATTCTTGCATTGCCTGATGAGATTTTAAATACTCTTTCTGAAGGACGAATTACAGAAGGACATACTCGACCGATATTGATGTTGACAGACCATCCTGAAGAACAAATGGTTTTATTTAAGGAAATTCTATATAAAAAAATAACAGTTCGTGAAGCAGAAAGACTAGCTAGAAAAATTGCTTTTGATCGTGTACGAAAGAAAGAGTTTATGCCTGATCCGGAAATCACTGAACTAGAAGAAGAATTTCAGGACAAGCTTGGCACTCGTGTGCATATCGACAGAAAAGAACTAGGTGGGCAGATAAAAATAGATTTCTTTTCTACTGAAGACTTACGAGCTATTTTGGATCTAATCAATAAGACGGGTAATAAAATATCAGTTGATTTACCTGCACAATCTGGAATGCTTGAAAATTATATCGCTCAAAATATTCCTAATGTTTCTGTATCAGAAATCTCTAGTATAGAAAATATTGAGAAAGAAGTACCATTAGATGATCGAACCAAAGAAGAGAAAAGAGAGATAGAAGATGATCCTAATTTGTACGATATTACAAATTTTAGTGTCTAATAAAAAAGAGCCAGTTAATACTGACTCTTTTTTATTGTATTTAAAAATGTCCGAATGATTTTAGTTTGGCGAGTAGGCTATTTTTTTCGCAATAAGCTTTAATATGTTTTTTTGCTAAACCTGTTTTAGTATATTCTAGCCATTTACTTGAAGGGTGAGCATCTTTTTTGGTTATTATTTCCACAATATCACCATTTTTTAATTTTGTGCTGATTGGTATCATTTTACCGTTAATTTTTGCACTAGCGATATGACTGCCAATATCAGAGTGAATTGTGTAGGCGAAATCTATTGAGCTAGAGCCTTCTGGTAGATCTACAACGTCTCCTGCAGGAGTGAAGATAAAAATACGATCATTGAAAACATCCATTTTTAAATTTTCAATAAATTTTTCTGGTTTATCTGAAATATGTTTTAAGTTTTTAAGCTCCTCAATCCATTTGAATTTTGATTTGTCGTCTTGAGCTTTTTTATTACCCTGTTCTTTGTATGCGAAATGTGCAGCAATACCATAAGCTGCTTCAGCATGCATTTCCTTGGTTCTTATTTGAATTTCGGCAATACCTCCAGAACCAGTAAAGATAGTAGTATGAATAGAACGATAACCGTTTAATTTTGGTGATGCAATATAATCCTTGATTCTTCCTGGTAATGGTCTCCATGTAGAGTGAACAATACCTAAAACTCGATAACAATCCTCAACAGTGTCTACAACGACGCGAAGAGCGACGATGTCGTATATTTTTTCTATATCCATATCATAATGAACAAGCTTTTTGTAAAGGCTATACTTGTGCTTCATTCGATAATCGATTTCAGTATATTTAATTTTATTTTTATTTAATTCTTTCTGAAGTTCATTACGTACTTCCGTTAAATATTTTTCATACAAATCCTTTTTCTCTTTTATTATTTCTTCTACTTGGGCGTATTCTTTTGGGTAAGCATAAGGAAAAGCCGCATCTTCGATTTCACCTTTTAATTTACCCATACCAAGACGGTCGGCGAGTGGTGCATAAACTTCAATCGATTCTATTGCTATTCTTTTTTGTTTATCTTCTCGCACATGCTGTAAAGTACTAAGGTTGTGCATTCGGTCAGCGAATTTAATAATAACAACACGTAGGTCATTGGCCATTGCGACGAAAAACTTACGTAGACTTTCTACGTGTCTCTCATGTCCACGATATTTCAAGGTTCCAAGTTTAGTAACACCTTTTACTAAAAAAACAACATCTTTACCGAATTCTTTTTCCATTTCTGCCTCTTTGATTTGTGTATCTTCTAAGACATCATGTACAAGTCCCGCTGCAATAGTCTGGGCATCCATACCAAGTTTCGCAATAATTTTCGCAGTTTCAAAAACGTGAATGAAATAAGGTTCACCACTCATTCTTTTTTGTCCTTCGTGAGCTTTTTTAGCAAATTCGTAAGCTTTAATTATAAGCTCTTCGTCTTTCTTTGGGATTTTTCCTTCGATTAGGTTAATTATGTGTTTTACGTCTGTCATACCGACAATTTTAACATTTTTTTACCACTGATGCATCAGTTTTGCGGAAGTCGGACTTCCGCGAGATGTTATTGTTAATAGTTAATTATTGTGGTAATTTAAGAAGAAAACTGAACCAGCAGATTCTGGAAGTACACTAAAATATAAGGTTATGACAGGTAGAACAGCACTGGAAATTTACTTTAATCCTGATGATATTGAGTTATATATCGGTGAGGAAAAAGATAAAAAAGATATTTGGGGATTAGTAATAAGTCGTGGACCACGATTAGATCAACATCCTTTTAAACTTCTCGTTACTTCAAATGAAAAATCAAACTTTACAAAAGCAATAGTATTGCAAATAATTGAAAAAGAATTATGTGCAGTAAAAAAATTTGGTGATGAAATATTTACCAGTACTGAATATGGATTACTTAAATCGCTTACATGTAATGGTTTTGAATCTAAAGATGACTATGTAAAGAATTATGCTCCTGTTCTTGAAGATTCAGATATTGAAAGAATTATGATTGAACTTAAAAATGAAGATGGTGAAAATGCCTATCACTCAACACCTTGGAAATGGAAAATTTGGAAAGAACGTTATCTAAAAAATAATGTTGCATAATAAAAAAAAGTAAAAAGCCTCAAATTAATGGGGCTTTTTTTATTCCATCTTGTTTAGTTTGTGTGGGTTGTGCATCTTGCAGGCTTTATTCGAGCATCTTTCCGGAATCGTTTTTGTGCCTTCCATCATAAGTGATCCACATTCTGTGCAGATACGGCCGGTGGGTTTCGCTTTAATAGCATTTTTGCAATCCGGATAATTTGAACAAGAATAAAAGATTCCAAAGCGTCCGCGACGTTCCATCATTTTTCCTTCTTTACAAGTAGGACAAGTGACATCAGTCATTTTTCTTTTTACTTCTTCTTCATCTTGTTTGATAAATTTACATTTTGGATAACGAGAACAGGAAATAAATGTACCGAATTTTCCTTCTCGTACGACAAGCTTACCTCCACCTGATTTACCTTTTTTCTCTCCACATTTTGGACACATCTCTCCAGTTTCTACTGGGCCTGCCATTTCTGTGCCGTCTAGTTTCAATGCTCCTTCACAATCTGGATAATTTGCACAAGAATAAAACTTACCATTCTTTGATAATTTGATTATCATCTTGCCACCACATTTGGGACACTTAATATCATCTGGTGCTTCACCTAGATTAGTAGCTTTATCTAGTTTATCTTTTTCTTTTACTTCCTTTAAGAAAGGACCATAAAAATCTTTAAGAGTTTTTTCATATTCACGTTCACCTCGAGAAATTTCATCGAGTTTGTCTTCCATTTCAGCCGTGAAGGTATCACTGATGTAATCAGCAAAATTATTTTCCAAGAAATCAGAAACAACTTCACCGGTATCAGTAGGGAATAATGTCTTGCCTTCTTTTCTGACATATTCTCTGTCTTCAAGAGTACGCATGATAGCAGCATAAGTCGAAGGTCGTCCGATACCGCGAGATTCAAGTTCTTTTACGAGTCCTGCTTCAGAATATCTATTTGGTGGTTCGGTAAATTTCTCTTCACTGACTAAATCAAGAAGTTTTAATTTTTCACCTTCTTTTACTTCTGGAAGTTCCACATCTTCTCCACGAGCGTCTTTATCTACTTCAAGCCAACCTGGGAAAAGAACTCTAGAACCAACGACAGTGAAATCAGGCAAATCTTCGTGACCTTCAATCTGAGCTGATACTTTCGTTTTCAAAAGTTTTGCATCTGTCATTTGAGAAGAAACTGCGCGTTCCCAGATTAGTCTGTAAAGTCTCTGTTGTTCATCAGTACCAGCTTCAAAAACTTCGACATGTGTCGGACGAATAGCTTCGTGAGCTTCCTGTGCATTTTTTGATTTTGTTTTATAAGTGCGAGCTTCTGCGTACTTGTCACCATATTCTTTTTTAATCAAAGCGATAATTTGTGCCTGAGCTGTGACAGATAAATTTGTACTATCTGTTCTCATATATGTGATATGTCCTGCTTCATATAATTTCTGAGCTATCTGCATTGTACGTGAAGGTGAATATCCCAGACGTGAACTCGCAGTCTGCTGTAAAGTGGAAGTAGTAAAAGGCGCACGAGGTGAACGCTTTTGTTCTGATTCTTTTACTCCAGCAACTTTCCAAACACCTTTCTTTCCTTCCTCTAAAATCTTTTCAACAAGTTCCTGTTCTCTTGGTTCCTTGGAACATTCTAATGCAATCTTTTCTTTTTTCAGTGTTTCAAAAAGTCCATGTAATCTCCAATATTTTTCCGGAATGAATGCGCGAATTTCTCTTTCACGTTCCATTATTATTCTAAGAGCTGGAGATTGAACGCGTCCAGCTGAAAGGCCGTAACGTACTTTTTTCCAGATAAGTCCTGACAAATCATAACCTACGAGTCTATCCAATACTCTACGAGCTTCCTGGGCTTTGCGTAAGTCAGTATCGATTGCACGAGGATGCAACAATGCTTCTTCTACGGCTTCTTTAGTGATTTCGTGAAAAGCGACACGTTGCATTGGAGCTTTTACTTTTTTATCTTGTTTCAATAATTCTTCAATATGCCAAGCGATAGCCTCTCCTTCACGGTCGGGGTCAGTCGCCAACATTATCTCTGTCGCTTTTTCTGCGAGACTCTGGAGTTCATATACAACTTTTTCTTTGCCTTTAGAGATCTCATAATGAGGTACGAATCCGGCCTCGATATCTATCGCAGCTTTGTTTGATTTTGGTAAATCGCGAATATGTCCGACAGATGCGCGAACAGTAAATGCACCATCGAGATACTTCTCAATAGTCTTTGCTTTTGAAGGTGATTCCACAATTAAAAGTTTCATCCCGTTTAGAAGCAGGTCGCGGTCTTTTTTAAAAACCTCTCTCTGCCTATAATTTAATTTAAAATAATAATCTCTTAATTAAACACCGTTCAAAACTGCGACCGCGGCTTCTAACGGGATTCATTACGTAACAGTATTACACGAAAACTATTTTTTTGGCAAATTTAGTTATTTATTTATAATCATTTTCGTGCTACATTTTATCTATGTGTGGAATAGTTGGATACATTGGAAAAAGGGAAGCTTGGCCTATTTTAATTAAAGGTCTAGAACGTCTTGAATATCGTGGATACGATAGTGCAGGTATTGCACTTTTGGGACAAAATTCTCTATCTGTTTACAAGAAAAAAGGCAAAGTCGCTGAACTTTCAAAATTCGTAATAGACAAGAATATTTCTGGTGCAGTTGGTATTGCGCATACTCGTTGGGCGACTCACGGAGAACCTTCTGACAGAAATGCTCATCCTCATCTTTCAAATTCTGGTAATATTGCTCTTGTTCATAACGGTATAATAGAAAATTATGCTTCTCTTAAAAAAGTCCTGATAGAAAAAGGTTATCACTTTGATAGTGATACAGATACAGAAGTTCTAGTAAATTTAATTGAAGATGTTAAGAAAAATACAAATACTTCTATAGATGAAGCTGTACGTTTTGCGTTGTCCAAAGTTGTTGGCGCGTATGCAATAGTAGTGTTATGTAAAGAAGAACCTGAAACTGTAATAATTGCTAAAAAAGGAAGTCCGGTAGTTCTGGGTATCGGAGATGAAGAATATTTTATTGCATCAGACGCTACACCGATTATTGAATATACAAATAAAGTTATTTATCTAGAAGATGGAGAGATGGCTGTTATTAAAAATGGCAAACTTGTTGTGAAAACAATTCAAAATGAAATTATAGATCCTTACATTCAAAAATTAGAAATGAAAATAGAAGATTTGGAAAAAGGAGGCTTTCCACATTTTATGTTGAAAGAAATTTTTGAACAGCCACGCTCAATACATGACTCTATGCGAGGAAGAATAAGTTCTGAAGATGGAATGATAAAGTTAGGCGGTATAGAAAATTATCAACAACAATTTTTAGACGCAAAAAGAATAATAATCTTGGCTTGCGGTACTTCCTGGCATGCTGGACTCGAAGCAAAATATTTTTTTGAGGATATTGCCCATATTCCGGTTTCTGTCGAGTATGCTTCTGAATTTCGATATCGTAATCCAGTAGTTTTTGAAAATGATTTAGTTATTGCTATCTCTCAATCTGGAGAAACAGCTGATACACTCGCAGCCCTAAATTTAGCCAAAGAAAAAGGCGCGACGGTTTTTGGAGTTTGTAATGTTGTTGGTTCTTCTATTCCTCGCGCGACTCATGCTGGCGTGTATACCCATGCTGGACCAGAGATTGGTGTCGCTTCTACTAAGGCCTTTACTTCCCAGCTTACAGTCTTGATGTTGATGTGTTTGTGGCTCGCAGAAGCAAAAGAAATTTTAAATAAAGAAGAAATGAAAAAGATTCTGATAGAACTTGAAAATATTCCTCAGAAAGTCGAGAAAGTTCTTTTGATTGATGATGTTACAAAAAAGATTGCAGAAAAATTCAAAGACGCAACAAATTTTATTTATCTTGGACGAGGATATGCTTTCCCTTTGGCTCTCGAAGGAGCTTTAAAGTTGAAAGAAATTTCATACATACATGCAGAAGGCTATCCAGCAGCAGAAATGAAACACGGTCCTATTGCTCTTGTAGATGAAAATATGCCAGTTGTTTTTATTGCGACTCACGGACCATCATATGAAAAAGTGATTAGCAATATGATGGAAGTAAAAGCACGCAAAGGAATCATTATTGCTATTGTGACTGAAGGTGATGTGGATGCTAAAAAGATTGCAGATTATTCTATTGAAATTCCAGAGACCTCAGAAACTATGATGCCTTTTGTAGCTACAATACCTCTGCAACTTCTTGCATACCACATTGCTGTTCTTCGTGGTTGTGATATAGACAAACCTCGTAATTTAGCAAAATCTGTAACAGTAGAATAAAATTTAAAACAAGGTTCAACCTTGTTTTATGCAAGTCGAATTTCTCCTAATTCTTCTTTTATTAATCCTTTTATTTCCATTATGGAGAGCAGGGAATTCGCAGTGGAGATTTGCATTTTCATTGCCCTCATCAATTCATCACGTTCTACTGGTTCACGCAATAAAGCTATAACTTTTTTTTCTTCAGGTGATGTATCTGCAAAAAGTTTCATTTGTTTCTCTTCATCTTTTTCTTGTTCGAAACCTAATGCTTCTAAAACATCTTCGACACAGGTTATCGGTGTCGCACCTTGGCGAATCAATCTATTGGTACCTTTTGAGTTTGGAGAATATATAGAGCCTGGTACAGCGAGTAAATCTCGATTGTATTCTGTAGTGAGACGAGCGGTGATAAGTGTACCGGATTTTTCTTCCGCTTCTATTACGAGTACTGCTTTAGAAATACCTGCCATGAGCCTGTTACGTCTTGGAAAAGTCCAAAGTGTTGCTCTAAAATTTGGTTCATATTCTGAAATTAAACATCCGTCATTTCTGAGGACTTCTTCCATCATCTGAATATTTGATTTTGGATACATCACTTCTTTAGAAAGACCTGAGCCTGGAAAAACTATAGTCTTGAGACCCACCTCCATCGCTTTTTTGTGAGCAATAGTGTCGATGCCCATTGCAAAACCAGAAACTATTGCTATCGGGTAACCTTTTAATCCGCTAATTAATTTTTCACAAGTCTCGCGTCCATAAGAAGTAAATTTACGAGAACCGACAACACATAAATGTATAAGATCTTGGTCTGGTAAATCACCCACGATCCAAAGATCTTTCGGAGGCTGAGGAATTTCTAAAAGACCTTTAGGAAATTTATTTTTTGGTAGTTTTTTTATTTGCATAGTGAAAATGACGAAGAATATGTTTTAGAAAACATTGCGCAGGCCGACGGGCCGAGCATAGCAATTTTCTAGCAAGAAAATATGTGTGTTTTATAAAATATATTCTTCGTAATTTTCTAGCTTTGTAATTATAGTAAGAATATTATATAATCTCAACATGTTAGACATAAAATTTATACGAGAAAACAAAGATATAGTGCAAGCAGGCGCTAAAAAGAAGCTTATTAATATTGATATTGAAAAATTAGTCACACTTGATGATGAACGTCTAAAAGTATTAAGAGAAGTCGAAGATTTAAGAAGTGAGGTTAATAGAGTCTCAAATGATATTGCTCGTGATCAAGATCCAGCTCTAAAAATACAGTTGATTGAAGAGATGCGTTTGGTTAAAGATGATATTAAAGCTAAAGAAGAAAATCTTAAAAAGATTACTGAAGAATGGCAGACTTTAATGCTCCAAGTTCCGAATGTACCAGACATGTCTGTGCCAGATGGATTGTCTGATGCTGATAACCAAGAAATAAAAAGTTGGGGCGAGAAGACAGTTTTTAATTTTGAACCAAAAGACCATGTTGAGATAATGACTGCACTGAAGATGTGTGACTTTGAGCGTGGAGCAAAGGTACACGGTTTCCGTGGATATTTTTTGACCAATGATGGTGCTCGATTATCTTTTGCTATTTGGAACTACGCGATGGAATTTTTTGGTAATCGTGGTTTTTCTCCAATCATTCCTCCAGTTATCGTGAGAAAACAAAATCTATATGGTACAGGACACCTTCCAGGTGATGTCGACGACTTCTATATGACTCAAGACGGTGATGCGCTTGCTGGTACAGCTGAAGTACCTATCATGGGTATGCATGCTGGAGAAGTTTTAGACAAAAGTACTTTCCCAATAAAATATCTTGGTTTTTCTCCATGTTTCAGACGTGAAGCTGGAAGTCATGGTAAAGATGTGAAAGGTCTTATTCGTGTCCATGAATTTTTCAAACTAGAACAAGTTGTTTTTTGTGAAGCTGATCATCAACTCTCTGTAAAACTACATGACGAGATAAATAGAAACACTGAGGAATTTATTGAATCACTTGGCATTCCATATCATACAGTTATAAACTGTGGAGGAGATTTGGGTGCTGGACCAGTTAAAAAATATGATGTTGAACTTTGGGTTCCTAAAGAAGGTAAGTATCGTGAGATCAGTTCTGCTTCGTACTTTCATGATTTCCAGACTCGTCGTCTAGGTATTCGTTATAAAGACGATGAAGGAAAAATGCATTATGTACACTCATTGAATTCCACAGCTATTCCAACCCCAAGAATTCTTGTTTCTTTGATTGAAAACTACCAACAAGCAGATGGTACTGTAAAAATTCCAGAAGTATTGAGGAGATATATGGGTGATAGAGAGTTTATAAAATAAACAAAAAATGGCTACGCTTCATACCAAAGAGCGGAATATTTTAAGTTCCCCACGTCTCGATGAACTTAAAAGAAAAAGAAAACGTGTTTTAAGAAATAAAATAATTCTTTATATTTTAGGTTTTTTAGTTGTTTTTGTTGGTTTGAATTTACTTTCGAGAATACCCGCTCTTTCGATAAAATCTGTCGAAGTGCGTGGAGCCAATATTTTAGACCCTAAAAATCTTAAGGAAAATATTGAGAGTGTCTTGAACGAAAAATTTATCGTTTTTTCTAAACGCAATGTTTTCTTTTACTCAAAAAGTAAAATAGAAAAAATATTATCTAGTATTCCACGTATCAAGTCATTTGACATCAATCGAGAAAATTTTAACAACCTCGTTATTGATATTGTTGAGCGAGATAGTAAATATACTTGGTGCGGAGAAAGTTTACCTGTAGATGATTTGGTTGAAGTGAATAATGTGATGCCAAAAGAAACTCAATGTTATTTTATGGATGGAAGTGGGTATATTTTTGATGAAGCACCATATTTCTCTGGTGATGTTTATTTTAAATTTTTTGGTAAAACAGAACTTAATAATGAAAGTGTAGCTGGATCATATTTTATACCAGGTACTTTTGAAAAAGTTTTATTGTTTAAAAATAATCTCGAAAAAATGGGATTCAAATTGTCTTCACTTTTAGTAAAACCAAATAGTGATATGGAACTTTATCTTTCATCCAACTCTGCCTTACCAAATACTCCTAAAATAATTTTTAAATCCGATGCCGATTTCGATCGAATTGCAGAAAACTTACAAGCAGTCATAACTGAAGAACCTTTAAAATCTGATTTCACTAAAAAATATTCTTCACTCTTGTATATTGATTTAAGGTTTGGTAATAAGGTATATTACAAATTCCAATGAGAACTAAAAAAGTAAAAAATTTCTGGCAAAAATTAAAAAGACCCTTCTTTTGTCTGGCTCCGATGGCAGATGTCACTGATTGTGCTTTTAGACAGATAATTGCTAAATACTCACGTCATGGCAAGGTTGGTGGTGGTCCAGATGTATTTTGGACTGAGTTTGTCTCAGCTGATGGCCTTGCTCATCCTGAAGCCCGTAAGAAACTTATTATCGGTTTAAAGTTCAGTAAAAATGAACACCCGATAGTTGCACAGATTTTCGGATCTAACCCAGACAATATTCGTGCAGCAGCAGCTTTATGTGCAGAACTTGGTTTCGATGGTATTGATATCAATATGGGATGCCCAGATAAAACTATCGAGAAACAAGGTTCTGGTGCAGCATCAATTAAAAATCCAAAACTCGCAATACAGATCATTCGCGCGGCAAAAGAAGGTAGTGGAGATTTACCAATCTCTGTAAAGACTCGTATTGGTTACAACAAAAATGAAATCGAAACTTGGATACCAGAATTATTAAAAGAAAATTTAGCAGCTTTGACAGTGCATCTACGTACTCGTAAAGAAATGTCACTCGTACCTGCACATTGGGACTTGATGCCTAGGATTGTCGAGCTACGAAATAAAATAAACAAAGATACCTTGATCATCGGTAATGGTGATGTTTTAAATTTAGTTGATGCCAAGGAAAAGATTAAAAAAAGTGGTTGCGATGGAGCGATGCTCGGTCGAGCTATTTTTGGAAACCCTTGGCTATTTGATTCTGCCCCAAAAAGGTCGGACCTTAAGAATTTAAAAAGGTCCGACCTTGATGAAGTTTATATTCCAACCATCAAAGAAAAACTAAAAGTCCTAATAGAACACACAAAACTTTTTGAAAAAACTTTAGGCAAACATAAAAATTTTGCAATCATGAAAAAACACTACAAAGCATACTGTAATGGTTTCGAAGGTGCGAAAGAATTGCGGGTGAAACTCATGGAAGCTGAAAATGCTAAACAGATAGAAAAAATAGTTAATGACTTCCTAAAAAATTCTTTGAAATTAATTCAATCAGGAGTATAATTTCGCCATGCACGACTTAGCTTTATATCGTAAATATCGCCCTAAAACCTTCAAGGAGGTGCTAGGACAAGATCATATCGTGAAAGTGCTAGAAAGCTCTATCGAGACTGGAAAGGTCTCTCACGCGTACCTTTTTGTCGGTTCTCGTGGTACAGGCAAGACCTCTGTCGCCAGAATCTTTGCTGCAGAGATAGGAGTTTCTGAAAATGACTTATACGAGATAGATGCTGCTTCAAACAGAGGCATCGAAGATATTCGAATACTACGTGATGGTGTGCGTGTACTTCCTTTTGATTCAAAATACAAAGTTTATATTATCGACGAGGTTCATATGCTTTCCAAAGATGCTTGGGGTGCATTATTGAAAACTTTAGAAGAGCCACCAGCTCATGTGATATTTATTTTAGCGACGACAGAACTGCATAAGGTGCCAGAGACAATAGTTTCTCGTTGCCAAGTTTTCACTTTTAGAAAACCATCCGACATTATTTTAAAAAATGTTATCTTGGATATTGCAAAGAAAGAAGGTTTTGAGCTTGATGCTGGTTCGGCTGAACTCATTGCTATCTTGGGTGATGGATCTTTCCGTGACACCGAAGGGGCCTTGCAGAAAGTTTTAAACTTTTCGAAAAGTAAGAAAGTAAATAGAGAAGACGTTGAAAAAATAACTGGTGCACCGAAAACAACTCTTGTAAATAATTTTATTTCTGCAATTGCTGATAAAAATCTAGAAGATGGAATTATGAGCGTGCAAAAAGCTTCTGGTGAGAATTTGGATATGAAACTCTATCTGAAACTCATCATTCAGAAATTCCGCATGGCAATAATTTTGAAATACGCACCAAAGCTCGAAGAAGAAATGATGGGGTCTTTATCTGCTGCCGACTTGGACTTCTTGAAAGAATTGGTAAAAAAGGATAAGATAGGAATGCTCAGGTCACAACAGCTTTCGGTATTGCTCGAAGCGTACCAAAACATAGATAGAGCATTTGTGTCAGAATTACCTTTAGAGCTTGCACTTATTGAGATAATAAGTAAAGATTAGGTTAGATATTATTTGTTTCATACATAGGTGACATGTTATAATACTTGTATCCTACCTATGATACTAAAAACTTTAGAAAGAGAAAAAGCTATCTGTCTAAGAAAGGAAGGTAAAACCTACTCTGAAATTTTAAATGCAATTCCTGTAGCAAAGTCTACGCTAGCTCTTTGGCTTAAGGAAGTTAAACTTTCTAAACCTCAAAAGCAGAAATTTACAAATGCGAAAAGACTCGCTGCACTTCGTGGTGGACAAGCCAAAAAGAAACAAAGAATTGAAAAACAGAGTAAGATTATTTTAGAAGCTAAATCAGAAATAAAAAATTTATCTGAACGCGAACTTTTCTTGATAGGCGTAGCTTTGTATTGGGCTGAGGGTTCTAAAGAAAAAGAATATCAACCTGGGTCTGGTTTCCAGTTTTCAAATATGGATCCGAAAATGATACAGTTTTTTCTTTTTTGGCTCCAAAAAGTGTGCAAAATTGATAGAAATATGATAATCTTCAATATATTTCTACATGAGAGTCATAAGGCTCGAATGGCAGAAGTAAAGAAGTTTTGGTCTAAAATAACTGGTTTTCCTTTAGATAATTTTTCTACGGTTTATTGGAAAAGAAATAAGCTAAAAAAGACAAATAGAAAAAATACTGAGGAAAAGTATTATGGAGTTTTAAAGATTAAGGTTAAAAAAAGTTCTGATCTTGTTAGAAAAGTGGCTGGTTGGTCAGAAGGGATATTTGAAAAAGTGGTTAAATAGATTATCGATAATGCTGGGGGATCGTCTAATGGTAGGACTCCTCCCTTTGAAGGAGGCTATCTTGGTTCGAATCCAGGTCCCCCAGCAGTGTTGAGAATCTTGAATAAATCTTTGGTTTATATTTTTACAAGTGTATTTTTAGTCAGTTCTAGACCTATCGAGTTTATGACTGCCAGTAAGATTGAGATAGGTTTGGGATTTAAGAAATAAATAAATTTACTTATTATGTCAGAAGAAATAAAAGAACAAACAGAAACTATAGTAAAAACTCAGTATACTGTGAGAGAGTTTTTTGAGACTATACCACCGAGTAAACATATTTTGGTTATGGATATGAGAGCAAAACAGTCTTCCTATTCTTCTTCTGAATTTTTGAACTTACCTGAGATATTACTCTTTTGTGAGCATGAAAGTTGTAATGGAGAAAGATTATTTAAAAATACAACCACCTTAATGCTTCAAGAAAATAATAATACTAATGCGTATATTTACTACAGATGTAAAAACTGTGGTGTAACAGCAAGGGTTTATTCTATTTCTGCAGAATTTAACTTGAACAAACCATCAGGTGTTATGTTTAAATTTGGTGAATACCCACAATTTGGTCCACCTACTCCAGCCAAGGTTGTACGAGTTCTGGGCGCAGAGAAGGATTATTATTTTAAAGGACGACAGTCTGAAAATCAGGGGCTTGGTATTGCAGCTTTTGCGTACTATCGACGTGTAGTAGAAAATCAAAAAGATAAAATTTTTGATGAGATAATTCGCACAGTTAAAAAAATTAATCCTGGAGATACTATTTTTATTGCAGAACTGGAAGCTGCAAAGAAGGAAAATCAATTTAGTAAAGCAGTAGAGTCAATTAAGCATGCTATACCTCAAATATTACTTATTGATGGTCATAATCCATTAACCCTACTTCATTCGGCGTTGAGTGAAGGACTGCATGCAAAGAATGATGAAGAATGTCTTGAGATTGCTACTAGTATAAGAGTAGTATTGACTGAGATGGTTGAGCGTATGAGTAATGTACTCAAAGATAACACTGAACTTAAGAGTGCGGTAAGCAGAATCATCAAGAAATAGATCCTATCTTTTGGATAGCTATTTTAAACTAGCAAGGACAGTTCTTGCTAAACACGTTTTTAAAAGCATTAGTCAGTCTCGGTATTGTTGTATAAAGGTTCTGACTTCGTACCATAAAGTCAACTCTTAAATTTGATATAATTTATTTAGTAAATACAAAATATATGCAACCAATTAATTTGTCTGATTATGAACTTATAAATATTGTTAAAAATAATCCTGGAGAGGTAGATAAAATACGTCAACTTTTTCAGCATGGAATATTAGAAATAACGAATGAACTGAATAGACTTGAAGCAATTTTTGCTGGATTTACTCAAAGAGCTGGAGTGCTACTCACTCTTGCTGGGTTACTTTCTTTTTTACCTGCTCTTTCCCAACCAAAAGAAACATATTTTTCAAACTTTCTTATCTGGACTTTCCCATTTTTATTATTAGCAATAATATTTTTTTATTTTTTTGGAAAAAGAGTAACGGTTGTAAAGACTCAATTTATTTCAATCATGAAAGGAGCCGACGAAGAATTAGTTGTTTTGAAAGCAGAAATTTTAAGTCTTCGTGACATTTGGCAAAGGCAGTACAATATTTACAACAGAATAAAAACTTTATATAATTTTAGTTCAACTTTTGTTTATATATATTTAATATCTTTATCAACTAACTATTACCTTTTCTATTTTTTAAAAGAAGGAATTACTATTTGGGTAAATATAATTCTTTTCATGGCGGTTCTTATTCTTGGAAGTAGTATAGTGCTTAGGTTGAAAAATAAATCTTTTACTAAAAGTTTTGGCCCAAGCATAGAAGAATTAAGAATTAAGAGAAGCACTGTCCCAATTAATTAACAAGAATGATTTCAATATCGTCCTATAAGGTCAGTAATTGACAAATTGATACAGAAATATTATTATGCGAGTAATGATGGCTCTTTTACATTGTTTTTTTGTTGTGATTGATTTAGTTACTTTGAACTTCTAAATGGAGGCTGAAGTTACTAAATTAATTATGAACAATTAAATCTAAATAAAATGAAAAAGAAAAGATTATTTTTGAAAGTATTTATAATACTTTCATTATTAGGACTACTAGCAGCGATTATTTTACTAGAGACATCAATTTTCTTATGGGTGGTCTCTTTAGAGATATGTATATTGACTTGGTCTTTATCTAGTTTTTATTCAAGAGGTAAGTCAGTAAAAATTAGTGATTTGGAAGTAGGAACTAGAATAGAAGTCCTTCACGTGTCTTTTATTTCAGACACAACTGCATCATATTTAATTATGACTTCAAGCCCTGAGAAAGGTTATCCCGAAATAATGTATCTTGAATACAAAAATTATTTAAGAAAAGGTCATTACTTGGAAGTAACAGAAGAAGGAGGATTGAATATCTTAGGTCAAAAATAAAATAAAGATTTTTATAAATTTTAAGTCAAAGTCAGTGGATTTATTCACTGACTTTTTTTATTTCCAATTTATTTAAAATTCAAATATACGACTTCACCCTATAAGGTCAACAACGAATTTTTAGTCTTTTCTGATATAATTTAAGCATGAATGAATTGAAAGAAATCATATATAAACTAGAAACAGATTTACTTAAACCAGAAGTTAGAAGTTCAATTGAGAAACTTGATGAACTTCTAACTAATGATTTTGTAGAATATGGAAGTTCTGGTTTGATTTACGATAAAGCTGCAATATTAGAAAGATTACCAAAAGGAGTTTCTCCTTCTTATATTTTGAATGATTTTGAGATTATTGTTTTATCAGAAAATATAATCCAAACAAGATTTAAAACAGACAGAATTAATCTAGATAATACTAAAACAATTTCTTTAAGAACTTCTCTTTGGAGAAAGAATGGCAATAAATGGCAGATATTTTTTCACCAGGGAACACCTGTTAAATAACTAGTAAGTATTGTCCTTGCTAATTAAATAAGTTTTTTAAAAAAAATGAACTACAAATAAAAAAACGCCCTTTGATTAAGGCGTTTTAGTTTGTTGAATTTTAGTTAACTTCAACAACTTTTACTTTTTTTAACGAATCACACGGAACACATGTTACTGAAACTGAATTAAAACCACCGCTTTTAGTGAAGGTAACCATACCAAAACAAAGTCCTGTTTTCATATGTTTACTGAATGTTATGTTACTCGTTACTGACTGTGAGTCATCATCATTAGTCTTTTGACTCATAGTACAAGCCGAAAGAGATAATACAGTTAAAGAAAAAATTAATTTTTTCATGGTTTCTAGTTTTTAAAGGTTAAATTTATATTGTTTCAAGTCGTATTAGTATTCAGTAATTTCTAACTCAATAATAGCATAATAAGTTTGACAAGTCAAGTTATGCATGCTATACTTTTTGTGTATTTAGCTCTTTGATATTAAGTTTTTAATTGTAGTTCATTGGGTTTTCTTTGTTTCTTTATGGTGATAAAGATAACCCCGTAACTCAATTAAAAATGGAAACAATAATAATCTTTATTAAACTTTGTTTTCTTTTTTATCCAATATATATTCTTGGACGTGAAGAAAAATCTTTAGTATCAGCTAGACTTCCTCGCATTATTCCTATCCTTCGTATGTTGCTATTAAACCCTTATAAAGAATTTAAAAAAATTGCTATTAAATCGTATGATAACAAATATTATAAATTTCATTATAGTCCAAGTACTCAAGCTCAAGAATCTTGGTATGAAAGACAATTAGAATATGGTAATAGTAGACGTATTGGATGGCGTAATACACTTTTGATTGCAAATCGCATTCTTGAGTTTCGTCTTTGGCTTACTATTCGATCATGTAAAAATTATGATGAATTAAAGATTAAGGCAATTTTAATTATTACAGAAACAAGAGACGAAGGATTTGTTTTTGTTAGTAGTGCTTTATATTCTCATTCAAAAGGAATAAAAGGTGGCGTAAAAGAACTACGTAAAATAATTATTGAATCTGCAGAAGAACATCAAGGTCTTGTATTTAATCAAATTCCATTTCTGGATTTATATCTTCCTTATTTAAGGGGAAATGAAAAAGGAAATAAATTTGAATTATTTTATGAGCCAATTATTGAATCTTCACAAATCACCAAGGTAATTATGAATAATGGTTGGGAAAAATCAATGGGATGCAGAACAGAACACGAAGTTGCTTCTAAGAATTTAAAAAAAATTGAATATTGCATTAAGTAACAGAAAACAATAACCTCTTTGTACTATTAGTTTAGTATAGAGAGGTTTTTTTATTTACATTTGTTTAAAATAAGGGATTTAAACCTTATTTTGCATTAAAAAAGTTCCAACATCGTCCCATAAGATCAGCAAAATAAAATGCCTGCACAGTTTTGGGTGCAGGCAACTACTCTAATATTAAGACTAGTTATATATAAAACTCAGTACTCCTTTTGGTTTGCCTAATGGCCTAACAAGTGTTTTACTCTCGGGACAGTACTGCCTAATTTGCTTTTGTTAGAGAATATCATAATTGTACTATTTTGTCAATAGAACTGTTCTGACTTCGCCCTATAAGGTCAACTAGTAAACTTTAGTATATAATTGAAAGTATGTATTTCAACTCAAAAAAAACTTCACTACTAATCTTGTTTATTACATCTATTATTTTCTCTAGATTAATCTTTTCATTTTTCAATGATCCTGAAGGTCCAAATCTTCTAATAGTTATGATGACAGCGCTGGTGGTGTATTCTTTGTCTTTAACAGCATATTTATCTAATTTCTCGAATCTTAAAAAATTTTTATTGGCAATTTTTATTCAGATAATAATAGTCACTGGGTTATACTTTTGTTTGAATTAAGGTTTCGATTGAAAAGTGATATAATTAGATTATTATAAATAATATTTTTTTATAAAAATATGTTAAATAAAAATAAAACTGGTTTGATCTTTGGTTCATTTTTAGGATTATGGCATCTTGTTTGGAGTTTAATGGTTCTATTTGGAATTGCACAACCTTTTTATGATTTTGTTTTTTGGCTTCATATGATTAGTCTTCCATGGAGAGTTACTGGGTTTACTTTAGTTCAATCTATTTCTTTAATACTCGTAACTTTAGCTTTAGGCTATATGATGGGTTATATTTTTGCTTGGATTTGGAACGAATTTCATAAAATACAATCCTAATGAATAATACATACGATTGGTATCGACAACTAGTCAAACCTAAGTGGGCTCCACCTAGCTGGATTTTTGGCACTGTTTGGACATTTTTATATGTTATTGTCTTTATTTCTTTTGGGGCGGTTTTTTATAAGGTTTTTAATACTAAACTTTCTTGGATAATAATAGTACCTTTTATTTTAAATCTTATTTTTAATTTGGCTTTTACTCCCATCCAATTTGGATTGAAAAATAATTATCTCGCAGCTGTCGATATTGTTCTAGTCCTTACCACTCTTGTATGGGCTCTTTTTGTTGTCTGGAATGCATTACCAGAGCTTCGATGGGTTGTGTATGTAAATATACCTTATTTATTATGGGTGTCATTTGCAACAGTATTACAATTAAAAATAACTTATTTAAATAAATAACAAAAAATAATAAATATGAAAGTTACGTTTGATTACAATAAAGAAAAGGACATCTGGTGTCTTTTAAAATTTGGAAAAAATTCCACAAATTCTCCTTCACAAACTAAAGTATATAAAATGCTTGTGGATGAGAAGGGGGAAAATCCTACAGAGGATGAAGCTTCTATTTTTATTGATAAATATCTTGTTGATAAAAAAATTAATATACAAGAATACATTACAAACTATCAAAAAGACTGGGATACCATTTCTGATCAATATAAAAAGGTTGCTGAAAGAGTTTTTAAAGTTTCCTTACCAGAAGACATAACTGCTTATCTTACTGTAAACGATAGGTGCCCTTATAGCATCAAGGATAATTTTTTTCTTGTATCAGTTCCATATTCTTTAATGAGAAATATTGCTATGCATGAATTATGGCATTTTTATACTTGGTATAAGTTTGGAATAGTTTGGGAAGAAAAGCTGGGAAAACAAAAATACAATGAATTAAAAGAAGCTCTTACTGTATTACTTAATATTGAATGCAAGGATTTGCTTGCTGGGGGTAAACAAGATAATGGATACCCTCAACATAAAGAACTTAGAGAAAAAACTACTCAGCTTTGGAATGAATCAAAAGACATAGACATAATTTGGACTCAATTAGTTTCTTAATTATTCTAAAATATTGAATTTAAGCCTTGTTTTATATGGTATTTATCTATTGACTTTTTATTATATACATGCTATACTTCCATTGTGTAGTTCTTTGAGATTAGGTTTTGATTACTATTGATTTAGTT
>JAVHNX010000030.1:0-2574 GCA_036169735.1 Minisyncoccota bacterium
GCAAGCTGCTTTAAAAGCTCTAATATCCGCTCCTTCATCTCTACGGCCGCCTTGTTCATAAAGGTAATAGCCAGAATCGAGCGCAGCGCGCCTTCTTCCTGCCGGTGGCTTTGGCTATCGGAGGCCAAACCACTGCCTTCTGGCTTGGCTAAGGCATTTAAGAGAAGTTTCAAGTAGCGCCGGGCAAGGGCATAGGTTTTGCCTGAGCCGGCAGAAGCCTCAACCACGAAGATTTGTTTATCCGTATCCAGAGAGTTATTTTTTGCCATATCTAAAACGTCTTTAGTTCTACAATGCTCCTTTGCCTCGTTTGGATTTGTTTTGCAAGTCGATAAATTCGTAGTGAGTTGCGGAAAGCGTCTTGTTCCCTCTTCCTCTATTAAGTGATGTGTCCCCAGAATTCACAGAATTCACGGAATTCTTTCTGCCCAGATATAATTAGCGCTTTTAATATTACTAAAGTTATGGTATACTTTATGTATGAGAGAAAAATCGCTTATAAAAACCAATGTATACTTAAAAAATAGCAGGTTATACAAAAAATCGCTATTTGTTAATGTTTCTTCATCTTCTTCTATTGAACTTGGAACGCTCAGTCCAACCATCATCAACGCATTAAAAAAAAGAAAAAACACCAAAAATTATCTTTTACCCTCTTGACGAAAAAGAGTAACCTCTAATATCTCTTTAAATATTTGCTCCATAGGCTTGTAATTCTTATCTAACCCCGCGCGAACAGCTGCAAAATATTTATCTTTTTTCTTCCGCTTAACAGTACTAAAATCTAAAAGCGGCAAACCTGCCTGTAGAGCCATTAAAGTTGCTATCAACCTGGCAATTCTTCCATTACCTTCTCTAAAGGGATGAATTAAAATAAATTCCACCTGAACCTCTGCCAACGCCCTAATAATTTTGTCCTTATCTTTAAAATTACAGGGAGTATAATTAACCAATTGGCCTTTTTCGAATTCTTCCATAAGTTGTGGTATGCACGCTGCAGCCGCGAAAGGAAAGCTCCCCTTGCTAATGTTAACTCTTCTATATTGCCCTGCCCAAGGGTAAATTTTACCTAACCATAATTTATGCATCTGACAAATGTCTCTGGCTATGAAACAATGGCTTACTCCATATTTTCTGAAAAGAGCGTCTTCTGCCTGTTTTAAAGCAATTGCTTCCAATCGATTAATTTCAGATTTTTTCTTAATGCCCAGCATATTTTTAATAACTAACTGCCGCGACCCGGGTTCATACTGAGCTTCAGATAAACCACTAACATCATATTTTTTCCCCATTTTTACTCTCACTTCCTTCATCTTCTAACACGCATCCTAAGCATACCCTAACCACTCATTCTCAAATTCCCGACCGGTTATTAAACATTGATACCTATAATTTTCTCTAATGCAATATATGTATACGGCTATTTAAACCACCTTTGACGAATATAAAAACCTAGAAGCGTCCCCTAGCTTTACTTGTATTAATAAATATCAATTGATAATATTGTGCGTTTTAAAGGCCTCCTGAAATGACGAAGTAGCAAATCCAATTGAATAGTTTGCATGTAAAACTTCAATAAATGATTTTTCTGAATAAGTTTTTAGCTGTTTTGCTACCTCTTCTGAAATAATTGTTTCTTGAGTAGCGATTGGGATTGTTTTGTATCCTCTAACAATAGATATTATTCTTCCTGTTCTAACATCGAATATCGGGCCTCCACTGTTTCCGGGGTTGAACGCCAATGTAAATTCATAAATACAAATATTTTCTTTTGTATTATATCTACAATTGACGACGCCTGTATCAGTTCTTAGTAGGATATCACCGATAAGTGGCTGATTTAATTGTTGATCTTTAAAACCAAGCTTACAAAGTGGATAGCCTAATACTCCTATTTCGTAACCAATTGGCAAAAAATCCATAGAAATTCTTATAAATTCATTTTTATCAACATATTTCTTTTCGTTTACCTGATAAAATTCTTCATCTAAATAAATTATAGCTAAATCAAGATTAGAGTAAATGAAAAGTTCCTTATTAAAATGATATTCCTTGACTCGATAATGCCAGGCGTCAGTATCGTCATGTCTTAATAAAAAATATTTGTCATTATCTCGGTGCTGGCCATCATCTTTTTTCTGAGGGTCATTAATAACATGGGCTGCTGTTAAGAATCTATTGGGGGCCGCAACAAATCCTGAACCAAGCGTTGTCCAATTTATTAGCTTTTTGCCATCAACTTCTACTTCCCGTCCCCTTGCAATCATATAAACAGACTTCTTTAACCAGTCTACACATTCCCTAAAGCTGTTGAAATATTCAGGTCTTTTTGGCAACTTTGGACCTTGATATTTTTTATCTCTTCTTTTTTTCTTAGACATATTTAACCTTAATTACTGTTTAGATGATTCATGGTGGCAGATTACCTTTTTTCATATTATCAAACCATGCCCCAAACGCTTCTGGACGTAACAAATCAAATGTGGAAAGCTATGGACCATTTCTATCTATCAAAGCCCGAAGCGTCCCCTAGTTTTTATTTTATTACGGAAAAACGGTCGCTGTCCCTAATTC
>JAVHNX010000031.1:0-2407 GCA_036169735.1 Minisyncoccota bacterium
GTGAATTATGTACAAAGTGGGAGGAAGTCAACTGTTCCTGTTGTAGTGAATAATGTTACAGGAGTATCATCAAATGTTGTTAATTGAGTAATAAAAACTACGTTTAATACTCAAGATAAGAATTCCTTCTATAAGGAATATGATATATACGTCTATACTCCAACTGTAACAAATAATCAACCTTTAGCCTATTCTTTTATTCCAAAACCAGAAAAACTGATTTATAACTATTATAATTCATATACAATAACTACAAATTTCCAATCTGAAACTGATGCTGCTAAAGTAAATAATATTCGTACCCTTGCAGAACAATATCCTCGAACTGGTAAATCTTCAAAATTTCTTACGAAGAACTCAGTTCTTTCAACTGTATTTAATATTTTTGGTCCTCTTCCAGATGATGCATTCAGTCGAAATGCTATCCCGGTTCCTTCAACGGGAATATCTAATTACACAACATATTTTCTCTATGTAGCAAAAGATAATTCTGAAGCATTTACTGTGAATTATGTTCAAAGCGGAAAGAAGAAATAAAAACTAATGAAGCAAAAGGCTCTACTACAAATTATTACGCTACTTGTAATGGGAACAATACTCTTGTTCCCATTTGTTGTTTGGGATGGATTCTATTCAGCTACACAACTCCCGAAGCTCATATTTCTTTCGATAAGTGTGATTGTCTTATCTGTATTGAGCTTCCTTATTTCATGGAAACTTTCTAGAAGAGAGATATTTGGTTGATTATTTCTTTTTGGGACTCTCCTTATATCCTTCTTTTGGAATATTTTCTTTTCTCAGGATATATGGATATCTATAGTAGGATCACTTGAGCGATATATGTGATTCCTGACATATATTCTTACGTTTCTTTTTATCTTTCTTACATTTTCTCTTGGAAAATCAGTTATCACTTTTCCTTTTCTTTCACGCATATTTATTGGAATATGATTAGGCCTTTCT
The DNA here is from genome assembly GCA_036169735.1 of Minisyncoccota bacterium. Taxonomy (GTDB): domain Bacteria; phylum Patescibacteriota; class Minisyncoccia; order Phycocordibacterales; family UBA9973; genus UBA9973. The sequence goes on from JAVHNX010000031.1 coordinate 964, forward strand.
TTGATTGCTCTCGGACAAAAATTTTGACTTTTTGGTGAGAGTTTCATTGGTTCTATGATTTTCGAGGGTCGAGCAATGGCGACAATATGACAATATAATACCTTCTGAGCCCTTCTTATCTTACCACTTTGATGCATATTTCTTTCATGGAAAACTTTCCAAAGTAAGATATTTCCTATATTCTTCATTGCTCTTTTGTTTGCTGGAATATGGACTACGGGGAGCCGTATTGCACTTGTTGGATGAATTGGCCTCTTGATTACCTTGCTTATAAGTGAAAGACAAAGGAAATATTTTCTACTTTGAAGTATTTTTCTGAGCATATTTTCTGTTTACTTATTGGGAGGGTATATCTCTGAATCTTGACGAGCCTCTCTAGAATCGAGAAAATTACTTCTCTCCGATGCTATTACTCAGATCGATAAATTTTCTATTCCTGAACATCTATTGGGTCGAGGATTTGAGAGTGTGCAATCTACTCTTCTCAGGGAATATTCTCCAAAATATCTTGCCTATGAGCAAATAGACTATATTCCTGATAGAGTTCATAATATATTTCTTGATACATATATCCAATTTGGAATTTTCTGAAGTATTTTCTTTTTCTTGATTTTCCTGATTTATCCTCTGTTTACTTTGTGGAAATGAGAGACAATACTGAGAAGGAACATATGACTCATCCTTCTTATTCACTTTGGGGTACTTTCTATAGGATTCTACGATATAGCAAATCTCTTTTTTGCGACCATTTTGATTTGATATATATATTTTTCTTCTATTCAAAAAAAAGATCACCAAGAAATATCTCGATGAAGCTGATTTCTCATATCATCAGTCATTCTTATTTCTAGTATTTTCATATTCTCTATTCTATCTACAGATGCAAAAGAACAATCTCTTTATACTGAGTATCAAAATGAACAAGATGATTTGCTAAAAATCATACAAAATGATGAGATAATTCATACTATAAGTTTCTGGATGCGTGATGATCTTATTACAAAAGAACTCGCAAAATCTCTCGGAAATATTTCTGAAATTCAAAATACTGCTGATGAATTATTCCAGAAAGTATGTGATCGAAATTCATATCATATCTTAGAAGTATGTATGAGGTATTCATTCTTAAAATGAGATTTTTTTCTTCTGCAATGAGAAATTTTAAGATTAGAACCTTTAGCGCCAAATGATATTGTAATGCTTTCACTTACAATGGAGATTGCGAAACATGAGTGAAATATGAAAAAAGAAAAAGAACTCGCACAAAAGATTATCGCTCTTTTTCCATCATTTGTATCTGATAATACTCTAGATATTTCTGAATATCAAAAAAGAAAAAAAGAAAAAATACGAAATCATTATCCATTTGATGAATGGGAAATGCGAGCAAAATAAAGCTTTAAAATAAAAATCCCTCACGGTCAGGTGGGGGATTTTTTTATTT
>JAVHNX010000032.1:0-2355 GCA_036169735.1 Minisyncoccota bacterium
ATGCCTCCCTGCGAAGGAGGAGGTCACTGGTTCGAGCCCAGTCGGTTGCACCATTAGCACTGTCACTACCCTCTGATGAGTCATCTCTTGGCTTATCAGAGGGTTTTTTTGGTTCGATCACAGGCATATTTTCATGGGCCCTTTTGTGTGCGAACCGAAACACGATACTTACCACAAGTTTGGCTTCGTAAAAGGAAACTTCGATCTTTTCAACCAAAGCTAATATTAAGAGGCGTTTTTCTTCGAACGTGAGATTTTTTATATTATTTTTATATTCCGTAGAAAAAGCTTCTAGGCTTTCATACGAAATATTTGCACGGATAGCACTCTCTATTTTCTCTTGGGCATTAAATAGTTCCTTTTCAAATTCTTCTTTCATATTTTCGGCTTTATGTACATGGAGGTCTCGTTTTTCTGTGGAGAACTTTCCACTTAAATATTCATCATCTGCATTAAATATGATACTCTCCTGTGTTTGTATTTGCTCAGAAAGATGTGTTTCCATCTCTCTAAGCAAATCAATAGCCTTTGAGTCGAGTGTTTGACGTTCATAGAGCTCAAAAAACTCTTTTGGATTATTGATAGCCTGTTCTATTTTTCAATAAACAAATTCGTCAAGCGGTTGACCTGGGATTTCAAGATTTGGGAATATAACTCAGTTACTATTCATAAATTTTTTCCTACGATAACCGTGTCATCCTTTTGGTCTTGAATATCAAACAAAGTTCCTTCCCGTTTCGATATCTGTAATTTTTCGACTCAGTAGATAATCTATCTTTCCACCACCACGCGTTGACTCTTCGGTTATCATTTCCATGCGTGCTTGTGCCATTTGAAAGAGTCCCGCATCAATAATACTTGGCACCCTAACATCAATCTCTTGTTGTTCATTATCAGAGTCCTTCAATGAAATTATACAATACCCTGTGTAAACTGGATTTTGTAGCATTTTTGTTATGGTTGTATCAACCCAAGGAGTGTGTTTTTTTGCAAGTTTTGTTCCTTCACCTTTTTCTACTCACAATTTAGTAAAGTCTTTTGCTATTTCGGCATATCATTTTTTATCGTAGACAAAAAACCGAAAAGCTCTTTTTACCCATTCTGCTTCATCTGGTAATACTTGTAATGTTTTTCATTTCATGAGTTCAAGATTCGGAACTTTTTTATAGCCATAAGGAACTCATCGAGACACATAATTTCCCATTCTTGCCGAAGTAATCTTTCCTTCGACAGTACGAACTTTTATTGTTTCTCTCTCAAATTCAGCAAGTGCTCAGAATATCTGAAAAGTAAGACGTCCTATTGGTCCAGTAAAATCTATATTTTCTTTCAGTGAATAGAAACTGACATTATTTTTCTGAAAATCTTCGAATGCTTTGAGAAGATGGGTAAGATTTCTAGAAAGACGATCTATTTTCCAGACCGCCACCATATCAAATTCGCCATTTTTTACCCCTTCCATAAGTAACTTAAACCCTGGACGATCCAAAGTAGCACCACTTACTCACAAATCCTCAAAAACCCATTTTGGATCATGTATCCATCCATACATTTTTGACTTATATTCAATCATATCTTTAAGTTCTTTTTTTTGAGTCTCGATTCCATAGCCTGACTTAGATTGCTCATCAGTAGAAACACGCAAATAAAAAGCAACACGGATACCTTTCTTGTCTTCTTTTAGATAAGATGCCATAAGATGAATTTTAATAAAAAATAAGAATTATTCTTGTTTACATCGGTATTATATAGAAACTAACCTTTGTTTGCAAATAAATAATATTTATTTGGTTACAATTTATATTGTTTAGTATATATATGGCGTATATAAAGCAAAAATCTGGCTTGTTGTGTAATATACAACAAGCCAGATAATGGTTACTAGATATTTCTACTGTTCGACTCTCATTTGAGTCAGATATTTCTTCAATTATTTTCGAGAATTTCTCGATTTTGACATAATCATCATGACGACATTTCCAAATATTTCCGTATTATCCTCTATTGAGGGGTTATATACGCATTCAAGAATTATTTCGAATTTTCTTTTTCCAGATGGTGGAATAATCATACGATCGGGACTTGCAACGCAAATTTGGTGAGTGGTTTTCATAGTTAAGATCACATTAACGGATAGGCAATGGAATCCGAGAAAGGTTTTGGTTGCACAAAGAAAATAGTCATCCTTTAATAAAAATAGGAAGAATGTCACTTTGTATATTTATAAAACAAAACTTACTCGAATGTATGTGCTGTGGAGTGATCAAATTCCACCCTGAGGCCCAATTACTTGGGAACACACATATAATGCCTTTACGGTTTTTATAGTGAAATACTTCGTATTCTCCTCATTGG
>JAVHNX010000033.1:0-7813 GCA_036169735.1 Minisyncoccota bacterium
CTCTGATTGACGGATTGAAAACCCGCTGTCCTAACCGTTAGACGATGGGGCCATATAAAGAAACACTAAATACTTACACGGATTATATTAACACACTTTTATACTAAAATGCAAAATCAATGGGTTAAAACCTGAGGGCTTTTCTTTTTTCCATAAAAAAGGTAGATTTGTCTATATGTTAAATAACCAGGGAAAAATAAAGATTGTAATTCTAGCCGGCGGTAAAGGAAAAAGGATGCAATCTGAACTACCAAAAGTGTTGGTTGCTTTAAAAGGCAAGCCGATGATTTCCCATATTATTTCAGAAATACAAAAAATTTCAGACCAAAAACCTATTGCTATCATCGGGCATAAAGCAGAACTGGTACAGTCCGAACTTGGTGATTTATGTTTTTATGCCCTTCAGGCAGAGCAACTCGGTACTGGACATGCTGTTTCTTGTGCTAAAGGTGATTGTGTTGATGCTGAACAGATTGTCGTCTTGTCTGGTGATCAACCTTTTATCTCAGCCAAGACTATTGTGGACTTGATTGAAAAACAAATAAATACAAAAGCAAAAATAACTTTTACGACTACTGAAGTTCCTGATTTTATTAGTTGGCGTAAAGCGTTTCTTGGTTTCGGAAAAATCCTACGCCAGGATGGTGAAGTTGTTGGTATCAAAGAAGTTAAAGATGCGAATGAAGAAGAAAAAAATATTAAAGAAGTGAATGCAGGATGTTATTGTTTTGATGCAGAGTGGCTTTGGAAAAATTTAGGAAAAATAAAAGACGACAATAATCAAAAAGAATATTATCTGACTGACCTTTTCAAAATAGCCGGAAGTGAAGGAGAAAAAATCGAGACAATAAAAATAGATAATCACGAAGCACTTGGAGCGAACTCAAAAGAAGAGCTTGAGATATTAGAGAACTTTGCTGTATAATTCAACGGTTGCAGAAAATGCGCGGTTAGCTCAGTGGTAGAGCGACCCCTTGACGTGGGGTAGGCCGGGGGTTCGATTCCCTTATCGCGCACAAAACGAGAGCCCAACAAAATCACCCTGCGGTGCTTTTGTTCGTTTTGTGCGAGCCGGAGTCATATTTTTTCAGCAGAAAAAATAGATGAGGCAGGGTCGTGAAAATTTTGTTTTGACGAAAACAAAATTATTCCTGACCACAAACTATCACTAAAATTAAAAGAACACTTTTAATTTTTCTATCTATACCCGCCGACGTGGTCGGAGATTCCCTTATCACTCACTGTTAAAATTAAAAACCCCAATTCAATATTGAAAAGGGGTTTTTGTTTTTATCACTTAAAGATAAAAATTTAAGTAATTTTCTTCTTCTTTTATTCTTTTTCTTGTTTGTTCAATAGTTAAGAGTTTTGTTGGAAGTGTTTCAATTTTCAAAAGATTAAAATCTTCTTGAAATATATAGATGTCGCTTTTATTATTAAAGCCACATTCAACTTCTTTATAAACTCCAGCTCCGATTGAACCATCAGAAAAAGGAAGAAAGACAACATTTTCACATTGTTTAACTTCTTCAAAAAAATAATCCATTCCTTTTCTTCCATATTCCATTTGGTGTTTTAAACCATTTGGATTAAAGATTTTTTGTCCAGGAAATTTTTTTCGAATAAGCTCCAAGCAAAATGTTTCAACCGCAGTCCCATAAGTGTTTACAGGATGTGCAAAATATATTGTTTCCATGTTTTTGAATTACTGATTATTTCTTGTTTATTATACTATTTTTGTCAGCAAATAAAAAACCACTTCCGAGGAAGTGGTTTGAGATAAAAATAAAAACATTTATTTACTTTGACCGTTCTTTATTTGATTACGTAATGGTTCACTAGCTTGGAATCACCCAAGTGTTTTTTGTTAAAGTTTAACCTTATTTTCATTTCTTATTTTTTTATCTATTGTTATACTATAGCCATGATTGATGTGAATAAAACAATGCAGTTTCAAGGTCTATCTGATATAGAAGTAAATCGAATTCTAAAAAAAGATGGTTTTAATGAACTACCTTCTAAAAAGAAACTAAGTAGTTTTTCTATTCTATTTAAAATTTTTTCTGAACCGATGCTCATTTTATTGGTTTCAGCTGCCGTAATTTATCTGTTTATGGGAGAAATAAGAGATGCGTTATTACTTGTTATTTCTACATTTGCAGTTATTGGTATTACTTTTTACCAAGAAAGAAAAACAGAAAAAACATTGGAGGCTCTTCGAGAATTGTCTAGCCCTAGAGCCTTAGTTATTCGGGGTGGTTTACAAAAAAAGATTGCAGGACGAGATTTGGTTGTAGGTGACATTATAATAATCCATGAAGGGGATAGAGTTCCTGCTGACGCGGTAATTCTTTCTTGTGAAAATCTTGCGATTGACGAATCTCTTTTAACAGGAGAATCAGTACCTGTAAGAAAAGAAAAATGGGATGAGAAAATGGAAATAACAAGACCAGGGGGAGACGATTTACCATTTGTATATTTTGGTTCAATGATCATAAGTGGTCGTGGTATTGCTCGTGTAATTTCTACTGGTTCAAATACCGAAATTGGAAAAATTGGAAAGAGTCTTGAAAATATTAAAGATGAAGATACTCTTTTACACAAAGAGACAAAAAAAATAGTTCGTTCTGTGGCTATAGTAGGTTTTATTCTTTGTGGACTTTTGGTTCTTTATTATGTTTTAGTAAAAGGAAGTATTGTAAATGGACTTTTGGCTGGACTTACTTTGAGTATGGCAATTATTCCAGAAGAATTTCCAATTGTGCTTTTGATATTTTTAACTTTAGGTGCTTGGAGAATTTCTAAAAAAAATGTACTTACTAGATATTCTGCTGCGATTGAGACACTGGGAGCTGCGACTGTACTTTGTACAGATAAAACTGGAACATTAACACAAAATAAAATGGAATTAAGTTATCTCTATGCTGATGGGATGCTTTATAATTTGGATGATTCTAAACAAATAGAACTTCCTATACAATTTAGGAATTTATTGGAATATGGAGTTTTGGCTAGTCAAAAAGATCTTTTTGATCCGATTGAAAAGGAGTTAAATAAGATGGGCAGTTTGTATCTTAATAATACAAAAGGCTTAGATAGTAATTGGTCTTTAATAAAAGAATATCCTCTGTCTAAAAAACTTTTAGCTCTTTCTCATGTGTGGCAATCAAAAGATAATAAAGAATTAACTGTAGCCTCTAAAGGAGCACCCGAAGCAGTTTTAAGTTTGTGTCATACAGACAATCATCAAAAAACTAAAATCTTGCAAAAAGTAAAAGAAATGTCAGAAAAAGGATTACGAGTGATCGGTGTCGCAAGTGCAGTGGTGTCACCTGAAAATTTAACAGAAGACCAACATGATTTTAGTTTTGAATTTGTGGGTCTTTTAGGATTCATTGATATGGCTCGTGATAAAGTGCCATTTGCAATCAAAGAAGCTTATGAAGCAGGAATTAGGGTGATAATGATCACAGGGGATTATCCAGGGACCGCTCAATTTATAGCAAAAAAAATAGGTATCAAAAATTCTGATGAATATTTAACAGGAGAATATTTGGAAACAATGAGTCATCTTGAGTTGACTGAAAAAATAAAAACAATAAATATTTTTGCGCGAGTGTATCCTGAACAAAAATTATTAATTGTAAATGCTCTGAAATCAAATGGTGAAATTGTTGCGATGACTGGTGACGGAGTAAATGATGCTCCAGCTTTAAAAACAGCTCATATTGGCGTCGCGATGGGACAAAGAGGAACAGATGTTGCGAGAGAGGCTTCGTCTTTGGTTTTGCTTGATGATGATTTTTCTTCGATTGTTTCGGCTGTACGCTTGGGACGAAGAATTTATGATAATTTAAAAAGGGCAATGGGTTATCTCTTGGCTGTGCATGTGCCTATCGCTGGAATGTCGCTACTTCCTCTTGCTTTTGGTTTACCTATAGTATTATTTCCCGCGCATATTGCATTCCTAGAATTTATAATAGATCCAGCTTGTTCCACTGTGTTTGAATCTGAAAATGAAGATAAAAACATAATGAAAAGAAAGCCAAGAAATTTACACAAACCAATGTTTAATTTTAAAACTGTACTGATTAGTCTCCTTCAAGGGTTCGGTGTTCTCATAGTGACATTTGCATTATTTTATTTTGTTATTAAAAATGGAAGAAGTGAGACGGAAGCACGTTCTTTTGCGTTTTCATCACTCGTTTTATCCAACTTGATGCTTATAGTTATAAACTTATCTTGGAGTAAAAGTATTCATAAAATAATTATAGGTGGCAATAGAATATTGTATGCAGTTTTTATCGGTGCAATATTGAGTCTTATTGCAGTATTGTATGTACCATTTTTAGCAGACTTATTTCACCTTGCTCCGCTTTATCTAAATGATTTTATTCTTATTGTTGTAGCTGTATTTATAAGTTTGATGTGGTTTGAAATATTAAAATTGTTTAATAAAAATTTAGTTTAATTTTAATTAATAATATCTTTGGTATTTTTTGTAAACAAAAAAGCCGTGTTCTCTTTTTGAGAACACGGCTTCATAAATTATTTTTATTTTTTTAAAAAAATATCTAAATAGGGTCCGGTATATTTTCTGTGTTTTGTTCTTTTGTTTGTTGGTTAAATTTTAGCCTAAGATTAAGTGACACAAATCCATTTGCACCACCGACTTGACCTCCATCTGATCCATTTCTTATCGCTCCATAGATTCCTTCGGACTTAATGGAAAAAATAAGAACAGTCTTTTCGGACAACCTTATTCCAGTACCAATCTCAATAAAAACTCCTGAGAAGAGAGCACACTTTAATAAATGTAAATCTTCATTTTCTTTATGGACTGGTTTACCAACAGCTACTAAAATCCCGACTTGGTGTGTCCAGAAAAATTTAGATTCGGTTTCAAGACATTCATAAAGAAAGGCCTGAATACCAATAGATTTTAATTGAACAAAATTAGTAGGACCGGAACCATACTTCCATAATTCTTTGTTTCTAATTTGAAGACTGAGTCCCTTTCCTTCGGGGTAGTAGTAAAAAAGATTTAATGTTTGACCACTTTTGTCTTTTATACTAAATAATTTTGTATTCTCCATTGTAAATGAATTTGATATGGAAACTCCATATTGTGCATACACACTGGTGATACTAGTTACGAAAAATATCGCAACAATAAATAGACTTTTATTTTTCATAGTTATTTGTTTTTCAAAGGACCTTTGTCTGATCTCTATATGTTTATATTCTAGTGAGTAGATTCTTTGCAACTATAACACAGAATTAAAAAACTTACAAATGAGTGTAAATTCAAAAATTATTATTTATTTTGCGGAAGCGGTGAGATTTGAACTCACGATGAAGTTTCCTCCATGCTGGTTTTCGAAACCAGTGCCTTCAACCACTCAGCCACGCCTCCGTCTTGTCTTCGTGTCCTCTCGGACCCTTCCTTATTTCTTCATGCTAAAGCATATCAGAAATTTCTGCTAAATGGCAGAACTAGATTAAATATGAAGCAGTTCATATTTAATAGCCACGCCTCCGTTTTAACTTCGCGCCATTTTTTTATTTTGTATGTAAATAGAGGTAAATATCTTCTAGTGCTTTTACTCCGTCTCCTGCTGCGATATTGTTTTGGTGATAGAGGATATTTGTACAGTCTCCAGCAGCCCAGATGCCCGGTACAGAGGTTTTGTTTGTCCAAGGATCTATTTTGACTCTATTAGCTCCGTCCAATTCTACTAGGCTTTTCACCCATTCAGTATTAGGAATTTGTCCGATTTCCACAAATATACCTGTGACTTTTATTTCTTTTGTTTCATTAGTATTTTTGTCTGTGTAAATTAATCCTTCTACGAATTTTTCACCCTTTATTTCTAAAATATCAGCGTTCTTTATAACCTTCATTTTCGGATTAGATAATACTTTTCCAACGGTTATTTCATCAGCACGAAAACTTTCACTTCTATTAATAAGAGTTACTGAATTACAATAAGCGAGGAGTTGAGCCGCACTTTCAAAACCAGCATTGCCTCCACCAATCACAGCAACATCTGCTCCAGAAAAAAGTGGTCCATCACAAGATGCACAATAGGTGATACCTTTGTGTTCTAGAATATCTGCATTTTTTGCTGTAAGTTTTCTATGTCCACTACCTGTAGTGACGAGTACTGTTTTAGTTAAAAATTCTTCCCCAGAATTTGTTTTTATTTTAAATATATTTTCTTCTTTAGAAACTATTTCAACTTTTAAACCTTCCTTTACTTCTAATGTAGAATCAGAATTTTCGGTGTTTTTTGCATTTGCCATAACATGCTCTTTGAAGTTTTTTGCTAGGTCAGCACCAGAAATAGAAACTGAACCTACCCAATTATGGATACTTTCTGACACGATAGATTGACCTCCGAACTCGGAAGTTATAAATAGGGTATTTAGACGCTTGCGTGAGGCATAAACAGCAGCCGCTACACCTGCAGGTCCACCACCAACAATGATTAAATCATAAGTCATTGATATTTTATTTCTTATTTCTTCTTAAAAAAGCTGGGACAGCACTCCAATCATCAGATTCATCTTCAATTATTATTTCTTCTATAATTTCAGGCTTTTTTTCTATTTTTCTAATAAAGTCATTAGTATTTATGTTTGGATTTTGTATATTTGTTTTTTGTATACTATTATGGATTTCTTTTTTAGATACAACTGCATTTTCTTCTTTTAAGATTGTTTGACTTGAAATATTTGAAGCAGAACTAAAAAGATTTTTCTTTGGTAAGTCAGTAGGGAAGCTAGTAGCAATAACGGTGACTTTCAATTCACCCTTTTTTAGTTTTTCATCGTGGATAGTTCCGAAGATTACTTTTGCATCTTTATCGATTGATTCTGTGATAATCTTTGCAGCTTCTTGAATTTCATGGATTGTTATGTCGTCTCCACCAGAGATAGCAAAGAGTACTCCACGAGCACCATTGATAGATACTTCTAGAAGAGGAGAGTTGATAGCTTGAAGAGCTGCTTTTTCGGCACGTTTTTCACCGGAAGCAGATCCGATACCCATAAGAGCACTTCCTGCATCAGCCATGATTGTTTTGATATCAGCGAAGTCTACGTTGATGATACCGGGAGTTGTAATAAGATCTGAAATACCTTCGACTGCCTGGCGAAGAACATCATCACAAGTCGAGAAAGCATCTTTGAAATTAGTATTCTTATCAGAAATTTGTAGAAGTTTGTCGTTTGGAATTACGATGATAGCATCGACTTCTTTTGAAAGTTCTTCGAGTCCTTTGTCTGCTAGTTTCATTCGGTAACTACCTTCAAAGAAAAAAGGCTTGGTAACAACAGCAACGGTCAGGATTCCTTGTTCTTTCGCAGCCTTGGCGATAATAGGAGCTGCACCAGTACCAGTACCTCCTCCTAGACCACACGCAATAAAGACCATATCAGAACCTTTGATAACATCTTGGATTTCTGATTTTGTTTCTTCGGCTGCTTTTTTACCAATTTCAGGATTCATTCCAGCACCGAGGCCTTTAGTTAAATTTTTTCCAATATGTATTTTTTTATCCGCCAAAGAATGGTGCAAGTCTTGAGTGTCTGTATTCATACAGATAAACTCTACTCCTTTTACCTTATTCGCTATCATGTGGTTAAGGGCATTTTTACCTGATCCTCCTACTCCGATGACTTTAATACGGGCAAATGTTTCAATAGCTGGGTTTACTTTAGGCATATCTTTTTATGGTTAAATTCTAATAAAATCGATTTAGTTATATAAGTTCTATAATAGCAGAAAATTTTAAAAAGCAAAATTTTA
>JAVHNX010000033.1:7913-25004 GCA_036169735.1 Minisyncoccota bacterium
GTGAACCAAGATGGGTCACGAAGTTTTGTTTTTGTATTACCAAAAATATCGGTTTGTCCTATTCGAGAGGGTAGTTTTAAAACAGATTTTGAGAGTTCTTCAAGTTTTGTAATAGAAGAACCTCCACCAATCCATACGATACCAGCGGGTAGGAGCTCGTTTCTTTTTACTTTCTTTAAATGATTTTCTATTAGTTCAAAAATATCAGATAGACGTGCATCGATAATTTCATCTAGTTTTTTCTTTGGGTAATCTTCAGAAAGATTACCTAGTTTTAGAGCTTCGGCTTTTTCCAAAGGTATTTTTAATCCTAAAGCAATGTCATTGGTAATATCAGATGAACCTATTGAGTATGTGTGAAGAGATATAAGTAATCCGTTTTCAAACACTCCAATCGATACGGTTTCAGATCCAATATTTACCAATGCTGAGCCGACAATTTTTTGTCTGTCGGATAATGCAGTATTACTTCCTGCGATTGGTGCTGCGATAATATTTACTGGTTCAACACCAGCTTCGGTTATCACTTCGAGTAGATCTTCTAAATGTTGACTGGAACAAGTAACAAAAAGAGTTTTAATTTCTAGTTTTACTCCGCGCATTCCTTCGGGTCTGCCTAATACTTCTTTTCCATCAAGGCGGAAAGAAATAGGGAACATCTGAATTACTTTTTTGTTTCCTAATTTTAAATTATTTTCGCCATCTTCGATGGCTTTATTTATATCTAGGTTAGTTACTTCACCATTGGCTTTGGAAATAATAGCGATTCCTGAACTTGTTTCTGAACGTAAGGTTGTACCACCGACTGCAATAAAAGCACGTTTTATTTTAATTCCAGAAGTCTTTTCGGCCATACTTACAGCTTTTTTTACAGAATTAACTGCTTCATTGAAATCAATAACATATCCATGTCGAATACCTTTTGTTTCGGTTTCACCAATACCAATAATCTTAGGATTTTTTTCTCCCTTTAAAAATTCTCCCACTACGACTCTCGTCGTCGAGGACCCCAAGTCTATTCCTATAGAAATATTTCTGATCATATTTTTGTTCTGCTTTATCCATTCTACTACTATGTTCCATTCCTTTCAAATGAAGCATTCCGTGGATAACTAAAAATCCGATGAAATTAGGATATGTTCTATCAAATTTTTTGTATTCTCGTTTTGCTACAGCAGGGCATAAGATCATTTCACCTTCAGTTTTAGATAAACAAAAAGATAAGATATTTGTTGATTTATCTTTACCCCGATATTTTTTATTAAATTCTCTAGATCTTTTTTCTCCAACAAAAACAATTGAACAAGAAAATTTCTTGCCCAAGATATCATTTTTTAAGTTGTCAAAAGGCAAGCTTGGTAGCTTGCCTTTTGTTTTATTTATAACAGAGAGAGTCTCTTCCATATTTTTTATTTTACTTTACCAAGCTTGCGAAGTTTTTCGATTTCCTTTCTTCTTGCTAAGCGTTTCAAAGCTCCAGCTTTAACTTTCAACTTTGATTCTGTTCTTTCATTGTAACGTGAACCTTTTACTTTATGAATTATACCTGATTCCTGAACCTTGCGAGAAAAACGACGCATAACACTTGCGTTGTTTTCATTTGGGTTTTTCTTAATTTCTATTATTGTTTTTGCCATATGTCCTAATAGAATATCATATAAAAGATTTTTAGCAAGTATTTCTCTTACCCTTTTTGACTTTTAAGCAAAAAAAGGTTAGATTTAATGAATGGATAAAGCGTTAGATTACATAACTGAAGAAAAGAAAAAGTTACTTGAGGCTGAACTCGAGGATTTAAAAGGTCCTAAACGTAAAGAAATAATAGATAGTTTAGAGTATTCTAAGTCTCTCGGCGATCTTTCAGAGAATGCGGAATACCACCAAGCTAGAGAAGACCAAGGTAAACTAGAAGCACGTATTGCTAAAATTGATCATATTTTAAAAACATCAACAGTCGTTTCAAAACAAAACAGTGAAACAGTTCAGATTGGTTCTTCTGTTGTAGTAGAAAAAGAAGGATCAAAAGAAAATAAGACTTTTGTTGTTGTTGGTTCTGAAGAAGCAGATATGGCTGCCGGTAAGATTTCAAATCGTTCTCCTTTTGGTGAAGCACTTTTTGGTAAAAGAAAAGGTGATGATATTTCATTCAAAACTCCCAACGGTGTAGTTAATTACAAAATCATAAACGTATCTTAAAAAAATGGCATCAATCGAAGAACTTCGTAGTGCTCGTTTGCAAAAAATAGATCTCTTAAAAGAAGCGGGTATGGAAGCATATTTCAAAGATTTTTTGCGTAATTATTCTGTGCATGAAATAAAGGAAAGATTTGCAGAATTATCAGAAAATAATGAATTTGTGTCTTTAGCTGGGCGAGTTATGATTGTTCGGGGGCAAGGTGCGATACTTTTTATTGTTATTCAAGATGGTAATGAAAGAATTCAAGTTGTTCTAAAAAAAGATGAGTTACCAGAAGAAGTATTTAATTTATTTACATCAACAGTAGACAATGGGGATTTTATTGGGGTCAAAGGTACGTTATTTGTTACAGCTCGAGGAGAGCAAAGTCTTTTAATAAAAGAGTGGGCGATGCTTTCAAAAGCTCTTTTACCTCTTCCTGATAAATGGCACGGGCTTCAGGATGTTGAAGAAACATATCGAAAAAGATATCTTGATATCTTAATGGATAAAAATGTCTATGATCGTTTTGTTGTTCGTTCAAAAATTATAAAATCTGTTAGAGAATTTTTAGACAAGAAAAACTTTCTAGAAGTTGAAACCCCAATTTTACAAAATCAGGCTGGTGGGGCTATGGCCAAAGTTTTTGAAACTCATCACAATGATTACGACATTCCTATGGTTTTGCGTATTTCACTTGAGCTAGAACATAAAATAATCATGACTGGTGGTTATGAACGTATATATGAAATAGGTAAAAACTTTCGCAATGAAGGTTCAGATCCAACTCATATTCAAGAATTTACAATGTTAGAATGGTATGCAGCATATCAATCACTTGAGACAAATATAAAATGGACCGAAGAGATGCTTAAAGAAATTGCTATCAATGTCATCGGAAAGATTGCTTTTACTGTTTATGATAAAGAAGAAAATCCTGTTGAAGTAGATTTTGATGGAGTATGGCCAAAGATTTCTTTTGCTGATTTAGTAAAGGAAAATGCTGGTATCGATATAACAACTATTTCTGTTGAAGATTCACGCAAGACTGCTATCAAGTGGGGGATGAAAGAAGATGAAGCAGAAAAAATGGGACGAGGTAATCTTCTAGATTTTATTTACAAGAAGTCTTCACGGGTTAAAATAATTAATCCGACATTCGTCACAAATTTCCCAGGAGAATTAAAACCTTTAGCAATCCAAAATGATGATAATACCGCTCAAGTTGCTCAGCTTATTATTGCTGGTGCAGAAATCACAAATCAATACGCAGAGCTTGTAAATCCATTAAAGCAAAGAGAACTTTTAGCTAATCAAGCTAAGGCTAAAGAGGGTGGTGATGAAGAAGCTATGCAGGTAGATGAAAGATTTTTAACAGCTATGGAACATGGTATGCCTCCAATGACAGGATTCGGTATGGGTATTGATAGATTGGTATCAATTCTAACTGAACAAAGAAATCTACGTGATACGATTTTCTTCCCAATAATGCGACCTAAAAAAGATTAAAAATGAGAAAAATGACAAGGTTGAACCTTGTCATGAAATAAAAAAATGCCCGACCTGTATTTACAGGTCGGGCATTTAATGTTTAAGATTTAATCTCTTCCGAGATAAGCCTTTAATAGGTGACTTATAGAATAATGCTTTAAACGTCTAATTGCTTTTTCTTTTATTTGTCTTACTCTTTCACATGTTAGATCAAATTTGGAGCCTATTTCTTCCAATGATAATGGGGCTTCTACTGTCAAACCGAAGAAAAGCTCTATAACTTCTTTTTCTCTACCGCTAATATGTTTTAGAGAGCGTTCTATTTCTTTTTTAAGAGATTCAATATATAAAACAGAATCAGGACTCGGAGTGTCGTTGGAAATAAAGTCGTACCTGTTCGAAGCATCCTCGTGACTTGTAGGAATTTCTTCGTCCAAAGAAACATGACGACCAGATATTTTCATTGAAACTTTTACTTTGTCTTCAGGAATCTCAAGTACGAGAGATAACTCTTCTGCAGTTGGTTCACGTTCAAATTGTTGTTCCAATTTAGAAAATGCCTTGTTCAGTTTATTTAATGTGCCAATTTGGTTTAATGGTAAACGTACAATACGAGCTTGTTCTGCTAACGCTTGAAGTATTGATTGTCTTATCCACCATACTGCATAAGATACAAATTTAAAACCACGGGTTTCATCAAATCTTTGCGCTGCTTTTATTAAACCAAGATTACCTTCGTTGATTAAATCAGGAAGACTTAAGCCTTGATTCTGATATTGCTTAGAGACAGAAACAACAAAACGTAAATTGGCTTTAGTTAATTTTTCTAAGGCGGCTTGATCACCTTCCTTAATTTTTTTTGCCAAAATTACTTCTTCATCTGCTGTAATTAAATCTATACGTCCGATTTCCTGAAGATATTTATCCAAGGAAGAACTACTACGATTAGTGATTGATTTGGTTATTTTGAGTTGTCTCATCTCTTTGGGTTTTTAGAGGTTTATTTATTTATGTACAAATAGTTTTGCTAAGTAGCGTAACTATGTTTATGGTTACAATACCATACCTATTAAAAAATTACAAGAGTTTGAAATATTAAAAAAGGCATATTGATTACAATATTTTGTCTTCATTCGGACATTATACAAATAAATTTGTATATGCCCCTCACTAGCCAAAATAAAAAAAGGAGCACCAGAGGTACTCCCGAAGAGATCAAATAAAATATTTATTTTTATCTTCTATCAGATTTGGGTTATTGGGTAGACTGATGGCTACCTTGGAAATTTTTATAAAGCATACAAAAGTATTTTTTTCTGTGCGATGTTTTCATCAACATCAATAATTTCAAACGCGAATTGGTCAGTTTTTATTTCTACTCCTTCCATATCTTTGGGACTCGAAATAAATTCCAATATTTGGAGTATTTTTTTTGAAAGAGTGGTTTCTTCTTCCTCTAAAATAATTCCAAATGGCTTTTGTTCTTTGTTTGGTAAGAGTGTTTTTCCTGCAGGCCACTTTTTAGTATTAGGGTTGTTTTCTTCCGTAAAACTAAATTCATATGGAGGCACCAATGAAATTAGTGGTCCTTCTGAATTAAAACGTGTTCCTAAATACAAATGTAGATTTAGACCTAAAAAATTAATTTTAAATCCCTGGTCTATACCAGATCGTTGTTTGGTTGCTTGTGTTGACATTTCTGTATATTTTATATGGTTTAAAAATAACTTTTCTTTTCATTTTCCATAATACAACATAATAAAAAAATTGCAAGGGTTATTTGTTTAGTTATCCACATAAAAGGTGGTGGCATTGTGGGGAATAGTGGTCTATAATATATATGAAGTGGGAAAGAGTGGGAAGAAAATATAAAACAAAAAATTATGCTAATAGGAGAATACATACATACAATAGATGACAAAAACAGGGTTTCATTACCTTCTAAATTTCGCAAGGAGATGGGCAAGAAAATAGTCATCACACCAGGATTTGATAATTGTTTGTTTATCTTTACCGCAAAAGAATGGGTCAAAATTTCTGAACAACTTTCCGCACCATCTTTTCTTCAGTCAGATAGTAGAGGTTTGAATCGATACATTTTCGGAGGAGCGACAGAAGTGGATGTAGATTCGATTGGCAGAATTCTGATTCCAGATTTTCTTAAAATAAGAGTCGGATTAGATGGGAAGGCAGCATTAATAGGAGTTAAGAATCGAGTGGAAGTGTGGAATGAAAAAGCATGGTCAGATTACCGAATGGTTGTTGAAAAACAAGCCGACCAATTAGCAGAGAAGTTAAGTAGTGCTGGAGTTTTATAAGATGGATAGTATTCACAAGACAGTTCTTTTAAATGAAACAGTAGATGGTTTGAATTTACCTTCCAAGGCAATTGTAGTAGACGGTACATTTGGGGGTGGAGGACATTCTGCTTTAGTTTGCACGAAGTTTCCCGATACTAAAATAATTGCAATTGATCAAGACAAGGGTGCTTGGAAAAAAGCAGAAAGTAAGTTCAAGGGTCTTGATTGCAAAGTTTCTTTTCATAATCTGAATTTTAGAGACTTGGATAAGGCTCTAGAAATAGAAGGAATAAAAGAAGTTGATGGAATCATTTTAGATATAGGATTGAGTTCAGACCAGTTAGACAATTCCGGACGAGGATTTTCTTTCATGAAAGACGAGCCATTGCTCATGACAATGAAAGAAAATCCGCTTCCAGAAGATTTGACCGCCATAGATGTTGTAAATACCTGGGGCGAAGAGAATCTGGCAAATGTTATATACGGTTATGGTGAAGAAAGATATTCCAGAAGAATAGCAAAGGCAATATTTGAAGCAAGAAAGGTAAAAAAGATAGAGACGACCTTTGAGTTAGTAAAGATTATCAGTGATTCTGTCCCAGCTGCTTACAGAAGAGGAAGATTGCACTTTGCTACCAGGACATTTCAAGCGATACGCATAGCAGTAAATGATGAATTGGGTGCATTAGAGGCTGGTCTAGAGAAAGGGTTTGAATATTTAAAAAAGGGAGGAAGAATGTCAGTCATTTCATTTCATAGTCTAGAGGATAGAATCACTAAAAAGTTTTTTAAAGAAAAGGAAAAAAATGGTGAAGCAAAATTAACAACCAAGAAGCCAATCACAGCTGGAGAAATAGAACTAAAAAATAACCCAAGATCAAGAAGTGCAAAATTAAGAATTTTAGAAAAAATATAAAAAAATGAAAACAATTGCCCAAAAAATGAAGACACATGCGATGAATATAAATGTTGTAAACAATAACCTTGAAAGACAGGTGTTGAATTTATTGCTTTGGACTTTAGGAGCACTTGCTGTTGGTTATCTTTTCTTTCTAGGAAGCATGGTACTAAACGTAGTAGAACGAAGAAGTCTTGAAACTGGTGCAAACGTTCTGGCAAATCAGGTTCAGGACTTGGAACTAGAATATCTTTCCGTATCAAATAAAATCGATCTTACTTTTGCAAAATCCTTAGGTTTTCAAGAAACAAAAACAAAATTTGCGACCCGTAGTTTTCTTGGTAGTCTTAAACTTGCAAAAAATGACTTATAGTTTTCTTTCTAGAACTAGGATTATTTCTGTGCTTTTACTGGTCGCTGCAACTATCCTAATAGGGAAGCTTTTTTTGGTGCAAGTTGTACACAAGAATTCCTACACTGAACGTGCAGACAGACAATATTCTACTCCTTCATCAAATATATTTGAACGTAGAACTATTTTTTTTGAACGTAAAGACGGACAGCTTGTTTCTGCAGCTACTCAAACTACTGGGTTCAAATTGGCAGTTGCTCCAAATAAAATTATTGATGCAGAAAATACTTATCAAAAAATATCAAAAATAATAACTCTCGACCACGATACTTTTTTAGCTAAAGCTCTTAAGAAAAATGATCCATATGAAGAGGTTGCTGATCGCTTATCAAAGAGCGAAGCAGATGCAATTGCATCTGAAAAAATTCCTGGAGTTTCTATTTATAAAGAAAAATGGCGTTTTTATCCAGGTGATACTTTGGCTTCTCATACACTTGGCTTTGTCGGTTTCAAGGGCACAGATTTTAGTGGACGTTATGGTCTTGAAAGACAATATAATGCTGAACTCTCTCGAAATGTGGACAGTCCGTATATAAATTTCTTTGCTGAGGTTTTTTCTAACATTAATACATCACTATTTGAAAAAGAAAAAAAAGGTGGCGACATAATAACAACGATAGAACCAGCAGTGCAAGGATTTCTGGAAAAAAAGTTGGCTGAAGTAAAAGAAAAAGAGAATATTGATTATGTTGGTGGAATAATAATGGACCCACGCGATGGCTCTATTTATGCCCTTAGCGTCAAACCAGATTTTAACCCAAATGATTTTTCTAAAGTAAAAAATGCTTCTACTTTCTCAAACCCATTAGTCGAAAATGTTCTTGAATTCGGGTCAGTCGTGAAGCCTTTGGTAATGGCTTCTGCTCTTGATGCTGGAGTGGTGACAGCTGATACAAAATACAATGATAAAGGGTTTGTAATAATTGAGAAAAAACAGATAAATAATTTTGATAAAAAGTCACGCGGAAATGGTGTCACAATGCAGGAAGTTCTAAATCAATCTCTAAATACCGGAATGGTTTATGTATATCAACATTTAGGAAAACAAAATATGCGTGACTATTTATTGTCTTTCGGTATAAAAGAAAAAACTGGAATTGATTTACCAAATGAGACAAGTGGATTAGTCGCAAACCTGCAAAGTCCCAGGGAACTCGAATATGCCAATGCATCTTTTGGACAAGGTGTCGCATTTACACCAATCGAGATGGTACGCGCGCTCGCTTCTCTTTCTAATGGTGGTAATTTGGTAACTCCACATATTGCGAAAGCTATAAAATATGATGATGGCACAGAAAAGATTTTGCAGTATCCAACAAAGCGTACAAAAATTTCTGAAAAAACTTCAGAAGAAATTACCCGAATGCTCGTCAATGTGATGGATGCCTATATGAAAAGTAAACCAAATAATAATATAGAACATTATTCTATAGCAGCAAAAACAGGTACAGCGCAAGTTGCCAAAGAGAGTGGTGGAGGATATTATGAAGATAGACATACGCATTCTTTTTTTGGATATTTCCCGGCGTATGATCCGAAGTTTATTGTTTTGCTTTATGCGGTAAACCCAAAAGGTGTTCCTTATGCTTTTCAAACGTGGGCTGATCCATTTTTAGATATTTCCAAATTTCTGCTTAGTTATTATGAAGTTCCACCGGATAGATGATTAATTAATTTACAAAATCAATGAAAACAACATTTAAAAAAATAATAGTCTCAATATTAAAGATAGAATCACGTCTTATTCTTTGGAAATATAAACCAAAGGTAGTCGCTATTACAGGGTCTGTGGGAAAAACTTCCACCAAAGATGCAGTCTACGCTGTTCTTTCTGGGATTGCTTATGTTCGAAAAAGTGAAAAAAGTTACAATAGTGAGATAGGGCTTCCACTCACTATTTTAGGTTGTCCAAATGGTTGGAACAATCCTTATGTCTGGTTTCAAAATATTTTAAAAGGTTTTTGGCTTTTTATTGCACCTCATAAATATCCAGAATGGCTCGTTCTTGAAGTTGGTATCGGTAAGCCTGATGATATGAAACAGACTGCTTCTTGGCTCAAAACTGATGCAGTGATAATGACAACTATAGGAGAAACTCCGGTGCATATTGAATTTTTTAAATCACGTGATCATCTGATAGAAGAAAAAAGTCAGCTTATTAAAACCTTAAAAAAAGATGGTCTTTTGGTATTAAATGCTGATGATGAAGCTATCCTTGAAATGAAAACAAAAAGTAAAAACCGTATCATAACCTATGGCTTTAAAGAAGGTTCTGATGTATTAGGTTCCGCTGATAGTATCTTTTATTCTGATTCAAATCCAAATGCTCCTACGCAGCAAGGAGAGCCTCAGGGGATAATCTTTAGAGTGGATGAAGGAGGGAAAAGTCTTCCAGTTATTATCGAAGGAGTTTTTGGAAGAAATCATGTTTATGCTTCACTTGCATCTCTGGCACTTTCTTTCGGTTTAAAATTTAATATTCTGAACGCAATAAATGCACTTAAAAATTATGATGTTCCACCTGGGCGAATGCGTTTATTGAAAGGAATAAATAATTCTTTGATAATTGATGACACCTATAATTCTTCTCCTTTTGCTTGTGAATCAGCTTTGAAAACTTTAGGAGAAGTTAATCCTATAAGTACAGGTGAAATAGATGGCCTGCCTGCGCAGGCAGGTAGAAAAATAGCTGTCTTGGGTGATATGTTGGAACTCGGGAAACACACAGAAGAAGCACATAAAAATATTGGGAAAATTGCAAAAGAAAATGCAGAGATACTTATTGTAGTTGGACCAAGAGCGAAGGCTATCAAGGAAGGAGCTCTTCTTGAAGGTATGAATGAAAAAAATATTTATGAACTTTTAAATTCACGCGAAGCAGGGGACTTTCTTAAAGTTTTTGCGCAAGCAGGTGACTTGATTCTCATTAAAGGTTCACAAGGTATGCGTATGGAACGCGCAGTAGAAGCAATTCTTTTAGATCAAAAAAACAAAGAGAAACTATTGGTCCGCCAGGATCCTGAGTGGATTGCTAAGGTTTAGTTTGTTATAATACCCTTATATTTTGTCCTTTTATAGTATATATCACTGCTATTGACTTTTGGTCATTAAATGGTGTATAATATGTGCGTATTAATTGTACATTAAAATAATTTCAAACTTAAAACTTGTATTATGGATAGTAAAAGATTTAGGAATATTTCAATGTATATTCCAGATGCCAAAATTCGTATTGAAGAAATACGTAAAGTATATTTAACACAAAAAGGACTTGCAATTAAGAATCCTAAATTAACTTTTTTAAGTTGGAAAATAATTGCAATAAACCGATGTCCTATCTATTTGAAAAATTATCCATCTGATTGGATTGCCTTTATTGTAGAGTTCAGGAAGCAGGAAAAAGAGCAAGAAGAAATAAAAGAAATTCTTAAAGCTTCTGAAACAAAACAAAAAGTAAAGTCTGAAATTGAAAAAGAATCAGTTTCATCTAAAGTAAAGAAATTTGTAAAAAAATCTATTTTTGGAGAAGATCAGCTGGAGTTTAACTTCTGATAGATTTATCAGAACAAACCTTAAAACGTCACAATGTGGCGTTTTTTTTATTTTAATTAAAAATCTCGTTTGAAAGAGTTTTGACTCCTATTTTTTTCTTTGATGAAAATGGAATGATGGTATGACTTCCAACTACATTTTTTATTTCGGTCATTCTTTTGTGATATTGAGATTGAGTCATTTTATCAACTTTATTTGCCACGATTAGAAAATCCTTGTGGTGATTCTGAAGTTCATGGAACATTGAGGTGTCCTTGTCAGTGATTCCAACACTCGCATCGATAATGAAAACTATTTTCTTTTGAGTATAAAGCGAATTAAAAAGATATGAATCGATAAGTTCACTGATTCTTTCACGGCCAAGACCCGAGTTGATAGCATATCCATAACCCGGAAGATCGACCAAGTAGAACGAGTCATTGATAAGGAAAATATTTATTTCCTGAGTTCTTCCTGGGAATGAACTAGTGCGTGCCAATTGGCTATTAGTTAGAGTATTTATAAGGGTAGATTTCCCTACGTTTGAGCGCCCAATAAAAGCTATCTGAGGAATATCATTCCCCAAGATATCATCATCTCCTATGAGTCCTTTAACAAATTTTTTAGATGTTATTTTCACTATTTCATATTAGCAGATAAATAGGTTTAGAGCTATAAAAATATTATTTTTCTAAATAATAAAAAGCTACCCGTAAAGGTAGCTTTTTAAGTATCACTTTGCGTTATTTATTGAACTGCAATTTCAGATGAGGAGTTTGAAGAGTCGCTAATATCTGAAGGTGCTTTACAAGCCTTTAATGATGTCTTGAATGTTGACCAAGCATTTTTTTGGTCTTTTTTCCAAGCAGTATTTGCTGTCTTTGTAGATTTTTTGAAATCTGACCAGGCAGTTTTTATTGAAGTTTTTGCTTGGGATTTTGTGGTAGAAGTATAAGCTTGTTGTAATGCAGATGCTCTTGCTGTGTAAGCTGAAGCTATTGCACTAGAATGGGTACCAATAGCGGTACCGATAGCAGCTTCTCTTGTACTAACAGCTGTTCCGACGCAAGCAATAGCAGTTGCAATAGATGCGCTGTCTGTATTTCCAGTTAATATTCCAGCTGGTTTTTTAATTGGTTTTTTGATTGGATACATAGCTGGTTTTGCAGTTGTAGTTCCTTCTGAAGTTACAGTTGTAGCTGTAGTTCCAGCTGTAGTTGTGTCTGTTGTTGTTTGAGCAAGTGCAGGTAAGGAAATTAATAGTCCTAAAGCGAAGATTGAAATACTTAATGTTTTTTTCATATTTGTTTTTTATTTTAATTAATATATTTAATAAATTCTACTTCGACCATCTTTATTATATTATTTTAAATAAAAACTGTCTATTAAGTTTTTCCAGATGTTGGACGTCTAGAAATAAAATAGTCAATTTTTGACTTTTCTAGATAAAACACGTAGAGTTATAAAAAATACACATTAACAATTAAAAACATACAGCTATGTCAGAAAAAATCAACAAACTCAGTCCAGGCCTCCAGGCCAAAATTTTTAAAGGAGAAAGGAATTACAAACCTGATCCTAGTACACCAGTTTCTAATTTTTTGGCTCATACAAAACGCCATTGCAATGGCGGTAAGACAGTAGATGCCGGCATTTGGCTCAGAGACCATTGTGATAATGGTGGAAAAATATTCCTGACAATGTCGGGAGCAGGGTCTTCTTTCCAACAGGGAATTATGATTAGTGGACTAATACGTGCAGGTAAAATCGCTGCTATCAGTGTCACCGGTGCAAACCTTGAAGAAAGTCTTTATCGTTTAGTTGCGAATTCTCATTACGCGTATATTCCTGATTATATGGAATTAACACGTCAGGAGGAAAAGGAATTAGCTCAAGCTGGATTCAGAAGGATTACCGATACATTTCTTCCAGAAGAAGAATCAGTCAGAATTGTTCTTCCAGCTATGGAAAAATTATGGCGAGAAGCTGAAGAAAAGGGAGAGAGTTACTTTTGGCATGAATATTTTTTCCAACTCTTTGAAAGAAAGATGATTGAATTTGACCCGACTGCAAACCCGGATGAATGTTGGTTACTTCAGGCTTACTTACATAACATTCCAATTTTTGTACCGGGTATAGAAGATCAAACAATGGGTAATATTTTCACATATTTTTGTTACAAAGGAAATCATCCTGTCCTCAAAAAGTATGCTCAAGATAAACCTATTAGTCAAAAAATAATAAAATACGGATTTGACTATATGCACAGCCTGGCTGAGTGGTATTTAGATAATACCAAAGAAAAAGGTTTAGCCTTTTTACAGCTTGGAGGAGGTATAGCCGCTGACTTTCCAATATGTGTTGTTCCCCATATTAAAAAAGATTATATGGATGGATATACTGAAGAAGAACAGGAAAGGGTTGTCCGCTCTTGGGCTGGATTTATAGAAATACATAATGCCACCATGAGCTTTGGATCTTACTCCGGCGCAGGTTTCAAAGAAAAGATCACATGGGAGAAGTTTGATGTTGATGCATATGGTATTCAAGTATGCGGGGATTATACAGCACATTTTCCCGACATAGCTGCTTTAGTTTTAAGAAAATAAATTTTGTTCATTAATTTTAATAAGCCCGACAATGTCGGGCTTATTTTTTTTAATGTTTTGACTTTATGCTCAAAAGTCGTATTCTATTTTTAGAACACCCAAGGATAATTCGATTATTTAGTCGGACACTTGTTGGTTCATTTACAAATAAAAATTGGAGGTAACATGAGCATTCACATAAATGCCAAAGAAGGCGAAATCGCTGAAACAGTACTTTTGTCTGGAGATCCTTTACGGGCAAAATTCATAGCAGAGAATTATTTAAAAGATGTTTTTGGCTATAACTCAGTCCGTGGAATGTATGGTTATACTGGTATGACCAAAGCAGGGAAAAGAATATCAGTTCAAGGAACAGGAATGGGTATGCCTTCTCTAAGTATCTACGTAAACGAACTGATCGATTCTTACAAAGTAAAACGCCTAATCAGGGTTGGAAGTGCAGGTTCTTTACAAAAAGAACTTAAAACCATGAGTATCGTATTTGCATTGGGATCGTGTTCAGATTCTAGTATGAATCTAGGTCGTTTTCCAATTGGGACTATTTTTGCACCTATTGCTGATTGGGAACTTTTATCTAAAGCAAATGAAATTGCGAAGAAAAAGAAAATCAAAGTGAAGATAGGAAATATTTTTGCATCAGACAAATTCTACGGTTCAGATGCATGGAAGCCGTTGGCTGGATACAATGTCCTTGCGGTTGAAATGGAAACGGCCGAGTTATACACTTTGGCTGCTCAAAAAGGAGTTCAGGCTTTAACTATGTTAACTATTAGTGATAATTTAGTCACAGGAGACAAGTTGAGTTCCAAAGACCGTGAAACAGCCTTCACAGAAATGATAGAAATTGCTTTAGCTTTGTAATTATTAACCAAAAGTTAAATACAAAGTAATACTAATCCTAAATCTTTGAAAAATGAAAAAACAAATTCTTATTCCAGCGTTATGTGTGATTGCTTTCTTTATTGCTTTTTACATGTATGAATCAAAATATACTGATTGTAAAATATCACAGATATATTTTAAGGGATTAAATACCTCTGAGGTAAAAATATCGTTTAATACAGATTATCCAGTTGATTCATTTAACCTTGGTCAAATAGTATTTGAAACAGGTTGTGCTGCCGGTACATTGGAAGAAAACGCTTCATGGGTAGAAAAAAATTATCGTACTTCTGTAAAAGAGATAAGATACAATCCTGATGGTGTAACTCAAGTGTCAACGACAATAAACTGCAATTATTTGCAATTTTATGATTGTGAATCAGCCGATTATATATACATTCCAGTTGTAATTTTTACACATAGTGGAATAAAGGAAATTACACTAAAAACTTGTACAAATGATTTGAAAACTGAATTTATATAAAATATTTTTTTATTTTACAAAAGCCCCTCTGCAGTAATGCATGGGCTTTTTTATTTTGTATGTACTATTAAGAGAAGGATAAAATTGTAAATAAAAATGACCTCGAACTTTTGTCGAGGTCATTCTTTTATAATTCCAAACCCATGAGAGTCTAGTATTTCTTGAGTTTGATCACTTCCATAATCAAGCATTTTGATTAGACCGTTGAACTCACAAAAATTCTCTGGCTTAAAAAAATCAACATTTTTTATCCCTCTTTTGATAATTTTTTTTAGAAATTTTCCCCATCGAGGATTAGAAGAATTTAAGACATTACCTTTTGGTTGAATTATTATATAACCAAACAAATATGCCTTTGTTATTGGTAATAATGCTTCCTCATCTTTGTGTTTCTTGAAATATAAATATTCTCTTCTGTTTGAAGACAAAATATAAAAGATGTAACGAGGAATTGCTAATATTTTATTTTCACCATAACGGTTAGCTTTCTCATCAAAAATACCCTCATCTTTATATTTTAAAAAACATTTAATAAGTAGAAAAAAATTTATCCACGGAATTTTAATAGCAGAGTCTCTATATATGAAGACTAATCTGCTCAAACCTTGAGTCACAATCTTCATAACTTTTTATATTTTAATTAGAACTATGTAAATTTAGTATAATATTACTATTAATATGAGTATTTGTCAATTCAACAGGCTAAATATAGAGATTTAGAGTTTTTTCTTGCTTAATAATGAAATAAGTTATATTGTTTATTCAAAAGTATAAATAAAAAATATTATGGAAGAAGAAAAAGTTTTATTAAACGCAACGGTATGCCTTTTGGTTAAAAATAATGAGGTTCTTCTTGGTCTTAAAACAAAAAAGATTGGTGCAGGTTGTCGCAATGGTTATGGTGGTGGAGTTGAAATAGGAGAAAGTGTGATAAATGCAGCAATTAGGGAGTTAGAAGAGGAAACTGGTAAAAAAATAGGTAATAAGTTTATTACCACCTTACCAGAGCATCTTGAAAAAGTGGCCATCGTTGATTTTCATAATACAAAAAGTGACGGACAAACTTTTGTTTGTAGAGTGCATTTTTTTATTGTGAGAGTATGGTTCGGAGAGGCAATAGATACTGATGAGATGGAGAATTTACTTCCTTTCGATATCAATAATCTACCCTTTGAACAGATGATGCTTGCTGATAGAGAGTATTTTCCATTAATTTTAAATGGTAAAAAAATAATTGCTAAGGCAAAGTATGGACCGTATCAGAAAGAATTATTGGAAAAAGTAATTATTCAAGAAGTTAATTCTTTTCTAGAAGATTAAAACCTATTCATATTATGGATAGGTTTTTTTATTTTAATTTAAAAATCTCACAAGATTAGAAAGTATTGAATCATTTTTTAAGTCTTCCTGTATTGATTTAGGTAATATATTCGGATTGTCATTTTTGTCTACCCAACATATTTCTGAAAGTTCAAACCTATGGGTGCCACTTAGATTTTCTGTATCCAAGAAAGATTCCGGGTTGGTAATTTCAAAAAAGAATTCAATAGATTGTTTTACTTCTTCAATAAAATTATTTACATACAAGAGTCTTCCGATCTGTGGTTCAATTCCTAATTCTTCGATAATTTCTCTTTTCATAGCATCGTGTATGTTTTCAGCATATTCAAGATGTCCTCCAGGGAGAGAATAAAAACTAGAGCTAGGAGCGTGTTTTACAACTAGAAGTTTATTGTTGTAAACAATAACAGCTCTGCACCTTATTACTATTTTTTTAGTTGTTTCGTTTATCATGTCTTATATTGTAACACTATTTGGAACTTGATTATTTAACAAATAAGGGGATTTTGATGTTTATATGAAAAATAGATAAAAATTGATAGAATGTAGTTATGAATCATAAAAATTCTAATTGCACGATTTATATTGTCAGGCATGGTGAGACTGAATTCAATGTCGCTAATATTATGCAGGGTCATACTGATGCACCTTTGACTGAAATCGGTATCAAGCAAGCGAAAGATTTGGGTGAAGTATTTAAAGATATAAATTTTAATGTTGTATTTTCCTCAGATCTATTGAGGGCTCGACGGACAGCAGAATTCATTCTTGCCGAAAGAAATCTAGCAATCAACACATCACATATTTTAAGAGAAAGAAACTACGGAAAATATGATGGCGGGCCGTTGGGGGTTTATAGAGAGGAAAATAAGGAAATATTTGAGAAAATGAAAAATATGCATCGTTTGGAAAGAAGAAAAATAAATGTTGCGTCTGGAGTTGAAAGCGATGAGGAAATGTACAATAG
>JAVHNX010000033.1:25104-91989 GCA_036169735.1 Minisyncoccota bacterium
TGTAATGGATACACTAATAGAAAATGGTCATTTTATTATATTTGATTGGGTAAAAGATATTAAAAACGAAAAAGATCCTTTTCAGAAAGCTCGCGATGAGCGTGAAGCAGTCAAACAAGCAGATATACTCGTTTATCTTTGGGAGTCAGACCAAGAAAGTGCAAGATATGAAGCTGGTATGGCTATGGGTCTACATAAACCTATTATAGTTTCTGGGTTTAAAAATAAATTATTTTTTCTATCTCTGCCAGAGGTGATAAATGTATTAGATGATAGTGAAATTATTTCTGTGCTTGAAAAGATAAATTTATAAAAAAATTAGTAGAGCGGAGGCGTTGTCTTCGATCTAGACCCAAACGGGACAGAATTAGGACCTTATTGTAAGTAATATAAGGGATTTCCGTCAGTTAACCCTGTTGCTTTTAGTAAATACATATGTACAAGTTTTAGTTACATATATGCTATTATATTATCCATGGAACTAAAAGAGATAGAAAATGAAATAAAAAATATTAAAGAAAGGAATATCAAGGTTGAATTAGATAAAGCTTGGGAAATAAGTACAGCTAGAGTTGTTGTTTTAACAATAACAACTTATATTTTAGCTTCACTACTTTTGCTTGTTATAAAAAACTCAAATCCTTTTATAAATGCTTTGGTTCCAACTCTGGGGTATTTTCTTTCTTTTCAAACTCTACCATTTATTAAAAAATGGTGGATAAAAAATAAATCTAAAAATTAGTTTTTAAATATAAGATTAAAAATCTGTAATCCAAACAGGACAGAATTTGAACCATATTATGCTGAATATAAAAGGGTTTTGTATTTGTTTTAATATCTAATGGACTTAGATCAATTTGACAATTGTTTATTTAATTGGTAGTATCTTTTCAGATATTGTTTTATTGAACAATCAAAATTATATTTTCCCCACTTTCGTACCTAACAGAGATTAATTTCTCGTAGGCCTCTACATATATAATAATCAATACAATCAATTGAACATTAAAAAATAAATAAAAAGATGAGAACAATCAACAAGTTAATTTTTATGGCAATCGTGCTCTTATTCGTAGTTGTAGCACCAAAAGTAAATGCTCAAAATTCATCAACTGCAGAGTTTAAGGAACTCTATGAGTTAACAGTTAAAAAGTTTACTGCTGAAAAAACAGATACAGCAAAATTAGTAATGATTGATATTGTAAACAGTCCTATTAAGATTGAATATGAGAAAAAGCATTTTTGCTTGTGTGCGGATGAAAAATGTCATGGACCGCGACTTACTATTTCATTTAATAAAACAAATGTCTGCATTTTTCCTAATGGTGATATGTTTTCATCAATAAACCAGTTTCAGGAAGGTGTTATAGTTATTGAAGTCGATAAAGCTTATGTGGAAAAAGAAAGAAGGGAACAAGCACTTTCTCAGGGAGCAGCAATAACTATTTTGTCAGAATTTTGTAAACAGAATTAGTTAGCATATGTTATTCACAGATATGATTCTTGTGAATGTTCATCTGACTCAGAGGAAAGAAGAAAACAAGAATTTCAAAGTGAGGCCGTAGTATCAAAATACTGCGGCTTTTTTTTATTTCTATTTAATAAACTTTTATTGTCTCAAACAGGACGGAATTGTAACTAGATTGTAGGGAATATAAGGGGATTTTAGACTTTTATTTTAAATTATTGAAAATAGGTACGAAATTGACATTTCAAATAAACATCTGTATAATATGTATAAATTTTCTTTAACAATTGTCCCCAGATGACCTGACTGGAAAATCAAACAGGAAAAAACATGAATACAAAGCCATTCGTTATTTACATCTCAAAAAGAGAGACTTGCGGAAATTTTTACTTTATTGTTAGTTACACACCCACCAAAGGTGCTAAAAAGGTTACAGAAAAATCATCTGTTTTTAAAAACGAAAAAGAAATGATTAACCATGGTAATCTATTTGCAATACTTGAAAATATCCTTGTTACAAATTTCATGAAAAGAAGTGATAGAAAATTTAAAGTTCTTTTTAGTAATGAATTTAGTGTTATTAGGTATAATAGTGGTATTACTGAAATTGTTTACCCAATGAGTCAGGATGAAATTCATCATTTTTTTCGTGTTATGACAAATATGTAAAATTGACCGCCTTTTAATGAAAAACATTAGATGGCGGTTTTTTATTTGTGACCCTACGCGGAATCGAACCGCGATTATATCCTTGAGAAGGATATGTCCTAACCGTTAGACGATAGGGCCAATATTTATTATTCAAACTAAATTTTTGTATTTTAACCGTTACCTGCCTGCAATGCTTCGCATAGCGATGCAGGCGGGGACGATAGTGCCCTAAACTATCTTTGATAGTCGGGCGAACATTTACTTTGTAAATGTTTTAGCCAAAACTACTTTTCCAATATAACATCTTTTTACAAAAAACCAAAAATAAAGACGTGCACCATCTGGTTGCACGTCTTTTTTTTGTTAATAACTCTATTATCTAAAATCTCAACATCTCACTTCTTTTTCGACCTTGCTTTCGCAAGTTTCTTTTAACTATTAGTTGTTTTGGACTCTTTCCAGAATCTCCATAACCATAAGTTTTTTTTGCACCAGATGTGGTTACTAGCACAGTTACTCTGTTTTCTTTTTTAGGCGAGACAGGGATTGTCTTCCTTTTTCTGAGTGTTGTTGTTGAACGCATAGATTTTTATTAAATTGTGAATAACTAAAAGAACTATAGAAAAAAATTATACTCCCGTGGAATATATTGTCAATATTAAATTAACAAAAATAAAACGCACTCCTATTTTGGAATGCGTTTTTTTATTTTTGTTTAAACCATTAAACCATTACTTCTGCTTCTGTTTTTGTTTCTACTGTTATTTTCTGATTAACCGGGAAGAAAATTTCCTTAGCCTCTGAATAAGGTATTAGGCCTGTAATCTCAAAAGAGCGAAGTGAACCAGCTGCTCTGTAAGTTACTGTTTTACCTATTTGCTGACCAATTAAAGCCATACCAAACGGCGAATCTGATGGAATTATTTTATGATTTGCTGGTAGTTTGATTTCTAAACTAACCGGCCCTTCAAGAAATATTACATGTTCAGTTTCTTTATTTCCATCAATGTGACCTTTAAAAGCATTACCAACTAATCCATTGATTATTTGATCTTCAGGAATAAAAGATGGACGATTCAACAATTGCTGAATTTTTTGTATTTTGGAATAGGCTAATTCTGGTTCGATTTCCTGTCCTAAAAAAATATTTTTTTCTCCTAATTCCTTCATCTGGTTTAGAAGATACTTTTTTGTGCTATCAGTGATAGCTTTTACATTTGGTGCAGGAGTTGTGTTCATCACTGCGTTTTTACGGCTAATCTTTGTCATAAGCTTTGGTTTTTAGTTTATTTATTTATTTGTCAATTTTCAAGATATCTACTATATAAAAATATAGCCATTGTGTCAATATAAAAAAATTATTTTTTTGGTTAGTCTTCTAGTTTGGGTTTTTCGAGTTCTAGGGTTGAGAGCTCGGGAGAAGATCCAGCTATGCGTAAGACATCTTTATCTATCTTTTTAAGTTCTTTATTTGAAGCATTATAATGATTGATAACTGTCGAAAGGGAATTACCAAGCTTTACATGATACTCATCATAAGATTTTAAATGTTTTCCTAGATCTTCCACTTTCTTTATTATCTCTTTTGCAGATTCTTCTATTTGTAGTGCCTTGAGGCCCTGTAAGACAGTCTGTAGGTACGCAAGGAAAGAAGTGGGGCTCGTAATGATAACTTTGTATTTTCCAGCAGCACGTTGGATAAGGTTTTCATTTTCATCATCTTTTAATCCACCGATTTTATTTACAAGTAAATCATAATAGATAGCTTCATGCGGAATAAACATAAAAGCGAAGTCTGTCGTACCTTGAGCGGGTTGGACATATTTGGCAGTTTCAACAATTCTATTTTTTAAATCACTTACAAAAATTTTCTCGTACTTGTCTTTTTCTTCTGCACTTTTACTTTCTATCATTCGATTGTAATTCTCGAGAGAGAATTTTGAGTCGATAGGAATTATTTTATCTTTTACAAAAACTACAGCATCTACGATGGTGCCATCAGGAAAAGGGTACTGCATTTGATAGCTTCCGGGTGGTAGAACATTTTTTAAAACTGTTTCCAAATAATACTCACCAAGGATTCCACGTTGTTTTGGGTTCTTTAATATATCTTGCAAGCTTTGGAGCTGGTCAGCAAAAGAAATGACTTGTTTATTTGTCTCATCAAGCCTAGTAAGTCTTTCTGTGACATCTCGGATTATTTTATTTGATTCAATAGAATGAAAACGTAAACTTTCATTTACTTGTTTGTGTGATTCACCGATACGAGTGTCGACAGTTCTAGATATTTCATTTAGTTGAGTTAAAATGAGTTGAAGGCCAACATCACTATTTTCATTGTTTTTGTCTTTTTTATTTAATAGCAAGTAAACAAGGATTCCTCCTCCTAAAATTCCTATAATAATCCAAGAAATATTTTCCATTTTATTTTTTTAGATAATATTTAAGTGTATAAATCCAATCTTCATCGACTTGGTCACTTTCGAGTTTTTGTTTCAAAAGCCATTCAAGGTAACTCGGATCAATTTTAACAACTTCTTCCAAGGTCTTGCCTATGTGTTTTCCAAATGGGATAGAGCGTAATAGGGAAGGGCGAGAAGTAATGTCTATCATTTTTTGGATAGCTTCAGACCCTGATAAATTTTCACTTTCCATTATCTTAGTATTTAGTCTGTCGAAAAGTTTTTCTAAGACCATCACATCACCAAGAGCATCGTGAGCAGTAGCTTCAATGTCGAGGTCGAGGAAGTAACGTAAATATTGTAAATTATATTTACCTATTTTTCCTTCTGGATCTAGATGACGAGCTACTTTTAAAGTACAAATAAAATTTTTAGGAATAATGTTTTCGTTTTTAATCATCATTACGTCAAAACTAGCATTGTGTGCGACTAAGACTGAATTTTTATCTTCAAAAAGTTTCTTGATATTTTGGAAATCTGGACTTTCACTGAAAGAAAGTTTGTCTGCAACCATCTTGTTCGTAATGTGATGCACAGCAGAGGATTCGGGTGGAATCTTAATAGGAGGTTTGTAAAGACCATTGAAAGTTTCTCCTGCCTGCGCAGGCAGGTCGCCCACTTTGTAGGCAATTTGGCAGATGTAATCCTTTTCGGTAACACCTGTGGTCTCTGTATCAAAAAATATTATTTTAGACATAATGCTATTTTATCATATATAGTATTTATGATACAATAATCCAAGAAATATCATTTCTTATAAAGCACACATATTTGTCTGCTGACAAATTGCTCTACTCGGCCCGTCGGCCTGCGTAAGGCTTTCTAATAAATATATTTCTTAGATTATTGTTGTGTGTTATTTACTAGGTTTTAATATTACTTAAATTATATGTTACATGAACAAATAAAAAGTGGAATAAAAGAAGCGATGATGGCTAGAGATTCTGTAAGACTCGAGGTTCTTCGTGGTCTTGTTACAGCATTTACCAATGAGCTTGTTGCTACAAATCGTACTCCTCAAGATTTCCTTACTGATGAACAAGCATTGGCTGTCATTACTCGAGCCTCAAAACAACGCAAAGATTCAATCGAACAATTTACTAAAGGTGGACGCGCAGATTTAGCTGATGCAGAAAAAGCCCAGCTTGCTATATTGGATACATACTTGCCCGCATTGATGGATAAGAGTGAAGTAGAAAAAATAGCCAAAGCAAAGAAAGACGAATTAAATATTACTGACGCTACAAAAAAGGGAATGCTTATGTCTGCTCTTATGAAGGATTTGAAAGGTAAGGCTGATGGTATGGTAGTAAAAGAAGTAGTAGATGCTCTATTCTAAATTTACAATATGCATACTGTAAATTTTCTAAAACATTTGGTGGAAGGTTATGAAGTTTGGGCGTATGCTTTGATTCTTTTTGGTATTATTTTTGAGGGAGAGTTTATAATTATATGCACAGGAATTCTTGCATATCTAGGAGTACTAGATGTTTACACAGCTTTTATTTTTATTTTGTGTGGAGGTCTTGGAAAAACATTTTTAGGATACTATATCGGTGTCCTTGTTAATAGAAAATGGAAAGATAAAAAATTTATAAAATATATTGAACGTAGAGTTTCTTTTGTAATGCCTCATTTTGACGAGAAACCTTTTTGGTCAATCTTTATTTCTAAATTTATTTTAGGAGTGAATCATGTAGTCATAATTTTTTCAGGTTTTAAAAAAATATCCTTAAAAATATATCTAAAAGCAGAACTTATCACGACAGCGATTTGGGCTCCCGGTTTCTTTTCATTAGGTTTCTTCTTTGGTTATACGGCGCTAAGTATAAGTAAAGAAATCTGGAGATTTTCTCTTGTAGTATTGCTTTTGGTAATAGGTTTTATTATTTTTGATAAATTGGTCGGGTGGATTTATGAGCTTTTTGAATTATCTTATGACGATAAACAATAATAAAATAGTAACGCACAATAATTCTTTTCATGCAGATGATATTTTTGCATGTGCATCTTTTTCCCTTTTGTTTGAAAAGAGAGGGGAGACTTTTGAAGTTATCCGAACGAGAGATGCAGAATTAATAAAAAATGCTGATTATGTTTTTGATGTAGGTGGCATATATGACCCAGTGTTAAAAAGATTTGATCATCATCAGGTAGGAGGTGCAGGTAAAAGATCAAATGGTATAGAATATTCTTCTTTTGGCTTGGTGTGGAAAGAGTACGGCAAAGAAATCGCGGGTAATATAGAAGTACAAAATTTTATTGAACAAAAACTCGTCTTGCCTGTAGATGCAAATGATAATGGAATAGATTTATATAAAACAAATTTCGAAAATATTTCTCCATATAAAATAAATGATATTTTTGCTATTTTTGCTCCGACAGCATTAGAAAAATTTAATAAAGATGAACAGTTTTTGAAAGCTGTTGTTTGGGCAAAAGAAATACTAACTAGAGAAATTAAAAAGGCGAATGATGAAATAGAGATTAAAAAAATTATTCAAAATTTTTACGAAAACAGTGAAGACAAAAGATTGGTTGTTGTAGACGAACCTAGAGTTTCTAGATATGAGATCTGGAATGCACTGCAGGATTTTAATTCACCACTTTTTGCTGTTTATGGTGATGGTGAAGATTGGTCTATCGTTGCTATGAGAAGGGAAATGAATAGTCACCAAAATAGGAAAGACCTACCGAGTTCGTGGGCTGGATTAAAAGATGAAGATCTTCAAAAAATAACAGGAGTGCCAGATGCTATCTTTTGTCATCGAGGGCTTTTCCTTGCTGGGGCTAAAAGTAAAGAGGGGGCTATTAAATTGGCAAAAATTGTGTTAGAATCATAAACATGGCTTTTATAGATGAAATAAATATACACGCAGAGGCAGGACGAGGTGGTGATGGAGTAGTCCGTTGGCGTCAGGAAAAATTCGTACCCAAGGGTGGCCCTGCAGGAGGAGACGCTGGACGCGGAGGTAATTTCTTCGTGGAAACAGTACGCGATGTAAGTATTCTCTCTAAATACAAAATGAAAAAAGACTTTATCGCAGAACGCGGTGAAGATGGAGCAAAGAAAAGTCTACACGGTAAAAACGGTGAAGATTTTGTTTTAGAATTACCTATCGGTTCTATTGTTACAAATAGAAAGACTGGTGAAAAACTATCACTTTTTAATGAAGGAGAAAAGATAATGCTTTTGAAGGGTGGTTATGGTGGTTATGGTAATGAGCATTTCAAGAGTTCTACCAATACAACTCCGGAAGAATTCAATCCTGGCCAAGAAGGTGAACAAGGAGATTTTCATATTGAACTTGAACTTTTTGCTGATATCGGACTTGTTGGTCTACCGAATGCTGGTAAGTCTTCTTTGTTGAATGCTCTTACAAATGCTGAAGCAAAAGTGGGGGATTATGCTTTTACTACTCTTGATCCAAACTTGGGAGAATTTTACGGTTACATTATTGCTGATATCCCAGGAATCATTGAAGGTGCTTCTGAAGGAAAAGGTCTCGGTGTTAAATTTTTGAAACATATCAAACGTACAAAAATGCTTGCACATCTTATCTCTTTTGAAAATGCGAACATGATGAAAGTCTACAAAGAGATCCGTAATGAGCTTGAATCTTATGATCAGAACAATAATCTGACAGATGTTGGTCTTTCTTCTAAAGAAGAAATAATTCTTCTTACAAAGACAGACGTAGTAGAAGAACCTGAACTTATCGAAAAAAGAAAACAGGAATTTGAAAAACTTGGTAAAAAAGTTTTTGTTATTTCTCTATTTGATGATGCTTCAGTAAAAGGATTCAGAGATGAACTAGTAAAAATCTTAAAGAAAAAATAATTTATGAAAATTTCAGGATCATTTATAACAATGCTTCTTGTTTGGGCTTTAGGATTTACTCATTTTCTTGGTGGCCCATATTTACTTTTTAAAGTAATCTTTTGGATTGTTATATTGCCTTACCTTGTAACTGGTTTGATATTACTTATTGTGTTTTTTAAAGCGAAAAATATTTTGAAAACAACACACAAAAGACAGTCCTCAGTAAACTCTAGTGGTAGTACCTCCCATGAAACTATTCACGTTGAAGCTACAATAAAAGAGTAAGGACTTTTTAAAAAAATATAGAAATATGCTATTATGTTAGCTATGGAAAGGAAATATTACACGACAATCGGATTGGAAATACACGCAGAACTAAAAACAATTACAAAGATGTTTTGTAGTTGCAAGAATGATCCTGATGAAGAAAAACCTAATCTAAATATTTGCCCTGTGTGTATGGCACATCCGGGTACTTTGCCTGTGGTAAATAAAAAGGCTGTCGAGCAAGTTATTAAAGTTGGACTTGCATTAGGATCCACTATTGCAGATTTTACTGAGTTCGACCGAAAGAATTATTTTTATCCAGATATTCCAAAAGGTTATCAGATTTCACAATTCAAATACCCGATAGTCTCAGGTGGGCGTCTTGCAAATATGGATCTCACTCGCATACACCTCGAAGAAGATACTGCTAATAATAAACATTTTGATGGTGCTAGTGGTGGATACTCATTGATTGATTTCAATCGTGCCGGTGTGCCATTGATGGAACTTGTGACCGAAGCTCATACTTTTGAAAATCCTGATGATGCCGCTAAGGCTGCTTCAGTTTTTGCGAAAGAATATCAGATGATACTTTGGTATCTTGGTGCCTCTGAAGCGAATATGGAGAAAGGTGAGATGCGTGTAGAGGCCAATGTCTCTGTTTCACCTGATAAAGATAAAAAATGGGAAGCGTATGTAGAAGTAAAAAATCTTAACTCATTTAGAACTGTTGAAAAGGCTATAAAGTACGAAGTAGAAAGAATGATAGAACTTTTTGAAACTGGTAGAGAAAGTGAAATAGTAAAAGAGACTCGTGGCTGGGATGATGCAAAACAGAAAACATTTTCTCAGAGAAAAAAAGAATCCAGTCAGGATTACCGATATTTCCCAGATCCGGATATTACAAAGTTCAAACTACATGAAGTTTTTGATATTGAGGAATTAAAGAAAGGATTGCCAGAATTGCCTTCTGAAATGCGTTCACGTTATACAAATAATTTTGGTATTAAAGATGAGGACGTAGAAGTATACATCAATGATCCAGTATTAGGATCTTGGTTTGAAAAAGTAGCTACTATTCTTATAGTGCCTGAAAAGTTAAAAACAGCTTCAAATTTCATTACTTCTGATTATTTAGGATTGAAGAAGATTAATGCGGAAGTCCGACTTCCTCAAGCTGAGAATTTTGCTGAACTGATAAATTTATTCACAGATAATAAAATATCTTCCAGAGTAGCAAAAGATATTTTGGCTATCATTGTGCTCCATGATGAATCACCATTGAAAATTGCTACCGAAAAAGATCTGTTACAGAAAAATGATACAGGTGCAATAAAAACTATTGCAGAAAAGGTTGTTTCAGAAAATCCTGAAGTAGTGGCTACTTATAGGGGTGGAAAAGAAAATGCCATTATGTCTCTCGTAGGAAAAATCATAAAAGAAAGTAATGGTAGTGCAAACCCTAAAATAGTTATTGAAATCTTGAAAGATTTGCTAAAATAAAAGTATGAAAACTTTAAGAGAATATATCAAAGAGGCAGATGAAAAGGGAGTTGCCATTGGGCATTTTAATATTTCAAATTTAGAAGCATTGCATGGTATTTATAATGCTGCAAAGAAATTAAATGTACCGGTAATTATTGGACTTTCAGAAGGAGAAGAAAAATTTGCTGGATTGGAGGAAGTTTATGTATTAGTAAATGAAATTCGTACTCGTGATAACTACCCGATCTTTTTAAATGCGGATCATCATGCGAGTTTCGAATCAGTTAAAAAATGTATTGATGTCGGTTTTGATATGGTTATCATTGATGCTGCGAAATTACCTTTTGATGAAAATGTAAAAGTTACTAAACAATGTGTAGATTATGCTCGTGAAGTTTCAAAAAATACTGGACGGGATATTTTAGTCGAAGCGGAGCTAGGTTTTATTGGTTCTGGATCAGTTATTCGAGAGAGCGTACCAGAGGGTGCAGGAATTTTAACAACACCCGAAGATGCAAAGAAATTTGTAGATGCTACTGGTATTGATTTATTTGCGCCATCTGTCGGTAGTATTCATGGATTGATCAAGACCGGTAAGCCTCATATTAATGCAGAGCTTGTCACAGAAATTAAAAAAATAACAGGTATTCCTCTTGTGCTTCATGGTGGTTCAGGTTTGCGTGATGAAGATTTTACCAATGCTATAAAATCTGGTATTTCAATTGTACATATTAACAGTGAAATCCGTTTAGCTTTCAGACAAGCTATCGAGCAATCATTGAAAGATCTTCCAGATGAAATAACTCCAGCTAAAATTTTACAACCTGCCGTGGATGCTATTGAAGCAGTGGTGGAAGCTAGATTAAAATTATTTAATATGATTCAATAAAATATTTTTGTGAAAGAAGACATTAAAGAACAATTGCAAAAATTCTTCAAAGGAGATGTAGAAGATAGTGAAGAAACACTTAAAACATATTCACACGATGCGAGTATTTTTGAGGTCCGACCTAAAGTAGTCGTTTTTCCAAAAGATTCGGAAGATGTACAAAATTTAGTTAAATGGGTAGGTGTTAACACAGAAAAATATCCAGGTCTCTCTATTACGGCTCGTTGTGCAGGGACAGATATGTCTGGCGGGGCAATAGGTGAATCTATC
The DNA here is from genome assembly GCA_036169735.1 of Minisyncoccota bacterium. GTDB lineage: Bacteria > Patescibacteriota > Minisyncoccia > Phycocordibacterales > UBA9973 > UBA9973. Next base: position 36,420 of record JAVHNX010000033.1, read on the forward strand.
ATTTTAGATTTCACTAAGTATATGAATAAGTTGATAAGCTGGAATCAACCTCTAAAAAATTCTGCCGGCTTAACCCTTCCCGGAGAACCGGTTGGGACCCACACCGCTCAGAATTATTCAGAGGTTGCTTCCATAACCGTACAACCCGGTATGTTTTACCGAGATTTTGAAAAAATAACTTTGGAAAAAGGTCTTATTTTGCCTTGTTATACTGCTTCAAAAAGTCTCAATGCGATGGGTGGAATGTTTGGTAATAATTCGGCAGGTGAGCGAACTTTGAAATATGGTAAGACAGAAAATTATGTGATGGAATCAAAAGTTATTTTTGCAGATGGGATTGAGAGAATAGTAAAACCTCTTTCAGAAAAAGAATTGCAGGATAAAATTTCTCAAAAAGATTTTGAAGGTGAAACTTATCGAAAACTTTATGAACTTATAAAAAGTAATCAAGAAGAAATAAATAATGCTCGACCAAAAGTCCATAAAAATTCTGCAGGTTATTATCTTTGGAATGTGATAGGTAATACTCAGTCTGTTGCAAATTCAGCCGGCTTAACCTTTCCCGGAGTACCGGTTGGGACCCACACCGCTCAGAATTTACAACAGACTGAGTATTTTGATCTTAATAAACTTCTTGTTGGCTCACAAGGTACACTCGGAATAGCGACAGAGATTACTTTCAGATTAGTTAAAAATCCAAAATATTCAAAGCTCGTTGTTGTTTTTATGACGGACTTGAGTCCTCTTGGAAATCTTGTAGATGAAATATTAAAAGAGAATCCTGAAACATTGGAGACCTACGATGACAAGACAATGAAACTCGCAGTCAGATTTTTCCCTGACTTTTTAAAGACAAAAGGTTTTGTCGGAATGATAAAATTCATGTGGAGTTTCTTGCCTGAACTAGGAATGATGATTACAGGCGGTTTTCCAAAATTAATTTTATTGGCTGAATTTGCAGGAGACAATGAGAACGAGGTAAATATAAAGTGTCAGAAACTTGTAGAAAGAATTAAAGTTTTTAAAATTAAAACTCATATAACAGGATCTGAAGCAGAAGCAGGAAAATACTGGGATATAAGACGTGATAGTTTTAGTCTTTTACGTAAGCACGTATCAGGTAAACGCACTGCACCATTTATTGATGATATCATTGTTCGCCCTGAATTCTTACCGAAATTTATTCCAGAATTAAATAAAATATTAAGTAAATACGATATCACTTATACCTTAGCTGGTCATGCCGGTGATGGTAATTTTCATGTTATTCCTTTGATGGATTTTAATAGACCTGATACTATAAAAATAATTTTAGAGCTTTCAGAAAAAGTTTATAATTTGGTTTTACGTTACGAAGGGTCTATAACAGCAGAACACAATGATGGTCTTATTCGTACAATGTATCTAAAGAAAATGTATGGTGAGAAAATCTATGGTTTGTTTGCAGAAGTAAAGAATATTTTTGATTTTAAAAACATATTCAACCCCGGTAAGAAAGTATCTCTGCCTGACGGGCAAGCTGGTACTAAAGAATATATTTCATCACATCTTGCATTAGAGCATAATGTAAAACATGGTTCTTAAAATGTAACTTATTGAATCTTTTCTATTTTATTTCCACCTGATGAATCTTTGATTTCATAGCCTAGAGATTTTATTTTATCTCGAAGTTCATCGCTTTTTTTAAAGTCTTTATTTATACGTGCTTCTTCTCGTTCTTTTACCAGTTCTGTTATTTCATTTGGAATAATTTCTTCTTTTATTTTATCAAAACCTAGTCCTAAAACTTTATCAAATTCAAGAACGGTTGCACGTTTATCGGCATTACTCATAAACTCATCTTTAAATACATCCCACAGAAGTGAGAGAGCTCTAGGTGTATCTAAGTCATCGGCTAAATAATTTCTAAATTTTTGGTTTAACTCACCGTTTACTTTTCCAGTATCTTCGCCCAAATCTTTATAGAGTCTATACAGACGTTTCAATGCTATTTCAGAGCCCTCCAAGGCTTCCCAGACGAAGTTTACTCTAGTTCGGTAGTTTGCCATTAAAAGCCAAAATCTATAAGAAATTGGATTGATTCCTTTCTCAATTAAATCACGCAAAGTAAAGAAATTCTTGGCAGATTTGGACATCTTTTTTTGATCAACCAAAACCCACTCATTGTGCATCCAATATTTTACAAATTGTTTTCCTGTTGCTCCTTCGGATTGAGCAATTTCGTTTTCATGATGAGGAAACATATTATCAACTCCACCAGTATGGATGTCTATCTGTTCTCCTAAATTTGCCATAGACATGGCTGAACATTCTATGTGCCAGCCAGGTCGTCCTTTTCCGAGTTCAGTCTCCCAAAAAACATCACCATCTTTTTCATCCCACATTTTCCAAAGAGCGAAGTCTTGAATGTTGTCTTTATCATATTCGTCACTTGTTATTCTGCCTGCAGCGTTCTCTTTTTGTTCTTCTATTACAAGATGAGAAAGTTTTCCATAATTTTTAAATTTCTTTATATTAAAATAAATACTACCATCTGTACTCTTGTAAGCGAGGTCCTTTTCAAGTAATTTCTTTATAAGACTAACCATCTCGTCTATATAATCTGTAGCTTTTATTAGTTTAGTTGGACTTAAAATATTTAGAGATTTTGTATCTTTTATAAATTCCTCAGTATAAAATTCAGTGAAATCTTTTAGTGATTTTCCTTCTTTTTGTGAATCACGAATAGTTTTGTCATCAATATCGGTGACATTCATTATGGATTTTACATTAAATCCTTCACGAGTCAGGACTCTTTTTAAAATATCAGCAAAGATATAAGCTCGGTAGTTTCCTATATGGGGATAATTATATACAGTTGGACCACAAGTATACATAGTAACCTCGTTTGGGTTAATAGGTAAAAATTCTTCTTTTTCTCGAGTTAATGTGTTGAAGAATTTTAAAGCCATTTTTTTAGTTTAAAGAAAATGAAGGTAGCGATACTTGTTAAAAACATTCCACCTAATATCATATAAAATTCAACAAAAGTTCTGATAAGAGGGAATTCAGTGTTCATCATAAAAACACTTGCTAGTAATGTTGCTGGTGCGATGATAAAAGTCATTATAGTGAGTACTCTCATTGTCTCGTTTGTTTTAGATGAAAGGAGTGAATCGTTTGTTTCACGTAAGTCTGTCAGAACATCTTTTTCATTATCTAAAATATTTTTTATTTTATTGTATTCACTGATGATAGATTCAAGATAAAAAGCGAATTCTGGGTCAAAGAATTTTTTACCAACTGACTCGAAAGATTTTAGAGTTTCATAATGAAAACGTAATGATTGTCTATAACTAAGAAGATGTCTATTTAAATTTGAAATTGTTTTTACTGTTTCTTTTTCTCTACCTTCAAATATGTTGTGTTCTATTTTCTTTAGGTCAGGATTAATAGTATCGAGTTCAGTTATTACATTTTTGTAAAGTTCTTTGATTACGCTGTAAAAGAGATGCCCAGCATGATTGCCTACATTGTGTTTATCAAGTAAAGCATCCATTTCGAATTTTTTAGAAAATTCATGCAATGGGTTTATTAACTCGTAATGTATAGTTATTAAAAAATTCTTTCCAATAACGAAGTCTATTTCTTGTTCAGTTTTGAAATTTTTAAGATGGCGATTGACCGGGAAATGAAGAACTAGAAATATTAAATCCTTATAAAGATCTACTTTTGACCGAACTGTCTCAGAAATGAACTCTTCAGCCATTAATTTGGGGAGAGAGAATTCTTCTACTAAGTGTGAAACTTCTTCTGGTGTAGGAGACTGTAAATCAACCCAAGTAATATTATTAAAACTATATTTTGAAATCATATAAATAGATTATAGCAAAGATGCTTGCATTTTTACAATGTTTCGTATAATATAGAACTTATGGAATTTGCAGTTATACAAACAGGTGGAAAACAATACAAAGTCTCAAAAGGAGATCTTTTTTCTACTGAGAAAATAAAGGGTGAATATAAGAAAGGGGACAAAGTTTCCTTTGATAAAGTTCTCTTGGTTGATGACGGAAAAGACACAACTATCGGTACTCCTTATATCACTGGTGCGAAAGTTGATGCTGAACTTATTGAAATCGGAAGAACTCGAAAAGTGATGGTTATCAAGTACAAACAGAAATCCCGCTACCTACGCCGAAACGGACACAGACAGCCTTACTTTAAATTTAAAATACTTTCTATAAGCTAAAACAAAAAAAACACCGTAAGGTGTTTTTTTGTTTACTTTCTTTATTGTTTTAAGGTATATTTAAACAAAGAGTTCTTTATCTAGACCTTGTACACATCGCATGGGTCCTCCGTGGGTTTAGTTTAAAGTAATGCCTCACCTGTAATTGGGTGGGGTATTTTTTATAATACATAGGAGTCTCCTATGTAGTTGCATCATCATTAAAACTTAACCACTCAAATAATTCTTTTTTATGATCATCGGGTATTTTAAAATAAGCGGGGAACTGTAGAGGGTTTAGTATCTTAAATTTATTTTCATTGTATTCTTTTATACTCGAATATGGATATTCAAAAATATATTTTAATAACTCAGAAACTGATTTAGTTCTTTTTTCTTTCCAATTTTTGTCTATAAGTTTTGCTGGATTTAAATGAATATAAGAGTATAAGTACTTTAAATAATTATCTGTATCTAAATGTGTTGATTTAAATACTCCCTCATATAGTTTACCTGTTCGCTTGTACTTTTTATTGAAGTACATAGAATATCCCGTTAGTAGCTTACGCATATATACAGAAATACCATTTTCTATTTTTTCACGAACAAGAATATGAAAATGGTTTGGCATTAAACAAAAAGTACCAATATCAACGATTGTTTCTTTTCGATCAAAAAATTCTCCTACATTTCTTAAAGCTATACTTTTTTCAGTGTTACAAATATACATCAAGAACAAAAAATGCTGATAGTCTTGTTTATCTAAAAAGATTATTCTTTTTTCAGTGCCACGATTATATAAATGATAATACTCATTTATAGCAAAAGATTGTTTTCGTAAAGCCATAGTTTTAAGTATAACATACATAGGAGTTTCCTGTGTACATAGGAAACTCCTATGTAATGGTTGACAAAACAGTATAAAAGTGATACTCTTTACTTAGTTCTTTCTGTACAGAAAGATTGTCATGTGGCTCCAGAGTAGTCTTTATTCTCTGTAATATATAAAGAGTTCTTTAAATAACATCGTACGATGAAAAACACAATTCAAATTTTAAGTGGTCCTTCAAGAGAAGAACTATTTGATGGTTTACGTCTTTTTTTTGAAAAGAGAACTGTAAATTTTACTGTAGAAAATGATAATGGAAGATCTAAAAGAGGTTTACCAACTATTATTCAATGTATTGAACCAGAAGATGGAAGTGGAGATTCTTGGAATATTAGATTTAATATTCCAACTGAGGATTTATTACGTCTTGATTATAGTTTTTTTCCTGATAATTTTTATGACTCTCATGTAAACAAAAAAATGGTAGGTGTAAAAGCTTATTATTCAACAAAAAGTAGAGTAGGAACAATAACTATTGAATAAAGTTTTTAATTATTTCAAAAGACCCTCACAAATGTGGGGGCTTTTTTTATTTCATTTTTTAACTTCGATTTTTAAGTGCGTTTTTTAGAGTTTCATTGTCAGAGTATTCAAGCTCTGTACCAGTAGATAGTCCACGGCCTAGAGATGATATTTTTATTGATAGAGAATCTGTAATATCTTTTAATTGTTCTCTCACATAATAATCAGTATGGTCACCTTGAGGACTTAATGAGAACGCTAGTATTACTTCTTTTAGACCTTTATTAGAATTATCTTTTATTTTTTCTATCAGTTCATTTATTCGTATTCTTGTTTTAGTATTTTTTTCAACAATCGGTACAAGTCCACCTAAGACAAAATATTTTCCATGATAGGTGCGACTTTTTTTTATACTTTCTAAATCAGAATCTTTTTCAACTATCATCAGTGTCGATATCTCTGTTGAAGGGTCACTACAGATATCACAGAGCTTGTCTTTATTTGAGTTAAAAATATAAAATCTGAAACATTCTTTACATTGAGAAACTTCTCTTTTTAATTCAGTAATCAAACTAGATAAATTGTCTGTATAGCTTGTACTCCGAGACATAAGAAAATAAACAAAACGTTTTGCTTGCCTTTCTCCAATACCTGGGAATTCTTTGAAATATTCTGTTAATTTATCTATTGGATCCATTGTATATATTAAAACTCACTCAAACTATTTCCATTTTTAGGTGGAGAGAATTCACTCATGTCGCTTCTTTCTAGGTTTAAGAATGTTGTAGTCTTTTCATCAAAATAAAGATCAACTTTTCCAACTGGACCATTTCTATGTTTTTCAATCAAAATCTCAGCAATATTTGTTTTTTCAGATTCTTCTTTACCTTTGTCTTCACGGTGAATAAACATAACGACGTCCGCATCTTGTTCGATAGATCCTGAGTCACGAAGGTCTGAAAGTCTTGGTTTTCCTCCTCTGGATTCTACGGCACGAGATAATTGGGATAAAGCCAATACAGGAACATTGAGTTCTTTGGCCAATGCCTTGAGAGATCTAGAAATTTCAGTAACTTGGTTAACCATTGAATCATGGTTTTTAGAAGTAGTCATGAGCTGCAAGTAATCCACAACAATAAGATCCAAACCTTTTTCGGCTTTGATTCTTCTAGCGAGTGATTTCATTCTGACAATAGAGTTACCAGCTTGATCATCGATATACATTTTTGCTTTTGAAAGTTTGTCTAAAGAATCACGTAGTTGTGCAAAATCTTTATCGGAAGATAAATTTCCAGTACGCAAATTCCAAGCATTCACTCTTGATTGAGCGGAAAGCATTCTATCGACTAATTGTTGAGAGGACATTTCGAGAGAAAATATTAAAATTGATTTGTCATGATTTACTGCAGCTAAGCGCGCGATGTCCAAAGCTAATGTAGTCTTACCCATAGAAGGTCGAGCGGCAAGAATTATTAAATCTTGATTTTGAAGTCCAGAAAGAAGACCATCTAAATCTCGGAAACCTGTTGGTAATCCACGGAGCATTCCTTTGGTCTCGTGTAATTTTTCTAAACGCTCATAAGCTTCTGGCAACTCATCTTTCAAACTAACAAATTTCTGACTCTTCGGTGAAGAAACAACACTAAACATTCTTTTTTCTGCCATATCTAAAATATCATCCATATGATCGTCGCCTTCCTCAAAAGCAAGTTCAGAAACATAATCAGCAGCTTCGATCAAACTTCTCAAAACATATTTTTTTTGAACTATATCTGCATAGTGCTTGGCGTTTGTGGATGAAGGAACAGTATTCACGATATCAGCAAGATATTGGTTTCCTCCGATATTATCAATCAATTTTTGTTCACCAAGTTTAGTAGAAAGAGACAGCATGTCTATCGGTTCATTTTTTGAAGATAGATCGAGCATCGCATTAAAAATAATTTTATGTTTTTCAGCATAAAAAGAGTCTGGATTGATAGTGTCTTCTATTTCATGCATTGCTTCCTTGCGGAGCATGATAGACCCGAGAACAGCTTTCTCAGACTCGATATGCTGAGGAGGAATACGTATTTCATTTTTTCTGTTATTTTTCATATTATTTTTTACTCCGACCTTATGTCGGAGTCCGACTCTGGTCGGACCATTAGGGCTATTCTAACACAGTGCAGAAATAGTCAAAATCAAAAAAGTGGGCAAACATGTTATTAAAATGGGGACAAATATTCCTGCTAAATTTTAAAGGATATGATAATATATAACCATGAGTTCAGATATTATCCAAAAAATAACGGAAATATATAGCGATTTTAAAAACAAGTTAAGCGATATAAAAAATCAAAAAAAATCTTTACTTAAAATATATCGTACAAAAATTGAGGAGGCAAAAATAAAAGAGCTTAAAGAATCCATAAAATAATGAATAAAGAATTTCCTAAAAATGAAGAAGTTGTAACACTAGAGGCAAACGAAAACCCAGTAGTTTTAGCGATTGAAACAGAAAAAAGTGATCAAGAATTTGCTACTGAAATATTGTCAAAAATTGAAAATGAAATAAATTCTGAACCGTCATCGCAAGCTGAAATACAAAAAATTGATAACTCTGCTAAACTCAATAATCCTTCCATAAATGAAGAAATAAAAAAGGAGCTTGATCTTGAAAATAAATTAGGTGATTTGGATAATGAGATGAAAGTTTCTTGCAAAGAAACAAAATCAAAAATTTCTGAAATCAGCGGTTCTGGTAAAGAAAACCCATTAGAATTATCAGAATTTAGTAAAAGATATAGCACTTTTTACCGTAAACAAATTGCCCAAAAAATAAATAATTTAAGATTTAAATATCAGACCAAGTTACAGCAAAAGCCAGCCGAAATTGAATCCTCAAAACTTTCTATTTTGGATTTTCAGTCTTTAGTAGAAGAAACAAAAAATAAAAAGACAAGTGATGAAGAATCTCTAAAAAATCTTCAGGAGCAAAGAAAGATACTTGATTTAGAAATTGAAGAACTAAAAAATAACTTAAATAAAAGAAAAAACTCTTTTGTTTATAAAATTCGGGAAAAATTTATTTTTAATAAACTTTCTCAGGAAGCCTTTGAGTTACTTCAGTCTGAGGGAATAACGAAAGAGGGCATTAAAGAAAAGTTATATCAAAAAGATTTTGAAATATTTCAAACAATCAAAGAGAAAAAAGAAGATTTTGACAAACTAGATACTTCTTTACAGAACAAAGAACAAGAAATAAAAGATAAAAACACATTATTGAAAGAATTAAAAACTTCGATAGAAAATAAATATAAATCAATAAACGAAGCTGAGGAGATCATGAATAGCGATTTTGAAATAAAAGAGATAGAAAAAACTATCACAGATTTTTATAGTGAAATGTCAACCCAGAAAAAAAATATCGAAGCTGGAAAAAAAGAAAGGAGTATAGCTGAAATTTCAAAAGAAAAAGATGTTTTGTTTTTACACTCAATTCCACTGGAAATTGTAATCGGCAATAGTTTTTCGCAAAATAATCGTTTAGTTGAAACAAATAAATTTGGACCAGAAGAAAAAATTAAAATGATTTTGGGAGTTGAACCAACTATTTCTGTTTCTACGATAAATAAGGAAAATCAGACGCTTGTTGGTAATTTCGGTTTAATTTTTAAGGAAGGGGTAGTATTAAGCGCTTATGCTGGGGATGCCGGCACTTTACTTGATGAAGGGGTCTATAATAGAAAGTCAAAATATGATCATAGTTTGCAAACTTCAACAATACAACAAGATATTGGAACAAATTTAGTTCATGCTGTCGGTCATTTACAAAAAAGAGATCCTAAAAGCAATAGTAGTGTGGAAAGTATGGATCAAGGGTGGAATGAATTAGTTATTGAAAACCCGCAAGCAGCTGGGTTGTTTTATCAAAAAGATAATACTCATCAAATGCCCGGTGACTTAGCTAAAGCGAAGTATATAAGTAAACAATTAAATTTACCCTTATATATTCTAGATAAAGAAAAAATTTACCAAATAAATGAGGAAACAGAGGATTTAAAAGAGGTAAATAAGGAATATGTGTTCAGCTCCAGCAAATCTTTGTCAACAGTTGAAAGGAAAAATTTAGTAGAAGAAATGATAGACAAAGAGGCTTTTAATAAAAAACTGGAAACTATTTATCAATTTAATGGATACAATGTCGGTAAGACATATTTTAAATTTATGAAAAGGTTTGACTCTGGAGAAAAAGTTTCTGTTGTACGTGTTGGAAAAAAAGAAGATCTTGAAGATAAAAATGAGATTCTAGAATTTTTTGATACATCTTTTGAAATTAAAACAACTGAGTTCGCAAAAGAACAGTGGGAACTTTTTGGGAAAAAAGAAGATTGGGAAAAATATGGAGCTTATTATTCTACCTACGACTCAGAGACTGTTTTTAGAACTCAATTTAGTGGTCTAGCAGTATGGGAACCACATGCAGAATTTATAGTTGAAAGTGATAATATTTCATCGTATATAAATATGGCAGAAAAAGAACTTGAGCGGTTATCAGAACAAGGAAAAGAATTAAAGAAAGAAGATGGGGACGTTGGTCAAATACCAATAAGAAAAAAATCAGTATTGTTTATTCTTTTTGGGTTTATGGAGGAATGTAAAAAAGCTGGAGATATTAAAAATTATGAAAAAGCAAAAAATGTAATAGAAAAATTTGGTAATATCAATGAGTGTGAAACTTTTGTTAATAAAAGAGTAGGACAAGATGGAAAATTTCAATATTTAAACGAAGATGTTCCGATTGAAATTAGAAAAAAAATAAAAGAATTAGACAATGTATAGGTTTTTACCCTAGAACATTCATAAAATTATCTGAAGTATGATAATATATAAATATGAAAAAAGATGACGTAAAAATAGTATTAACAGGTGATAGACCCACAGGAAAGCTTCATTTAGGGCATTTTGTAGGCTCTATTCAGAATAGATTGGTGCTTCAGGAGGAAGCTTCTAAGTCCTTTTATATGGTGGCTGATATGCAAGCGTTTACTGATAATGCCGATAACCCAGAAAAAATAAGAATAAACACCTTGGAAGTAGCCTTAGATAACCTAGCTTGTGGACTTGATCCAAAAAAGACCACGATGTTTGTACAGTCACAGATACCAGAAATATCTGAATTAGCTATTTTATTTCTAAACTTAGTAAGTTTGGCTCGATTAAAAAGAAACCCAACAGTAAAAGCAGAGATGCAACAAAAAGGTTTTGGTGAAGATGTGCCAGCTGGATTTTTAGTTTATCCAATATCACAAGCCGCAGATATTCTTTTTGCAAAAGCAAATATGATTCCTGTGGGCGAAGATCAGAAGCCTGTGATAGAGCAAGTAAATGAAATAGTGGATATTTTCAACCGTCTCTATGGGGATACATTTAATCATGTGTCATGTTTGATTGGAGACACACCAAGGCTTGTTGGAACAGATGGTAATGCAAAAATGTCTAAGTCTTTGAATAATGGAATTTATCTTTCTGACTCTGATGAAGTGATAGAAAAAAAAGTAATGGAAATGTACACAGACCCGAATCATATTCATGTGCAGGATCCAGGCAAGGTAGAAGGTAATGTTGTATTTATGTATCTTGATATTTTTGATGAAGACAAAAAAGCTGTCGCAGAATTAAAAAAAGAATATGAAAAAGGTGGACTTGGTGATGTAAAGATTAAAAAACATTTAGCAAAAGTTTTATCTAGTTTAATAACTCCTATCAGAGAAAGAAGAGAAAAGCTCGCAGAAAATCCTAAAGCTGTTATGGAAATACTTGAAGAAGGTACAAAGAAAGCACGCGAGGAAGCGATCAAGACCTTAAACGAAGTACGTAGAGCTATGAAGATAGATTTCTTCTAAAGAATATGAAAAAACAAAATAATAAAAAAAGCTTTATTGCTCAAATATTGCAGCTTTTCCGTCCATTTCGAAAATATGTTTTCATTGTTCTTTTTATATTAATTATTATTCAATTGGTTGGTACTTTGGCTCCTTATTTAATTGGTAAAAGTATTGATGCTGTTACTAGAGGAAATATTTCCTTAACTTTTTATCTTTTATTTTTTTCATTTTTAATAGCTGTTTTTCAATCTGTATTTTTATGGTGGTTGAAGGAACATATAGAAATAAAAAAGTTAGATAGTAATATTTTAAAATCTTTTTCGATATCTTCTCTGAATAAGATGCTCCAGTTTTCTATTGGTCAGCATACCAATGAACACTCGGGTGTAAAACAAACTATTGTAAATAAAGGACAAAATTCTTTAAGTAATTTGGTTGAAACAGTATTTTATAATTTAGTCCCAAACTTGATTCAAGTCCTCGTTACTCTAATAATATTGGCTATATTTGATTGGAGAATAGCTTCTATTGCGTTCGTTTTTTCTGCTGTTTATATTATTATTTCTAATAAAAGAAACTTACGTATTTATCCAATAGTAGATCAACTTAGGAAAAAACATCAATCTCAAGGAAAAATAGAATCAGAATTATATAGAAATTCTACTCTAGTTATTTCAGAAGCTCAGGAGCTAAATACAACAAAAAAATTTCAGGGTTTTTGGGATGTAATTACAGATTCTGAAATAAAAACTTGGACTAATTATTTAAAGACTTTTTATCCACAAAAGATATTTATAATAGTTGGACAATACATTTGTTTAGCTCTCGGTTTGTACTTTATTATTATTGGAGAGCATTCCATAGGTATGATTGTCGCTCTTTTTGCTTGGGTTGGTACTATTTTTGGAAATCTAACAAATATTATGAGTACACAAAGAAGAATCTTATTTCAAATAGTTGAAATTAAAAAATATTTTGATTTATTGGATATTGCTCCAGATATTGACTCGAATCCAAATGGAATAATCTTAGAAAATTTAAAAGGCGAAATAGAATTCAAAAATGTAAACTTCGCATATCCTTATCGTAAATCAGCAAAGCAAGAAGAAGATGAAGAAGAGGTTGAAGAAAAAGAAGAAGACCATACAGTTTCCGGTATAAATTTTATTATTCCGGCAGGAGCCAAGATTGGTTTTGTTGGCATGTCTGGTTCTGGAAAGACTACAATTGTGAATCTGCTCAGAAGATATTACGAAGTAACAAGTGGAGAGATATTAATTGATGGCATTAATATTAAAGATATAAATTTGAAATGGCTTCGTTCCAATATAGGAAATGTTGAACAAAAAATTGATTTGTTCGATATCTCTATTAAAGACAATATTTTATTTGGATTACCAGTGGATAAAAAAAATATTGATGACAAAAAATTACAGAAAACAATAAAAGATGCATCGTTAACTGGTTTTGTTGAGAAATTAAAAGACCATGGTTTAGATACAATGATAGGAGAGGGTGGAATAAAAGTTTCTGGTGGAGAAAGACAAAGAATAGGTATTGCAAGAGCTTTGATAAAGGATCCTAAAATTCTTATTTTTGACGAAGCGACAAGCGCTCTGGATTCATATAATGAAAAATTAATTCACAAAGCAATAAATCATGGAGCAAAAGGTAGGACTACAATCATCATTGCCCATCGTCTTTCTACTATCGCTGATGCTGATAAAATCTTTGTTGTGGCTGATGGAAAAATAGTCGGAGAGGGAACTCACACTAAACTTTCAAAATCTTGTAAACAATATAAAGAGTTATTAAAACACCAGCTTTTTGGGGTTTAAAAATTAAATATTTTGTGTTGACTTATCACTTTATTCTATGTAGTATTTAGTTATAAATTTTCTTTTAAAATAATTAAATATTCACTAAAACCACTATAGTATGAACGGAAAGTCTAATAATCCTTACCCCAAGAAGGTATTTGTATTTGGAAACAATACAAAACTTGGTGAAGAAGTAGCAATAGCTTTGGAGGATACTCTATCAAGCTACGACATTAAAATCTTTAAAGACGGAGAACGTCTCCCTCATCAAATTGAAACAGTGCGCAGTTGTGATGTATTCATTGTTTTTACAAGCCAGAATGGATCTGAAACTGGTAAATGGCTTATGGATTATTTACGTTTTGTTCGTGCTATTAAAATGGGACATCCCCATCGTATAACTGTAATTTTGCCTAAATTGCCGCACCAAAGACAAGATGTTGCGAATCACAAGTTGCGTGAACCAAAAATGTCGGATTTTTATCCGGATTTATTAAAAGCAGCTGGTGCAGATTATATTATAGTTTGCAAACTGCATAACCCAGCAAGCTGTACTAGTGTTCCACCAATGGATAATGTTGACACCACTTTTTTAATTGTTAACTATATTCGTGAAAATTTTCCTGATTTGTCAAAAGTGGCAATTGCTTCGGGTGATATGGGTGGAGCAAAATATGCAAGATCAATTGCAGATAAATTTGATACACCGCTTATTATTACAGACAAAGAGCGCGACTCAGTTTCTGGTAAGACAAAAGTAATGAAAGTTTACACTTATGGTGAAATCTCTCAACAAATTGATACTGTGATATTTGTTGACGATATAATAAGTACTTTTGGTACCCTGGGTAAAGGAGCTGAAGCTCTTAGTAAACAGCACCCGGGTATAACTGAATTTTATGCGGCTGCAACTCATGCGGATTTCTGTGAGGAAACTTTGCACAATGTTATTGATTCAAAATTTAAAGAAGTGTGGGTAACAGATACTGTGCCAGTACATAATTCATTTATATCTGGACTTAACAATTATGGAAAAAAAATCGTTTTTATTTCCGTAGCAAAGCTTATTGCTAAAGTTATTGATAATGTTCATGACGGTCAACCCATATCAGCTTTATGGGAATAATCTAAGTTTTTAATCTTTTAAGGGAAACTATACTAGTATAGTTTCCCTTTTTTTATTTCTTATTTTATGTTAAATTTAATACGTCACATTATAAGAAATCACACGATATAATTCACAAAACCAATGCAAAACAGAACATATATTAAAGATTTAGATAAGAAAGTCGGAGAAGAAGTTATTTTGGCTGGATGGGTAAATATCCGTCGCGATCAAGGTAAAATGGTTTTTTTTGATATTCGTGATATGACCGGAAAAATTCAATGTGTCACACTTCCAAACAGTGAAGGTATTACACAAGCTAAAGAAATTCGTCCAGAATGGGTTTTGAAGGTAACTGGTAAAATAAACGCTCGTCCTGAAAAAAATGTTAATAAAGATATACAGAATGGAACTATTGAACTTGAAGTTCTGCAAATTGAAGTTTTAGCAGAAGCTGCAACACTTCCTTTTGATATGTCACTTGAAGGATACAACTTAGACCTTGTTACTGAATTGGATAACCGAGCTTTGGCTATCAGACATCCCAAAAACCAAGCAATATTTAAAATCAAAGAAACCGTTATTGATTCTTTTAGAGAATTCATGAAACAAAATATGTTTTTTGAATTTCAGGCTCCTAGTATTGTACCTGCTACAGCCGAAGGTGGTGCAGAAGTTTTTCAAGTTAATTATTTTGATAAGAAAGCATTTCTTTCTCAATCTCCTCAACTTTACAAACAAATAGTAATGTCAGCATTTGAAAGATGTTACTCTGTGAATAAGGTCTTTAGAGCTGAGCCTAGTACAACAACTCGACACTTAACAGAAATAATATCTCTCGATGCTGAAATGGGTTTTATTGATGGTTGGAAAGATGTACGTGATATGGCTGAAGGCACTATCCGCCATATTTTGGAACAAATAAAAGAAAAGAACGCAGAACATTTAAAAATACTTAAAGTGGAACTGCCTGTGATGATAGAATACACACCAACAATGTCATTAACTGAAGCTCACCAAAAAATATTTGATATATACGGAAGAGATAATAGAGGAGATAAAGACCTAAGTTCACAAGACGAAGTGGAAATTTCTGAAATAGTTAAAAAAGAAACTGGTTCTGATTTTGTTTTCGTTTACGGTTACCCAACACGCCAAAAACCTTTTTATGTTTTTCCAAGTGAAGAAAATCCCGAATTTAATGAAGGAGTAGATTTGGTTTGTCGTGGACGTGAATTGTTGAGTGGAGGAAGAAGAATAAACAAATATGACCAGCTTATGGAACATGTGAAAATATGGGATATGGATCCAAACAAAATAAAAATGTTCTTGGATGCTTTTAAATATGGAGTACCACCCGAAGGAGGCTTCGCTTTTGGTGCAGAACGTATTACTATGCAATTTTTAAACCTCGCAAATGTTCGTGAAGCATGTCTTTTTCCTCGAGACATGAATAGAATAGATGAAAGTCTTTCTGAATAAAGTAGCCGCGCTTTAATCGTCGTTGCGCGGCATAATTTCGCAAAATTAATGATAAAAAAATCCAAGGTAAGATTAGCTAAACATATCTTTCCATTACACTATGAGATAACCTTAAGGCCTGATTTGGAAGCGCATACATTTTCAGGGGATGAAATAATTCAAATAAATACAGACAAGGCTGTTAAAGAAATTACTCTTCATTCAAAAGAATTAAATATTAGTAGTGCAGAAATTATTTCTGGTAAAGAAAAAATTCTAGCTAGTAAGATTACTTATAACACTGGACTAGAAACTGTTACTTTTGTTTTTTCAAAAAAAATAAATAAAGGTAAAATTATGCTCCATATACACTTCCTGGGAATCCTTGCAGATAATATGCGTGGATTTTACAAGAGTAAATATATCGTAGATGGAAAAGAACGTTTTATGGCGACGACTCAATTTGAGGCTACAGATGCACGTCGTTGTATTCCTTGTTTTGATGAACCTTCTCAAAAGGCAGTTTTTAAAGTGCACCTAGTTATCCCAAATGACAAAACTGCTATTTCAAATACTTTACCATCAATAATAAAAGAGCATGATGCAGGTTTTAAAATTGTCTCTTTTGATGAAACACCTAAAATGTCTACTTATCTCTTGGCTTTTATTGTTGGAGATTTTGAGTGGATAGAGAAAAAAACAAAGTCAGGAGTATTGGTTCGTGTAATGACTATCCCAGGTAAAAAACATCAAGCTTCTTTTTCTCTTGATGTAACAGTGCGTTGTTTAGAATTTTATGAAAAATATTTTAATATTCCTTACCCTCTAAATACTCTCGATATGATTGCAATTCCAGATTTCTCTGCACTTGCTATGGAGAACTGGGGAGCAATTACTTTCCGCGAGGTTGGACTCTTGGTTGATGAAAAAAATACTTCTACAGCTTCAAAAGAACTTGTTGCTATTGTTATTGCTCATGAACTGGCTCATCAGTGGTTTGGTAATTTAGTAACCATGGAATGGTGGACACATTTATGGCTCAATGAAGGGTTTGCTTCTTATATCCCATACCTTGCTATTAGTGAACTTTTCCCTGAATGGAACATTTGGGAACAATTTGCGACAGATGATTTGGCTATAGCTCTAAAGTTAGATGCATTAAATAATACCCATCCAATCGAAATTGATGTTCATAATCCAGATGAAATTGGTGAAATTTTTGATGCAGTTTCTTATAGTAAAGGTGCGACAGTCATCCGTATGCTCGCTGATTATTTAGGAGAGGAGAGTTTTCGTGATGGTCTTCGATATTATTTAAAAAAGCATAGTTATAAAAATGCTTCGACGATACATCTCTGGGATGCACTTGAAAAAGTTTCCAAAAGACCAGTTAAAAAAATGATGACTATTTGGACTTTGAAATCTGGCTACCCAGTTATTTCAATAAAAGAAAAAGGGGATAAATTAGAAATTTCTCAAGAAAGATATTTTTCAAGTGAGGGAAGCAGAAAAGCTAGTAAAGATAAAACAGTTTGGCCTATTCCACTTTCTGTTGTGACAAAAAATGGTGAACAAAAATTACCATTAATGACGTCAAAAAAGATAAATATACCAAAATTATCTGATGATTGGTTTAAGTTTAATTTTAATGAAAGTGGTCTTTATAGGACGAATTACGACGCAAAAATACTAAAAGCTTTAAGTGAACCAATAAAACAGAAAAAAATATCTAGTGTTGATAGACTTGGGATTATCCGTGATTTATTTGCTTTTGGAGAAGCAGGAATAATACCTTCAACACAAGTTTTTGAAACTTGTTTGCTTTATAAAGATGAAAAGGAATATGTTGTTTGGATTGAAATAATTTCTGGGCTTCGTTATATCGCTAGTTTATTAGCTGGATCAAAAAATGAAGAGTTATTTAAAAAATATTCTCGTGAAATTTTGTCGAATATTGTGTCTCACGTTGGTTGGAAAAATAAAAAAGATGAAACTCATAATGAATCACTTCTTCGACCACTTATTTTAGGTGCTGGTTCATATTTTGGAGATAAAAAAATAATAGCGGAAGCTAAAAAAATATTCAATAATAGGAAAAAACAATCCATTGACGCTGATCTTCGTGGAATAGTTTATTCTACTTTTGTTCGTGAGGGTGGTGAAAAGGAATATAAAATAATTCTTAATATGTATAAAAATGAAATTATGCATGAAGAGAAAAACCGTCTGCTTGGAGCTCTCGGTTCATCACGCAATGAAAATTTATTAAAAAGAACCCTAGATTTTATTATTACAGATGCAGTTCGTATGCAAGATAGAAATAGTGCTTTTGCAAGTGTTTTAGTAAACATTCATGGACGTATTATTGGTTGGGAGTTTTTAAAAAATAATTGGAAAAATATAGGGGAGGCTTATGGAGAAGGTAATCACTTGCTTTCAAGATTAATTTCATTATTAAATCGTAATACAACCAAGGTTGCTTATAATGATATTAAAAAATTCTTTAAAACCCACAGTGCGCCGTCTGCTGATCGTACTATCCTTCAAACCTTAGAACATATTGATTCAAATATTATGTGGCTGAAAAGAGATGAAAAGAAGATTAAATTATGGTTAAATAACTATTATGGATAATGAAATTTTAGAAGATTCATATACCGTTAAAACACCAGGTTTTGAAGGACCTTTTGGCTTACTTTTAAGTCTTGTTGAAGCACGTAAACTTTTCATAAATGAAATTTCTTTGTCTAAAGTTACCGAAGATTATATTCAATATATGAATAAATTGGGTGGATTGACTCCGACTGAGATTTCCAATTTTATTATTGTCGCTGCAACTTTGATTCTTATTAAATCTAAGTCATTGTTGCCAAATTTAAACCTTACTTCTGAAGAAGTAAGTGATATTTCTAAGTTAGAAGACAGACTCCGTTTATATGGAGTATATATGAAACTTTCTGAAAATGTAAAAAACATGTTTGGAAAAAAAATAATTTTCGCCCCACTAGAAAGGAAAAATGAAACTCTAGTATTTTTACCTGATAACCAGATTACAAAAGAAAGTATGATGCAGTTTGCTCGTGATTCTTTGGTTCGAGTTCCAAAGAAAGTCTTTTTACCGGAGGTTGAAATAAAGAAGGTTATGAGTATTGATGAAATGATAGATAAGCTGACAGAAAGAATTCAGAGTTCCATAAAAATGAACTTTAGAGAATTTGCTGGTGCAGCAGAGACCCGAGAAGAAAAGATTGTTGTAATTGTTGGATTTCTTGCTATGCTTGAATTAGTCCGAGGAGGAATCTTAAATGCCATACAAGAAAATAATTTTGAGGATATAATGATTGAAAAACAAGTTTTAATAATTAACGAAGATTTTGTATAAAAACATGGATTTAGAAACAAAAATCGAAGCTATACTTTTTTGGAAAGGAGAACCAGTCTCTGTTGATAAACTCGTTGATCTTTTAAAAGTTTCAAAGGATGAAATCAATTCTGCTGTAGTGTCTCTTACTGAGAAATTAGTTGGTAGAGGTATCGTTTTGTTGGCGCGAGAAGGGGAATTGACTCTTGGTACTAATCCAGAACTCTCTGATCTAATAGAAGGTATGCAAAAAGATGAGTTAAATAAAGACCTTTCAAGGTCGAGTCTAGAAACACTCTCAATCGTACTTTACAAAAATGGAGTAAGTCGAGCTGAAATCGATTATATCAGAGGGGTAAATTCTAGTTTTATTTTACGTGCACTGTCTGTTCGAGGATTGGTTGAAAAAACTGTTGATGAAAATGATAATAGGCGTTTTATTTATAAACCAACACTTGAGTTGTTGTCATTTATGGGTGTAACTTCTCCAAAAGACTTGCCTGATTATGGCGATATAAATATTTCAATTGAAGCTGCTGCAAAAAATCTAGCAGAAGAGTTAAAAAATGAAACAGGAGTATAAAAATAACAATCTTTTATATTTTGTTTTAATCATGATTGCCTTAGAGGCAATTTTGTTTTCTATTGGAAATTTTAAATTGAATACCGTTCTTTTAAAAGAAGAAAACAGAATTATAAATATTCAAAATAAATTTGCTGGTATTTCTGTTCAAGCAAAAGCATTTTCTGTGTATAATATAAATACAGGTCTTGAGATATATGGTAGAAATCAAAATATATCACTTCCTCTTGCTTCTCTAGCAAAAACAATGACTGTTATAGTGTCACTTGCTAATCATGAGCCAGGTTCTATTATATTAATATCTCCTGATGCTATACGCCAGGCTGGGGATTATGGATTTTTTACTAATGAGAAATGGAAAATAGAAGATCTTGCAAAATTTACTTTAATTGGTTCAGCCAATGATGGAGCTTATGCTCTTTCTGGAAATAATAATGATTTTATAGAAGAGATGAACAAAAAAGCAAAAAAAATTGGTATGGAAAATACTTTATTTTTAAATCCAACTGGGCTTGATATTGTTGGTGTAGAAGTAGGCTCACCTGCAAAAGTAGGGGCTTATGCATCTGCGTTTGATGCAAACATAATGGCTGCATATGCCCTAAAGATACGCCCCAATATTTTTAGCTCAACAGTGTTGCCAGAAATTAATTTAAAATCTGAATCAGGTTATAGTCATAATATTAAAAATACAGATATTGTTTTACATAAGATTCCAAATTTACGTTTTTCTAAAACTGGTTATACAAATCTGACTGGAGGTAATTTAACGATTATCTTTGAAGATAAAAGTGGTCATGAAATAGCGATAACAGTCCTGGGCTCTACAATAGAAGGTCGTTTTTCAGATATGGAAAAATTAGTAAATGTATTATACTTGTAAATATGTTACCAAATTTAGTTAAAATTTTCTTACCGACAGCCTTGTCCTTTTTCCTGGGTATTTTAATCACACCAATAGCCACACATTTTTTCTATAAGTATAAAATGTGGAAAAGATATTCAAGAGAATTGGATATTACAAATAGTGATTTTAAAAAAATACATAATGAGGACAATGAATTAAAAACTCCAAGAGTAGGTGGTATCGTTATTTGGGTATCTGTCCTAATAGTGACTCTTTCCTTTTATCTTATTTCAATAATTTTTCCTTCAGATAATATGATTAAACTTAATTTTTTAAGCCGTAATCAAACGTTAATTCCGCTGCTGACTTTATTTTTAGGATCTTTGATTGGTCTTATTGATGATCTTATTCAAATATATGGTACTGGTAAAATATCACGCGACGATAAATCTTGGCGTAAAATAAAAGCTTTACTTGTCGGCTTACTTTCTCTAGTTGTTGCAATATGGTTCTTCTACAAGCTTGGAATGCATTCTATTCATATTCCATTTGATGGCTTTTGGGAGCTTGGTTTTTTCTTTATCCCTTTCTTTATAATCGTATCCCTAGCTACTTTTTCTGGTGGTGTGATAGATGGTATCGACGGACTCTCTGGAGGTGTATTAGCATCAATTTTTGCAGCCTACGGAGCCATTGCATTCGCAAATCATCAAATAGACTTAGCTGCTTTTTCAGGAGCAGTAACCGGAGCAATATTAGCTTTTCTTTGGTTTAACATTCCACCAGCTAGATTTTATATGGGTGAGACGGGTATTATGGGACTTACAATAACTTTGGCGACATTAGCATTTTTAACTGATTCAGTTTTAGTTCTTCCAGTGGTTGCTCTACCACTCGTTTTAACCTCACTCTCAGTTATTTTACAAATTTCTTATAAAAAATTTACTGGAGGTAAAAGATTATTTAGACTCGCACCGATACATCACCATTTTGAGGCTATTGGTTGGCCTTCCTATAAGGTTACTATGCGTTTTTGGATTTTGTCTGTTGTGTTTGCGATTATAGGAATAATTTTAGCAATTATTAGCTGATGAGAGAAAAAAAACCAGATAGATTTTTTTTAGTAATAGTATTGATATTAATTTCTGCAGGAATGGCTATGTTTATTTCTGCGTCTCTTGGCATTTTTGCTAAAAATAAAGATATTTTTTATTCAGCACTTTTTAGTCAACTAGTTCTTGGCTTTGGCTTAGGACTTGTTGGAATGTATTTTTCTTACAAGATTGATTATAAATTTTGGAGAAAATATTCTTTTTATGTTTTTTTAGGCTCAGCAGTATTAACTGCCTTGGTTTTTGTACCGCATTTGGGTTGGAGTCACGGAGGAGCTACTAGATGGATTGAACTTGGACCCGTTAGATTTCAACCTGCAGAACTATTAAAATTTGGATTTATAATATATTTAGCGGCATGGTTATCTTGGGCAAAAAGTAGAGTACAAGATTTTAAATTTGGAATTTTACCGTTGTTCGTAATGATTGGATTTATCGCCTTAATTTTATTAAAACAACCTGATACTAAAAGTTTGATTTTAATTATTGGGACTGGAGCTTCGATGCTCTTTATTTCTGGTGTTCCTTATAAATATATTTTGGGAACAATTGCTGTAGCAGCAGTCTTATTTGGTTTTCTTGTTGCTTTTACCCCTTATCTAAAAGATCGCGTTAATACTTTCCTAGACCCTTCGCAAGATCCTCGCGGGACTTCTTATCAACTCCAACAATCACTCATTGCTATTGGCTCTGGTGGAATATTTGGACGAGGATATGGCCAGAGTATTCAAAAATTTAGTTATTTGCCTGAACCGCAAGGGGATTCAATTTTCGCTGTTTTAGGTGAAGAGTTAGGTTTCATCGGAACTGTTGCGATGGTTTTACTTTATTCTTTTTTTGCCTTACGGGGAATGCGTATTGCCAATAATTCTCCAGATTTATTCAGTAGACTTTTGGTCTCTGGAATTGTTATACTGATTACAGCCCAGTCGTTTATGAACATTGCCTCTATTATTGGAGTTTTTCCTTTGACTGGTGTTCCGTTACCTTTTATGAGTCAGGGAGGTACCTCACTCATGATTTACCTCGTTGCAACAGGTATCGTGCTTCAAATATCAAAGTTTCAGCAACAGAGTGCTTAAATAAGTTATAAAATAAAAGAATAAAAAGATAATGAAAATAGTTTTTACAGGAGGAGGGACAGGCGGACATTTTTATCCGATTATTGCCGTCTCTCAAAAAGTTAACAAAATAATAGATAATGAAAAAATAATCGGAGCAAAGCTTTATTATTTTTCTGATAGTCCATATGACAAGGAAGCTCTTTTTGAAAATGGACTTGCTTTCGAAGAAGTAAGAGCCGGAAAAGTCCGTACATATTTTTCTTTCAAAAATTTTACTGATATTTTTAAAATGTTTTTTGGTGTGATAAATGCAATTTTTAAAATATATTCTATTTATCCAGATGTTGTTTTTGGTAAAGGCGGTTATGCATCATTTCCGGCTATCTTAGCTGCCAGAATTTTAGGTATACCTGTTGTGATTCATGAATCAGATTCTGCTCCTGGACGTGTAAATAAATGGGCCGGACGTTTTGCTAAAAAAGTAGCAGTTTCTTTTATTGAGGCAGCAGAATATTTTCCAAAGGATGTCGTTGCTTGGACTGGTCAGCCAATCCGAGTCGAAATAGAACATCCAGCTTTACGCGAAGATGCTCTTGATTATTTCAAACTAGAATCAGAACTACCCGTTATATTAATACTTGGAGGTTCACAAGGAGCTGAACTTATAAACAACACTGTGCTTGATGCATTACCAAGACTTATTAAAAATTACCAAATTATTCACCAGACCGGTGTTAGAAATTTCAAAATGGTCACAGGCAGAGCTGAGGTTGTCCTTACAAACAATCGAGATAAATCAAGATATTTACCTTACTCTTTCTTGAATCCTCTTGCGATGAAAATGGCCGCTGGAGCAGCTACTATTATAGTGTCACGAGCAGGCTCAGGACTTTTTGAAATTGCTTCTTGGGGAATACCATCAATTTTAATACCGATAACCAAAACAAATTTAGATCATCAAAAGAAAAATTCCTTTAATTATGCTCGCGCAGGTGCTTGTAGTGTTATCGAAGAAATGAATATGACTTCTAATATTTTAAGTTCAGAAATTGAAAGAATAACAGAAGATAAACAAATGTACGATAAAATGGCTGCAAGTGCTCGTGCATTTAACAAACCCGATGCGGCAGCTAAAATCGCTCGAGCCCTCGTGGATATTGCTTTGAAACATGAAAAATAATTTTTAAAAATTTCTTTTCTTAACTACTCAAAAATGTTAAGATAAAGAAATGGAAAATAAAGTTGTTACAAGATTTGCCCCTTCACCTACAGGCTTTATGCATGTCGGGGGAGTTCGAACTGCGTTGTATGCTTACCTTTGGGCTAGGAAAAATAACGGTACTTTTATATTGAGAATTGAAGATACTGACAAGGAAAGGGAAGTCGAAGGTTCTGTTGAACATATCATTAAATCATTAAAATGGTTGAATATTAATTGGGATGAAGGCCCAGATATTGGTGGACCGCATGCTCCATATTTGCAATCACAAAGACTTGATTCTTACAAAAAATACGCACAAGTTTTGATTGATAAAGGTTTGGCCTATCCTGATCCTTACACTGAAGAAGAAATTGAACAATTTAGAAATAAAGCTGAGCTAGAAAAGAAACCATTTTTGTACAGAGAATATCGACCAGAGACTTTTGGTGTTTGGGATGGTACTAGAGCTCTTCGTTTAAAAGTCCCGGAAGTTAAATCATACAAATGGCATGACCTTGTTTATGGTGATTTGTCTGCGGGACCAGAAGCGTTGGATGATTTTATTTTAATTAAAGGTGATGGATATCCTACATATAATTTTGCTCACATTATAGATGATTTAGAAATGGGTGTGACTCATATCATGCGTGGTCAGGAATTTATTTCTTCTACTCCAAAATTTTTATCAGTCTATGATGCGTTAGGAATAACTCCTCCATTATTTGCCACGTTGCCTCCTATTATGGGTCCAGATGGAAAGAAAAAATTAGGCAAAAGAGATGGAGCAAAAGATGTTTTGGACTATGGAAAAGAAGGTTACTTACCAGAAGCAATGGTTAATTTCTTGGCTCTTTTGGGTTGGAATCCTGGAGATGAGCGTGAAATATTCACTATGCAGGAATTAGTAGATTCTTTTGATATTTCTCGTATTGGGCATTCTGGTGCACAACTAAACGATGAAAAACTTGATTGGATAAACAAAGAGCATATCAAAAAAATGTCTCTGGAAGATTTACAGAAAAATATTTTTGAATGGTTACCAGAAAATATGAGAATACAAAAAATAATTCCAATTATTTCAGAAAGAATTTCGAAATTTTCTGATGTTAAAAAAATGGTAGAAGCAGGGGAATTGAATTTCTTTTTCAAGCAGCCCGAATATTCAAAAGAAAAATTAGTTTTTAAAAATACCTCACCTGAAAAAATAAATGAGAATTTGAAATTAGCAATAAAGGCGTTTGAAGGTATCGATGAAAAAGATTTTACGGCAGAGAACATAAAGGCCTCTTTAATGAAAATAGCTGATACTTTAGAGAGTCGAGGAGAACTATTGCATCCTATTCGTTATAGTTTGTCAGGGTTAGATAAATCACCAGATCCTTTTATAATAGCTGATATTTTAGGAAAAAATGAAACTTTATCTCGCCTACAAAAAGCAATTTAAGTTTATTCTAGTTGTTAGTTTGGTTCTTTTACCATTCGTTTTTTCTTATGCTCAAACAGCAGTAGAATTAAATAATAAAATAAATCAAAAGAACAATGATATTGCGGCACTAGAAAAAGAAATTAAACAATACCAACTACAGTTAGATGACCTAGGAAAACAAAAAAGTTCTTTAAATGGTTCTATAAAAGAATTAGATTTAACACGTAAAAAATTGGTTGCCGATATGAATATTACTCAAAATAAAATTGATCAAACAAATTTTAAAATACAAGGTTTGAGTTTTCAGATTGGTGATAAAGAAGAAATAATACAAAATAATACCGAGGCTATAAAAATTGATATTAGAAAGATAAATGAAATTGAACTTGATTCTATTACTGAAAAACTTCTCTCTGAGGTTAAAATTAGTGATGTGTGGAACGATATTGATAATATGGTGACTGTTCGTGATAAAATTAGAAAGAATATTATTGATTTGAAACAAGTAAAAACTGAATTAGAGTTTACAAAAAAGAAAACTACTGATGCTAGAAATGAATTGGTCTCTCTTAAAAATGAACTTGCTGACCAGAAAAAAATTGTAGATCAAAATACAAATGACAAAAAGAAACTTTTGGCACAGACTAAAAATAATGAAACAAACTATCAGAAACTTTTAAAAGATAGGTTGGCTAAAAAAGATGCGTTCGAAAAAGATTTACGTGATTATGAATCACAACTAAAATATATTCTTGATCCATCAAAACTTCCAGGAAGTGGAGTATTGAGCTGGCCACTAGATTATATTTACGTAACTCAATTATTTGGTAAAACTGAGGCTGGTAAACGTCTATATGCCAGTGGTTCACACAATGGAGAAGATTTCCGTGCACCAGTCGGTACACCTGTGAAAGCTATGGCAGATGGCATTGTGGCAGGAACAGGAGATACTGATTTACAGTGTCCAGGGGTCTCATTTGGGCGTTTTGTGCTTATTAGATATGATAATGGACTAGCAAGTACTTTTGGTCATTTTTCCCTTATTAAAGTAAAAACAGGAGAAAGAGTTTCTCGTGGTCAGATAGTTGGTTATAGTGGAAATACTGGATATTCAACCGGCCCACATTTACATGTCTCTGTTTATGCTCGTGATGCTGTTAATTTACAGACTCTACCAAGTAAGTCTTGCCCTGGTCATGTTTTAACTCAACCAATATCTCCAATTAATGCTTATCTTGATCCGTCTTACTATTTACCTCCTTACAAAAAACCATAAACAATTTTATATTGTTTTGGTTTAATGATTGGTGGTATAATTAAGGTATGAATATAGAAAATAAAGAAGGAGGATTTTTACGATTAATTATCTTTATTATTGTAGTTGTGTTTTTGATGAGCTATTTTCATATTACTCTAAGTGGAGCTTATAACTGGTTCGCAACCATGTTTCATAATGTTGTTTCATAAATATGAAAAACTTAAAAGCTACAAGTATTTTTGCTAAATCAAACAAAAAAGGAGGAATAAGTATTTTAGGGGTTGTCCTTTTGACAATTGTTCTAATTTTTGTTTTGTCATTTTTTAAGATAAATTTGAAAGCAGTTGTTGAAAGTCCAGATGCACAAAACAATTTACAGTATGTTGGTTATACAGGCAGAAGTTTATGGAATGATTATCTAGCTAAACCGATAGCAAATGTTGTGGGAGATCTTAAACTAAAAACTGTTTGGGACGCCTTTATATCAAATATGCAAAGAATCCACGATGGTCAACCTACTGATTTTCAAAAACTTGCACCAACTGTCGATGTAAAGTAACTGTTGACAACTCTCTACCTGTAAGTTAAAATATAGGTATGAATCGAATAAGTGATCAAAATGGGTGATTCATCCAAGCGATCATTTCTATCATCATCACGATAGTTTTATTTTACTTTGTTCTAACTGCTAGTTTTTCTAAATATTTTATTGATTCTTTCGTATCAAATATGCAAAGAATTCACGATGGTCAACCTACTGATTGGCCTAGCTGCGCCTTCAGTTTTATTTAAGTAATTCTCCTTTATTATAGATACTATGTCGCAAAGATATATTGTGCGACGTCCCTATAATATAATCCCCTTTGAATATATACTTTAAATATAGAGATTATAAAGAGACCTTTTATTTACACGAGCTTGAGAGTTCATACCCACTCTGTTCAGCCTCAGTTGATGAACTAAAATAAATTCTATTTTCTTCTTTAATGGTTTTTCCTGCAGAGCATCCGATTGAATAATATTTTTGTCCCCTTTTGGAAGCAAAATAATTTTGAGAGGTTTTTTGTGTGATATTAGAATTGGGAGTTTTAGGTATTGTAGACTCCGTTGATCTTATAACACTAGCTTCTTGGTTTTCGTATGAAATTTGTATACCAGATGATGAGTTACCTTTAGATAGTCTACCTATTCCAAATGAGCCTAAACCTACTAAAATAACGATAATAACCGTCAAAATATCCTTTCCTTTGTCGCTTTCTATAAAATACTTGATTTTTTCCATAGAATTGTTTATACTTGATTTACATTTCTTATAGAAGAATTTTAGCATTAAATAACATAAAAGCAATTATATGGCACATAGAAAAGCCGGCGGAACCGCCAAAAATTTAAGAGACTCAAACCCACAATACTTAGGTACTAAACTTGCTGATGGTCAGAAGGCTCAGCCTGGTTCTATTATTATCCGCCAGAGAGGTACAGCTATCATGGCTGGTACTAATGTCGGTATTGGTAAGGATCATACCCTTTTTGCTCTAAAGACTGGTACAGTCAAATTTGGATCTAAACGAAAGACATCCTTCAATGGTAAAACTGTTGTAAAAAAAGTTGTAAACATAGTCTTGTAAATATTAAATAAAAAAATTCCCCTTTCGGGGAATTTTTTTATTATAATTTTTCGATGATAAGCTTAAAAGAAGATTTTTTACCCTTTATCTGAATAGGGATTTCGAACTCCCCTATTTCTTTAATTGGTTTTTCCAGGATAATAAATTCTTCATTTATTTCAGCGCGATGTTCTATTCTCATTGCTTCTGCAATTTCTTTTTTATGAATTGCAGAGAAGAGATTTCCTTTTTCATTCGATTTACCTTTTATAGTAATTACTTTTCCTTTTATTTCTTCAAGATTTTTCTCTAAGAGTTCCTCTTGAATCTCCCTTTCAACTATAATCTCTTTTTTACGCTTTTCAAGTTCAAGTACTGCTTTTGGTGTCGCGATGACTGCAAGTTTCCTAGGTAATAAGAAATTTGCAGCATAACCATCATTTACCTCTTTTATGTCGTGTCTTTTTCCAACTTTCGGAACATCACTCAATAGAATTACTTTCATTTTTTTTATTTCGTTTATTTAGTAATACTAATTATTTAATAAATTTACTGCTTTCTCTAATTGTGGATCTTTTTTAAGTTCAGCGTCTTTTTGAGTATATTCAACTTTATAATCTGGTGTTAATCCCTTTTCAGAGATTGAGTTACCTTTTGGTGTTAACCATTTTGCTACTGTTATCTTTAAAAGAGTGTCTGGTGTTATATTTATTACTTCTTGTACTGATCCTTTTCCGTAACTTTGTGTTCCGACTAATTTTGCTTTTCCATAGTCTTGCATAGCACCTGCAAGAATTTCTGAAGCTGAAGCTGAACCGCTATCCATCAATATCACAAACTTTAATTTATCAGTAAAAACATCATAACCAGCACTTCTGTATTGTTTAGCTTTTTCACTATTTCCATAATCCTCTGTAACAACAACCTTTCCCGATGGGAGAAACCAACTTGCCATACTTACGGCTGCATCAAGATACCCACCTGGGTTACCTCTTAGATCAAGAAGCATTTTATTACTTTTTGAATCAGCAAACTGTTTTATAGCATCTCGGAAAAGATCAGCGGAAGTAGCAGAAAAACTATAAAGTTTTATTACAAAGACTCCATCAGGACGTAGTTCAGTATCAAGGGTTGGTGTATTGATGGTGTCACGTACTATTTTTATTTCCCTTGGTGCTTTTTCACCATCTCGAAAAATAGTAAGTGCAACTGTTGTGCCTTTTTCACCTCTAATAAGTTTTATTGCTTTTTCAATACTCAAATCGGAAGTAATCTTAGCATCAATTTTTAAAATTTTGTCCCCTGGTTTGATATTTGCTTTGTATGCTGGAGTATCTTTAAGTGGAGCAATAACTGTAAGTATTTTGTCTTTTATGCCAACCTCCATTCCAACACCACTAAAATTACCAGCGATATCATCTTGAAACATTTTTGCTTCTTCTGGGGCAAAGAATACGCTGTATGGGTCATTTAAAGAGCCTACAAGGCCTGAAATGGCTCCATAAACTCTACTTTGGTCAGTTATCTTGCTAGCGTTTGGTGATTTTTCATTTATTGTGTTCCATGCTTTCCAAAATGGTGAAAAATCAGCTTGAGTTGAAACTTCTGTTTCTTTCCCTAGGACGGATGCTTTACTTATCTCAGTGCGGTTATGGAATCCTATATAAATACCAAATGCAAAAAAGATTGCAACTAGTAAAATTATTGAGCTATTTTTTCTTATTTTAAAATATTCAAACATATTTAAGTTGTGATATTAGATTTTTATTAATACAAACTATTCGTTAAAGTTATTTTGGGATTCTTCTGTGTTTAGGTTTTCATCTTCTGTTTGATTTATTTTTTTCTTAAAATTGTGGTTTTCAGAAAAATTATCGAAGGATGTCTGTTTTTTGCCTTTTTCTGTCATTTTAAATTCTTTATATAGAATATAAGAAAAATACATAAGTGCTAAACCTGTTAATGTAAATAAGGTATTTTTCCAAGCATATGGAAAACCTAAATAAGGCAGTACTGTTACCCAAATACCCAACGTTAAAAGTGTTCTTACTTTTTGCATTTATGCATTATACCGCGCGAGTATATAAATTTGCAACAAGTTTATTCTTGACTATTTTCATTTTTTATTTGAAATATTCCGGTGTATTTAAAGACATCCAGTCTAAAAGTTGGCGCATCACATATGGAGCCCCTACACCATTGGTGGAAGGACCAGATTCCATAAGAATAGTAAAAGCATATTTTGGATTTTCATAAGGAAAGAAACCCATTATCCAAGAGTTTACTTTGTTTTTTGCGACACCGAGCTGGGCTGTACCAGTCTTGGATGCGACTTGAACATAAGGGACATTTAGTGCAACAGAAGTACCAATTTGAACACCTCTTCTCATTCCTTCGTGGACGACATCAAAGTATTCTTTCTTTAAATCTATTTTTGTAACTTCTGCTTCTCTTATTGTATCTCCCAAAATAAAATGAGGAGTAACAAGTTTGCCATAATTCGCGATAGCTCCAGCAGCTCTTACCATTTGAAGTGGTGTGACCTGGAATCCATATTGGCCGATGGCTGTGTGATAAGTATCTCCTATTCTCCATGGATCATTTTTGAATTTCGTTAATTTCCATTCTGGACTTGGAATTGTTCCATCGACTTCATCAGGTAGGTCTACATTTGTTTTTTTTCCTATACCAAAAAGCTCAGCGTATTTTTCAATATTACCAATACCAAGCCCTTTTTGTCCTTCGAAACCACCACCAATTTCATAAAAATAAACGTCGGAAGATACTGCGAGTGCTTGTCTCATGTCTACCCAACCATGTGCTTTCCAGTCTTTGAAAACAGTTTTTTGATCAGGGAAATATGGATTTGGTATAGAGATAGAACCAGTAGAAAGTATTTGTTTTGTAGGATTAATAATTTCTTCGTTTAGAGCCCCTATAGCGAAGAATGGTTTTACGATTGATCCTGGTACATAAAGTCCAGAAATAATTTTATCCATAAAGACTCCTCTTTTGTCTGTAAGATAACCTTTGATTATTGCACTGTCTTTCCCGAGTGAAAGTATTCCAGAATCATATTCAGGAAAACTGACTGATGTTATTATTTCGCCTGTATTTATATCCATAATGACACCAGCACCACCTTTAAAAGAATTACTTTCAGATAATTTTTTAATAAAAGTAAATAATTTACCTTGGATACGTGAATCGAGTGTCGTTACAAGATCCGCACCTCGCATTGGAGCGTTTATGGTATTTTCTGACTGAACAGTTTTGCGGGCATTCATTTCGACTATCTTTGTTCCGTTTTCACCTTGCAATATATCGTTGTATTCTTTTTCTAGTCCATCTTTACCAGCAAATTCATTACGCCAATAATTTCCAGATCTATCTTTTGCTGGGTAGCTTACATACCCTAAAATGTGTGAAAATCCTGGTGTTAGATATATTCGACTCGAAAAATCTTCACCATCATCACTTTGTAGTGTAGTGTCCCCTATTTTTTTATTCCAGACCAATTCTTTTTTGTTTCTATCATAAATAATCCCTCTATCAGCAAAAATTATTTGTTTTTTTAATGTATTGTTTTCACTTCTATTGAAATACATTTCACCTTTATGTATTTGTAGATAGATTAGTCGTGTAGAAAAAATAAGAGCACAAAATACAAAAGAAATACTTAGAAAAGTAATAGTTCTTTTAGAAATTGGTTTTTCAATTCTACCTTCAAATTGTTGACTATCAAAATTTTGAAAATTCTTTGAATCAAGAAAAACCTCATCTGGCTCGACAAAAAAGTTTGCGTTTTTTATTCTTTTTTTTCTTAAAATCTTTCGAATCATTTGGGATAAAATTTAAGTTTCTTTTTTAAAAATTCAACTAAAATTAAAACAAAAAAAGAAATTATTAAAAATAAAAATATAGTTTGAAAGAGTCTATCTTCCCTCGCCCCAAAAAATAAATCAGAAATTAAAAATAAAAATACAACCTCCCAAAAGAAAGAGAAGATGATAATTCCTAGGAATGCCAAAATGCAAGAAAGCCAAAAAGGCATAAATAGAATTGAGAGCAATAATACAAAAAAAGCTAATATTCGAAGCATTATGTTCTTATATTACACGCTTGGTAGAAAAAAACAAACTAGAAGATTTTATGCCATATAAAACGAACAAGAAAGAAAACAATAGCACCCAAAAGGCTGTAAAATATGAGTTTATTATTAAAAATAGCTGAAGATAAAGTAAGAAAGAAAAGCTCCACATATTTGAATGGTTTTAAAAATTTACTTTTATTTAAATTGGATGTAGTACTATTTTCTGCCGAGGTACTGTTATTATCTAGTGTTTTAATTTCGGTTTTTGTTGTTTCTTTTTTGTTTGCTGAATTTGTTCCCATATATTCTCTAAACCCATCGATAGCACTTGCTGTCATTGATATAGGTTTAGCGATAAAATCAGGAGTTTTTTCGGCTATTATTTTTTGAATATTTTGTATCGCTCCTATGCTTGAATTATCTACGGTATCGTTTGTGTTAGAGTCAGGGGTAATAACTATTTTTATTATTTTTTCTACTGTACGTTCACTTTTTTCTGTTTCATTTTCTGTTAAAAGGATATCTTCGTATTTTCCTTTTGAAATTAAAAATTTTGCATTTTCTATTTTTCCATAAATTAAATGGTCACCAGCTGTTACTGTCCAATCAATAAAAATATCTTTTACTCCGTTTGCCGGCACTATAAAATTTTTTGTACCCAGAAAGGTAGTTTTATCAAAAAAGATTACTGTGCCTGAAATTTCTTTGCTGTCTGGGTTTATAACTAGAGTGTAAATTTTAATTTTATCTCCATCTAGAAATGGGTCTTTGGAATATCGAATATTAGCAGATGCAAAGCCTACATTTGGTGAACTTTGTGCTTTAGCTATACCACATAAAAATTTTACAGGAGAAAAAGAGATTAAAAGAATAAATATGAATAGGATTATTTTTCTTTTTCGCATATAGATATTCTATCATATTTTTATTATTCTACGTGTACTTGTATATCCGTACGTTCTTTTTTAAGTTTAAGGAAAAGTGCAGCAAATGCTCCAACAAAGATTATAATTGCCGCCACTATAAAGACATAGTCATAGGCATCTATTTGTGCTTTTAATGCTACAAGCGAAATATACTTTTGAATCTCAATTGGATCGTGACTATTTAGTTGGCTAAAGCTGTTAATGGTAAGCATATTGGTAGTGATCCTATTATTTAAAATTGTTGCAAAGATGGCTATACCCACAGCACCAGAAATATTTCGCACTAAAGCAAGAATAGATGAAGCAACCCCAATTTCACTTTGAGGAACAACCGAAGCAATAATATTTGTACGTTGAGCCATGCCGAAACCGAGCCCAAAGGCCATTATCGATAATGGAATTATAATATCTAGAGCAGTTGATTTAGGGTCGAGATAAGAAAATAGAAAAATACCAATTGCTGCAATAAGAGTACTGGCAAATATTACATATCTAGATTGTACTCTTCCAGTTAGAAAGCCCCCGAGTGGTGAAGCGAGCATCATTGCGACAGCCATTGGCATAAAAAGGTAGCCTGATTCTGCTGCGTTGTAACCAAGGAAGGTTTGAGCAAAAACTGGTATAAGAAAAACACCACCCATCATACCCATGAAGACAATAAAATTATTTAGAAGTGCGTTGACGAAAGCAGGAATTTTGAAAAATTTAAGATCAACAATCGGTTCAGGAACTTTTTGTTCAATTTTAATAAAGAGACCCAAAAGTATAATAGTAGAAAAATAACAGATCAAACTATAATTTGAACTCCAACCCCAGTCGGCTCCTTTGTCTAGAACTAACACAAGGGCTGAGAGCATTCCACCTAAACTTAATGCACCCCACCAGTCAAAGAATTTTGTTTTAACTTCCGATCGTGATTCATTGATGAATCTAAGCGCCATATAAATACCAAGTATTCCGATTGGTAAATTTACCAAGAAAACAGACCTCCAACCAAAAGTATCAATAAGTGGTCCACCCAAAAGTGGACCAAAAACAGTTGCTGCAGCAAATGATGATGACCAGATTCCTAATGCTTGGGCACGTTCCTTACCTTCCTTAAAAGTTACTGCGATTATTGCCATTGCTGTCGGATAATCTGCGGATCCAGCAATCGCCTGAATAATACGAAAGAAGATCATGGAAGAAAGATTCCAAGCAAAACCAGCTAATACTGACCCAAGAATAAAAACAGAAAATCCAATAATATAAACTTTTTTTCTTCCAATAGTATCGCCAAGTTTGCCCCAAATAGGAACAAAAATAGCGTTCGCCAGAATATACGCGGTTGCAATCCATCCAGCAGAAGAAATAGTAATGCCGAAATCATTTATTATTTTTGGCAACGCTAAATTAACGATAGTTTGATCCAATCGTCCTAAAAATGTTCCTATGATAACAGTGAGTAAAATCCACCATCGTAGATTATTCTTTGGTGGTATATTCATAAATTTATTTTATATAGATTGTAGTTTTTGCTGACATTCCATTTTTAAGTTCTGGATAGTCAGAAATATTGAAACGTATTTTTA
This sequence comes from Minisyncoccota bacterium, assembly GCA_036169735.1. Classification (GTDB taxonomy): domain Bacteria; phylum Patescibacteriota; class Minisyncoccia; order Phycocordibacterales; family UBA9973; genus UBA9973. Next base: position 71,286 of record JAVHNX010000033.1, read on the forward strand.
CATCAAACTTTTTTATTGGGCGTTTATCAGAAATAGAAAATACTACTCCTGTGTCATTAGAAGTTGGACTGACACTTTCCACTGCGCCTGTATATATTTTTCCGTCGAATGCATCAACAGTAAAACTAACATTTTCTCCAGATTTAATTTTTTCTAATCCCTTATTTTCGTCTATTGATCCAATAATACGTAAATCTTCTAGGTGTATCATTGAAATGATTGTTTCTCCTGGTGTAAAAAATTCACCGATATTGTTTTTAACAGATATAATTAATCCACTTTGTTTTGAAGTAACAATACTAGTTCCAACTAATGCAACAGGAGTATTAGCAGAAACTACTTCTCCTTCTGTTATATAGAGTGCATTCAATGTACCTGCTGTGTTTCCTGAAAGATTGGTAATTGGAGCGTTAACTACTGAATTTTCAATTAAAATAATTCCGTGATTAGATTGCCAAAAAATAAATCCACCTAATATTATTACTATTGTAGCAATCCCAATAATACTCTGAGTTAATGGTTTTTTAAACATACTTTCTTTTGCTGTGTTTTTTTCTTCATTCATAAATTTAAAATTATTGTGATAATAGTTCAATTGCTGGAGTATTAGGTGTAGCAATTTGTCCAGCAGTTATTGATACATTTGTAATTGTGCCACTTACAGGAGCTGTGATAATAGTATTGTTGTACATTCCTTGAGCTATCTGAAGTGCACCTTGGGTTCCCTCAACTTGAGCTTTTGCTATTGCTAGATCCTCGGAACGAGCTCCTGTTATTTTTTGATCTAAAGATGCTTGTGCAGCATCCACAGCGCCTTGTGCTGTGGTAATTGCTTGAGTTTGATTTTGTAAAGCTAGCTGATACGCACTATGGTACGAAAGATAAGTTGAAGACTTTTTGTTGGGAATAGTAATTGTCCATTCTGCATTATTAGAAGAAAAATTATTTGGAAATTGTATATAAAGTCCACGAGTACCAAGTGGTACTGCTAAAGTTCCAACAAAACCATTTCCATTTTCAAGTCCAGAGGCAGAAAAATAGTTTCCATTACCAGTTCCATAAATTGTAATAGTGTAAATTCCCTCTTCGGTTCCTGTATATGTTCCTGAGATAATAGGTGAACTAAAATCTACAGTATTATTTGTTGTGGAAATTGCAGTAAGATCAGCATTGTTCATGCTAGAAATTGCATTTGTAACCAAAACTTTTTGTCCTGCCACAGTATTGTTGTATGCGTTTTTTGCATTGTTTAGAGCAACTCGAGCTATTTCTATATCAGGCGTTGATGTTCCGTTTACTAGTTTTTCATATGCATTCTGAACAGATGAATAGGCTGCCTTCGCTTGGTTAACTGCTCCTATCGCATTTTCAGCATCAAGACTTGCTAAAAATGCACCTGCTTTAACTTTATCACCAATTTTAACGGATACATTTTTAATTCGTCCTCCGACAGGAAAAGCGAGAGTTAGATCCTGCATAGGTGTATTATTTTTGGCCTCTATAATTGTAGGTACTGAATTTTTTGAAAATCTTTCAGAAAGTATTTTGTTGTGTGAAGTATAACTGTTATAACCAATAATAACTGCAATAATAAGTGTGATACTTAATATTATTTTGGGACTTTCTAATAATTTTTTGAATAATTGTTTCATTTTGTTTTTTGATTAATATTTTAATGATTTTATTGCGTGGAGTATAAGATTACCATAAAACCTTGACTTGTCAATGTTTTATTGATATTCCTTAACTATAAATCCTACTGTTACTCAATTGATGTTTTTTTTATTTATTAGAGGCGGATGTTCCTGCCACAAAGCCTGTTGTCCAGCATATTTGTAGACTATACCCCCCAGAAGGGCGATCGATATTTAATATATCACCAATAAGATAAAGATTAGGAAATATTCTAGAACGCATTGTTTTGAAATCTACTTCATTTAGTGGAATTCCTCCGCTTGAAACAATCGCCTTATCTAAACCAAGAAGCTTGTCGATATGAATCGGTACATTTTTTAATAGATTAATAAGACTCATTCGTTCCTCTCGAGTTATGCTATTACACTGAATTTCTGGATTAATACCTGAAAGACTGATTATGACTGGTACTATAGATGATGGTATTAGATCAAAAAGACAATTTTTAAATTTTTTCTTGTCATTATCTTTAAATATTTCTTGAAGTTTTTTATTTAGTTTTTCTTGATCAAAATTTGGTAAAAGGTCAAGTGATATTATAACTTCTCCTAATTTAAGAAGTTCTCCAATTTTTTTGCTCATATTAAGAACTGTTGGTCCACTAATACCAACATGAGTAAATAAAATTTTACCTACTTTAGGAGGTAAACCACTTTTTGTGTTTTGTTTTATACCGTTTAAAAAAGTGGTTAGTTTAATATCGGATAGACTTGATCCAGCTAATTTTTTTACCCAGTGATCTTTTGTAGCCAGAGGAACTAAAGATGATTCTGTGTCGATGATTGTATGTCCGATATTTTTTAACCATGCATATGCATCCCCCGTCGAACCTGTCTCTGGGTGAGATATTCCTCCAGTCGCAATAATAATATTATGAGCATTTATTATTTTTTTATTTAAAAGTTTTACACCAACAATAATATTTTCTTTTTTATTTTCGTCTGACATAACAAGGTCAATAACCGGAGAATTTGAAAGTATTGTCACTCCATTTTTTTTTATATATTCAACCATTACATTCCAAACTGATTGAGACTTATCACTCACAGGAAAGACACGTTGTCCTGGTTCTATTTTTGTTTCCATGTTTCGGTTATGAAAAAAATCAAGTGTATCCTGGACATTCCATTGTGAAAAAGCAGAAAATAAAAATTTCCCGTCGTCTTTAAATTTTTCAAGTAGTTTTCGGTTGTCGAATTCGGCATTAGTTACATTACATCTACCACCTCCTGTAATTAGGAGTTTTTTACCCAAGGAGTCATTTTTCTCAATCAAAATGACTTTTGCACCAAGCTCAGCTGCACGTCCCGCAGCCATCATCCCTGCTGGACCTCCTCCAATTACCATGACATCCCAAACAAAATCTTTCATAATTTATATGTTAGCATAGAAAAAATTTTTTTCTATTTTATCTCACAATTCACTTTAAGTTCTGCAAGGTCTGCCTCAGTCAAGGTTAGATTGTTGTTTTGGTTTAATTTGTACATTATTGCCTTGTGGTCATCTACGTGTCCTAGACCCAATGCGTGTCCTAACTCGTGAGCGAGTACTCTCACTAGTTTTTCTCTATTACTAAATTCATAAATATCTATTTTTTTATTTACACCATCACTTTGATACACACCTTCCTCAAAACTCTCTCCTCGAGTACCGTTGATTGAATTATATTCTTCCACAGAAAGATTGAGTGTATTTACTAGGCGATTTAAAACGACAACAAGAGCGTTAATCTCATCAACAATTTCATTAATATGAGTTTGTAAATTATTTAATTGTATTACTTCAGCATCTAGTATAGATTTATCTGTTTGCAGGGCATCATATTCTTTCTTTGGTGCACCTCCCTGTTCGTTCCAATATTTTACCTGTTGTTCATAAACCTTCTGTTTTTCATTAAAAATAGTTACACGATTTTCATAATTACTCTTAGCTGTAGCGAGCTGTGTTTTTAGGTCTGTAAATTTTATTTTAAGTGAATCGTAAGAAGCTTTGTTATTCTCAACAACAATTCCCACACTTGCGAGTTTACTCGTCGCTTCTTGTCTGTAATCATAAACAAGATTTATTTTTAAATCTCCAGTATCGGATACATAAGTAAACAATTCCTTTCCAAAAGGTTTTTCCCATATGTTTTCCGCTTCAGATAAAGCACTTAAAAAATATTTTTCAGAAATACCAAACTTAGTATCAAAAGAATCAATTTTATAGGTAATGGGTTTAGAACAAGGAGTACTTAATAAATTAATATTAGTATTTATTTGATTAAAAATATTATCAAGGGGTGTTTCGATTTTAGTTCTAATACTGTCTCGATATTGATACAAAATAATACCGATAATTGCAATAGGAATAAAAATTTTTAAAAATTTTTTCATAATTATCTAATTAGCATTACGTACTAAAAAGTATTCGTTATATGGTTGATCATCAGTTACTTCAATTTTTTTATTAGAATTTAATAACTGATTAATATTAATTTTGCCACTTATAATTCTTTTAATGAAACTTAAAATATTAGGATCGTTGTAATCATTCCATTCCATTAAATCGTCTTGTGCAGATAATGGCATGTTTTTTACAATTTGTTCTGGATTTGGAATATTAATAGGTTCATTTGAAGCAAAAAAGTGATATCCCCACTGTCTAACTGATTGATAGACTTCAACATAAGGAAAAACTTCAATTAGTGATCTTGCTACTGCTTGTAGGGCTTTGTCATTTTCATTTCCTCCTGGGTACCATTGGGCCAGAATACCATTTTTAGATAAATGTGTTTGAGCGATTTCATAAAATTCTTTTGAATACAATAAACTTGATCCAGCCGCTTCTACTGGTGGTGGTGGATCAATAGCAATCAAATCATACTTTTCTGAAGTACGTTCTAGAAATCTACGCCCATCGTCTATAATTATTTGGTTGTTTGATTTAGCTAAAACCTGATTCGCATCAGAAAAAAAATATGAAAAGAATTCCTTAACACTTGGTGTCAGTTCAACTGCTGTTGTGTTAAAGCCCCAACTTGCTGCAGAACGGAAAGTTGTACCCATACCGAAACATATTACTAATGCTTTTTTTGGATTTTGAGGTAAACTGGCTAAGGGTAAATGCGCCATTATTTTAGTAATAGGTGTTAATGTTGTCATACCAACACCATTAACCATTAAGTACTTAGATCTCATATCAGTTTGATCTAGAGTTGCAGCTAAAACCGTAGCATTGTAATCGTTTTTAATAATTTTATTAGGTGCTATCATATACTCCTCAAATGTTGTGCTAAATTTAACAGTGAGTAATAATAAAACAAACACCATAATTAATATTGGTTTACGAAGGTATGATTGTAGAGTACTTATTTCACTTTTACGAATTAAAAACCAAATTAAAGGTAAACTAAAAAATATAATTGATAATTTTGAACCAATTAACGGCAGTAATATATATGAAGCCACAATTGGACCAATAATACAACCTAGTAAATTAATTGCATATGCCACTCCAGCAGTATTTGGATTTCCTTGTGATAATTTGTCAATTTGTTTCGGAGTTAAATAACCCAAAATATATGAAATTAAAAATACACACAAAATTACTCCAATAACTCCCCAACCTATGCGTGGATCTACAAACCAAATTTGTCCAATAGAAACTATACACAATAGTTGTAATAAAATTTTAGTTGATAAAACTTTCCCTTTTTGAATATTATTTCGATAATGTAATAGCCCAACACAAGTTCCGAGTAAATATAAAAACAATATGAATGCAAATGCATAAACTGAAGTTTCTAAAATAGGTGTAAATAATCGATTCCATACTACTTCAAAACCAACAGATGAAAATCCAGTAATAAATAATAAACCTAAGATAAACTTATCTTTTATGTTTATTTCCTTTAAAATAAAAGATTTAAATTCTTCTTTCTTTTCTTGTCGAAGAGGATTTAATTTTAAATTTTTAGCAATTTTAATACTGATTAGTGCAATTAAAAAATTTAAAAATGAAGCGAATAATAATGTTTTTTTAAAACCTAATAATTCAATTAATACTCCGGCAGTTAAAAATGTACCAACCATAGCACCAAATGTATTAGCTAAATATAAAAAACTAAAAATATTTTTATCCCAAGTGAAATGCTTATTTAAGAATTCCATTATTAATGGAATTGTAGTACCCATTAAAAAACACCAAGGTAGCATATCTAAAGATAGAACTAGTGCTGATAAACCTAAGTATGCCCACGAATTTGTTTGACCAAAAGTAAGAAGCCATAAATGTCCCATTAAAAAAAGTTTTGGTATAATTAATGCTCCTATTCCTATTCCTATTTCTGCAATACTGTAAAAATACAAAGATTCTATCTTATATTTTTTAGCTAACTTTATTAAATATTTACCAGAGATCCATGATCCTAGCACTAGTCCTAACATAAATACAGATACAACTATTGAGATCACTTGAGCATTTATACCAAAATTTGCATAAGCTAATCTTAACCAAACAGTTTGATATAATAATGCACAAAATCCTGAGATAAAAAATAAAAAGAAAAAAAGTTTTTTGATCATATTTGAAGTATTTTATTTAAAATAATAATATGTAAGTTTAATAAGTTTGAATAAGTTGTAAAAATTCTGGTGGAAGTTGAAATCCTCTTTTGTAGAGTTCTCCTGTATAAAATGCTGCATCTTTGTAATTTTTTTGGTCATAGTAATTTGCAGCTAAAGCTTTCAGGGCATCAATATGGTTAGGATTAATTTCTAGTGTTTCTTTCCATTTTATTTCAGCTTCTGCAATTTTTTCTTGTTTCCAATACAATAATCCTAAATTAAAATATGCATTGTCATAATTTGGATTAATTTCTATTTCTTTTTTATATTCAATTTCAGCTTCTGTAAATTTATTTTGGTTAGCATAAGTAAGACCTAGATTATTGTGGGTCATCGGTTCATTAGGGTTAAGTTCTAGTGTTTTTTTGAATTGAATTTCTGCCTCCAACATATTCCCATCCAAAAAATTCATTGCGCCTAAATTATTACTACTAAAAGCATAACTTGGTGATGTTTCTGTCGCATTTTTCCAAAACGCTAGTCTATTAACAAAATTTCTACTATGTACCATAGTAATCAGACTAAATATTATTATTACGCTACTAATGATTATTAGTGTACTTTTCTTTTTTATGTCAATTTTTTTAATAAAATCAGTCTCAAGTAGAATTATAAAAATCCCAATTATAGGTAAGTACAATCTGTGTTCACTAAAATTAGCGACAGAATTAGGATCAGGACGGATAAATGAAGGCAACAAAAAAAACAGAAACCACATTAATCCAAATAAGATATAATTCCAACGTCTATTTTTGGTAAAGAATAATATTACCGTTAACAAAATTATTGAAATAATACCATAAATAAATGTCGTGTCCTTCATTATAGGTAATACGCTTAAGTTGAATGGGAAAAATATTTTTCCTAGAAGTTGAATTAATGCAGGAAGACTAGAGAAAACTGATTTAATAATGTTTATTAATGTTGCAGGTGTGGAACCATTAAGAGCAAAGTATCGAAGTAAAATCCAAATTCCAACAGCACCAGAAGATCCAAGTAATAAATAAAATTTATTATAAACTTTATTTTCTTTATTTATAAAATATAAATAGTAAAATATTATTGGTAGGATAAATATCGCAGATTCTTTTGTAAAGAGTGCCAAGCTGAAAAATAAAAAAGACCAAAGTAAATTATTCGTCCTTTTTTCTTTAGTTTCCTTTATAAGAAAAATAAAACTTGAAAGAATAAAAATGGCTAGCAACGAGTCATTCCTTCCTGGAATCCAAGCGACTGCCTGAGTTAAAACAGGATGTACTAAAAATATTATAGAAAAAAGGAATGCAAGTTCCTTGCGGTAGTCTAACTTTTTGAGGAAGCTAAATAGTAAACATGTTGCCAAAATATGTAGCCAAATATTGGTAAAATGATAAATAAAAGGAGAAATTCCACCAATTTGGTAATCAAATAGAAATGATAGAGTTAAAATTGGACGATAATAAAAAGCAAGTATTTTTGTTGAGTTAAATACATCAATTTGAAAAAAATGCACAATATTTGAAAAACTACTGAGAAGATTCGTATTACCTAAAATTAATGTGTTATCATCTAAATAAGAAAAATCAAAAAAAATCGCCTGAAAATAAACAAATAATCCCAGCGAAATAATAATTCCAAATGGAATCCAATTTATTGAAAATATTTTATCTATAAAACTAACTGAATAATTTTTAAATGATTTGTTTTTCATTTTTTAATACTAAAAATTCTTTTTAAAAAAAACTTAACTGCAATAAATAGAGTTGAAAATCCATATTTTAAACTCCTGATAAAATTTATAGAAGAGGCTTCCTTGAAATATCTAACCGGAACAGGAATTTCACCAATACGATATCCTTTTTCTATTATTTTAAATAATACTTGAGTGTCAAAAACAAAGTCATCTGAATTCTTCATAAAATCAATATTTTCCAGTACTCCTCTTTTATAAGCTCTCATACCTGTGTGCCATTCAGATAAATTGTACCCACTCAAAACATTCTCCCAAAAAGTTAGGAAACGGTTAGCAAAATACTTATACATCGGCATCCCTCCTGCCAAAGCTTCTTTTCTAGATCGGATTCTAGAACCCAACATCACATCGCAATACCCTTCTTCAATAAAACCAACTAAATATTTTATCACTTTTGGGTCATATTGATAATCAGGATGAATCATTACAATAATATCTGCACCTTTCTCTAGCGCCATTTTGTAGCAAGTTTTTTGATTACCTCCATAACCTTTATTTTTATCGTGACAAAATACAGTCAGGTTAAGTTTTTTTGCTAAACTAACTGTTTTATCAGTGCTATTATCATCAACTAGGATTATTTCACTGACAATATCTCTCGGTATTTCTAATACTGTTTTTTCTAAAGTTTTCTCAGCATTATATGCCGGCATTATAACGATAGTCTTTATTTTTTTAGTCATATTATCTTAGTTGAAAACTTATAAAGTCTAACATAACAAAAAGAGAGCAGCAATAATATGATTTTTATAAAATCTTCGCAAAAAGCTGAAATAAATGTGCCCAAAAGTAGTCCAGCATATTTGGTTTATAATCTTTTTGGTTAAAAATAATTGATCCCTCTTTCCATTTATTTGTTATTACAACAAGTTTACCTACTGTTGCAAGGTCACTAAAAAAAACTCCTAGTTCTGTATTGAGTTCAAATGATAAAAAATCTAAATTTTGTGATCCTATTATTCCTTCCCTCTCATCAATTATCATAACCTTCGCGTGATTCATTTCGGGTTCAAGGTAAAAATTTACCCCTAGCTTTGCTAATTTATTTATATAAAAATAGTTTACACGATCAATCAAGGTATGATCTGTAGTTTTAGGGACTAGGATATCTACTTTTACTCCACGTAAAACAGCTTGATGAAGAAGTACGATAAACCACCGCTTGGGCATGAAATATGGAGTAGCAAGTATTACATGTTTTTTTGTTTGATTTAAATATTCTTTATAAACTCTTTTTAAAAAAAATTTGTTTCTATGTGGAAAATTTTCAATTAACCATATTTGTGTTTTATGTAAAAAATTCTTTTTACTTTCAGAAAGAATTAATGGATCTTTACCTCCGCACTCTACATATGATTTTGCAAAAGATTTAATTATTTTTTTAATAAATGCACCTTTAACTCTTACGACTAAATCATTCCATAACTTTGCGCTCTGGTGAAAGTTAACTCCCCCGATAAAACCAATTGAATTATCCACAACAAGTATTTTTCTATGTGCGCGGTGAAATAAATAACTTATAAATAAAATCTCTACTCCAGCCTCTTTCATACTACTGAGTGCACTTTTACTAAGCTTAGAACTACCAAAATAATCTAGTATTACACGAATTCTAAGTCCTTGTTTTGCTTTTTCTGTTAAAAGTGCTGAAAAATTGAACTTTTCCATGTCATCTTGAAAAATGTACATTTCTAAATATACAGATTCCTTGGCTAGTTTTATGGCTTCAAACATGGCCTGCCATGTTGTTTCTGAGTTAGTAAAAAATTTATATTGCATTAAACTATATTATACACGAGATAAAAATAAAAAAAGCCACAAATTATATGTGGCTTTAAAAATAAAACAATACTATTCTTCATTCTGGTAAACATCAAAATGAATCACACCCATTACCATATCATGATCTACAAAATGATTTTTAATATGAACAATAAATTTAGATGATTGATCCGCGGTGATTCCCTTCAGAGTAAAAATACTTGTAATCTGAGTTGCAACAGCTGCTTGATTATTTGTTTCAGACTTAAAAGGAAAAGATTCAGTAAAAGCATCCTTGATGAATATTTTTACTAAATTATTAGGTTTAATATTTGAATAATAAAGTTTAAATGAGTTTAAGTCATTATTTTCAGAATATTTAAATAGTTCCCCCAATCTTTCTTTTGAAGCGGCTTGAAATATTTCTTCCTGGAGTGTTTGCCATATAGCCAAAAGCACTTTGATTTCAGATTTTTGATTAAATGGAATTGAAACAAAGTGTCCGTCATGCATTTTGGAAACATAAACAAAGTTTTTCGTTGCTAGTTTTCTTTTGTAAATTCTACTTGCAATTTCAGCTGTACCAAAGAATGTAAATAATAAGCCGATAACGAAACATCCCATATAAAAAAGGATTTGTTCGCCTGTTGAGGAAAAAGTTAAAAAAATCATCATAATCTTGAGTGTTTTAAGTTGTTGAGAACTATTTCTACCTACCTAAAGTAACAATAAATTCATATATTGTCAAGTAAATATTTTTTATTTTATACTATTATTTACATATATGAATTCAAAAACTTTTGTCTTGATTGGTACAATTATTGGTTCCTCGATTGGAAGCCTAGTTCCCCTTTTACGGGGAGATGGTGTTTTTTCTTTTTCTTCAATCATTTTCAGTGCTATAGGAGCAATAGCTGGAATTTATCTTGGTTTCAAACTGAGTAATCAATAATAAAAAAACCCAGCCTTATTATTTAAGGCTGGGTTAGTATGTTCATTAGAATCAAAACAATTATGTTAAGCGGTTAACCAAACGTCTGTTTCCTAAACTAATGTTTATATAAACATACCTATTCTAGAGGTTCGTTATCAATCCAATCAATTTCTTTTAAGTTGTTGATAGGAAAAATTATTTGATATCTCTTAGAAAGAGTTATTACTTCTCGCTTCAAGATTGTTTCATAGTCAAAATCATAATCAGCAAGTTTTTCAAATTCTTTTTTTTCTGAGAAAAAGATTATTGCTGCTGATTCTATTCCTGAAGTAAAATCAAAAGTGATTCCTCTTGGGTCATTTATTATCAATTCCCTCTCTTCCTGAATATTTTTTTTAAAACCAATTCGTCCTATAAATCCATCAGCTTTGACTCTCTTTTTTTCTGAAAGATAACTAATCTTAACAGATATAATATTCTTTTTGACTATTTCTGTTAAAGGAATACTTTTGTTTTCATTATTTTTGAAAACTAGAATTTCTGGGAACACTGCATTATTTCTTTTCATATTTATTAGTTTTAATTATTTTTATTTAAATTACTTCAAATTCCCCTAGAAATACAAAGTAATTTAAACAAAGAAAATTAAACTTTCTCACAAAGAACCATTACCACTGTACATATAATAGCATAATATATCAGTATGTCAATTTAATTTAAGTATAATAGTACCAAGAAACACAAAAGCCCACCGGTTTAAACCGGTGGGCTTTTGTTATTAGCTTAGATTATTTATTCTTTTTTGTTACTACAGTTTTTTTGACTACTACTTTTTTTGCAGGAGTTTTTGCTACAACAACCTTTTTTGCAACTGTCTTGACAGCTAATATTTTTTTTACTTCTATTTTTGGTGCTGTCATTTTAGGTGCCATGATTACAGCTGGAATAGCCTTCGCAACAGGAGCTGATTCTTTAGCTTGAGAAAGTCTTTCCATTACAGTTATAAGACGATCAAGTTTCATGCCTATTTCTCTTAATTGTTTCTTTGTATCATCTTGTGCAAATGCAGGAGCTGATGTAGGTTTTGAAAAAGAACTAGTTGAACTAGGTCTGTCACTACTGTATTCTCTTCTTGGTTCACGACTTTCAAAATCTCTACGTGGAGCTCTTTCTCCTCCATCTTCTCTTTTACTACTAAAACAATCGGAACAGTAAACAGGTTTATCACCTGTTGGGCGAAAAGGAACTTCACAGTTCTTGCCACATTCACTACAGACAGCTTTGTGCATAACAACTTCTCTATCACGAAAACCTCCACCTCCAAAACTCTTTTTCTGAAAGTTTGGTCTTCCTCCTCTACTATTACCACCTCTAAAACCTCCACCTCCTCTTCTATCTCCTCCTTGAAAATTTCCCATAAAATATTTTGTTTGTATGTCTATATACTAGACAAGTTATAATAAATATTTCATAACTATATGCTTTTTAACAATAAAAAGCAAGAAAAAAGCCGTAACCTTATTATTTATTGGTAATTGAGAATAAAAAAAGCCTATCATTACGATAAGCTTTTAAATTTTTTGAACTAATTATTTTATTAATTCAGCTTCTTTCTTTCTAATATCAACATATTTAAACCAGGTATCCATTGAATAATTCATTTGACGTCTGAATTCTCTTTGGTAATATTGTTCTTTTGATTCTTTATCCTGTGTAAATGAAGGTATTTCTCGTGCATTTTCTTCTCTTTCAAGGTCATTAGTCCTTTGATTGTAGAGACGTACATGAAAATTTTTATCTGTTTCCATTTCCAATTCAGCAAATGCAATATGCTTAATTATGGCCTCGTCTTGAGGTGTTTTCATATCCGCTTTTTGTTTAGCCCAATTTTGATTAATAATTCCTTGGAACTTCTCAAGTTCTTTTTCTAGGTACTCCACGTTTGTTTCCATTTCTCTTAATTTTTTAATTGTGAATTTTTATTTAATTTTTCTTGTTCAATTCTTCTATTAAATTCATCCCTAATCAATATAGATTTTTCATAATCTTCTTCTTTTATTGAAATTTCTAATAGAGATTGTAATTCTTTGTTTTCTATTTTTTTATAATCAATTTCTGATTTAAATTTAAAATAGTCAATAAAATTTTCAGAGTTGGCACCAATTTTAATCAAGGAAGTAGATTTATTTCTCTGCTTTTCCTTTTTAATTTCCTTTTGTATTTCTTTTTTGTTTTCTTTGGGTCCTCTCGAATAAAACAAAACGAGTAAAAGAAGTATTAATACCTCTAGACCAGTTTCAATAAGATAAGGTGTATTCATATGACAAAGATTTATAGGTTATTACTATTTCCATTAAAATACCATAGATTAGTTAAAAAAGGAAGGGGTGTAATAAAAAAAGAAAAATAAAATGCAGCCCATTTTTAGAGCTGCATTTGATGAAAAATAGAATGATTTTTACATTGCTATTCTTATTTCATTTTTTTCTCTCGATTCTTTCTTTTCAATGATAGCGTTTAAGGCCTTCATTTCTTTTTCCATTGCTGCTATTTGTGAAGTAAGATTTCTTTTACGAACAGTTAGTTGTTGCAATGAAAAACCATAATGGGTTTCTATCTGTAATTTAAAAAAGAGTCTGTCGGCTGCAGTTTTTTCAATTTCAGTTAGGTTACGAATCCTAACATGGTTACCTTTTTGATCTACCCATTCTTTTTTTGCCATAGTCCATTCACTGGAAAGTGGTAAAGTGCTACCATCAGTATTCAATCTTGCGATTTCTCCACTGGATACAAATCTAGCTCCTTTGTATTTCATGTAAAAGTACGATGGTTTTAATATCTTCCCGAATATTTCGGTCCGACAAACTAAAACGTGACCTTCTAGGGTCGAGATTCCTTTGTAGGAAATCTTCATTACTGGTGTTGTTTTTTCTGGCATTTCTCTGTAATTTAGGTTAGTAATTTATTTTATCTAAAAAGAGAGTAACAAATATAGGGTTATTTGTCAATGGGTAATAAAAAACTCTCACTAATTATGTGAGAGTTTTTGCTATCAAAAGCATTTTCTATTTTAATGATTCAAACCCATATCTTGGGATTCTAACTTTTTCACTATTTTTTTTGTCATCAAAACTGTCTGACCACTCTTTGATTTTAAATCCGGCATCTTTTAGTTCTTTAATATAATCAAAAGGTAGAAATTCTGTTTCAGTATTATTTTTCGGAAAAATAAGAGCAATCTTATCATTTTTTCTTTCTGTCTCATTTTGAATATACTTAAAAAGTTTTACTGCGAACTCAAGTTTGTATTTTTTCCTTAAATTAATAAGGTTAATACCGTACGTGAGAGCCTGATTTAGTACCATTCGGTGATACTTGCTAATTTTTCTAATATAGATAGGTGTGTTAGTTTTACCAACACCGTCTCTCGATTCTTTCATCCTTATGTGGAGATTCAGAATCTTTTTTCTGTGTTTTTTGCTACTCATGTTTTATTTTTTTTAGAGGTTTCTATTCATTTCGGTTCTTCCTTGCTTCAAGAAGCAACTCTTCATTGGTATATTTTTTCCTTTCAATTACGGAAAAATCATCTTCGTATTCTCCACCACCAGCAGGACGGATCGTTCTGACCCAATCAAACCGATCAGACAAACCCAGTTTGTTATCAATGGGGTTTTCCCTTGTGTAATGAATTATTGAACAATTAGGAACACGACCCCAATCATCTGGAGACAAAAGATACTCATTTGTCTTTTGTAGAGACATCCTTTCAAGAATTATTCGCAATGTTCTCATTACGTGTCCATGGCATACAATGATAACATTTTTACCATCACACTCCCTTGCTAAGGTATCAAGAACAATTTTAATTCTTTGACATACATCAGCAATACTTTCTCCCTGTGGAGGACGAAATAAAAATGGTTGTGTATTGCAAAATTTTTGTTGATCAGGATATTCCAAATCTCTTTTTTCGGGTGTGATTTGGTTAAATAAACCACCATCTCTTTCCCTGAGATTGAAATCAATCATCCAGTTTGGATTTGGAAGATTTAAATACGCGGCAGTTTCCAATGCTCTGACATTATTAGATACGATCATTCGGTCATAAATAAGGAAGTTCTTATTCAAGAACCATTCTCCTGCTTTTTTGGCCTGTTCAATACCTAATTCTGTTAGTTTGTACTGAGATTCATGTAGTTCAAGGAATTCAGCTGAGAAGAAACAACTATTGTTAGTTTCTTCAAATTGTTTTCTTACGAAATTTCCTTCGGACTGTCCATGTCTTACTAGAAATAAATTTTTTGGCATACTCATATTTTTAGGTTTTAGTATTGATTAAACATTAGGTTGATTATCTTAATCCCCATGTGAGGAAACTAAGATAATCAACCTAATTCAATAAAAACCACCTGTCAAAAAACTGCAATTAAAATTACAGTATATTATATTTTGTTCTGTGTCAATTACCGTTTATTTATAATTTTTTAAAAAAAATCTATAAACATTTACAATTACTTTCTGCTTCTCTACATTTTTTGCATCTAACTTGTACCATTGATTTTTCATCACACGCTTGAAAATGTAAAGGATTATATTGTGCTGTGGTGTATCCACATTTTGGACATTTAAATCCATCACCTTCACCATGGCAAGTGCTGCAATTTTTTGGAGACAAATGTTTTGTTATATTATAAGCCATATATCTAAAAGATTATTTCTATTAAATTTTTCCAACTAAATCAACGTTTGGTGTTAATACCTCCTTTCCTGGCTCCCAGTTTGCCGGACATACGTTTTCACTATGTTCCCTCACAAATTTAGCTGCTTGTAGTTTTCTTAGCATTTCCTTTGCACTTCTGCCGATATTATTGGCATGTATTTCAATTGTTTTAAGAACTCCATCTGGATCAATAATAAATGTCCCTCGTAATGACAATCCTTCTGCCTCGATATAAGTTCCGAACATTCTAGATACATTACCAGTCGGATCAGCTAACATAGGGTATTGAATCTTACTAATAGCTGGTGAACTATCGTGCCACGCTTTATGAGCAAAAGTAGTATCAGTACTAATACTCATTATCTCTCCTCCTAAATTTTTAACTTCTTCATAATACTTAGATGCATCTTCTAGCTCTGTTGGACAAACAAAAGTAAAATCAGCTGGGTAAAAAATCAAGACTACCCATTTACCCTTGTATTCAGAAAGTTTTATTTTCTTTATTTCGTTGTTTTGATACGCATCTATCTCAAAATCTGGAACAATTGAATTTATATTTATCATAATATTATTATACCAACTAAAAACCTGAAGCACGAGTTACACTATCTAGGTTGATTTGTTTAGAATCGTCTTTGTCTTTTATTAATTCTTTTAAGAGAATATAAATGTCTTGTAGCTCTGCATTAACTATTTGTGCTTCCAAAAATATTCCATCCTCATAGGCTGTCCTTTCTTTTGAAATAATATTCTCCATTTTTAGAACTATTTTCTCATCAAAGAGTGGTTTGTAACCATTTAATATGTCCTCAATATTGTATTTAGTAATGTAAAGTTCATCTGATTTTAATAACTCCAAGTTTCCTAATGTGAGCATTTTTCTTACCTTCACAAAATGTGACATCAAATTTTCTACCAATTCTTGGTTTGTCATATAAGTACTCATCTTAACATTTTAATTATAAAAATAGTAAATTTATATATTTGACATACCTAGAACGATAAGCTATTGTGTACATGAATCGTTTAACCTTGTTCCGTTAAATAAATTCCGAAAATTAACTAATTATTTAACCTTTATAATTAAAAAACTATGGGAAATCTTATTTACCACTCGCTGCCGTTTATTTTGGCTATCATTATCACTTTGTACACTGTGTATCTATTTTTACAAGAGGTATAATTGTAAACGTAGTTGGGCTATTAATGTTAGCTTTCAATTTAACAATTTGGGGAGCCTGGTATTTACCAAATGTCCCAAATAGTCCATTAACAATATGTACAGTTCTTATATTTACTGCATCAACAATTATCATTTTTGTTGTCGCTAAATATTTTATTGATGGCACGAAAAAAATTAAACACTAGAATTTAATCACTAAAAAACACTTCAATCGAAGTGTTTTTTTAATTTTAAATTAAAATCATACAACAATAAAAAAATCAATTAAACGTTATAGTGTGACGAATTTGATCAAACTGATCTAAAAGTGCTTTTTCGTTAAATTGTTTTATTGTACCTGCTGGATAGTTTTCGAGAACTCCATAATGAATAAAATAACGCACTGCTATACATGAGTTTGTTCCGGGAATTGCGTATATTTTTTCCTCGTACCTGTTTCCTGCTGCCGCGCCTGTTGATGAAGCATATGAGTAAGTCGTACTTCCATCCATCAAACTACTAGCTTTAACTTGATCTAGAAAAAGATCCGCTGTGCAGTTTTTACTCTGTTTGATATTTTCTATACTTATATATGAATCATTACCTAGATTTGTTCTATCCGTCATTGATTTTGGAATAGTTAATTTTACACCCTCGATATCTTTGCCAGGTCCTAGCATTTGATATTTATAAGCATTATCAATAATAAAATTTTCTGGGTATGTTACAGACATTTTCAGAGCAGTATCTGTATAAGTTTTATATTGCGTAGTTTCTATTTTGATTGGTAGATAATATATATTTATTTTTCGTTCCCCTATTACAAAACCAACAAAAAAAGTTGAAACGAATAAAACAACAGCAAGCAGTTTAGAATACCAAGTTACTTTGTAAAATTCTATTTTCATATTAATTGCTTTATCACAGTTTCAAGTTCTTCGGGAACATCCGTTCCTATTCGGTAGACCTTCCCATTTTTCATCACTAGTTCAACGGCGTCAAAACCTGAAACACTATATATCCACATTTTAGGCCACAGCCACAATTTTATTCCCCATCCATAATACCAATGATTCTTTGCTGTTTGAGCTGAAGCTATCTGATTAAGTGCAAACTTCCTGGTAAAAATTCCGTAACCAAATTTAACCCTAAGATGATTCTCATCAGTCGAAACTGTTAGTGTGGCAAACGATGCAAGAATAAACACAATCAACACCATTACAGCAGTAACAAGAAAATTTGTGCCGGAGTCGACTGAAGGAGGTTCGGCTCGGGCCGTAATTTGAGCCCAGACGAAGAGCACTAGTACAGCCAGTGTAACAACTAGCATAAGATATCCAATTTGAGTGTGTTTGTATGAAACCATAAATATATTATATCAAATAAAGTTAAAAGTGCTTGCTGATCTTGTTGGACAATATTAGAAGCATTTTTAATGCAGAATGAGGTTTAAATATCTTATTTATATTTCTTCAACTTCAATAAGTTCTTGAGTAATAATTTTTGCAGAATATTCAGAATCAGAATGTTAAAATCTTTTTCATGATTATTTATTTAGGTAAGTTATTGTCAATTGCAATACTGTTGCAAATGACACCCACAATAAATAAGGGATATTTATATAAACAACCCATCTAAGCTCTGGTAATGCATTCCAGACAACAAAAAGAGCCCATACAAGAGTTGTAAGAACTAGAACAATATCGACAGCTGCGAGATAATTATTTTTCAATCCAAATTGGATGGGAGTAAAAGCCAAATTAAAAATAAGATTTAAAATAAAAGGTACTATTATTATCCAAGAAAGTTTTGCATTAAAAACCTTATAAAAAACTGCCCCAAAAGAAACGAAAATAATAGCGTATAAAAGAGTCCATACTGGGCCAAAAATCCAGCTAGGTGGTGCCCATGTAGGTTTGATTAATTGTAGATACCAATTATATGTATTCATAATCAAATTATATCATAGGTTCACATCTAATATTTATATTTATTGCTAGCCTTATGGGACGCTGTCGGATCTATTTTAATAAATAAACAATAAAAAAGGGCTTCACGTTATATGAAGCCCTTAATAAACATTAATAAATTCTACGATGCTGTCGTATTGGTTTAGTCAATTCAATACCATCATCATAATGTCTGGAATTAAGATTTTTAATCTTTTCATAAAGCTTTTCGGAATTATATAAAACATCAACTGATGATTCCTGATCTTTAAAAAGATGTCCGAATAAACCAACATAATCAGAATTTGTTTTCCCATAAAGTTTTACATAGGACTTAGTTTCAAGCGAGGAAAAAGAAATTAATCCACCCAAATACACATAAGAATATATAGGTAAATCTACAAAAACGATTGCTCCCGGATTATTATATTCAATCAAAACTTGATTGTTCTTTGTTTTAGTAATGCCATTTTCCGGCACATCAATAAGTTTGTAACAATTATAATTTGGGACGAACGAAAAGTATATTGTTTCATCAAAAATTAATAGTTTGTCACCCGCGAGAATATCCTTTACCTGTTTCTTGATTATAAAACTATTTGAATCAGTTAATAAGAAAGAATTTATTTTTTTCATATTTTAAAGATTTAAATTGTTTAATTGATTGATTTACTTTATTCTCCATTTAGAAGCACAAGGTAAATCAATCATTAGCAATAAAACCAAATATCAAAGAACTATTATTATTCGCATAATAATGTTTATGTATTGAATTGTCAATTGCTGGCTTTATGGGACGAAATTGAAACCTTTTTGATACAAAATAGGGTTTAAATTATCTATTACATACTAATGAAATTAATAACCTTAAGAGGTTGACTTATTAATCAGTTTGTTGTAGTATTTATATTAAATAGATTGCCAGTTAAATAAATTTAACCCTTAAAAATAAAATGAAAAGAAATAACCTATCAACAGATGGTTTTGGCATTGACCAAGTTAGAAAAAATGCCCAACAATACCTAAAATCCTTACAGGATAGATTTTCTTATCGTGTAACTTCAACAGAACTAAGTAATTTTAGTCTTACCTTTCCTCCACTTTTTAGTGATAAGGCTTGGGGATCTGAATTTGCAATAAATGGACAAGAAAAAAACAATGATAATTCTACAGTCAATGGTCAGAGGGTAGAAATATGTATTGATGAGAAAAATAGAGTTGTGGTTATCTTTTCTTTTAATATAAATAATAGAAAAAATTGTCACTATGTCGGATTATGTCGTTCTAATGAATTTGAGGAGAAGTTTACTAAAAAAATAGATTCTTTTCTTCAAAGCGGTTCTTTTACATTTGATAATTATGTAAAAGAATTTGATGGGAATAGTTGGGATGGTTCTGAAAGTATATTTTTTGGTCAATTTTTTGAAACCGAAGAATATAAAAAATACGCCAAAAAATAAAACAAAGTAATTTTAAATAAAAAACAAAAAAACGTCTTTCAAAAATGGAAGGCGTTTTTTATTTGTTTATACTATATTACTGACCTTATGGGACAATATCGAATCTTATTTTGTAATTTTAAATTCTATTTTTTTTACAGAAAATACTTTTTTATGATATATCGAAAAAATTATTATTATATTTATTATAATCAGATAAACACTAAAGGAATAAATAGAAAATATCCAGTTTGTTAAAATAAAAAGCTCTTCTTTATGAAGAGCTTTAATAATTCTACAAAGAATTATTTGATATTTTATTAATACCTTTTTTGGCAACTTTTGCTTCACCTGAACTTCCTCCTAATGCTATTACCCAAGCAATTACGCATAATATGGGATTAGTATCCCAGTAATAATTTGTGGCTAAAATTGCAACTAAAATATGTGGAGCAAAAATAAAACCAAGCCATCCGAACAATCCAAATGACATGATTGTCGCAAAAAATAATGTTAGACGAGGAAAAATTGCAATACAAATAAGGAACACGATTCCATGATTATCCCAGTAGTTCATAGCGTTTTAGTTTTAAATTGTTAGATTAATTGATTTAGTTACTTTAGTCTCCACTTAAGAAGATCAAAGTAACTAAATCAATAGTAATCAAAACCTAATCTCAAAGAACTACACAATGGAAGTAT
>JAVHNX010000034.1:0-2336 GCA_036169735.1 Minisyncoccota bacterium
AAGTGGCGATGGCATTTTTGTCAATAATGACATTAAAAAAGGTGAAGTTTTGATGATTTTTGGAGGGGAAATCGTCTCAAAAAAAAATTTGACAGAAAAAAAATATAGACTGCAAACTGCTTTTCCAATTTCACAGGATGAATTTATTGTATTGCCGGTAAGTAATACTCAGGACACGATAGATGAGTATCTGAATCATTCCTGTAATCCTACTGCATGGCTCATTGATGAAGTTACTGTTGTTGCCCGTCGGAACATAAAGAAAGGTCAAGAAATCACCGTTGATGTGGCTACATGGGATATAGATGAAGAATGGTTATTTTCAGACGATGGATTATGTTATTGTGGCAAAAAAATCTGTCGAAAAATACTTAACCCACAAGATTATAAACGACCAGAATTACAGAAAAGATACAAAGGACATTTTTCACCGTACATTCAAAATCTGATTGAAGGTAATGGACACAATCATTTGAAAATCGCAATTTAGACTGCTATAATAGCCTTTAATTTTGTAAATCTTATGCTAAGACGACTGCCAAGACGACATTATTATCCAGACACCTCAGTTCCAACTGCGGCAAACTTAAATCATGCTGAAAAAAAATGGGAATTTAAGTTTCCTGAAATTAAAACTGCAGGAGAATTGACTACGTATTTATCAGTATATATGGCACAAGCGGCATTGGCTTTTTCGGGTTTAATGCCTACTAATATAAGTGCTCAACCAGGTAATCACGCTGCTTCAGAAGGTGCTACTTTTATTCATGCTGCAACAATCGATGTTCAGGCAATCGGTGCTGATTTGATTTCTAATATTCACTTCCCAGCGCTTGATATTCCACAAATTTCTCCTAGTACTTTAAAAATGACTCAAGAAGCTACAATAGCACTCTCAGATTTTGTCTATCGAACAAAGTTTCCCGGAATGGATAAATCGATGGATGATCATTTTAAAGATACTCCAAGAGATTTGGTTGAAAAAGCTAAAAAATTAGCAGGTATTAAAAAGGATATTAAAATTGAAGGAATGCATGATCTTTTTGCAGTAATGCTTGCTCGTGAAGTCTTAAAAGGTAATTTCAATATCAAAAGTTTAAATAAACTGTATACAGAAATATATGCAAATGTCATAAGGAATAAAGACGGTAAGCCTGTATATAGTTATAAAAATGCCCAAGGCAGTATCATCTCAACAATCTTAACTGAAAAACAAGTTTTGGAAATTGTTACCCAAATGGCTAAAAATTGTGACAGCTCTACTCCTCCACCGCCTAGCGATACAAGGATTGAACCAATGAGTTCTGAAACGAGAGCAATCGCAACTGCACAAGCGATAGATAAACTTCGAATTAAAATACCAAAAGAACAAAGAAGTCAATTTGATCTGATATTGTTGTCATCATCTCTTCCATTAACAATAGAAAATATACAAATCATTAATAATGCTGGGAGTGTGAGTCTGGTTGTTGATGATGTTGGTGCTGTGGTTGCTTTAACTTTAAGAACAAATATGGTCGGAATTACTTCGTCCATTTTAGTAATGGGAAACGTTGCGCAATATACGGTTGAAATGCCTCCATATGGTTATACTCAACCGCAAATGATGAAGATGAGTACAGATGGTTGGGCAAAAGTATTAGTACAACAAGTAAATTCAAATACAATAATAACTGATGTTAATGGAAAAGCTTGTGTACAGATTAATACACCATCTAGTTCTGGTGGAAGTATGGGTAATGAAGGAAAAAATCAATTACCTACCCCAAGTCTTAGTGTCAACGAAAAACCTGTACCACCTGACGTGACGAAGCTTGAAGAGAGGCTTCGGGATCAAAGAGTGATTGAAGAATTAGGAGTAGCGATAAGAAGATCGACCGATTCTAGAATTCGCGATGGAGTAACGCCTCCTACGGAGGATCTAGTCAAAGAATTTAGGGCTGTAATCTATGATCCTGCTATTAATAAAATAGTTATCGGAAAGTGGAATAGTCTACATGCGAGATTGGCTACAGATAATGGAATTACCTGGAATTTTTATGGTTTAGATGCTCCTCCATATTTTGCTGGAATTCAGTTTGAGCTAACCCCAGTCAATAAGCCTGTATTCAAAATCGATGTAAATAATGGATTAGTATTTACACAAGAAGATCTTCATATTTTAGAAGGCGCTGGTTTTCGCGTGATGAATGAAAATTGGGAATGGTTAGTTGCCGATCCAAGTAATCCTATCGGGTTTTATACTTTACCTTCGTATTTGAATCCAGAAGCTCGTTAATTATTTTTGTGGACGCTGAGGGGCTCGAACCCCCGACATTCGCGATGTAAACGCGACG
>JAVHNX010000035.1:0-2321 GCA_036169735.1 Minisyncoccota bacterium
GTCTCAACAAGCATTTTACTATGTGAAAAATTCTGAACAACATGAGCACGAAGTGTCTGACCAAGCTTTTTTGCAAAATTTCTATCAAGAATAAGGCGTCGTAATTCTTCAGTTAAATGTTCAACATCTTTTGGTGCAACAAGTAAACCAGTTTCTTCGTGTCGTACAATTTCAGGAATACCACCAGTTGTTGTCGTAACAACAGGAAGCATTGCTTTACCTGCTTCGAGCAACACATAAGGTAACCCCTCCTTAACAGAAGGAAGCAAGAAAAGGTCAAAATCTTGTAACTTATCTGCAATACCCGTAACATGACCATGGAGTGAAACAATATCTCCTAATTGCTTCATCAAGATATACTCTTCTAATTTTTTCCTCTCCTCCCCCTCTCCATAAATTGAATACACGATATCCAATCCTTCATTACGAAGATTATCTATTGCTTCAAGTGCATAGATAAGACCTTTATTTCGATGAAGCTCTGCTATAGTAACAATATGAGTCTTTCTTGTCTTTGGGGTTGTTCTTGGTACCAAATCTCCATAAAGAAGTCCAAGGTATACGTTCGTTACCTTTTTTCGTAAAAATCTCATCACACTAATATCATGTTCATCTTGCTTGCTTACCGTAATAATCTTATGTGCGAATAAACAAGAAAGCCATGTAAAAAAATAAATAAGTCTCTTTACAGTCCAAGGTCTATCCTCTCGAAAAGGAGCTCCATGCAATGTAATAACGATGCACTTTACTCCTAGCAATCGACCACACACAGCACCAATACCAGAAGCTTTTGAACTATTCAAGTGAAGAATATCAGGTTTTGCTTCTTTAATAAGAGTATACATTTCTTTAAAAGCTCGAATCTCTGCCTTGATGCGAACATCACGAATAAGGTTAGGTAAATGTATGACTGGGATGTTTTTTGATTGCAATTTGTTTACCAAATCACCATTACCACCTGTTGCAACAGAAACCTCATGACCACGAGCTGAAAAAGTTGTTGCAAGGTCATATACATATCTTTGCGCACCTCCCCAATTAGACTTAGTAATGAGATATAGTATTTTCATAAAAACAATAGTATAGTAGTAGTATACTATATCATCATTTATGATTATACGACACACACCAGGAAGATTCTTATTATTAGTAGCTGATTGTTGTTTACTCTTTGGGTCTCTCTATGTAGCACTCTTCTTGCGTAGTGGAGAAATTCCAGAAACGTCTTTATTTCTTTCATTTGTCCCATCTTTTACACTTATTATTCTTGTAAGTATTTCTATTTTTTATAGTTATGGTCTCTATGATAAGCCATCACTGCGACTTATACGAGAGCTTAGTAAACGTATTCTTACAAGTCAAATACTGGCAGCATTAAGTGCTGTCATGCTTTTCTATATACTCCCTACGTTAGGTATCGCACCTAAAACAATTCTCTTTGTATATGTCATAACATCGTCAGTGCTCATGAGTGTATGGAGACACTATGCTTTTTCTATTGTTCTCCGTTATAAAAAACAAAAAAGTATCATTATTGGAAGTGGAGAAACTTTTAAAGTTCTTGTTGACGAATTAACCCGAAACCCTCATACAGGAATAACACTCATCTCGATTATTGATGTCGATACCTATGACATGTCAAAAGTAATTAATGTTCTTCGAACAACGAAACCAAACTCTGTTATTGTAGATATGCGAGATGAACGAATCAAACCGTACTTTAGTTATTTTTATACCGAAGTCTTCGAAGGATCTGCTGTTCTTGATATAGTCGATGTCTATGAAGATATTTTTGATATGGTTCCAATGCAACTTATTAATCAAGAGTGGATATTCAGATACATTAGTATTTCACATAGATACAATGGATTCAAACGTTTTACCGATCTTTTACTCGGTGTTCCAGCATATATACTCTCACTTTTTGTTTATCCATTTATTTATATAGCAATCAAAATTGAAGATGGTGGGCCTTTATTTTTTGTTCACAATAGAGTTGGTAAACATGGAAAAATAATTCCAATTTATAAGTTTAGAACGATGGAAAATAAGGAAACAAATGAAAAGAATGAAACAAAAAAAATAACTACTGTTGGTGGATTTTTACGAAAAACAAGACTCGACGAAATTCCTCAATTATGGAATGTTATTCGTGGAGATGTTTCTCTTATTGGTCCGCGACCAGAAGCTCCATCGCTTGTTGAAGAATATTCAAAAACAATTCCTTTTTATAATATTCGACACGTGGTACGACCAGGACTCTCTGGATGGGCACAAGTACAACAACATGAAGCACCTAAATTTGGAATCGATATTAAACA
>JAVHNX010000036.1:0-90825 GCA_036169735.1 Minisyncoccota bacterium
ATGTTTTAGATTGGAAGTTTAATGTACCAGGAGAACACCACCGAGAGAATTTGGCTTGTGCAGTTGCCGTGGCTAAAGTTCTAGATATTCCAGAAACTAAAATAAAAAAGGCTGTTGCAAATTTTAAGGATTTAGAAGGACGCCTGCAACTTTTGAAAGTATATAAAGGAATAAAAATTTATAATGATAATAATGCGACAACTCCAGAAGCGACAATTGCTGGAATACAGGCATTAAGTTTCCCCTATGTCAGACATAGGGGAAAGTCCCCTATGTCTGACATAGGGGAAACGGGGAGAAATATTATTTTAGTTTGTGGTGGGGCAGACAAAAAGCTTGATTTAACTAACTTTGTAAAAATAGTAAACAAATATTGTAAGGCTGTTGTGTTGATTCCTGGTACCGGAACAGATGTTTTGTTGAATAACTACAAGCTGAAAATATCCAATGAAATTGGTAAAGATTTGAATAATGTAATAAAAACAGCTGTAGATCTTGCCTCCCGTGGTGATATTATTCTTTTTTCTCCTGCTTTTGCTTCATTTGGAATGTTCAATAATGAATATGAACGAAATGATTTGTTTATGAAAATAGTTAAGAAATTAAAGTAATGAATTTAGATTTATCAAAAATTAAAAATGTACACTTTATAGGAATTGGTGGTATTGGTATTTCGGCTATTGCTCGGATGATGCTGCATGACGGAAAAAATGTCACCGGACAGGATATGCAGGATGGGGAAGTTGTACACGAACTTATTAAAGCAGGAATAAATATCAAGGTAGGGCAGTCATATGAAAATATTCCAGAAGATGCAGATCTAGTTGTTTATACGATTGCGATTGATACTTATGATCCAGAACTTTCTGAAAAAATAAAAGAACAAACAAAGGTGCCTGTACGTTCATATCCTCAAATGCTAGATATTTTAAGTCGCGATAAATACACGATTGCTATATCTGGAACTCACGGCAAGACGACAACGACAGCGATGATCGCTCAGGTTTTGTGTGACCATGGAAATGATCCGACGGTGATAGTAGGAAGTTTACTTGTAGGAACAAAGAGTAATTTTATTGCTGGCAAGAGTAAATATTTAGTTGTTGAAGCTTGTGAGTACAGAAGATCATTTTTGAATATTAATCCAAAGATTTTAGTTATTACAAATATTGATGAAGACCACTTGGATTATTACAAAGATATTGAGGATATCAAAAATGCTTTCCATGAGTTTGCTATGAAAGTGCCAGCTGATGGATATGTTGTTTGTAACCCAGACGATAAAAATATTTCTGATGTAATAAAAAATATAAATGCCCAAGTAGTGAACTATCATGATTTTTTTGATGATCATTTAAAGTTAAAAATACCTGGAACACATAACAGGAAGGATGCTGCGGCTGCCATGGCAGTGGCAAATGTTTTAGATATTCCAAAAGATGACACTCAAAAGTCATTGGCTCAATTTCCTGGTACTTGGAGACGTTTTGAATACAAAGGGGAGACAAAGGAGGGCGTTAAGGTTTATGATGATTATGCTCATCACCCAACAGAAATTATGGCAACTTTGGAAGGTTTCAGGGAATTATACCCAAGATCCGAGGGCCTGCCTGCGCAGGCAGAATGGAATATAACTGTGGTCTTCCAACCTCACCTTTTTAGTCGAACAAAACTGTTATTAGACGACTTTGCCAAGAGTTTTACCCTAGCTGATAGTATTCTTTTATTACCGATTTACTATGCTCGAGAGGAAGATGACGGTAGTATCTCGTCAAAGATTCTTTCAGATGAGATTAATAAATTTCAGAACAATACCAACTCACAAGCTTTTACTTCTTTTGAAGATGCAGAAAAAGCCTTAAAACAAAGGGTATTTACCGATAAAAATATCATTGTAACAATGGGAGCAGGGGAAGCTTTCAAAATTGGTGATAATTTGCTCAAATCCCAGTAAACCCTTGTCTAGTAGGGTTAATTTAACAATATTTAGCTCACATCTGTCAAGTGGCATAGTGTAAAATAGCCTTATTTTACAAGGTATTTTAGGTTTGACATATAACAAAAACATTGCCTAACTATTGACTTTTGTTGACGGACATGATACGATATACAGGTATCCTTATTAACAGCTCAAAGGCTCTTAGTAAGGAATCTTCAGTTAAGGCTGAATTCAGATTATTGGTTGGCGGAGCAAAACCGTCCTACTATGCAAAATAAAAAATTAATAGGATTTTTGGAGGCAATAATTCTTATGCCTATGATGACAGTATCAGTTTCCGCTGGAAATGTTCCAAAGGTAAACACTGATAATGTATCTCCTAAAATCGTATTATCACAAAAGAATATAAGTGCCAATGGTCTTTTAGCCTTTAACCAGGTTGTAGATCAGGAGGCCGAAATACTAAAAATCAAGGCATTAGCCATTGATACGTACTTCAAGGAACATGGTATGCCCTTAGAAGGTATGGGTATGAAAATGGTACAAGAAGCTGAAAAGAACGATATTGACTGGCGTCTTTTACCTGCAATTTCTGTCCGTGAATCTACTGGAGGCCTACATGCTTGTAAAAAAGTTAAGTTTAGTTTTATGGGTTGGGGTTCTTGTAAGATTAATTTTAAATCAAACGAAGAGTCTATCGAAATTGTGGCTAGAAATTTAGGAGGTAATAATCCTAATACTGATCACCATTACGCCGACAAGACAACAAAACAAATACTACAAAAATATAATCCTCCTTCAATCGTTCCTCATTATGCGGAACAAGTCATAAAAATAATGGATAACATAGGAGATGAAATAATAACTCTTCCAACAAATACTTAACAAAAAAACTTCACTTTGTGTGAAGTTTTTTTATTGTTTTTGATAGGAGGGGGTGTATAATAATTACATGAAAAATAACAAAGGGTTTGTGGGGATTGGTTTAATACTAGCAATTATTACTGCCTTAGTTGTCGGTGGTGGTGCAGTTTATTTTATAACAAAACCATCAGCACCTTATTTAAAAAACGTAGGAGATAATATTATTCCACAAGTGAATCAAGAAAATGTTTCGAGTACTCCAGCTATTGTTTCAAACACTATTTCAAGCTTAAAAGAATATAAAAATAATTTGCTTGGAATTTCTTTTTCTTATCCAAAAGAGTATGGTGATGTATATATAAAGTTTAATACAAATGATTCCGATAAAACAAAGCAATTTGTTGGTACATTCTCAAATAATGATTTAACTTTTGGGTCACCAAGTATTTGTGAACTTTGTGATGCAAATACAAAACAATACGCTTTCCAGTACGGAGTTGGAATCGATACTAGTAATCTTGAAGGGAAAAATATAAACAAGGTTTCATTTCATTATGTAAAAGATCAAATTGAAACAGATAAATTTCACGCTATTTTTATTCTAAAAAATACTGCTTACAAAACTGTTGAATTTTACGGAAAAATCAGTGAGGATAATCAAAAAATAATTGATTCTGTTGGTTTATTTTAGATATCTCAAAATTAAAAAAACCTCCACTTTCGTGGAGGTTTTTTTGTTGAGATTAAGTATTATTCTAAATACATCAATGTCATTTTGTGATCTTTTGGTTCGAAGAGTGTGATTTGGAAATTGTAATTTTTACCTAGTTCCAATTTTTCACGAAGCTTTGCTTCAGAACCAAAGGTTGAGTTATGGACAAGTCCAGCTACTCCTTCTTTGATAGATACAAGTGCACCATGTTTGTTGTATTTGATAACAACACCTTTGATAATATCTCCTTTCTTTAATTTATCTTCAAACTCTTTCCATGGGTTTTCTTTTAGAGCCTTGATAGATAAGGATATTTTACCATCTTTGATTTCGATAACCTTTGCACGAATAGCATCTCCAACTTTGAACATTGTGCGAGGATCTTCTACAAGGCCCCAGTCAAGCTCAGAGATGTGTACTAGACCTTCTAGGCCATCTTCAAGT
The DNA here is from genome assembly GCA_036169735.1 of Minisyncoccota bacterium. Taxonomy (GTDB): domain Bacteria; phylum Patescibacteriota; class Minisyncoccia; order Phycocordibacterales; family UBA9973; genus UBA9973. The sequence continues at coordinate 3,960 of JAVHNX010000036.1, forward strand.
TTCAAGAATACTCCGAAGTCTACAAGACCTGCAACAGTACAATCTAAATCATCTCCAACGTTGTATTTACTTAAAATTTCTTTCTTTTCTTCGGGGTTGTTGTCTTTTTCAGAGAAGATTAGTTTACCTTCTTTTGGAAGAGTAGAGATAATCATAACTGAAATTTTCTGTCCAATCAGTTTCTTTAATTCTTTAAGGATTTTATCTTTATCAGAATCTAGAACTCTAGGATAGTGATCTGCCTTAAGCTGAGAAGCAGGAAGGAATCCTTGGATACCTTGCCATTCTAAGATAAGTCCACCTTTGTTTGCATCCTTGATTTCCAAATCCATTACTGTCTTTGATTTGATAGCTTTTTCAGCTTCACTCCATGTAAGAGCTTGTTTAGCTTCTTTCAGTGAAAGTTCTACATAACCGTCTTCATTTTCTACTTCGACAACCTTTGCTTTGATGATATCACCAAGATTTATTTTCTTGATTATATCTTTTGCATTGATAAATTCTCGGCCGTAAATGATACCTGTTCTAAAAGGTGATAAATCAACATATACTGATGATTTTTGGATAAGAATAACTGGACCCTCTACAAGAGAATCAAGTTCTAATTTACTTGAGCTTCTGTCTAAAATAGACTTCAAGACCAAATTTTCCGCTATTTCTTCTACTATTTCTTCTTTTTTCATAATTTACTTACTTAAACAAAAAATCCGCTAAAAAGCGGATATAAGATTAGGTTTTCAGAGACCGAAATCTTTGAGGGTTACCCTAAATCCATGCTTTTAATATATATTTAAGTTGTACTAATATACTACTATAAAACCACAAAAATGCAACCAATTTGTAAATTATTCGCATTTCTATGTTTCATTTTTTATAAAAATTTAGTATAATGGGACAACGATGATAATCACATATTTTGGCAAACAATTTTTCAAGATAACCCAAGGGGAGATGACTATAGCTTTCAACCCTGTCAGCAAGAATTCTAAGTCCGGTATTTCAGCTCATTTCGGTGCAGATATTGCGCTTATTACAACTAATCATCCTGATTATAATGGAATTGAACAACTATCCCGTGGAGATAGAGAACCTTTTGCAATTACTGGTCCTGGGGATTATGAAGTAAAAGAAATTTTTATAAAAGGTGTTATGTCAGATACTGTTTTAGCTGGTAAAAATTATATTAATACTATTTATCAGCTTTCTGTGGACAATATCAACATTGCTTTTTTGGGAGCATTGTCGAATCCAGAAATTTCAAAAGAAGCACGTGAGGCAGTAGGTGAACCTGATATTCTTTTTGTACCAGTGGGAGGAAATGGCTTACTTAATACAAAACAGTCTGCAAAATTAGCCTTGTCTTTTGAACCTAAAATGATAATACCGATGGATTATGATGATGCATTACTGAAAGCATTTCTAAAAGAAATTGGAGATGAAAAAGCTGAAGCAATAGACAAGCTGACAATTAAGAGAAAAGATTTGGAAGGTAAAGAAGGGGAAGTTGTTGTTTTAAAATTTTAATTAATCTTTCTAAAACATTATGCCAATCACTATTTTAAAAAATAAAATAAAGAAAGCCGTACATCACTTAAGAAAACAACCGGAAGAAACAAGAACACATATTTTGCATGCTCTTACGATTTTCGCAGCTGTTGTTATGATAATTTTGTGGACTTATTCATTGGGCCAAAGTTTTGGTGGTGCAGAAAATAAGGCAAAAATTAAATATGATTTACAACCTTTTGCAGCTTTAAAAGATAATTTAGTAGATGGTTATAAAAGCATTTCAGTACCGAGCGCTGATGTGGTAAGATAGTATAGCGTCGCGCCGAAAGGACTTACGCGACGTGATTCGCAAAATCAATGGCAAAGAAAATTGTAGAACCAATTGAAGAAGCTCCTCGCACTGACGGAATAGTTCCAGTCAATATTGTGGCAGAAATGAAAGAATCGTATTTAGCATACGCGATGTCGGTTATTACTACGCGCGCTTTGCCAGATGTTCGAGATGGATTGAAACCAGTACACAGAAGAATCCTTTTTGCTATGAATGAAATGGGTTTGAGTTCAACTTCACGTTTCAGAAAATCTGCTGCAGTGGTTGGAGATGTGCTAGGAAAATACCATCCTCATGGAGATACTGCTGTTTACGAAACTATGGTTGGAATGGCTCAGGAATTTACTTATCGTTATCCTTTGATATTAGGACAAGGAAACTTCGGTTCAATCGACGGAGATAATGCTGCTGCTATGCGTTATACTGAGGCAAAAATGGCCAAGATGTCCAATGAGCTCCTTCGTGATTTAGAGAAAGAAACAGTTGATTTTAGACCCAACTATGACCAAACTCGTAAAGAGCCTGTAGTTCTACCTTCTGCTGTTCCAGCCTTACTTTTAAACGGTACTTTAGGTATTGCTGTTGGTATGGCCACAAATATTCCTTCTCATAATTTAGCTGAAGTGTTGGATGCCACAATGCATTTAATCGACAATGAAGAAGCTACCACTGAAGACTTGATGCAGTTTGTGAAAGGTCCGGATTTTCCTACTGGTGGAATAGCTTATGGTTACAAAGATATGCTGCATGCGTACTCCACAGGACGTGGAGGAGTTGTTTGTCGAGGAGAAGCAGAAATCATTGAACAGAAAGGGGGAATGTTTCAGATTATAATTACTTCAATTCCTTTTCGTGTAAACAAATCAAATTTAATAATGGCTATTGCTGAACTTGTTCAAGAGAAAAAGCTTGAAGGTATTAAAGGTTTAAGAGACGAATCAACAAGAGATATTCGAGTTGTAATAGATCTCAAATCAGGCGCACACCCAGAAAAAGTTTTAAATTATATTTATAAAAATACCCAACTTGAATCAAATTTTAATTTCAACATTGTTGCTTTGGTAAATGGTGTACCTCAGACCCTTTCACTTAAATCAATTCTTTCTGAGTTTATTTTACACAGAAAAGAAGTTGTAAAAAGAAGATTACAATATGATTTACGTAAAGCTGAAGAACGTGAACATATTTTACTTGGTTTGAAAAAGGCACTTGATAAAATAGATCGAGTTATTACTATCATCCGTGCATCAAAAGATGCTTCAATTGCAAAATTAAATTTAATAAAAGAATTTAAGTTCTCTGATTTACAAGCGACTGCTATTCTCGAAATGAAGTTGCAGAAACTTGCTGGTCTCGAAAGAAAAGCTATAGAGAATGAGTTAGCAGAAAAACAGAAATTTATAAAAGAAGTAAAAGAACTATTGGCAAATGCAAAGAAAATGCTGAAGGTTATTTCAGATGAATTAAAAGAAATTCGTGAAAAATACGCTGACGACAGAAGGACAAAAATCGTTAAAGGTGGAATAAAAGAAATTTCGGATGAAGATTTAATTCCAGAAAAAGAAACAATGCTTGTCTTTACTGCAGGTGGTTATGTAAAACGCACAGATCCTTCTGAATACCGTTCACAAAAAAGAGGTGGAGTTGGTGTTGTTGATCTTGAAACAAAAGAAGAAGATTTCGTTACGATGCTTATTGGTGGTTCAACACACAATGATTTACTTTTCCTTACCAATTTAGGTAAAGCTTATCAAATCAAAATGTATGATATTCCAGAAGGACGCCGTGCTACAAAAGGTAAGTCCATTATGAATTTCCTTTCACTTTCTGGTGATGAAAAAGTTACTTCTATCTTACCGATGCCGAAAGAACTTAAAAAATCTCCAATATCATTAATGCTAGTTACTAAAAACGGCACAGTCAAAAAAATGGCTGGTGAGAGTTTCAAGGATGTGCGTCGAAGTGGAATCATTGCTATTCGTTTAGACAAAGGAGATGAGCTTTCAACAGCTCTTTCTGTCGACAAGGGTGATGAAGTAATGATTGCAACTGAAAGTGGGCAATCAATCAGATTTAAAGAGTCAGATATTCGTGAAATGGGACGAACGGCTGGAGGAGTCCGTGGAATAAACCTAGGTAAAGATGACGTGGTTATTGGTGTAGACGTTATCAAAAAAGAAAATAAAGATGGAACATTTCTAACAATGAGTGCAAATGGTCTAGGTAAGAAAACAAAACTTTCAGAATACAAAGTACAAAAGCGTGGAGGTTCTGGTATTAAGACAGCTAAAGTTACTCCAAAGACAGGCAAACTAATTGTTTCTAAGGTTCTAAATGGTGATGAAGAAGAAATTATTGCTATGTCTAAAAAAGGACAAGTTATCCGAACTGCTTTGAAAGATATCCCTTCTCTCGGACGTCAAACACAAGGTGTCACGATCATGCGTCTCCGTGCGGGTGACGGTATTGCTTCTATTGCTTGTGTTTAAAAAATCTTCGTGTTCAGATTTTTTAAACCATGTAAAATAAGTCTCGTTTTGGATATTGTTTTGTGCTTTGGAACTTTGTTATACTTGTATTATGGATGAAGATAAAGTTAAAGAAATCAAAGATATATATTCAGATTATAATTATAAAATCTCTAATATTAAAGAGAAGAAAAATGAAGTTCTAAAAACATATAGAACTAGAATTGAACATACAAGAATTGATGAAATTAAATCTTTTTTACAAAAAATATTTACTTAATTAATATATGATAGTTGAATTAAATGAAAAAGAAAAAATTGGAAATATTGAAGGTATTGAAAAGAACGCTACTTTAGAGATTCCTAAATCGGTCCAAGAAGTAGCCCAAGAAACTTTTTCAAAAGTTGAAAATGACTTTATGTTACTTTCTAATACAGATAATACTCTTTTGAAAATCAATAGCTCGGTCAAATTAAATAATCCAGAAGTGCAAAGTAAAATTGCACAAGAAATGAATTTAACAAGTATGCTTAGTTCTTTAGATCTAGAGGCAGAAAATTTAAAATTAGAAACTATAGAAAAAATAAATAAAATTGTGTTAGGTACCAAAGATAATTTAAATACTCGTGATTTCAGTAAAGCATATCATACTCCTCAGTATCGAACTGATGTTGCTAAATCAATTTTGGAAGCTAGAAGGTCTGGATTAAATACAGAGAAAATACGTGATGATTTTTATCAAAAGACATCTGAAGAAAAGTCTGATTTTGAATCTCAAGAAAAAGAGAGAAGAGTGTCCGAAGTAATGAAAGAAAAGGATATTGTATTTTTACATGGACTTCCTCTTAGTAGTATGGAAGAACGTGGTTCTGATTTTAATAACCGAGTGGTAAATAATAAGGGATTAACTTTTGAAGATACATATAATTTAATTGGTGGGCTAGATCCAACAATTTCAGTTTTTGCTCCGTCAGCAGATCGTCCAAACAATGGAATGTATAAACGACAGGGAATAATTCTGGGAGAAGGAAAAATATTAAGTGCTAAAACTCAAGATTCAGGATCTGAAGCTTTTGGTTTACAAAAACGTATTCCAAAGTATTACAATGAAAATCATAAACATTCTGCTATTCAACCTAACATAGACATTGAAAGTATTGTTTCTGGTGAATCTCTTCAAGGTAGAGATGTTTTATATAACGAGATAACAGTTGAGAAACCTCAGATTGCAGGATTATATTACGATTTATCTATAGATAATGATTATTACCAAATGGATAATCCAACTTGGAAAGCTACCTTTGGAGAAATTCCAGCTAATGAAATGGAAAAGAAAGTACAAGAATTTAAAAATACTGAGATTCAAAAAAGAAATTCTGAGTTATTTCAGATGAAAAAATACTCAGAAAAAATGAATGTTCCTTTGTATGCTTTTAAAAATGAAAATGGAGAATTAAGAAAATATGGAGTTAAATTTATTGAACATCCAGAATATTCACAAGATTATCTTAAAACAAACCTTGTTCCTAAAGCACAAGAAATTCTAAGAAATAATAATAATAATATGAATGATCCAGCGTATCAAGAAATACTTCAGGAAGTTCAGAAAATAAAAAGAGTATTAAATGGTCAGGAAATAGATTATAGTCTTGTTTCAGTAACAGCGGAAGAAATTGTTAATTCAGAGAGAATATTTTCTCAGGAAGAAAAACTTAAAATGGCTGAAAGTATTAAAGATAAAGGTGTTTTTACTGGACAATCTGAAAAGGAAGTAGAAAAAAAGTTAAAAGATTTACAATAAATAAATTATGGAAAATAATCTAAAAAAAGTTTTAAGTAATATAGAAAAAATATTTTTAATACTTATTATTCTTGCACAAGTTGGTCTTGTTTTAGCAGTGTCTTATTCATTAGCCTATAACACGGGTGGATGGAATTTTTCTGGCTTATTGTTTTATTTTCCGGGACTTTTGTTCTCAATAGGTGGATTAATTTCAGGACTTATTTTCTTTCTGAGAAGAAAATTTAATTTTATTTTAGTTGTTTTACTTTTAACGAGTATTTTTTCTACTCCATTGATTGGATATTCTATTTCGCAATCACTTGTGCCTTTATTTAAACCAATTGCTGTGGTTAATCAGCAAAATGATTTTAATAATCAGCTTGCTTCTTTTAAAGAAGCAGAACAATCTTTATTTAATAAACTTTCTGCAGAATTTCAAAATCCCCAAAAAGTCATTTCTGTTGACTCTAAATACTTAGTGCTTGTTTTGGAAAATGGTGATTTAGTGCAATTATATGGTGTTTCTAATCAATATAAGGCTTCTGATAAGGAAAGTATTGATTTTATAGCATGGGCTCAAAAAAATCTGATTGGTAAAGAAATTACTATAAAACTTTCTCAACAATCATTAATATCTTGTAGTGTCGGGACATCTAGCACAGTTACTAAAATTAGAGAGCAAAATAATTTGCCTTTAGACAAAGGTGGTATTTGTAGCTTTATTCAAGCATATGTTTATGCTGATGGACAGTCACTCAACGAAAAGTTTTTTAATATTAAATAAGTTAAATTATGTGTTAGGTCTTGCCTTACACAGCCTCACATGTGTAGGAAATATTATTTTAATGCTATAATTAACCCATGTTTGCCGACCCAGAAAAAATTTTAAAGCAAATTGGTCTTCAAGATAATATGATTGTCGCAGACTTGGGTGCTGGGTCTGGTTTTTATTCTATTCCTGCTGCAGAGATGACTCCAAATGGAAAAGTTTATGCTGTCGAAGTACAAAAAGACTTTTTGGTAACAATCAAAAATAAAGCGAATGATGCTCATCTTACCAATATTGAGCCTATTTGGGGTGATATTGAAAATACCGGAGGTACAAAATTAAAGGATGAAATTATTGATAGAGTAATAGCTTCAAATATTTTATTTCAAGTTACAAATAAACAAAAATTTATCGATGAAGCTTTTAGAATTTTAAAACCAGAAGGGAAGATTCTTTTGATTGATTGGTCTGATTCACCAGATTCTTTTAGTTTGAAACAAAATATTATCGTTAATAAAAATCAAGCTCGCGAAATGTTTGAGAAAAAAGACTTTGTCTATGAGCGTGATATTGATGCTGGGGCACACCATTATGGTATAATCTTAACGAAGCCAAGCGTCGCATTAGGCCGAGTTTCAAAGGACATTACTCGGCACGATTCTGCGGAATCGACAGTTGCGCGACTTGATTTCACAAAATCAATATGAAAAATTTCCAATTAATACTTTTGATTGTTTTTATTGCAGCCGCAGCCTTTGGTCTTTTGGTTTTTTCTGGGATGATTCCTCTTGGTAGTAACAAAGACAGTGCAGGTGGGGGAGGAACTGTTATTTTGTGGGGTACTATTAGTCAACAGGCAATTTTTGTTCCTCTTGATGATTTTAATCATGCTAATCCTAGATTTATTGTTCAGTACGTTCAAAAAGATCCAGTGACCTTTGATCAGGATTTATTAGAAGCTTTAGCTTCTGGTGTTGGTCCAGATTTATTTTTCTTGCCTGATAATCTAATCTTTCATTACAGTAAAAGAATTTCTACGATACCATATCAGAGTTTTCCTTTAGCATCTTTCAAAAGTACTTTTGCTGGTGCAGGAGAAGTATTCCTGACTTCAAAAGGAATACTTGCTCTTCCACTGTTTATTGATCCATTGGTGATGTATTACAATCGTAGTATTTTGGATTCAAATAATATCGTTAACCCTCCAGTCACCTGGGATGAGTTACAAAATTTAGCTCCAATTTTAACCAAGAAAGATCAAAATAAAAAAATAATTAAAAGTACAGTTGCACTTGGGCAATTTTCAAATGTTACTCACGCAAAAGATATTATCTCGACTCTTTTTATGCAAGCAGGTAACCCAATAATAAACGAGAAAGAAGGATCTTTTTTTTCGGCATTAAGAGATGGGTCAATTGATTTAGGTTCTATTTTGAAATTTTACACAGATTTTTCTGACCCTGTAAACGGTGTCTATTCTTGGAATAAATCATTGCCAGAATCTATTAACCTATTTAGTTCTGAAGATTTAGCTTTTTATTTTGGATATGCGAGTGAATTGTCTTCTTTAATAAATCGTAATCCAAATGAAAACTTTTCAGTTGCACCTATTCCTCAATTAAAAAATTCAAATATTAAAATGACATTTGGTAGAACTACTGGCGTAGCTATGTCTTCTTTTTCTAAAAATCCAACAGGAGCATTTTCTGTTATGGGTCTCCTGACAACAGGAGATTTTGCTAAAGAATTGTCTGTAGCACTCAATACTGTTCCTGCTAGACGTGACTTATTAGCAGTAAAAAATACCGATGCTTATTTTCCGATTTTTTATTCTTCCGCTTTGATTGCAAGAAGTTGGCTTGACCCATCTCCAAAAGATACCGATGATATTTTTAGAGGAATGGTTGAAAAAGTACTTTCCAACAACCTTGCGCCAAGTAATTCAGTAAATGATGCTTCTGCCAAATTGGGACTTTTATTAGCTAAATAAATAAAATGATAAAAAACTTTTTAAAAATTTCTTTCATAATCTTAATGTTTTTAGTTGTCATTGTTCCAGGAATTTCATTTGCGCAAACGACAACACCACCAGATCCTGGAACTGGAAATACTTCAGATTATATTTGTAACGGTGGTAGTGCAAATGGTGGTATTTGGTCCACTTTGGTTAGTTGTAATTCAGTATGTGTTGGGGGCTCTTGTTCACCAGTAAGTTCGACACCACCAGGTCCTGGAACAGGAACTGGAACAAATCCACCATCTTCAGGTTCTGATAGCACAACCACTGGTTCTTTTGTTCGAGACACTTCCAGCCCAGCTGGTGGACTAATCCCTGCTTGTCCTAATGGATGTGGCTTTAAGGAATTAATGCAACTTGTAAACAATGTTATTAAGTTTATCCTATTCGCTTTAGCTGTACCTATCGCAGCTTTAATGTTTGTTTATGCTGGGTTCCAAATGGTGACATCAGGTGGAAATGCACATAAGTCTGAACAAGCCAAAAAGATATTTTTTAATGCTGTTATAGGTATTGCTTTAGCAGCTGGTTCTTGGTTGATTATTGAACTAATATTAACAACTTTAGGTTATGAAGGTTCTTGGATTGGGTTTTAAATAGTGTTACAATATACACATGAATTTCATTAAGAAAAATATACATAAATTGTCCCTATTTGCTTTTATTGCTCTTGTTCCAGTTTTTACTATTTTTGCTCAAGGAACTGTTCAAATTTGTGACCCAGCTGGTGGTAAAATTTGTCCACCGATTAGTGTCACTAGTTTAAATGATTTTATAAAAATTCTTCTTCAAGGAGCCATAAAAATAGGTATTCCTATTATCGCCTTGGCTATAATATATAGTGGTTTTCTTTTTGTAAAAGCTCGTGGTAACCCTGGAGAAATTGAAGTAGCCAAAAAATCTCTACTTTATACAGTTATAGGTGCAGCAATTCTTTTAGGGGCATGGGCAATTGCTCAGATTATAACGAATACAATACTGGCACTTTAATTTTTATAAGCTAATCTATTTATATCAACAGTATTTTATTAAACCAAATGAAAAATTTTAAAAAACTTTCTTCAATAATTTTTGTCACTTCCTTTATTTTACCGATTGTTTCTTTTGCTCAAACCACAACTGTTGCCAGTTGTACCTTGGTACCAAATCCTAAATTTGGTGATTTACTAAATTTTGTTACTTGTAATATATCCAGATCAGTTATTCCTCTTGTGTTTGCTTTGGCTGTGGCTGCTTTCATTTGGGGAGTAGTTCAGTATGTTATTTTGGGTGCTGAAGAAGAGTCAAAAAGAGCAAAAGGTCGACAGTTTATGATATGGGGTCTTATTGCTTTGGCCGTGATGGTTTCGATATGGGGCCTTGTGGCTATCATTGGAAATACTTTCGGTATAGACAACGCTATTCCACAACTTCAGACCCATTAATATTTGCTTTTGAGGTTTTTGTTGTTATAATTAAATTACCCTAATATTTAGGAAAGTTATAAAAGGTCGCTTTAAATTATCAATTATTATTAATTAAAAATTAAGTGTGTCGCGTCTTAATTGACGTTTACGCGACATGTTTTCGAAAAAACAATATGAAAAATAAATTAATTCCATTAGTCGCTTTTGGTTTAGTCTTAGCTCCTTTTGCTTTCGCTGTAAATACAGTGGGTGGTATCATTATTACAATCGGAGGTCTTCTTAATACTGTAGTACCTATTCTTATTACTCTAGCCGTTATCTATTTCATCTGGGGAGTTGTTTCTTATGTTCTTGCAAAAGAAGAAGAAGCTAAAACAGCCGGAAGAGATAAAATGATCTACGGTCTTATCGGTCTAGTAGTTATCGTTGGTATGTGGGGTCTAGTTGGTATTATTGCTAATACTTTCGGTATCGGTGTTGGTGGTGGCTCACAGGGCATTACTGCTCCTTGTATCCCAGGAACAATCGGTTGTTAATCTAATTACTTAAAAAATTAATGAATTTTTTCTTTACAAATGTCGCTTATGCCGCTGGTGAGAGTCTGGATAAATTTATCCAGAACGTCAACAACCTGATTATCAATCCGCTAATCGTTTTACTTTTTGCTTTAGCTTTAGCTTATTTTCTTTGGGGAGTATTTGTCTTTATTTCTAATCAAGACAATGAAGAAAAGAAAACAACAGGGAAAAGTCACATGGTTTATGGGTTGATAGGGATTACGATTATGATGGGAGTCTGGACTATTCTTTCAATTGTTATGAATACTCTAAACATCTCCACAACAGAGATCAATCCTAGTACAGGTAAAGTTGATTTAGGTAATTACAATCCTCCGGCAGGGAGTGGTGAGTTGAAGATAAATTAAATTAAAATAAAAAAAGCCGTTCACAATTTGTGAACGGCTTTTTGTTTGCATCGGGCAATGCGATATTATACCCTCAATTTAATACTTCTACTCCATAATTACTTGGTTCACCTTGGCAGACTGAAAACCAGCCTGCAAGTTGGCGACCCATGTTTAGGACTTCACCTGGTTTTAATTCCCATGTAGTCCCTGATGGAGATTTTATAATTATTTTTCCACCCTTAGGGTAAAATGCAGTTTCACTTTTTAAATAAACTGAAATACATTTTACACTGGCAGAAAACTTATAAAATACTTTTTTTGCTTCTTGTTTTTCTATTGTTTGTATTGCTGGTGTACCATGACTGCTGTGCGCAAAACGGGGTATTGTGTAATTCAAACCAATCAATACAATAATAATCAAAACTGCGAAAAACAAAAAATCTTTAAAAAAGATTAATACAATTAAAACAATTGCATTGGTAACCCAAAAGAATAAAGGAAAACCATACCATGCGTGCCAAAGTAGAGGGCACTGCAATTGCATGTAGATTATTCCTAATATGTAGAATATTATAAACAGTCCATTTTTTTTGAACCATCCCAATTCTACTTTTACTTTTATCTTACCGCCTTTTTTAATTAACGAGATAACAAAAATTAATACAACAAAAGCTACTATGCCTAAGGCAATTTCTAAAATTATTTCCATTATTTTCCCTCCTTTTTAGTTTCATCACCATCAACATTGATGGTGGATATTACATTAGATCCAAGGACACGTATCTGTGTCTCTTTCACTTGTTCCAAATTCATAAACGGGATTATCCCAGGATTTTTCTTTGCAACTTTACTCATCTCATCAAAGCGGTGTGCTTCAGCTTCTGTCGTAAGTATTTGTGCATCTTTTGCAAACTTAGCGCTGTCAATCAAGGCCTTGCCTTCAGAATTGGTTTTAATTTCCAAAATCTTGGCTGCGGTCTCTGATCTCGTAATCAGAGCTTTTCCTTCGTTTTCCGCTATTAAATTTTCAGCAAGCGATTTATCTACTTCTTCATTTGCTGGACCTTTGCTTATGCCATAGTTTGCAAGTTTCATGCTATCAACCTCTATTCCTAGAGTTCTTGATGTGGTTTCATTAATGGATTCAGTAATTTGTCTGATAAAATCAGAATCTTTACTTGTTTTATCCGCTTTTTCAAACGCATCCCATTCTTTATTTCTCACAAAATTATTAACAGCTGTTTCTATGTCAGCTGAAGCTTTGTAGATTGTGATTCCATCAGGTTGTGAGAGAAAGAGCAGTTTGGTAATATTCATTACCTTAAACCTAAACTTTAGATCTAAATCTATTTTAATTTCACCACCCAATAATTCAACTTCCTTTACTATGATTCTAAAGTCATAGAGATGCTTGAAAGATGTATGTTCTTCAAATTGTTCATCATTTTGATAAACTTTAAATTTCAAGATTTCATTAATTGGACTTAACCCCAAATAGGTCATACCAAGTTTTTCAAACAAATAACCTAAATTTTGTGGTCTGCATATGAAGTTTCCTTCGTTGTCTTTGCATTCCTTCCAGTTTCCTTCTTTGTCATAGAAACCATTTTTGGAATTAAATAATAAGTTTACAACGTTCTTTCCCTTTACAACACCTTTACCAGTTTCTTTTGTAAGTTCTGTAAAGTGAGTGTCATTTTTTCCCAATTGCTTTAAAAGCAAAGTAAAGCCAAAACCAATTAGCGACAATATCGCTAAGATGGCAAATGTAATTAGTGCTGTCATTTTTTGTTTCTCCTTTTTATTTTTGGTTAGTTTAATTAATAGTTATGTTCAGCGAAACGGCTCAGTATAAAAAGGGGACTGAGCATCTTTGCTGAACATAACTATTTCTCTAACCTGTTTTCAAACAACTTATTATGGATAAAGTATAGCATATATAAGCAAAAAAGTCAACCATGTTGGGCTGACTTTTTTGCATTATTTAAGGGTGTTATTAAGCGTGTTTTAAAGGAGTATGTTTTTTGTCTTCTTTAACAAAAGCTTTTCTGGCAAATATTACTATCAGTAGAACTAAGGTTAAAAGTAGAAGCCATCCGATTAAACTTGAAGGCATTAAACCGTTTGTTCCAAACAGTGCGTTGGCCATAAGACTACTACTAGAATCTGTTGATTTGGTTGTACTTTTAGCAACAGTTGTTTTCTTTACCACCTTTGCTGTTGTTACAGTCGTTGCAGTTGTTGTAGTTGTCGATTTTGCGACAGAAGCTTTGTTTAGTTGGAATATGGCGGAATTTGACATTCCACCTCCTGGTAGAGGATTAAAGACTGTTATTGTGTAAGCACCTAATCCAGACATATCTGATGGGGTAAGGGTTGTTGTAATTTTATTTGAGTTTACAAAAGTTGTTGCTCTTTCTTCACCGTTCCATTTAGCAACTGATCCAAATGAAAAGTTGGTTCCTATGATTGTTACAACAGTAGCAGCTTTACTTGAAACTGCAGAATCAGGGCTGATTGAATTTATGGTTGGAACTAAATTGACTGTTGGCGTGGGTGTTGCTGTTGTGGGTGTATTAATATCACCTACATAGGAATATCCATTGTAGTAACTACCAGCTCCGCCGTCATAAGAAAAGCCACCATAAGCATTAGCTTTTAAGGGTAAAACTAGGATACTGAAAACAAATATACCTAATACCCCTAAAGTCTTTATTATTAAGTTGTTAGTTGTTTTATTCATATAAGTCAAGTATACCATATATAAATCTAAAAGTCAAGCTTATTAAAGCTTATAAACATTGTGCCGGGAGGGAGACTCGAACTCCCAAGGGTTGCCCCACTAGTTCCTAAGACTAGCGCGTATACCAATTCCGCCATCCCGGCATTTTTTCGATTACTATATAGAATAGCTTTCTTTTGATAATAAATCAAACACGAGAGTAAGAAAAAATTTTTTAAATGCACACATAAAATTCTGCTGAATTTTTGCTCTGCTCGGCTCGTCAGCCTGCGCAAGGCATTTTAAAAACATTTTCTTTCTCTCGTGTGTGCACCCAGGAGGGATCGAACCTCCGACATTCTCCTTAAGAGGGAGCTACTCTACCAGCTGAGTTATGGGTGCATAAAAACAAATATAAAAACTTACTTTCTACTTTAACATATTTATTTTATTTTCAATATGTCTTGTGCCCGGAGTGGGGGTCGAACCCACATCCCTTGCGAGACACGATTTTAAGTCGTGCGCGTATACCAATTCCGCCATCCGGGCAAATTATAATTTAATATGATTCTTTTTTCAAATTACACTTGAGGCCTGGGGCGGAATCGAACCGCCGTATATTCCTTTTGCAGAGGAATGCCTTACCACTTGGCTACCAGGCCGTAGGCGCACAACTAACGCCTATCTATCTTACTTTTCTCGAAGCAGTTCGTCAATTCTTTGTCTATTTTTTTCTCCTTTATCTATCTCAATATCAATAAATGGGATTGTTTTTACTTCCATATTCTTTTTCAAGAAGTCTCGTAGGTCTGCTCTTCTGCGTTTTGCGAATTCCAATGCCAGCTTCTCTTTTGATTCAGGGAGCACAGTGATAAATATAGTTGCACGTTTCATGTCAGGGGAGGTGTTGCATGAAGTAACAGTTATGAGTGAGGTATTATTGTTCTCGCGTGCCAAAAACTGAGCAGCAAGCTCTTTTACAAATTGTGCTATTTTTTCATTTCGTGGAATCATATTATTTTTGTGTTATTGAAAACGACTCAAGAATGTCTCCTGCTACTATCTCAATCTTTGATTCGATCATAGTACCAAATTCTGAACCTTCTTCTACTTTGTTTGTTTTTGATTTGAATTTCTCTAGGTTTACGATTCTACCTTTACCTATTTCAAACTCACGACGAATTATTTTAACTGTTTCACCAAGAGAGATATTTCCTTCAGTAACTTTTCCTCCGACAACTTGGCGTTCCTTGGTACGGCTGAAAGCTTTGATTATCTTAGCTCGTCCGGTAACTTCGATTGTTTCTACTCTAGGGCGTCTCTTTTCCATTTCTTCTGTCAACCATTCTGTCATTTTGTAAATGATATCGAAAAATAGAATTGGAATGTTTTGCTTTATAGCTAAGTCATTGGCACCTCTGTCTGCTTTTACATTAAACCCGATTACAATGATTTCTGAACCCTGGGATGATTTAATATCGGACTCAGTAATAGGTCCGACACCTTTCTGGATTATTTTGAATTCTGCACCTTCACTTTGTATTTTTTTTATTTCTTTTTCGATTGCTTCAATAGATCCCATGACATCTGCACGCAAAACTATTGGAATCATTTTTTTATCACTTATTTCTCTCTTTTCATTTTTGGTTATTTTTTTATTTAATATTTCTTTTGCGTATTCTTCAGCATCACCTTTCTTTTCGAAAGCTTTAAACATTGCTCCAACTTTTGGAACTTTACTAAAGCCAACTAGTCGAACAGGGGATGAAAATGTGGCATCTTTAACCATTTTGCCTAAAAAGTTTTCCATGATGCGAGTAGAACATAAAGCATCTTCCACTGCTACAGTCATACCATTTTTAAGTTTTCCATTTTTAATAATTAAAGTAGCTTGGATTCCTCTTTTTGGATCTAAGTTTGCTTCGATAACATATCCCGTTGCTCCTTCCTCCGTATTTGCTGTAAATTCTTCCATCTCAGCTATAAGAAGAATTAGAGTTAAAAGATTATCTACGCCAGTACCAACTTTTGCAGAAATCTCAGCGACAGGTGTCTTGCCTCCGTATCCTTCAACATATATTTCATTTTCAGCAAGTTCCATTTTTGTCTTTTCGATATTAGCAGCTGGTCTATCTATTTTGTTGATAGCAACAATAAATGGAATCTTACTTTCAAGAATTGTTTTGTAAGCTTCTATTGTTTGTGGTTTTACTCCATCTTCGGCTGAAACAACTAAGATAGCAATATCTGCTGCTTCCGCTCCACGTTCACGCATTTTTGAGAAAGCTTCGTGTCCTGGAGTATCTAAGAAAGTAATTTTTTTATCTTTACCATGTTCGTCTTTATGAACAACTTCATACGCAGAAATATGCTGAGTAATTCCTCCAGCTTCACGGTCAACAATATTTGTCTTTCTGATATAGTCCAGCAACGTAGATTTACCATGGTCGATATGACCCATGACTACTACTATCGGTGGACGATCTATTATGTTTTTTATTTTGTTTTTCATTATTGTTTAACTTCAGCTTTTTTTAGTATTTCTTTTTCTTCGTTTGTTAATTCGTATTCTGATTTTCCTTTTTTAATAGGCTTAGCAAAAACACTCATTCTCTCACGGGAATATAAACTTGAAAGGACTACACCGTCACCGTCCTCGTTTAATAGTCCTATAGCAAAACTTTGGTTGCTGCCTTGATCAGGGAAAGGGTTGAAACGAACAGTCTCGAGTCCACGAATACTTTTTCTTAATTTTGCATTTATCTCAATAATTTCTTTTTCGTGTTCCTCTTTTATTTTTATTAAGTTAGCAAGGTCACTTTCTAGTGAAATAATGGTATCCTCTAAATCTTTTGCTTTTTTACCAACAAAAAATCTTTTTAATCTTTTCTCTGTTTTCATAACCCAAATAACGCCAACAATGACGTAAATTCCAGTTAAAACAAAAAAAGCGATCTCGAGCTTTATATTCATGCCTTTTCAATATATACTATTTTTATGGTTAAATCAATCAAAAAATCAAAGAATATATATATGGATTATGCCAGCGGTGCTTCAGCTAATCCTGCCAATCCTGGAGCAATTCACGATTTTGGTGTGAAAGCGAAAAAACAACTGAATGAAGCAAGGGAAGAAATTGCCAAGATTTTAGGTGCACACTCAAATGAAGTGGTTTTTACCTCAGGGGCAACAGAGAGTAATAATTTGGCAATTTTGGGAATACTAAGAAAATATTTTGAAACTTTTAGCCCCTATGTCAGACATAGGGGAGTTTCCCCTATGTCTGACATAGGGGCTGTTCCACATATTGTTACCACAAACATAGAACATGCATCTGTGCTGGAGGTGTGTAAATATTTAGAAAAAACAAAACAAATAGAAGTGACTTATGTTCCAGTAGAAGAAAATGGAATAGTAGATCCGGAGAAAATAAAAAAATCACTTAGACCAAATACGATTTTTGTTTCTGTTATGTATGCGAATAATGAGATTGGAAGTATCCAGCCAATAAGAGAAATTGCAAAAGAAATTAGACATTATCGAAAACAAGAAGCGGAAAGAATAAATGAAAAAAGGTCGGACATTAAGAATTTAGAAAGGTCCGACCTTGGTATTTTTCCAGTTTTTCATACCGATGCGACTCAAGCAATAAATTATTTACCGATCAATGTTGAAAAACTTGGCATTGATTTGTTATCTTTTAATGGATCAAAAATTTATGGGCCGAGTGGTGTTGGAGCTTTGTATGTAAAAAGACAGACACCTATCACTAGTATTATATTTGGCGGTGATCAAGAATTTGGATTAAGACCAGGGACAGAAAATATTGTCGGTATTGTTGGATTAGCAAAAGCTTTAAAAGTTGTAGAACAAATAAAAGATAAAGAAACAAAACGTTTAATTAAACTAAGAGATTATTTTATTAAAAAAATGTCAAGGTTAAGCCTTGACACTACACATTCCCCGAAACCAGGTTTAGGGGAACTTCCCCTAAACCTGGTTTCGGGGAAAGTTATACTAAATGGTGACCTAGAAAATAGACTACCAAACAATATAAATATCACTATTCCAAAAATTCCAAGTGATCTTTTGGTAATAGAACTTTCTGCTCATGGAATTATGGCTTCTGTCAAAAGTGCTTGTAAATCTGGTGACGAAAAGGCATCCCATGTAATACAAGCTATTCGAGAAGCACAACTAGGGGAGTTATTGGTTAATAAAGAAATTGACGGATCAATCAGATTTTCTCTTGGTAGACAAACAACCAAAGATGATATTGACTACACACTAAAGGCTTTGTCTCAAATTTTGACCAAACTAAAAAGGTGGTATAATTAGCCGATGGATATCAAAGATTTAAATAAACCACAACTAATACTATTGGCATTGCTTTTGAGTTTCGTTACTTCATTGGCGACTGGTATTACAACCGTTGCTTTAATGCAACAGGCTCCAGATTCTGTGACTGTTCCAATAAATAGAATTATTAGACAGACTGTTGAAAAAATAGTACCGACTGATATCGGAAAACCAGCCCAGACAATTATTATTAAGGAAGAAGATTTAGTTGTTGATGCGATTGCTAAAAATAAATCTGCTATTTTTTCAGTGACCAAGGAATCGACTGATGAACTTGGAGCAATTATTGAAATTTCTGCTGGAAAAGGATTTGTTATTTCTTCTGATGGTATGATTGTTACCGATTCAGCATTGGTTCCAGACAAAGAAGTTTATTTTGTTAAAAATGATTCAGGTAAATTTAAAGCAGATTTTGTTTCTACAAAAGATGGATTTTCATTTTTAAAAATCGGTGCACCGTTGGATGAAAAAAATAAACTAGTTTTTACTTTGCCTACTTGGGGAGATCTTACTAAAATGAAAATAGGACAGAAAATAATAGTCCTAGGTGGATCAATATCTTCTTTTATTTTTGATGGATCAAAAGATCTTAAAATTAATGTTACAAAATCAAATGCTGGGGGAGTGGTTCTTGATTTAGATGGAAATGTTCTGGGAATTGCTTTGTCAGGTGATAATTCATCTTTTGCTTCAATTCCTGTAATTACCGATGCGTTAAAACCAGTGCCGATTCCTGTTTCAGTTACAGAAGCACCTAGTATTCAATAATTTAACCCTATTGCTCGCGAGCGACGGGGTTGACATTTAATTTATTTATTCTATTATATAACATTCAAACATATGCCACCATTAAATAAATTTACAACTAAAGCCAAAGACGCAATAAAAAAAGCTCACGAGTTGGCGATTGAACGTGGACAAAATCACGTTTCTTCTTTGCATTTACTTGCTGCATTCTTACTTCAAGAAGAGAGTATGGTGAATTCCATTTTAGATAAAATGGAAATTGATACAATGCTCTTAACCGATTCTGTTTTAGAATTGATTGAATCACCTGAGTCACAAACAACAGTTTCTCCCTCATTCCAGATTTATTTGAATCCCGATTTAGCACAAACAATAGAACATTCCGTGAAATTGGCAGAGTCATTAAAAGATGAATTTGTTTCGACAGAACATCTTTTTATTGCAATGCTTGAGGTGCCAGGTGAAGCACGAGAGCTTTTGGCTAGATTTAGAATTCACAAAGATCTAGTAATAAAAATATTAGAAGAACTTCGCAGTCAAAATATTTCAGATGTATCAGAAACAAAGAAGTTTCGTCTACTTTCAAAATATACTCGCAACATGACCAAGCTTGCCAAAGAAGATAAACTTGATCCAGTGATTGGACGTGATAATGAAATTATGCGCATAATGCAAATTCTTTCTCGACGAACAAAAAATAACCCTATATTGATAGGTGAAGCAGGAACTGGTAAGACAGCAGTAGTAGAAGGTTTGGCTCAGAGAATAGTCAAGAACGATGTATCTGAATCTTTAAAAGATAAAGAGCTTGTTTCTTTGGATTTGGGTTCATTGATTGCTGGTACTAAATATCGTGGAGAATTTGAAGAAAGATTAAAAGGCATAATGAAAGAGATAGAGAGGTCTGACGGTAAAATAATTCTTTTTATTGATGAGATTCACACTATCGTCGGTGCTGGAGGTGCAGAGGGAACAATGGATGCTTCAAATATGTTAAAGCCTGCATTGGCTCGTGGAGAACTTCGTGCAATCGGAGCAACAACTTTGAAAGAATACCAAAAGCACATAGAAAAAGATCCAGCTTTGGCTCGTCGTTTTCAACCAGTTTTTATCGATGAACCTTCCGTAGAAGATGCTATTGCTATCTTGCGAGGACTTAAAGAAAAATATGAACTTTTCCATGGTGTTCGCATTACTGATGATGCGATTCTTTCTGCTGTCAATTTGAGTACTCGATATATCACAAATAGATTTTTGCCAGATAAGGCTGTTGATCTTATTGATGAGGCAGCTTCATCCTTAAAAATTGCACTTGAAAATAAACCTCCAATTTTAGAAGAAGCACACAGAAAAATAATGCGTCTGGAAATTGAAAAAGAAGCATTAAAAAAAGAAAGTTTAGAAAATAAAGATGCCAAGATGCGAGTTAAAGATATTGATAAAGATATTAGTAACTTACGCGAGAAAACAAAAGAGTTGGAGCTTAAGTGGCAGAATGAAAAAACAACTGTTACGGAAATACGTTCAATTAAAAAAGAGCTTGAGATTTTTCGTCTTGAAGCAGAGAATGCCGAAGCTCGAGCTGATCTTTCTCGTGCAGCAGAAATACGTTATGGAAAAATACCCAGTCTGAAAAAAGAACTTGAAACAAAACTTTTACGTTTGAAAAAATTACAAAAATCTAGAAAGATATTAAGAGAAGAAATAACCTCCGAGGATATTGCAGAAGTTGTTGCTCGTTGGACAGGTATTCCTCTTGTTAAAATGCTTGAAGAAGAACGTGAGAAACTAGAGAAAATGGAAGAAGAATTACGTAAACGCGTGATAGGGCAAGAAGAAGCAATAAAACGTGTGGCAGATGTTATACGTCGTTCAAGAGCTGGTATTTCTGACCCAAATCGTCCTATTGGTTCCTTTATATTTTTAGGTCCGACTGGTGTTGGAAAAACAGAATTAACAAAAGCTTTGGCTCAATTTATGTTCAATGATGATAAATCTCTTGTTCGAGTGGATATGTCAGAATACATGGAGCGTCATTCTATTTCGAAACTTATTGGTTCTCCACCAGGATATGTTGGGCATGATGAATCCGGTCAATTAACAGAGGCAGTCAGACATCGACCATATGCTGTAATTCTTTTTGATGAAGTTGAAAAAGCGCATCCAGAAGTTTTCAATATGTTGTTACAGGTTTTAGATGAAGGAAGATTGACTGACGGAAAAGGAAGAGTAGTTAATTTTAAAAATACAATTATTATTCTTACTTCCAACATTGGTTCCCAGTTTATAAATAAAATGGAATCAATCGGATTTTCAAATGCGTCCGACCAACAAAACTATAACAGCATGAAAGATAAAGTCATGGAGACTTTGAAAGATCATTTTCGTCCAGAGTTCTTAAATCGATTAGATGAGACTATAGTTTTTGACATATTACCTGAGGCAGCTATTAGACAAATAGTTGATCTTAGAATAAAGGTTGTTAAAGATAGATTGGTCACAAAAGGAATTGGTTTTGAAATTTCAGATGAGACTCTTTCTTACCTTGCAAAAGAAGGTTTTAATCCTTCTTATGGAGCACGCCCATTAAATCGTCTAATTCAAAATAAGATTTTGAACTCTGTCGCTACTTTTATTATTTCGCTTAAAGCGAAAAAAGGGGATACTATTTTTGTCTCAATGAAAGATAATGAGATTGTTATTGATACTAAGAAAGCTAAGATAAAAAGTCCTATTCGTATTAAAAGTAACTCAGTAAGCAAAATTTAACAAATAAAAAAACCTAAACTTTCGTTTAGGTTTTTTTATTTGTTGGGAAGGAATTTCTCGCCTTACAGGCGCAGTATACCTTTTGCATACGCTTTCAGTCTATAAGCAAAAGCTTTTCGAGTCCTTCATAAGAGCAAATAAATTTGCTCTTACTCGACGACACATACAAAAAATCCCCAAACAGAAGTTTGGGGATTTTTATGTTGTGCGTCGGGAAGGATTCGAACCTTCGAAGCCCGGAGGCGACAGATTTACAGTCTGTTGTGATAGACCACTCCACCACCGACGCATGTATACAAAATAACATAAAAATATTTTTTCTGCATCTTTTTATTTATTTTGAAAATAAGTTATGGCTTGGTATAATTAGGGGATATGAATACTAATAAAATAGAAATATTAATAGCGAGGATTGGTTTAGCTTTTCCTTTTATTTATGCCGCTATCGCTAGTTTGATTAATCCTTCTTTTTGGCTTGGATTTTTTCCTCCTTTTATGACGAATTTATTACCTCAAGGATTTCTAATTACAGGCTGGGCAATTTTGCAAATCACGGTTGGTTTATGGCTTGTTATCGGTAGAAAAATTCTAATTCCAAGTATAATTGCTGCGTTTATGCTTGTTGGTATCTTGATTTTTAATTACAAACTGTTAGATCTTATTTTTAGAGATGTATCTATCTTGGCAACTGCTGTATTTTTGATTATATATTCCTACAGAGAACAGAATAATAAAACTCTATAGATATTGACTTTAGGTCAATTTATGTTATCATTTTAGTATGATAATACCAGTAACAATACCGCCGACAATGCCTTATAACGTACCGTTATATTCCCAAATAAGTGATATTTCATCTGTTGCATGGAAGCAAAAAGGCTGCGGAGTAGCAGACCTTGCAATGATAATTGAATACTATAAACCCAACACAACCTCAGTTCAAAAGGTTCTTGAGGAAGGTATTGCTGGAGGTGCTTACCAAAAGAACGTAGGGTGGAAACATGACGGGCTGGCAGCCTTGGCTGTAAAACACGGCCTAGTCGGTAGAACTTTTGATTTTTCAAAACTAGACAAAAAGAGTGCCTTTATTGAGTTTCAAGATATTATAAAAGAGGGTCCTGCTGTGGCATCAATTCATCATGGTTTTAATCCTAAAAGTCCGTATGGTCACCTTGTTGTCGTAACTGGTTTTGACGAAGATTTTATTTATTACAACGATCCAGGAAAACATGATGGTATCAGAAAAGTATCAGTTACAGATTTTATGAAGGGTTGGAAGAAAAGACTTATTGTTGTAAGACCTCCTGAAACAAAAATACAAGTAGCATTAGCGCGTTAATGCTGTACCAACAAGGCATACTTTTTGCCAAGGTTGGTAGATACTTTTGAAAATTCTTTTTTTAGTTGTACCGTCTTGGTATTTTACAGAATATAAAACTTCAGTAGTCACACCGTCGTGTGGTGTCTCTGTGCATTGTGTTTTTCCAACAGGAATATCTTTGCTTTGGATATATTTTGTTTTTGGTGCAGGAATTTTGTCGTGTATATATGGTTTTGATATCTCTACAGAGCGGCCATCTTTTTGTCCGTAAAGTTCCATTATAACTTGTTTATTTTCTACTCTTGCTTGTAAGAGCAGAAAACCACCTGTGTCATTTACAAAACTAAGATCTGGATGAGGGCCGTAGATTGTTGCATCGAGTCCTGGTGGATTATAATAACCAATAACAAAACGGTGATTCATTCTTTCTGTAATAGATAATCCAGCGTTAAGAGCTAAACGAAAAAGGGTAGTAGCAACTTGGCATAAACCTCCTCCAAATTCTTTAGTGGTTTTATTTTCTTTGATTACCGTTTCTTTTACATAACCTTTTTTTCTGGTAACGGAACCAATAGAAGATACTGTGGAAAATTCTGCACCTGGGGCTATTAATATTCCATTGATAGCAGCGACTCCTATTTTTATATTATGTTCTCGATCTTTACTACTCCCATTAAAACTTGTACGTATTTCCCCAACTAAATCCCTTATTTGATATTTTGATATTGTCTCTTTTGTTATTTTAGGCTCAACCTGAATAGTTTCAATAGGTAAATATTGGATATTATTTAGGGTATCTAAATTCATTTCTGATTCATGAATTATTTTTTCAATTTTTTGTACAATGTTTTCTATATCTATGATGTTGCCAGGTTTACCTGGAGCTATTTCAATCAGTTTTCCATTTTGAATTTCAAAACGGCTATTTTGGGGTGGGTTATTAATAAATTTAGTAACTGTTGTACTAAAATAATCGTTTAGTTTTGTGTTGTCAATATCGATTTTGCCTTCTTTGTTTATTGTCAGCCATGTTACAAGCTTTGGTCCTGCTATTTTCCATTCGTGTCCTTTATATTGAAATACAAAATTTGTTTTTTGTGAAAAGTTTTCAGCAAAAACTAAAAATGGACTTAGATCTTCTTGTGTTATTGTAGGAATGTCTATTTCTGTCTTGAAAACTGTAGAAGATGTGTCAAATTGATTTAATTTTTTTTCTAAAATATTAAGAATTTCTTCTTTATCTATTGTTTCTCCTGTCTCTTCTTTTAAAATAGAAATTTTATTTTCAGTAGATGAAAATCTTGCCGGTAAATTTTTCTTCAAAAAACCAGAAAGATCATTTTCAAGCAATGAGTTAACTGCTTCATTTTGAATAGAAATAGAAAACTTGAAATTTTTTCTTACAAACAGGAGAGAAAATTGTTCTTTTAGTCTGCGGAATATATTTTTTTCATGTCCCCAAGCATAAGCTTCTTTTAGGTCATTTTCCCATTCATCAAGCGTAAAGTATTCCACAGAATTATCTGAAGTTAATCCTGTTGTGGATATTGGTATATTTATATTTTGAATTCCTTTGGATGTTTCAAAACTTACATTTAATCCATTTTTTTGTAGCTCTTCTGCTTTTTCTTTAAAATGACCGAGTGCTTCATCATAAGTCTGACCACCGATAGATTCACTACCAATAAAAACACCTGGATAAAACCGGTCGTTATACTTTGTTTCAAAAGCTATGAATGCCCATATTCCTATGAGTAATGGTAATAATAAAAATAATAAGCCCAAAAATGATAATCCAAAGGCAACAAAAGGAGGAATAGATTCCTTTGTTTTTTCTATTTGTATTTTATTTACATCTTTAGGATGGTGTTTTTTCTTGAAGTGTTTATGTGGAAAGTGTTTAAACATTTCTGTATTATAGGACTTTGTAGATGATTTTACTATCACTCATATTATAAGTTAGATTTTTATATCTAAAGATGGCGAATTTATATATATAACATATAATGTAAACATGAATTGGCTTAGACATATTTTTTCAAAAATTAAAGGAGGAGAGGAAATTGATAATTCTTCTCAAAAGGAACTCTCAGATAATTTATTAGAATTTGCTATTAACGACTCTAATTTTGCACTAAATAAACTAGATTCTAGTGTAAGTGGTTTAGATCAAGAAGAGGTTCAAAAAAGAATTAAAATTTTTGGATTTAATGACCTCTCTGAAGAGAAAAAAACAAATCATTTGTTTAGGTTATTTAAAATCTTAAAAGATCCTTTAAATTTACTTTTGGCAGTTTTGGCAATAGTTTCTTTTTTTGTTGGTGATACTAAAGCCGCTACTATCATCATAGTGATGGTTTTAATGAGTATTATTTTAAATTTTTATCAGGAAACAAAAGCTGAAATAGCTGCTGATAAATTAAAATCAATAATTCATGCAAAATCTACCGTAATAAGAGGGGGAATTAAATCCCAAATTTTGTTAAGAGAAATTGTTCCTGGTGATATAGTTTTTTTGTATTCTGGTACGATTATTCCAGGAGATGTTAGGTTAATTTCTTCAAAAGATTTATTTATAAATCAAGCGACATTGACTGGTGAATCGATGCCAGTTGAAAAACATATTACTGATATTGATTTAAATGATAAAAGTGTAATAGAAATTAGTAATTTGTGTTTTTTGGGTACGAGTGTTGAAAGCGGTGTGGCTACAGCTTTGGTTTTGAGTACTGGAAGAAAAACTTATTTAGGTAATATTTCTCACGATATAAATAAAAATAATCATGTTTCTGATTTTAATAAGGAGTTAAAACAGTTTGTTCTTTTGATTCTAAAATTTATGGCAGTTATGGTGCCTGCTGTTTTTTTATTTAATGGTTTTTTCAAAGGGGATTGGTTTGAGGCTTTTTTGTTTGCGATTGCTGTTGCTGTTGGTGTTGCACCAGAAATGATTCCAACGATTGTGGCTGTAAATTTATCAAAAGGAGCTTTGGTTTTGTCAAAAAATAAAGTTATTGTAAAACACTTGGATGCTATTGAGAATCTAGGAGTAATGGATGTTTTATGTACAGACAAGACGGGAACAATAACAGAAGGAAAAATTGTCTTAGAAAAACATTTAGATATCAATGGCAAGGAGAGTGTTGAAGCATTACATTGTGCATTTATAAATAGTTATTTTCAGACAGGTTTAAACGATATCATAGATGATGCTATTTTAAGACATGAAGAAGCCAAGGAAAAACTAGAAATAGTAAACTATCAAAAGATAGATGAAATTCCTTTTGATTACAACAGAAGAAAAATGTCGGTGATAGTATCAAATGATAAAGATAAAAATTTATTTGTCTGTAAAGGAGCAGTAGAAGAAGTTTTGGGTTCTTGTAGTGGCGTACTAGTTGATAATAAAATAGTTTCCTTAAGTGGTTTCAGTGAAGATAAAAAAATACAAATTGAAAAGGAGTTAAATAAAGATGGTTTTCGGGTTATTGCTATTGCATACAAAGAAGTTAGTAAAGATAAAAAGATTTTTACTAGTGATGATGAAAATGATCTTATTTTTGTTGGATTTCTTGCATTTTTTGATCCACCCAAACAAAGTGCTGCTGAAACGATAGAAGATCTAAATGAGTTGGGTGTAAGTGTAAAAATTTTAACGGGTGACAACGAAATAGTTACAAGAAAAATATGCGAGGAAGTAGGTATGCATATAGATAGAATACTTTTAGGTAAAGACATTGAAAAATTTACTGATGAGGAGTTGGCAAGAGAAGTTGAATTAGTTTCAGTTTATGCCAAACTTTCTCCGTATGATAAAGAGAGAATAATAAAAACCTTACGCAAAAATAATCACGTAGTGGGTTTTCTTGGAGATGGTATCAATGATTCTCTTTCTTTAATTTCTGCCGATATAGGGATATCTGTCGACACAGCAGCTGATATAGCGAAAGAGTCTTCAGATATGATTTTATTGGAAAAAAGTTTACTTGTTCTTAAAGAAGGAATTAAAGAGGGAAGAAGAATTTTTGATAACATAATAAAATATATAAAAATGGCAGCTAGTTCAAATTTTGGAAATATGTTCAGTGTGGTCGGTGGAAGTATATTTTTACCTTTCCTTCCAATGTTGCCTGTCCAGATTTTAACTAACAATATTTTGTATGATTTTTCACAAATGACTATTCCAACAGACAACGTAGACGAGGAACGTTTATTGAAACCTAAAAAATGGGACTTCAAAAATATTAAAAGATTTATTTTGTTTTTTGGTCCGATAAGTTCTTTGTTTGATTATGCTACTTTTTTTGTAATGCTTTATGTTTTTCACGCTTGGGGTAATCCTGCTCTTTTCCAGACTGGTTGGTTTGTTGAATCATTACTTACTCAGACTTTGATTGTACATATTATTAGAACAAGTAAGATTCCATTTTTCCAGAGTATGGCTAGCTGGCCTCTGGTTGTTTCTACTTTGTCTGTAATTGCGTTTGGAATCTACCTTCCATTTTCACCATTTGCTGAAGCCTTTAAGCTTGTTGCACTACCAGTGTCATATTTTATATTTTTAGTTATTGGGCTTATTCTTTACTTTATATTAACTCAATTCCTAAAGATGTGGTTTATTAAAAAATACGAGTGGATATAAGAGTTGTTTGCTTTATTGGTTCAAGATGATAAATTAAGTATGTTATGAATAAAAGATATATTATCAGTTTCATTCTAATAATTTCTATTGTTTTGTTTTTGGTCTTTTTATTCCGCATTCAAAAACAAACACCAATCAAGTCTGATAGGTTACAAGTCGTGGCTAGCTTTTACCCTTTGTATTTCTTTGCTAGTCAAATTGGTGGAGACAAAGTTCAAGTAATAAATATTACTCCTGCCGGCATTGAACCACATGACTATGAACCAAAAGCTCAAGACATGGCCAAAATAGAAAATAGTAGTTTATTAGTTTTAAATGGTGGTGGTTTGGAATCTTGGGGTAAAAATATTGAAACAAATATAAATCCTGAACGTACAAAAATACTAACAGTAGGAGATGGTTTATTAAATAGACAAATAACAGAAAATGGAAAAGAAAGTATTGATCCACATATTTGGCTTTCACCAGAAGTTTCAAAAAAAATAGTGGATAAAATTACTGAAAGTTTCATAGAAGTTGATTCTATGAATAAAGATTATTATCTCTCTAATGCTAACATCTTAAAAGAAAAATTAAGTAACCTTGATTTGTCTTATAAACAAGGTCTAAGTAATTGCACAGAAAAAAATATTATTACATCTCATACTGCTTTTGGGTATTTAGCTGCAACTTATGGTTTTAATCAAATATCAATCGCAGGATTGTCACCTGATGCGGAGCCTTCCACGAAGCAATTGGTAGATATACTAAAATTTGCTAAACTTAATAATGTTAAGTACATATTTTTTGAGAGTCTGGTTAATCCAAAACTTTCAGAGACTATTGCAAACGAAATCGGAGCACAGACTATGGTATTAAATCCTATTGAAGGATTGACTCAGAGCGAACTATCTAAAGGTAAGGATTACTTTACTGAGATGCAGAATAACTTATTAAATTTAGAAATAGCATTACAATGCAAATAGTAGATCATACAAAAAATATTATAGAAGTAAAAAATATTTTCTTTTCTTATAATAAAGAAGAGGTTATTCGAGATATTTCTTTTGATGTACATCAAGGTGATTATTTAGGAATGATAGGACCAAACGGAGCGGGTAAAACAACCTTATTAAAAATAATGCTAGGACTTCTTGTTGCTGGTAGTGGTTCTGTTAAATTATTTGGACAGGATATTAAGAATTTTAAAGATTGGCAAAAAATAGGTTATGTACCACAAAAGGCGACTAGTTTTGATATCAATTTTCCTGCGACAGTGAAAGAAGTAGTATTAATGGGTAGATATGCTCGTGCTGGACTTTTCCATGGAATGACTAAAAAAGATTTAAACTTAGTACAGAAATCTTTAGAACAAGTTGATATGTGGGAATACAGAGACCGACTTATTGGAGATCTTTCTGGTGGACAACAACAGCGTGTTTTTATCGCACGAGCTCTTGTCTCCGAACCAGAAATTATTTTTTTGGATGAGCCTACCTCTGGTGTAGATGAAAAAACTCAAAATGAATTTTTTAGTTTACTTAGAAAATTAAACCAGGAATTTTCTTTGACATTAGTTCTTGTTTCTCATGATATAGAAAAGATTACTAAAGAAGTAATGCATATTGCTTGTATAGACAAAACTCTAGTTTGCCATATGTCTCCAGAAGAATATATAAAAGAAAGTCATGATGTAAATATTTCTGGGTTGCCGGTAAAAATTATTACTTCACATCACCATAATAATTAATAAAAATAATATAAAAAAATGTTAGAAAATATTTTACAATATGGTTTTGTGGTTAGGGGATTGGAAGCTGGAATTGTCGTTGCGATTATTGCTCCGTTGATTGGTATTTTTCTTGTTCTTAGAAGATACTCACTCATTGCTGATACTCTTTCTCATGTGTCCTTAGCGGGCATCTCTATCGGTTTACTCCTGGGTTTGAATCCTATGGCGACTGCTTTGGGCTCCACTGTCTTGGCTTCATTCGGAATCGAACGTCTTCGTACTTCTAAAAGAGTCTACGGTGAATCGGCATTAGCTTTATTTATGTCCGGTAGTTTAGCGTTGGCTATTGTTTTGCTTAGTCTTTCTAATGGTTTGAATGCGAATCTTTTTAATTATTTATTTGGAAGTATTGTTACTGTTACAATAAACGATGTAATCATGATTGGTCTTTTAGCTATCGTTGTTGTTGTTACTTTGTTTACTTTTTATAAAGAACTTGTATATGTTACCTTCGATGAAGAAGCAGCAAAGGTCAGTGGCATCCCTGTTCGTTTTATTAATACAATCCTTATTTTTCTTACAGCTCTAACTGTATCTCTTGCAATGCCGATCGTCGGTGTTTTGTTAATTGCTGCTTTGATTGTTGTTCCAGTCGTCACAGCATTACAATTACGTAAAAGTTTCATACAGACAATTATTTGGGCAGAAATTATTTCTATTTTTTCAGTAATTTCCGGAATCATTTTTTCTTTTTATTTAAATCTTTCTACTGGAGGCACAATTGTCTTATTGATGCTTTCTATTTTTGTTATAGTTTTCTTTTCTAAACGTAGTAATTAAAAAGGTATTTTTAGAAATTAAATTTATTTGCTGTTTTATTAATCATCCAGTTCTTTATTTCCCTCTATTTTATCTTTAGGATTTTTATTTGATTCTGGTTTATCTTCTATTATTTTTTTAGTTTCATTTTCTATTTCTGGTTTATCTAACTTTAGAAGGACGCTGTTTATTTTTTGGGTTGTTGATTCAGTGTTGATATTTACGGAATTGTTTATTTTTGAAATGGCGTCAAGATTATTTTTCAGCTCGTCTCCCATTTGAGCTTTTTTTGTTTTATCCAACTTTCCAGTCAAAGATAGGGCTTGTATTTCAGCCAGACGCCTGTCTACTATTTTTTTATGCCAGGCGATTTTGGCTTCAGGAGAAAACTGGAGAGCGGATATTATTTTTTCATTTATATTTATCTTAATAGGATGGAGTATATCTCCAGGTAGAGATTTCTCAGCGGCAAAAGCGAGTGCACCTCCTCCAAAAATAACAATCAGGCAGGCGGCAATCAACGATTTTCTAAGAGTCAAAAAATGTGACTTGAACAAATAAGGTGAAGGTGTGCTTGCCATGGGTGAAGAAAAAATAAAAGAAGATAAATTTGAACGGATAAAAATCATTTCCCTTTCGGTAATTGTTATTTTTTTTAACTTATTTATAAGTTGTTTAATCTGTTTGTCCATTTTCATTTAAAATAATTTTTAATTTTTCCAATCCTCTGTGAATTCTTACGGAAACATTGTTTTCAGTCTCGTTTGTTATTTTTGCTATTTCTTTAATTGATAAATCTTCTACATATCGTAAAGTTATGATTTCGCTGTATTTTTCTTCAAGTTTTTTTATAGTTTCGAGTGCCTTCTCTCCTTCAAAGATCATTTCTATTTCTTCCTTCAAATCTTTTTCGTTAGCAAAGTCAAAACCGTCATCAATCATTTTGTCTAATGAAAAGTCTTTTTTCTTTCGTCTGTCATCTATCACCGTATTTCTTGCGACTTGATACAAAAAAGCTTTTACATGCTCGATTTTATTTTCACCGGAAGACATATATGTCCAGACTTTTATAAAAGTATTTTGCGCTATATCCTTTGCTTTTTCTCGATCACTCGTTTGGAAATAGCAATAGCGGAAGATTGCGTCTGCATACTCATCGTATATTTTCAAGAATTTTTCTTCTGATTTTTTGATGTCCATGTTTCAATTATTAAGACGTTTTATCTTCCAAATTATTACGTTTATATATAATAGAGGCATATCAAACATATTGCAAATTAAACATTAGCGTCAAATCATGTAAGATTAGTAAGATTGCCTCGTCTTATATAATGTCGGAACATTATTATTAAGGTTTTTATTATAAGTAATATAAATTTAATTTATGAAAAAATATATAAGTACTCTGTTTTTAGTTGGTTTTCTTATGGTTCCAGGATTATCCTTTGCTCAACAGGCAGATGTAAATCCTGCAGGAACATCTGCCTGTGCAGATATTAATGCAAATATAGGCTTTGGTAATCGTGATAGTGATGTAAATAGTAATGCCGTATCAATGCTTCAAGATTTTCTAAGTACCAGTGGATTTTTAACAGCTACTCCAAGTGGTTACTTCGGTAGTGCCACATTGAAAGCAATTAAAGCTTTTCAAGCAGCCAATGGTATAAGTCCAACAGGCTATGTTGGTGCTCTTACTCGTGCAAAGATTAAAGACATTGATTGTAATGGTGGAACTGCAGGTACAGCACCAGCTAGTCCAATTCAACAACCGGTATCTCCAACAGTAGATAATTCATCGGTAAATAATCCTGCAACAGTTAATCCAGTAGTTCCTAATTTATCTGTGAATCCTCTTATCAAAGGTGAAAGTGAAAATAGTAGTGTAAACAAAGGTGAAAGTGAAAGTGAAAATAGTAGTGTAAGTAAAAATGAAAATGAAAGTGAAAATAGTAGTGTAAGTAAAAATGAAAATGAAGGTGAAAATAGTAGTGTAAACAAAGGTGAAGGTGAAAATAGTAATGCAAACGGAAACAATGCTGATTGTTCAGCGGGTGATAAATTTAGTTCAAAAACAGGACAATTATGTTCTAGTATAGCTCCTGTTGTGTATCCAGAAGGTTGTAATGCAAATTTTGCTTTCAGTCCAGTAACAGGAAAGTCATGTTCTGTTACTAGTTCAACACAATAAAAATTACAAATAAAAAACCTCCTATTTAGGAGGTTTTTTATTTGCTGTTTTTAAAATAATATGCTATTATGGATTTATTCAAATGAAGTCCTCGGGCTTTTTTGTTTTATTCCGCTTCTACGGCGGATTGCCGATGAGGCAATATTATTATTATAAAAAATACACAAAATGGAAATCAGAAACATCGCAATTATCGCACACGTTGACCACGGCAAGACTACCTTGACCGACGCCCTAATGAAACAAAATGGAGGCCTTCAAGATGAAGGATTGACCATGGACTCAAACGCTATTGAAAAAGAGCGTGGTATTACTATTTATTCTAAAAATACTTCTATTACTTACAAAGATACAAAGATTAACATTGTTGATACTCCTGGACACGCTGATTTCGGTTCTGAAGTTGAGCGTGTTTTGCGTGCTATTGATTCGGTGCTTCTTTTAGTGGATGCGGTTGAAGGACCTATGCCTCAAACTCGATTCGTTTTAAAGAAATCATTAGAGCTAGGACTTAAGCCAATCGTAGTTATCAATAAAATCGACAAGCCAGCTGCAGATCCAAATCGTGTACACGAAGAAGTCCTTGGTTTGTTTTTTGAACTTGGTGCGACTGATGAACAAGCAAATTTCGAAACTATTTATGCTATTGGCCGTCAAGGTTTAGCAAAAAGACATCTTAATGATGAATCTAAAGATTTGTCTCCACTTCTAGATCTTATTTTAGAAAAAGTTCCAGCAGCTTCTGTGAATGAAGATGCAAAAATGTCCGCTCAGGTTTTCAATCTTGGTTACGACAACTTCTTAGGTAGAATGGCTGTTGCCAGAATTTACTCCGGAAAGATAACTCCAAATAGTCAACTTTTTGTTAAAGGAGAAAACGGTACTCGACCAGCAAGAATAACAAAATTATTTACCTTTGAAGGTATCAGTAGAAAAGACGTTACAGAAGCAACATCTGGTGATATCGTGCTTCTTGCAGGTATTCCAGATATTTATATTGGTGAGACAATCTGTGGAGACGAAAGTGTAGAACCTTTACCACACATTGCTATTGATGAGCCTACAATTTCTCTAAACCTTTTAGTTAACGATTCTCCATTCGCAGGTAAGGAAGGAAAGTTTGTTACTTCAAGACAGATCAAAGAAAGACTTGAAAAAGAACTTGAAATCAACGTTGGTCTTAAAGTAGATTTTTCTCCAGACCAAGGTGAAATAAAATCAGGTCCAAGTTTCTTTAAAATTTATGGAAGAGGTGAATTGCACGTTGCGATTCTTCTGGAATACATGCGCCGAGAAGGATTCGAAATGCAGGTATCTCAGCCCGAGGTTATTATCAAAGAAGTGAATGGTAAAAAGACAGAACCTTACGAAGAATTGGTTGTGGATGTTCCTATGGAATCTTCCGGTGTTGTTATTGAAAAGATGGGAAAGCGCCGCGGTATCATGAAAGATATGACTGAAAAGGAGGGTATTGCGAGAATCGTTTTTGATATTCCTACACGTGGACTTTTGGGTTACCGTGGAGAATTTACTGTGGACACAAAAGGTGAGGGTATTATGTCCTCACGTGTTACAGGTTTCCAGGATTATGCAGGAGAAATCAAGAGACGAGAATACGGTGCTATGACCTCTATGGTTGCAGGTAAGGCTGTTGCTTTCTCTCTAGCAAACTTACAGGATCGTGGAGTTCTCTTTATTGAGCACGGAACTGAGGTTTACGAAGGTATGGTTGTTGGTAACGTTTTGAAAGGAGAAGACATGGCCGTGAACCCTACAAAAGGTAAACAGCTTACAAACATGCGTGCCTCAGGTACTGATGAAGCCTTATTTCTTAAGCCTGTTTATACTTTGACTATTGAACGAGCCCTTGAAGTTATGAATGCAGACGAATACCTAGAAATAACTCCAAAGTCCGTCAGACTACGCAAAAAGTACCTTACAGAACAAGACCGTATTAAATCTTTACGAAAGTAAATTTATTTCATTTATGTTAAGTCAAAATTTGACATTGTTAAAAATAAGTGTAATATGTATATGTAACTAAAATTTAACCAAAATACTATTTATTATTAAAATTCTTTTTAAAGATTATGTCAACAATATCATTTAAACCAAAACAAGTAACAAAGAAAATAACTTCACATCTTCAGGATCGTGCGAGCGATGTTATAATGAATCGTTTTGGTTTGACTACTGATGCTCAACGTAAAACTCTAGAAGAAATCGGTAAGAAATACAGTATCACACGAGAACGTGTTCGACAGATTGAAGATGCCGCTTTGGCTTCAATCAAGAAATCTGATGCTTATAAAGCAGAACAGGTTACTTTTGATGAGATAAAACAATTGATTCATTCTCTTGGTTCAATCGTTGCTGAACATGAATTCTTATCTTCAATATCAAAAGATAAAGCTACCCAGAACCATATTCATTTTTATATGGTTTTAGGTGATTCCTTCAAAAAACATCGTGAAGATGATCATTTCCAAACACGTTGGAGTATTGACGATGAAATGGCTTCTAAAGTCCATGATTCTCTAAAAAAACTTTACTCAAGTTTGAGTGACTCAGATCTTGTTCCTGAAACTGAAATGATTAAAAAGTTTTTTGATCAAATGAAAGATGTTTCTGAACAGTTCAAAAATGAAGAGATGGCAAAAAGATGGTTAACTATTTCAAAAACTATTTCTAAGAATCCTCTTGGAGAGTGGGGAAAATCAACATCACCAAATATTCATACTCGTGGAGTAAAAGATTATGCCTTTTTAGTAATGAGAAAACATGGAAACCCTATGCACTTCCGTGAAGTAGCTGATTCTATTTCTAAAACTTTTGGAAGAAAGACTCACTACGCAACTTGTCATAATGAACTTATTAAAGACCCTCGTTTTGTCCTCGTTGGACGTGGAATGTATGCTCTTGCAGAATGGGGCTATAAAACAGGAATTGCACGTGAAGTTATTCGTGATATTCTAAAAAGAGAAGGACCACTTTCTAAAGAAGATGTAGTAGAAAGAGTAATGAAAGAAAGATATTTTAAAAAGAATACTATTTTAGTAAATCTACAGAACCCAAAATACTTCAAGAAGAACAAAAACGGACTTTATACTTTAGCTTAATTTTATTATGTACAATAAGGGTGTCGCTCACATTATTTTAATTTTAATTGGTGTTCTAGTTATCCTGGTACTTTTAGGTTTTTTTTCTGTCCAACAAGGTTCTGATTCAGAAATTGATTCATCTCAGGTTCAATAGTAATAATCTATCCCCAATTTATTTTGATTTGTCTCACTTATGTATTAAAATATAACTAATGGTTGATTCAATAGTTTATTTTTCTTCGTATATTTTTTCGGTAGTTTGGCCCTTTGTTGGGTTCGCACTCCTTGCTCATTTCGCATGGCTTTTTTGGCATCACTATGTAGAACATGATTTCATTGCTGGTATTGATTGGGTTCTGCTTGAAATAGTTCCTCCAAGAGACGTATTAAGATCGCCTAAGGCAATGGAATTATTTTTCACTAACGGACTTTATTCCTTAAGTAATAAGGGATTTCTTGAAACGTACTGGCTCGGAGCAGTTCAATTGTGGTTCTCACTTGAGATTGTTTCTATTGGAGGTCAGGTTCATTTTTATCTTCGAGCCCCATCCCGAATGAAGGGTTTAATCGAGACTCAATTGTATGCACAGTATCCTCAAGCACAAGTAAAGGTAGCAGAGGATTATACTTTAGCTGTTAATAAAATATCTCCTGAAAGTGGGTGGGATCTTTGGGGGTGCGAATTTACTTTAGTAAAACCTGATGCATACCCTATTAAAACTTATGTTGATTTTGGATTAGATAAAGACCCTAAAGAAGAATTCAAGGTTGATCCGATTTCTCCGGTTATAGAACTTTTTGGTTCAATCGAAAAGGGTGAACAAGTATGGATGCAAATAGTTATAGCGCCTTCACAAAAAAAATTCCACACTCATGGCACAAGATCAGAACACCATGGATGGGTTGAAGAATCAGAACACGTAATGAAAGAGCTTACCGAAAAATATACCAAAGGCGAAGGTGAATCTTCATTTAAATTATTGCCAAAATGGTTGGACCCTGTTTTAGAAGGTATGACTAAAAAAAGCGCCAAGGTTGGGTTCGATACAGGAATAAGAGTTTGTTATGTGGCAAAGAAAGAAAATTTTCAAAACAATACCAAGCGTAATCTTCGTTTAATTTTCCGCCAGTATGAGTCAGCATCTTTGAATAGTTTTAAGAGAGTGAATACAACAAGTTTTAGTCATTTTTGGCAATATACTGCTACTTCTCTTTTTAGATTTAAAGACAGAATGCTTGAAGAGTACAGGGAGAGAGCTTTCTTTTACCCACCTCTTATACACCATATTCCAATTCCTTTTCCTGTTTCATTATTTTTTCCAAAATATAGTCATCCAAATATTTCGGTTCTTAACACTGAAGAGTTGGCTACTATTTTTCATTTTCCAGGTCAGATATTACAGGTTCCTACTCTTGAACGTATTGAATCAAAAGAGGCAGCTCCTCCTTCTAATCTGCCTATATAATTTATGGATAATATTCCTTCTTTAGATAATTCAGCCTATAAATTAGGTAGTAATTTTAAACAAAATTCTTATTTAAAGATAGTTTTTTTTGGTTTCATTGGAATATTCGTCATAATAATATTTTTTTATTTCTTATTTTTAAGTCCACCAAGTAATTTTCCAGTTGGTCAAATAATAAACATAGAACAAGGAACAAGCCTCAGAAGTATTTCAAAAGATTTAGAAGTAAAACACTTAATAAAATCTAGAGTTGCTTTTGAAACTTTCGTCATTATTTATGGAGGTGAAAAACATATAGTACCCGGAGATTATCTTTTTGAAAATAAGTCCCTTGTTTTTGAAGTAGCTAGAAGAGTCTCATATGGGGATCATCATTTACTTCCTGTAAAAATTACTGTACCAGAAGGATTTAATATTTCTGATATTTCAAATATCATGTCTACTAAATTATTAAATTTTAATAAAGAAAAATTTTTATTAGAAGCACAAAAAAAAGAAGGGTATCTTTTTCCTGATACATATTTTTTCTTTACTACTGCAAATGAAGAAGATGTTTTGAGTGCTATGAGTGACAATTTTACAAGAAAAATAAAGCCTATCCAAGAAGAGATTAATTTATCTGGTAAAAGTGAAAAAGAAATTATTACCATGGCATCAGTCATTGAACGTGAGGCAAAAGGAGATGCTGACAGAGGTATTATTTCAGGTATTTTATGGAATAGGTTAAATAAAGGTATGTTGCTTCAAGTCGATGCTTCACCTGAGACTTATAAAATAAAAGGACTACCAATTAATCCGATTTCTAATCCAGGAATCGAAGCTATTAAGGCTGCACTTGAACCAGAAAATTCACCTTACCTTTTTTACTTACATGATAAAAATGGCGTGATTCATTATGCAGTTACCTTTACGGAACATAAGAAGAATATTACAAAGTACTTGAAATAAATATATGAAAAAACATAACCTAGCATTTATCGATATAGAGACAACCGGTCTCAACTTGATGCAACATGAGATTATTGAGATTGGTTGTATTGTTGTGAGCCCAACTTTTGAAATCTTGGAAGAGTTTGAGTTAAAAATAAAACCAATACACATTGAGACGGCTGATCCTGTGTCTCTGAAAATAGTTCATTACGATGAAGAAAAATGGGAAGACGCCATCACTTTAAAAGAAGCAATAAAAATACTCGCTGATAAAACAGAAGATTCAACAATGATAGGACATAATATTTCTTTTGATGCTGCATTTTTAGATAAAGCTTTTTTTGAAACGAAAACAAAAAAGAAATTTTTTCATTTTCATTTACTCGACACCATCTCAATTGCTTATGCCAAATTACATGACCGTGAAGATATTGAGAAGTTATCACTACATGAATTGTGTGCATATTTCGATATAAAAAATGAACATGAACATTCTGCGCTATCAGATATACGCGCAACCCTCGAGCTTTACAAAAAGCTGATGAGCCTATAAAATCAAAATACCTTATTAAAAACATTGCGCAGGCCGACCGGGCCGAGCATAGCAAATTTTCAGTAGAAAATTATGTGTGTTTTTTAGAAGGTATTTTGATTTTATGCCACTAAAAAATAAAACTATATTTGTGGGAATGTCAGGCGGGGTGGATTCCTCTGTTTCCGCTGCTATTTTAAAAGACCAGGGGCATAATGTTGTTGGGGTTTTTATTCGTACCTGGCACCCTGATTTTTTGGTTTGTAATGAAGAAGATGAGCGCCGCGACGCTATGCGCGTCGCGGCGCATTTGGATATTCCATTTTTAACTTTTGACCTTTCAGATGTTTACAAAAAAGAAGTCGCAGACTATATGATTGCTGAGTATAAAATGGGCCGTACTCCAAACCCAGATGTGATGTGCAACAAAGAAGTGAAGTTTGGTGCTTTCTTGAAAAAGGCTCTTGAAATGGGTGCAGATTATGTTGCGACAGGGCATTATGCGCAAGTTTTAGAAAAAAAATTAGTTAAAGGTGTTGATTCTTCAAAAGATCAATGTTATTTCTTGTGGACTTTAAAACAAGAACAACTA
The DNA here is from genome assembly GCA_036169735.1 of Minisyncoccota bacterium. Classification (GTDB taxonomy): domain Bacteria; phylum Patescibacteriota; class Minisyncoccia; order Phycocordibacterales; family UBA9973; genus UBA9973. The sequence continues at coordinate 43,050 of JAVHNX010000036.1, forward strand.
AAACATATTTTATTTCCCGTAGGGCATTTAAATAAAACAGCGGTAAGAAAATTGGCAAAGAAATATAAATTGCCTGTCGCAGAAAAGAAAGACAGTCAAGGGATTTGTTTCCTAGGTGATATTGATTTGAAAGATTTTTTGAAACATTATATTAAAGAAAAAAAGGGAAAAGTAATAAATGAAAAAGGAGAAGAAATCGGATATCACGATGGTGCTGTTTTTTTGACTCTGGGAGAACGTCACGGTTTTACTATTACGAAAAAAGGCCCAAATGATGGGGCTTATTATGTTGTTAGTAAAGATGTAAAGAAAAATATCATAATTGTGTCACAGATTTCCCCCCTCCTTAATAAGGAGGGGGTTGGGGGTGGTAATTCAAAGAATCACCACCCCGCTCTAAAGAGCACCCTTCCTCAAAAAGGAGGGGAAAAAATTAGAATTAGTGACATTAATTGGATCTCAAGTACTCCAGATGAAAATAAAGAATACACAGCTCAAGTACGTTATCATGGAGAATTTTTACCTTGCCAAGTAATTTGTGGAAGTCCGACTTCCGCAAAAGTAATTTTTGAAAAACCTGTACTCGTTGCTCCTGGACAATCAATTGTTTTCTATGATAAAGATATTTGCTTTGGTGGTGGGGTAGTAGCCTAAATTTTTTATTTTGCTTTCATTTTTTGCTTGAAGTATAATAGCTACATGTCTCAATTTTTTATAGAAAATGGTGATTTTATTTTAAGGATAATTTTAGCAGTAGTGCTTGGTATGATGATTGGTGCTGAACGTCTTTTTGTTCACAAAGAAGCTGGAATGAAGACACATGCGTTGGTTTCCATGGGAGCAGCACTTTTTATGTTGGTTTCTGAATCTATGGTTGAAAAATACGCTGGTCTTAATGGCTTGAACCCGACTATGATACCTGCACAGATTGTGACGGGTATAGGATTCTTGGGTGCTGGTTCAATAATTCTACAAGGAACTAGACTTAAGGGTCTTACTACTGCTGGAGGACTTTGGGTCACAGCAGGTATTGGTATGGCTGCTGGGATGGGTTTGTTTAGTCTTGCAACTATCTCAACTATCTTGGTTCTTTTTATTTTTATCGCAATGAATATTCTTGAAGAACCTATTAGAAAAATGGCAGGTGCTGATGATACAGATAAACCGGCTAATTAAAATATAAAATTTATGCAATCAAACGAAATCAGATCCAGGTTTTTGAAATTTTTTGAAAACCGTGGACACAAAATAATACCTTCAGCTTCACTCGTACCAGAGAATGATCCTTCTGTTCTTTTTAATACTGCCGGCATGCAGCCTCTTGTTCCTTATCTCATGGGACAGAAACATCCAAGTGGTACAAGGTTGGTAAATGTTCAGAAATGTATCAGAACTCAAGACATCGATGAAGTTGGAGATAATACTCATGATACATTTTTTGAAATGATGGGTAATTGGTCTCTCGGTGATTATTTTAAGGATGACACTATCAAGTGGAGTTATGAATTTTTAACTTCTAAGGAAGAAGGATTAGGTCTCGACCCAAAAAGATTATACGTGACAGTCTTTGAAGGAGACGAAAATTCACCAAAAGATACAGAAGCATTTGAAATTTGGAAAAAATATATTCCTGAGAACCGTATTTACTTTATGAGCGTGAAATCGAACTGGTGGAGTGTGGGAGAAAATGGTCCATGTGGTCCTGATACTGAAATGTTTTATGATATTACCACTGAAGGTCTCGGCTATTTAACTAAAGAAGAATACATGAAAGCTGACGAATCTCAGAAGGTTGTCGAGATCTGGAATGATGTATTTATGCAGTATGAAAAGAAAGACGGAAAGGTAATCGGCAAACTTTCTCAACAAAATGTCGACACAGGTTCTGGGCTTGAAAGAATAGTGATGGCTGCACAGGGTAAAAATAATATTTTTGATACAGATTTATTTAGTTCTATAATGAGCAAAATAGAAGAGCTGACCGCAAGTGTAGATATCCGTGCGAAACGTATTGTTGCTGATCATGTTCGTACTAGTGTATTTATTTTAGCCAACGGTGTTGTTCCAGATAATTCAGGACGTGGATATATCCTCCGACGGTTGTTGCGTCGCGCAGTGAGGTTTGCTGACAACTTAAATTTGAAACATGGTTCGTTGTCTTGGTTTGCGGAGTCAGTCGTCGAGAAATATAAAGATGTGTATTCTGAACTCGAGATAAATAGTGAAGATATCAAGAGAGAGATTAATGCTGAAGAAAATAAATTCCGTCAGACTCTAGAACATGGATTAAAAGAATTTGAAAAAGGAGTGGATCCGTTTATTCTAGCTACTACCTACGGTTTCCCTGTAGAGCTTACTGTCGAACTTGCAAAAGAAAAAGGACAGACAGTAGACCTTGAAGATTTTCATAATAAAATGACAGAACACCAAAAGCTTTCTCAGACAGCCTCAGCTGGTATGTTCAAGGGTGGCTTAGCGAATCATAACGAAAAGACTATTAGACTTCATACAGCACACCATATGCTCCTAGCAGCAATGCAGGAGGTTGTTAATCCAGATATCAAGCAAAGAGGTAGTAATATTACCGAAGAACGCCTTCGTATTGATTTTCTGTGTGACCACAAGCTAACTGACGAAGAAAAAAAGAAAGTTGAAGATTTGGTAAATGAAAAAATAAAAATGGGATTAAATGTCGTTCGTCGTGAGATGCCGTTTATTGAAGCGGAAAAAATTGGTGCCCAGATGGAATTCGGTGCGAAGTATCCAGAAGTTGTGAGTGTGTATTTTATTGAAGACCAAGAGGGAAGTCAGTTCTCAAAAGAATTCTGTGGTGGTCCACATGTTGCAAATACTTCAGAACTAGGTCATTTCAAAATTCTAAAAGAAGAAGCTGTTGCCGCAGGTATTCGTAGAATCAAAGCAGTACTAGAATAATTTTTGTTTGTGGTACAATTATCTCATGAATATTTTTTCTAAACCAAAAGAAAAAAAGGAATTAACTCTTGTTTTTGATATTGGCTCGACATCTGTCGGTGCAGCACTTTTCTTTTTACAAAAATCCGGTGTTCCTAAAATAATTTGTTCTATTCGTGAACCTATTATCCTTGAAAAAGAAGTTGATTTTGATCGATTACTTTCTTTGACTGCAAAATCTCTTGAAATTGTTGCCAATAAAATTCTTTTAAAGAAACTTGGTGCACCAAAGGATATTTTTTGTATCCTTTCGTCTCCTTGGTACACTTCTCAGACAAGAACCATAAACCTAGAAAAAAATACTCCTTTTACCTTCACTGCGAAACTAGCTGATAGTTTAACTCAAAAAGAATTATCTCTATTTAAAGAGGAACATTCAATCCAGCACTCAAATTCAGGAGTTCAATTAATCGAACTTAAAAATATGAAAACTAAACTAAATGGTTATACAACATCTAGCCCTTTGGGTAAGAAATCCAAAGAGCTCGAGATGACTATTTTTATTTCAATGAGCTCTGATGTTGTATTGGAAAAGTTTAAACACGCTGTCGGTAGATGTTTTTATCCAAGCAGTATCAAGTTCTCATCATTAGCGATGGCATCATTTGTTGTCACTCGAGATATGTTCATAAATCAGAAAGATTTTTTATTAGTTGATATTGGCGGGGAAGTCACAGACATATCTCTAATAAAAAATGACATATTATGTGAATCAATTTCTTTCCCACTAGGTAAAAATTTTATAATAAGAAAAGCTGCATCTGTTTTAAAAACCTCGTTACATGAAGCAAAGTCTCTTGTTTCCCTTTGTAAGGATGGCCACGCCAATGAACAGACTGAAAAGATACTCAAGCCTGTTGTTGATGAATTAAAATTAGAATGGCTTAAAAATTTTCAGATATCTCTAGGTAGCCTTTCAAATAATATTTCTATTCCATCGTCTATTTTTGTGATGGCAGACCAAGATTTAGCAGATTTTTTCTCAGGAACTATTAAAATGGAACAATTTAATCAGTATACTTTAACTGAGTCAAAATTTAATGTTGTCTTGCTCAATACAAAAACTCTTCATGGTTTTGTCATTTTAGAAAAAAATATAATTCGTGATCCTTCTCTTATCATTGAATCTATTTACATTAGTAGTTTTCTTCGCTAAAATATAAGTATGCCTAAAAAGTCTTTTCAAGATATTGTAAAAATAAAACATATAAATAGAGATGTACTTACAGAAAGAAAAATAGAAAAGAAAGAAAAAATAGAAAAATCTGAACACAAAGAATCTCATTTTAATTATCATGTAGAGGAAAGTAATAATTCCAGATATGCACTTTGGTTTGTTGCATTAGTCTCCGTTATTTTTCTTCTTTTTGCTTTTTCTTTTTTATTCTCTAGAGCAAAAGTTACAGTTAATCCAAAAGTAAAAGATTTGGAACTAAATGAGACTTTGTCTGCCACCAAGGATTCAAGCGTTAATGGTTTATCTTTTCAGTTAATCTCAATTTCTGACAAAGAAACTAAAATAGTACCAGGTGGAGAAGAAAAAGATGTTTCTGTAAAAGCTAAAGGAGTTGTTACTATTTTTAATACTTTTAGTTCTGCTCCACAGTCTCTCAGTATCGATACACGGCTTGAAGGGTCAAACGGTAAGATGTACACAACAGATGCCAAGATTGTCGTGCCAGGAATGGCTAAAGACGGCACTCCAGGGCGTGTAGAAGTAAATATCTCTGGAAAAGAAGCTGGGAGTGAGTATAATAGTGCTCCACTTGATTTTAAGATTTTTGGTTTTAAGGGAACTTCTAAATATTCAAAAATCTATGCTAGATCAAAGTCACCAATAACTGGTGGACTCAAAGGTAAATTTGGTCAGATTTCTGACACTGAAAAAGAAACTATAGTAAATGATTTAAAGACTATTTTGCAAACAAAATTGTTTAAAAAAGCCACTGAACAAATTCCAAGTGAATATATTTTATTTAAAGATGCAGTCTTTTTTAAGACCGAAGATCCGACAGTTGATTTTATTCCTGCGGGTGGCCAAGTTTCAATTGGTATAAAAGGAACATTGTATGGTTTTTTCTTTAATGAAAAAGATTTGACCAAAAAAATTGCTACATCAAATATTGAAGATTATGATGGCAGTGATGTTTACGTTTCAAAAATTAAAGATTTATTATTCTCTCTTACTAATAAGGAAACTATTTCATTTAGTGATGTAAAAAATATCAATTTTACACTAAAGGGTGATACAAAAATAGTATGGAGAGTAGAAAATGACAAGCTAGTTAATGATCTTTTAAATACTAAGAAGAAAGATTTTAATAGTATTTTTTCTAAATATTCTAATATCAATTCAGCTGATTTAGTTTTACGCCCAGCATGGAAGAGTTCCTTACCTGATAAAAAACAAAAAATAGATATTATAGTGAATTACCCATAATAAATATTTGTTCATAAATTTACGTTGAGTATTATATGTTGTTATTAACATAATATATTTTGACTTTATTATATAATTTTGTTAAAATAACCAAACATCAAATGAGCGATCAAAGAAACGAAAAAATTTTGACAGCTAGAGGAGTTGTCACTGAGGCATTGCCTAGTACTTTATTTCGAGTGATAATGGGTGATCAAAAGGAAATACTTGCTTACTTATCTGGAAAGATGCGTATGCACCGTATTAAAATTTTGATAGGAGATCAAGTAGAAGTTGTACTTGACCCGTACGGTGGAAAGGGTAGAATCGTTAAAAGGTTGTAATTTATTTAGAATAGTGTATTATAGTAATTACGGTTTTAGAAGACGATAAGTGTTATTAAAAATAAGGGTTTTCCCCTTGTTTTATCTTAATTTAAAAATTTATATGAAAATCAGAGCATCAGTAAAAAAAATTTGTGATAATTGCAAAATGGTCAAGCGCCAGAGGCATTTAAGAGTTATTTGCGTTAATCCTAAACATAAACAAAAACAATAAAATTTATGAGAATACTCGGAATTACAATACCAAATGAAAAGAGACTTGAAATCGGCTTAACCGTTCTTTTTGGAATCGGTATCCCAGCTGCCCGTAAGATATTAGACCAAGTTGGTCTTGATCATGGAAAAAAAGCTAAAGACTTAACACCTGATGAAGAAAATAAAATTCGTGCAATCATTGAAGTAATGACTATCGAAGGAAATCTAAAGCGTGAAATCTCTGGAAATATCAAAAGACTAAAAGACATCAAAACACACAAAGGTGTCAGACACATGAAGAGATTACCTGTCAGAGGACAACGTACAAAGACCAATTCTAGAACTGTCCGAGGTAATGTACGAAAGACTATGGCATCTGGAAAGAGAAAAGAGAGTAAGACATAAAATAATTAATTAAAATGGCAAAGACAAAAACAACAACAGAAGAAGTAAAGACAGAAGGAGAAGTAAAAGCTACTCCTTCTAAAACAGCAAAGAAGAAAATAACTTCTGGAATTTTATATGTTGATGCTACTTTCAACAATACTAAAGTTATTTTCGCTGATAAATTAGGCAACGTATTGTTTTGGTCAAGTTCAGGTTCACTAGGTTTCCGTGGAGCAAAAAAGGGTACTCCTTTCGCAGCTTCTAAGGTTGGAGACATTGTTGGAGACAAAGCAGCTACTCTTGGAGTTAAAGATGCAGATGTAGTTGTCCGAGGAGTTGGTTCTGGACGTGAACCTGCTATCAGGGCATTCATGGCTCACAATATTGAAATAGTTACAATCAAGGATGCCACACCAGTACCACACAATGGTCCAAAAGCTAAGAAGCCTAGAAGAGTTTAATTAATAAATTACTAAACAAAAATGATTACTAAACCAAAATTTAAAATTTGCCGAAGATTAGGACCAGGAGTTTATGACAAATGTCAGACTTCTAAATTTAAGCCTTCCGCAAAGTTTGCTGGACCTGGCGCACGTCGCCCAAAGGCTCCTTCTGAATACGGAGCTCAGCTTATTGAAAAGCAGAAAATTCGTTTTTCTTATGGAATTACTGAACGCCAGCTTTCAAACTATGTTAAAAAAGCTACTCATATCAAGGGTGCTGGTACAGCAGAGAAATTTTATGAAGGACTTGAAACTCGTCTTGATAACGTAATCTATAGAATGGGTCTTGGAAGTTCAAGACGTGCAACCAGACAAATGGTGTCACATGGACATTTTATTGTCAATGATCACAAAGTTACTATTCCTTCATACGAAATGAAGCCAGGAGATATCGTAAAGATTCGTGAAGGTTCAAAAGGAAAGAAAATTTTTGAAGGTATGTCTGATAAACTAAAAGATTATAAATCTCCAGCATGGGTATCATTTGATGCAAAAACAATGGAAGGTAAAGTTTCAGCTAAACCAAAGAATACAGAAAGTTTCCTTGACCTTAATGCCGTTCTTGAATTCTACAGTCGTTAATTTATTACGTTTTTTCCCGCCAAAGGGCGGGCAAGTATTATTAAAAAATTTAAAAATAACTTTTTATAAAAAAACATGCCTGAATATAAAATAATCATGCCATCTAAGCCTCGCGTTGTTGTTGAAGAAGGAAACAAAGGAGTATTTGAAATAGACGGTTTATATCCTGGGTACGGACATACCCTTGGTAACAGTCTACGAAGAATTATTCTTTCTTCTCTACCAGGCGCAAGTATAACATCAATCAAAATTGATGGTGTTTCTCATGAATTCTCAACACTTGAGGGAGTTAAAGAAGATGTGATTGTTATGATCTTAAATTTGAAAAAGACTCGTTTTAAAATGACTTCTGATGAACCTCAGACAGTTACTCTTTCCGTTAAAGGACCAAAAGAAGTTACTGCAGCAGATATTAAAACAAGTGGACAAGTTGAAGTTTTAAACCCAGATCTTCATATTGCTGAAGTTACTGGTAAGGTTAATTTAAATATTGAAATGAGAATCGAGAAAGGCTTAGGTTTTATCTCGAAAGAAGTTTTACAAAAAGAAAAAGTTGATGTCGGCACAATCGCTGTTGATGCTATCTTTACTCCTATTCGTCGTGTTGCTTACGAAGTTGAGAATATGCGCGTTGGAGACAGAACAAACCACAACCGCCTAAGAATATCTATCGAGACAGACGGTACTTTGACTGCGCGTGAAGTTCTTTCTCAATCTATAGAAATCATGATCAATCAGCTTAAAGCTATTATCGATTTCAAAGAACCTGAAGAAGAAATAAAAATTGAAAAGAAAGCTCCTAAAGAAGAAGAAAAAGAATTAGAAGAAGATGATAAAAAGGGAGATGATTTTACTGATGTTTTAAAGACACGCACAGATACTCTTGATCTTTCTACTCGAACCTTAAATGCTCTTACAGCCGCAAATATTCGTACTCTTGGAGGTCTTGCTCGCAAGAAAAGAGAAGATTTGCTTGAAGTAGAGGGTATTGGTGAAAAGGGGATAACAGAGATTAAAAAAGTGCTCGGAAAATTCGGGCTTAATTTGAAAGAATAATTTAAAAATTTATGAGACACGGTAATTCAAAAAGAAAATTTGGAAGAGAAAAGAATCAGAGAAACGCTTTGATTAATTCATTGGCGCTCAATTTGATAGTGCGTGAAAAAATTAAGACAACTGAACCTAAAGCAAAAGAACTACGACCTTTTATCGAGAAGCTTGTTACAAAAGCAAAAGCAGGAGACCTTGCAACACGTCGATTGGTTATTTCTAAACTTTCAAACAGAAGTAAAGAGGTAAAGAAATTGTTCGATGTCATTGCACCGAAGTATTCTGATAGAAAAGGTGGATACGTTCGAGTATTAAAATTAGGCGCTAGAAAGTCTGATGGTGCCAAGATGGCACAAATAGAATTCGTATAATATTTGTATTTTTTTTAAAAATGATTTAGTATGGAAAAACACATGAAAACAATTGACGCATCAGGAAGAACACTAGGCAGAGTTGCATCAGAAGCAGCTATGTCTTTAATGGGCAAGACCAAGGCTACCTTTGAGAGGAATGTTTATTCTGGTTTTCCTGTAAATATTACGAATGCCTCAAAGCTTCGTATTACTACAAAAAAATTGGCTGAAATTTATCACACCAAGTATTCCGGTTATCCAGGCGGTCTACGTATCACAAAAGGTACTGAGACAGCTGAGAAAAAAGGACTGAAAGAATTAATCAGACTTGCGACCTACCAAATGCTTCCTGGAAATAAACTAAGAAGAGAGATGATGAAACACTTAACTATCGAAGATTAAATAAAATGGCAAAAACATTAACAAAAGATATATATATTGAAGGAGTAGGAAGAAGAAAAACTTCTACAGCCAGAGTTCGTATTTTTGAAGCTACAAAAGCTAGTTTTATTGTGAACAACAAAGACTCCAAGGAATACTTCCAAACTGAAGATCAAAGACGTCTCATTCAAGATCCTATGGTCAAAGTTACTCCTGGAATGAAGTATGCTGTTGAAGCGAGAGTTAACGGTGGAGGAATTCATTCTCAAGCTGAAGCTGTCCGTCACGGTTTATCTCGCGCCCTTGTTGATTCTGACTTAGAACTTCGTGGAAAGCTAAAAGCACTAGGATACCTAATGCGCGATCCAAGAGCGAAAGAAAGAAGAAAATTCGGTCTCAAAAAGGCGAGAAAGGCCCCACAGTGGTCAAAACGTTAATCTCAAAAAATCCCTCTCACGAGGGATTTTTTATTGTAAATTTTTTATGTTAATATAAAAACATGAGTGAAGAAAATGAAGAAATAAAAAATATTGAAGAAGTAGAATCATCTGAACCTGAATCAGAGGTAGTTGAATTTGAATTCAATGATGACGGTGAAGAAGATTTAAAGAAAACTTTAAAGAAATTTAGAGCTGACATAAAAGAACTTAAAGCTCAAAAAGAAGAATACTTGACTGGCTGGCAAAAAGAGCGAGCAGACTTCGTGAATTACCGAAAAGAAGAAGAAGAAAGAAATAGGAATTTTAGAAATATTATCCAAGAAAGAATCTTGGAAAATTTCCTTTCTGTGATGGATAGTTTTGATATGGCTTTTTCCAATAAAGAGGCTTGGGAGAAAGTAGATGCAAACTGGAGAACTGGTGTGGAATATATCTATTCTCAGATGAGTAATATCTTTGAAGAATACGGTATCACTTCTATTGGCCAAGTAGGGGAGAAATTCAACCCAGAAATTCATCAGTCTGTGGAAGTTGTGGAAACTACTGACCAATCTAAAGATGATACTATCGCTCAAGTTTTACAAAAGGGTTACAAGACAAAAGATAAAGTTCTTCGTGCTGCTCGAGTTAAAGTATTTGGACATAAAGAATAGAAATAAAAAATCTCACATAACTGTGAGATTTTTTATTTCTTGAAAGTATCAAATAAAAACTTTTTAGTTTCTTCGTCGATGAATTGAGTTTTGATTATCATCATCTCAGTAGTGAGCTCTAAATCTTTTTTAATATTTTCAAAAAGATGTTCATAAGGATAAGGGGAGATCCAAGCAGAATTTTTTAGACATACGAACCCAGCTTTTTTTAATAAATAGCGGAGAGACCCGCGTTCACTTTTTCGGGTCTCTGGTAAATCTAATAAAATAATTCTCCAATATCCATCCCAGGAAGTATCGACGAGAGTAGTATCACTATCGAGCTTTAAGCTATTTATTTTCTTTTTTCCTTCTTTTGTTAATCGAGCGTAATCATTCTGACCAGAGGAAATATTCTCTATTAGACCAGCTTCACGAAGGCCTTTTAAAGAGCGTGTGATGGCGTAGGACACTTTTAAATCTGCTTTACTTATATTGTTATATAAAGGCTCCATGTCAAGGTTAAGCCTTGACATTTGTTGGCTTAATTCAGGTAGGGAAATAGCTGTTTTTTCACCTAAAATTTTGAGTATTTTCTTGGAATAGTCGGGTTTAGTTGACATATTCATATATTATACTATATATTGGCTTTTGACAAGCATTTCGTGGTCACGAAAAGCTTGCTAAAAATAATGGGGTGTGTATAATTGTCTATGTTCATTAAAATTAATCTTTTTATAAAGCAATCTGTCTGGCGGAGCTTCGCCAGCGAACTGCTCGTCGCTCAAGAAAATAATAAATGGAATACCATTTTTATTTTCTAAGCTCCTGTGCAAGACTTTCTAAAAAAATTAATTTTAATTTACCTTATAAACTTAATAAAATAAAATTATGGCAAAAATAATAGGAATAGACTTAGGTACAACAAACTCAGCGGTCGCTATCATCGAAGGTGGTGCGCCAAAAATAATAGAAAATATTGAAGGTGCTCGTACGACTCCTTCGGTAGTTTCTGTTGCAAAAAATGGAGACAGACTTGTCGGTCTTTTAGCAAAAAGACAAGCGGTCACAAATCCTGAAAATACCATCTATGGTATCAAGCGTTTTATGGGTCACAATTTTGAAGATCCAGAAGTACAGAAAGATTTAAAGAATGCTTCTTTTAAAATTCAGAAAGGTGCAAATGGTGGAGTAGAAGTTAAAATTGGAGATAAGTGGATGCGTCCAGAAGAAATTTCTGCGATGATTCTTTCTAAAATTAAAACAGACGTGGAAGCAAAGATCGGTGAGAAGATCACTGAAGCGATTATTACTGTACCTGCATATTTTAATGACACACAAAGACAAGCAACTATTGATGCGGGTAAAATTGCTGGCCTGACTGTAAAAAGAATTATCAATGAACCGACAGCTGCAGCATTGGCTTATGGTTTGAACTCAAAGAAAAATGAAAAGATTGTAGTCTACGATTTCGGAGGCGGAACAACTGATATCTCTGTTCTTGAAGTTGGTGATGATGTTATCGAAGTTAAATCTACTGATGGTGACAGTCACCTTGGTGGACGTGATATCGATCACAAAATTATAAATTGGATTGCTGACGAATTTAAAAAGACTTCCGGTGTAGATGTAAGAACTGATGCATTGGCATTGCAGCGTCTTGATGAAGCTGCAGAAAAAGCAAAAATCGAACTCTCAACAGCTATCGAAACTGAAATAAATATTCCTTTCATTACTTCCACCGCAGCTGGCCCTCAGCACTTGTTGTTGAAAATGACTCGTGCTCAATTGGAGTCTATCGCTGACGAATATATCACTCGTTCAATAGATATTGCAAAGCGTGCAGTTGCAGCTTCTGGTTTTAAAATCGAAGAAATAAACGAAATCATAATGGTCGGAGGACAAACCAGAATGCCAAAAATTGTCGAAGAAATAAAGAAACTATTTGGTAAAACTCCAAACCTTACAATCAATCCTGATGAAGTTGTTGCTCTTGGTGCTGCTGTTCAAGCAGGAGTATTGCAAGGTGATGTGCGTGATGTCCTTCTTCTTGATGTTATTCCTCTTTCCTTGGGTATTGAAACACTTGGAGGAGTTGCGACAAAACTTGTAGAAAGAAACACAACTATCCCTTCTTCAAAGTCACAAACATTTTCAACTGCAGCTGACAATCAGACTTCTGTCGAAATACACATCGTGCAAGGTGAACGTCCAATGGCTTCCGATAACAAATCTCTAGGAAGATTTATCTTAGACGGTGTTCCTCCAGCTCCTCGTGGTATGCCACAAGTTGAAGTAACTTTCGATGTTGATGCCAATGGTATTTTGAATGTTACTGCGAAAGAAAAAACTAGTGGTAAAACTCAGACTATCAGAATCGAAGCTAGTTCTGGGTTGAAACCTGAAGATATCAAAAAAATGCAAGAAGATGCAGAGCTTCATGCTGATGAAGATAAAAAGAAAAAAGAAGTCGCTGATGCAAAGAACACAGCTGACATGACTATCTTTACTGCAGAGAAAGCATTAAAAGATAATGAAGGAAAAATTTCAGAAGAAACAAAGAAAGGTGTTGAAGAAAAAATAACAGCATTGCGTGGAGTAAAAGAAGGTTCAGACATAGAGGCAATAAAGAAATCTATAGATGAACTTTCCAGTGAAATGTCTAAAATTGGTGAAGAAATGGTAAAAGCATCTTCCAAAGTAGATGATGCTGGTGCACCACCAGTAGAGCCAAAAGAAGAAGCTTCTACTCATGAAGCTGGTTCTAAGGAAGGTGAAACTCCATCCGCTGACGAAGCTGCAAAATAATATAAATATTGCGAAGGACAGTCTTCCGTAGAAAGTAAAAATCCTCTCCGACTTTGGTTGTAGGGAATTTTTACTTTCACCTATTTTTAATTTTTGCTATAATTCATTTTATGGAGAATCCTAAAATACCAATCAATAAAGATATGACATATATAGGTCAGACGACCTTTAGAGATAAGAATCAGATCTTTGGTATGAAGCGCAGAGATAGACGTCAGCACGTATATGTTCTTGGAAAATCTGGTACTGGTAAATCTGTGCTACTTTCCAATATGATTGTTCAGAACATTCAAAACGGAGATGGTGTTTGCGTTGTTGATCCTCACGGAGAATTAGTTGAAAGTGTTTTACAATCTATTCCAACTGACCGTATCAAAGATGTTATTTATTTCAACCCAGCTGATACGGATTACCATATAGGCTTTAATGTTATTGAAATTCTAGATCCAAAATATAAACATTTGGTGGCTTCAGGCTTGATGGGAATTTTCACTAAGATCTGGGCAAATGCTTGGTCTGCTCGTATGGAATATATTTTAAATAATACAATCTTGGCATTGTTGGATACTCCAGGTTCGACTCTTCTTGGTATTCCAAGAATGTTAGTGGACAAAGAATATCGCAAAAAAATAATTGAAAATTTAAAGGATCCAGTCATTAAAGCTTTTTGGATACATGAGTACGAAGCTTGGAATGAAAAATTTAGAAATGAAGCTATTGCTCCGATTCAGAACAAAGTTGGACAATTTCTTTCTTCTTCTATCATTAGAAATGTTGTAGGTCAATCAATGAGTACCATTAATGTTTTTGATATCATGAATGAAGGTAAAATTTTCTTGGTGAACGTTTCCAAGGGACGTATTGGTGAAGATAATTCCGCATTGCTTGGAGGTATGATTATTACCAAGATCCAGCTCGCTGCAATGGAGCGTGTGCGTATTCCTGAAGATGAAAGAAAAGACTTTTATTTATATGTCGACGAGTTCCAGAACTTCGTGACTGATTCTTTTGCCAGTATTTTGTCTGAAGCTCGAAAATACCGATTGAATCTAACTGTTGCTCACCAGTACACAGCTCAGCTCGTGATTGATGGGTCTTCGGCAGTGCGTGACGCTGTCTTCGGCAACGTCGGTACGATGATTGTATTTCGAGTGGGTGCTGATGATGCACTCTTTTTGGAAAAAGAATTTGAACCAGAATTCACTCCACAGGATATCGTGAACTTGCCGAACTATCGTATTTATTTACGTTTGATGATTGATGGTATTGGTTCACGTCCATTTTCTGCAAAGACTTTGCCTCCAATAGCAAAAAATCCAGATACTCAAGTTGAAGATAAAGTTATCAGTATGTCTCGCGCACTTTACTGTAAAAAGAAAGAAGTAGTTGAACAAGAAATAAATGATTGGAGTGGTATGTCTATCGGGAATATTGTCAGTACCAGTCCTATTAGTAATGTTGAAAAATTCCCAGCTGTTTGTTCTAATTGTAAAAAGGAAACTTCAGTACCATTTAAGCCTGAACCAGGACGACCGATTTATTGTAAGGATTGTATTGCAAAAATAAAATCTGGAGAAATAAAGCCACTTCCACAACCAGCTCCTGTTAAAGAACCAATAAATGAAGTTAAAGTAGAACCAGTAAAGTCTGGAATTCTTTCAACACTTACAAAAGTTTTAAAACCCATTATTCCGATTATTCCTATTCGTGCTCCATCAGAAATTAAGCGAAATGATTCTGTAGAATCAAAAGCTTTTACTAAAGCTCCGACTGTTCCTGTTGTTTCAGTGCCTCCAGTTCAAAAAGAAGCCCCAAGGCCATTTATTACTCGTCCTATACCAGCCCCAGTAAAACCTACAGAAAATACAGCTTTGAGAGATATTTTAAATAAGACTTTGTCTGAGAGTAAAGTTCTTGAGAAACTTATTGTAGTACCAGAGGTAAAAGAAATTAAAATTCCCGTACCACCTCCTGCAATGTCATTGAGTGATTTAAAAAGAACAAATCCTATATCAACAAATTCTCTAAATAATAATGATAGATCTGCAAGTGCTGAAGATATGAATAAACTTAAAAACTTTATTTTTGAAAAAGTACCCACAGTATCACAAGAAAAAAAAGTTGAGCCGGTGAGCGAGGAAGTAAAAAAAGAAATTCCAGTCCCAACACCTCCAAAAAATATAAAAGAAGTGCCTGAAGATGTGTTAAAGAAGATTTTAGAATAGTTATACATATACATGGGAGTTTCCTATGTAGTTGCAATCTTCACTAGAAATAAAAAATTATTATCTATTTTAAAACATAAAAATGTTATAATATTTCGGTATGGTATTAAAAAAGACACTAAAAAAGAAAGATGTTGTTATTTACCAAGCCAAAAATGGAGCTATTGAACTTCGTGGTGATTTTTCTCGTGAAACTGTGTGGGCTACTCAGGCGCAGATTGCTGATGTTTTTCAGACTGAAAGATCTGTTGTGACTAAGCATATAAGAAATATTCTTAATGATAAAGAACTTAATGCTAATTCAGTATGTGCAAAATTTGCACATACTGCAGATGATGGAAAGGTTTATCAAGTACAATTTTATAATCTTGATGTTATTTTAGCTGTTGGATATAGAACAAGTTCAAAGAAGGCTATTGAATTTCGTCAGTGGGCAACAAAAACGTTACGAAGCTATATCGTAGATGGTTTTGCAATAAATAAAAACCGAATTGCTAAAAATTATGAACATTTTTTAAATGTTGTTGATGATATTAAAAAACTTTTGCCAGCTGAATCTACGGTTAATCCAAAAGATGCTATAGAACTCATATCACTTTTTGCTGATACTTGGCTTTCTTTGGATGCTTATGATCGAGAAATTTTATCAAAAGGAAAGCTTACAAAAAAGAAAGTTAACATTACTTCCGAAAAAATTTCACGAGATTTATTCGAGCTTAGAAAAATTCTTATTGAAAAAGGTGAAGCGACAGATATTTTTGGTCACGAAAGAAATGTTGGTTTTGTGTCGGGAATAGTTGATAATGTAATGCAGTCATTCGGAGGCAATGAACTTTATCCAACAGTTGAAGAAAAGGCTGCACATCTTTTGTATTTTATGGTAAAGAACCATCCATTTACTGATGGTAATAAACGTTCAGGAGCTTTTGCTTTTGTTTGGTTATTGAAACAGGCAAATATTCTTGATATTCAAAAATTAAGCCCTTCAGCCCTGACAGCATTAACTGTGCTTGTGGCAGAAAGTGACCCAAATCATAAAGATAAGATTATTAAACTCATTTTGAATCTTATTTCAAAGAATAATTAAATATATTTGTTAATGATTATATAAATAATATAATATATGTTATATTGCATAAACTAAATGAAAAAAGATTATTACAAAACTTTAGGGGTAGAAAAAGGCGCATCGAAAGAAGAGATTAAAAAAGCTTTTCATAAGTTGGCGCATAAATATCATCCCGATAAAAAAGAAGGCGATGAAGCTAAATTCAAAGAGGTAAATGAAGCTTATCAGACTCTTTCTGATGATTCCAAGCGTTCAAAATACGACCAATTTGGTCCTGGTTTTGAAAACATGCAAGGCGGTGGGCAAGGACAAGGCGGATACCAACAAGGTGGTTTCAGTGGAGGTTTTGAAGGTTTCGATTTTTCTGGTTTTCAGAATGGAGGAAGTGCAGATTTTGACTTAAATGATATTTTTGGTGAATTTTTTGGTGGTGGTTTTCGTACTCAGAGAACTCCACGCGGAAGAGATATGAAGACTGAATTATCTATTTCTCTTGTTGATTCTATTTTAGGTTCAGATAAAAAAATATCCATTAGTGGACATGACGATATTGTAATAAAAATTCCAGCTGGAATTCAGAGTGGTCAGACCATAAAAATGACTGGTGGTGGAGAACAAATAAAAGATGGAAAGCCTGGAGATTTGTATATTCTTATTACGATAAAAATACCAAGCAAGATTTCCAAGAAAGCTCGTGAACTTCTAGAAGAACTGAAAAAAGAGGGAATTTAGTAGAAAACTTATTAGGTTAGCTTATTTTATATACAATAATTTGCCTTTTTTAAAATTTTGTATATAATGTCTTCATGCTTAAATTAACAGCGAAAAGTAGAGATATTAAAGAAGACTTAAAAGAAATGCGAAAAGCAGGTGAATTACCCGCTGTATTTTATGGAGCAGACAAAAAAACTACTTCCATCTCAGTATCAAAAATAGAATTTAAAAAAGTTTGGTTGAAAGCTGGAGAATCTTCTACAGTTGAAATCACAACACCAGAAGGAAAAGTGAATGTTCTAATTCATGATGTTCAGGTTGATCCTGTTACAGATGAACCTATACACATAGATTTCTTGGCTATCGATATGAACAAGAAGATTACTGTTCATGTTCCTTTTGAATTCGAAGGTGTTTCCGAGGCAGTTAAAAATGGTTCTGGAACCCTTGTCAAAGTAGCACACGAAATCGAAGTCGAAGCTCTTCCAAAAGATCTTCCACACAATATCGTTGTTGATATTTCTAAACTTAAAACTTTACACGACCAGGTTCTTATTTCAGATTTGAAAGTCCCAGCTGGAGTTACAATTCTTGGTGAAGTTGATGAAGTTATTGCTTCTATTGCTGTTCAAGTAGAAGAAGTAGAAGAAGAAGCTTCCCTAGTTGATCTATCTGCAATCGAAGTTGAAAAGAAAGGAAAGAAAGAAGAGGAAGCTACTCCTGCAGAATAAAAATAAATCAAATTATGTTATAATAGAAGCTATGATACGGAAAATGGTCATGGCTTTTATTTTTGCTATATTTTTGTTTTCAAGTTTTTCAGTGAATAAAACATTCGCTGTTTTTGATTGTTTAACACTTTCTATTTCCTCTTCTCAGACAGACAAGGATTACTGTCGTAGTGAATTAAGCCAAATAGAACAACAGCTGACTGAACTCTTAGCAAAACAAAAAGAACAACAGAAACAGACTGGTACACTGAAAGGTGATGTTAATTATTTGACTAGCCAGATTAATGCTTTAAAAACCAAAATCAAAGCCCGTGCGTTAGTTATTGCACAATTAAAAGTTTCTATTAGTGATAAGGTAAAAACAATAGGGACTCTATCGGATAAAATAGATCGTGAGCATGAGTCTCTTGCTCAGCTTTTACGTAATACCAATGAGTTTGACAATGAAAATATGATACATTTGATTCTTTCTGATCAATCCGTTTCAGATTTTTATAGTGATTTAGAATCTTATGCTTCTATTAAACAAGCTGTAAAAGCTTCCGTTGAAGAAATTACTGGAGTAAAACAAGAAACAGAAATACAAAAGAAAGATTTAGAGATAAAACAAAATGCAGAAATTGATGCCAGAGATGAACTGCAAAGTGCACAGAAAAAAGTTGTTCAATCAGAAGCGGACAAGAAAAAGTTATTAGCTATTTCAAAAGAAAAAGAGTCTGCTTATCAAAAACTTGCTGCTGATAAAAAAGCTAGAGCTGACAAAATTCGTTCTGCACTTTTCGCTTTGCGTGATACTAAAGCAATTCCTTTCGGAACAGCTTTGAAGTATGCTCAAGAAGCCGAGAAAAAAACTGGGGTACGCCCAGCATTCGTTCTTGCTATTCTTACCCAGGAGACAAACTTGGGTGAAAATATTGGTACTTGTAATCGTGTGACTGATTCAGCTGCAAAAAATTGGGTAAATATTATGAAACCAAGCCGTGACTTGGAGCCATTTAAGAGAATCACTTCGGCTTTGGGGATAAATCCAGAAGGCACTCCGCTTTCTTGTCCTTGGAATGGTGGTTATGGTGGAGCGATGGGCCCTTCACAATTTATTCCTTCTACGTGGGAACTTTATGCATCAAAAATTGCGAAAGCACTTGGTATAAGTGGAATGCCAAATCCATGGGAACCTAAGGATGCTTTCTTCGCATCATCTATTTATTTAGGAGAATTAGGTGCCTCAAAAGGAGGATTTACTGCTGAACGTACTGCTGCTTTGAAATATTATGCTGGCGGTAATTGGAATAAAAAGGCTAATGCTTTCTATGGTGATGGTGTTATGAGAAAAGCTAGTCTCATCCAAGCTGATATAGATTTGCTTTCAAACTAGGTTTATGATAATCTCTTAAGTATGAAAAAAGGTATACATCCAAAATTTAGCACAAAAACCAAGGCCGCCTGTGCGTGTGGGGCTGAGTTTGAAGTTGGTTCCACTTTGCCTGAAATTTCAGTTGAAATCTGCAGTCAGTGTCACCCTTTCTATACTGGTAATGAAAAGATCATGGATACTGCTGGACGTGTTGAACGTTTCAACAAGCGCCGAGCTGCATCTCCAAAGAAATAACTTCTTCTAAACACCCTCCTTGTATAAAGGAGGGTGTTTTTGATGATATAATAAATTTATGGCATTTGATTTAGAAGAACTAAAAAAGAATCACAACACCAGCTACTTAGCAGGTATTTTGGAGCGTCTAGCACGTGAAGAAGCTGAGGTACGAGAGATGCTTGCAGGCGATGATACTTTGCACGAAATGGCTCAAACTGAGCTTAAGTCAATTCAAGAACAAAGAGACGGTACTGAGAAGCAGATACAAGAAATTTTAGATAAAGATAAAGAAGAAGAAGAGTTTCCAAATGAAATCGTGCTTGAAGTACGAGCTGGAGCTGGTGGTGATGAAGCTGCTCTTTTTGCTTGGGAGCTCGCTCATATGTATGAAAGACTCGCTGAAGTTCAGGGTTGGCAATGGAAAGTAAATGATGAATCTAAAAATGATATCGGTGGATATAAAGAAGCTAGTTTTGAAATAAAAGGTAAGGATGTTTACAAAAAAATGCGTTATGAGACTGGCGTGCATAGAGTTCAAAGAATTCCAGCGACAGAAAAAAATGGCCGAGTGCATACTTCAACTGCGTCTGTGGCTATTTTGCCTATCAAGAAAAAAGTTAATTTTGTTATCAACCCAGTTGATCTAGAAATGGAATATTCTCGTTCTGGTGGTAAAGGCGGACAAAATGTGAACAAAGTTGAGACAGCTGTACGTTTGATTCACATACCGACAGGACTTGATGTTCGTTCGACAAATGAAAGAAGTCAGCTTGCAAACCGTGAAAAGGCGATGATGATTTTGACTGCCAAAATTCAGCAATTAAAAGATGAGGAAGAAGCCAAAAAATATTCTAGTGAACGTAAAGGACAGATTGGAACAGGGGATAGAAGTGAGAAAATTCGTACTTACAATTTTCCACAAGACCGTGTGACTGATCACCGTATCAAAAAATCTTGGCATAATTTACCAAAGATAATGGAAGGTGGAATCGGAGAGGTTATAGAATCTATTGAATCCGGGGTCGTGGGGGACGAAGACGAGGAATAACTTCGTGTTAAATATGTCAAAGATGCCCTTTGACATGCATATTGTTTATAGTATTTATCCACACAGTATAGTTTCATTGCTTTTTCTCACTTTTGTGCTATACTGCTCCAGTAGTTTCTCCAATAGCTTTTTGTTTGAGTTGTGAGTTTTGATTTGTACCCCGTCGCTCGCGAGTGACAGGGTTTGGCACCAATTAGGCCAATTGAGCGACAAGAGTATCTACGCATTATAATTAGTTTTTGCCCGATTTTTTAAAACGGGAGAAATAATAATATGGCTACAAAGCTATACGTAGGGGGACTTCCTTACAGTACCCAAGAAGATGCTCTTAAAGAGCTTTTCGCACAAGCAGGAAATGTAACTTCTGCTGTGATTATCATGGACAAAATGTCCGGTCGCTCAAAAGGTTTTGGATTCGTTGAAATGTCAACAGACGAGGAAGCACAAGGTGCAGTCTCAATGTTTAACGGTCAAGAATTCGAAGGACGCAAACTTACAGTTAACGAAGCTCGCCCTATGGAAGCTCGCCCACCAAGAACTGGTGGAGCAGGTGGATACAGTAGTGGAGGCAATAGTGGTGGATACGGCGGTGGAAACCGTGGTGGACGCCGAGAGTACTAATCTCTTATTAGAGACTCAAAATAAAAAATACCCTGACTTCGGTCAGGGTATTTTTTATTGTTTGACTTTTTTATTATTTATGTTAATCTAAAATTGTTTTAGTTCTTCGACATATTGGTTCAATTATGAATTGTTTTGTTTTCCTTGGTTCTTTATAGAGGCAGGGAAAACAAAATAATTCACAGAATAGTTAAACCTAAAACAAAACAAATGAAAATAGTAATTAGTTCACTCGTGATAGTAGTATTTAGTTTTCAAATGCTTAAAGCGCAACAAAAACAGAATTTAGAAAAAGAGAATGTTTCTAATGAATATTTCTATATGAAGCAAAAAGCAATAGAAACAGAAAATAAGTTTATGAATACCGTACAAAATGTTATTCATGAATATTCTGTGCTGGACTCTCTTGAGAAAATTTATTTTGAGATTGAGCAGATTAAAAAAAGTAAAACTGTCTCGATTAGCTTCTTAAATAAGATGATTGATCAAAATAATGCTATTTTAAGAGCAAAAGAAGTTGCAGCCGAAGCTCAGCAAGAAAGCGATATTGCTTGCAGTCAGTTCAAATTATTAAATAACAACTACAAACCAGATTAATAGAATTGAATAAATAAAAGCCCCGTTACCATAAATGGTAACGGGGCTTTCTTTTTTTATATATTTTTGTTATATTTTATGGGTTGATTTGAGTGTGTAGTTCAGTGGTAGAACGCTGTCCTGATAAGACAGAGGTCGATGGTCCGATTCCATCCACACTCACAAATGAAAGAATTAAATAAAAAAGGGAATGATTGGAAAATGACAGCAATGATTTTTTATGCCAAGACCACCGCGTGGATAATCATCCCAGCACTGTTGTCTATGTTTGTTAAATCTTTTTTTAGTATAAATTCTGATTTAGTTTTTCCAATTTTAATTGGATTGAGTTTCGGTGTTTCATGTTTCGGTATTTTTAAAGAAATAAAAAATTATCAAAAGAGTATAGAAAGTAATGGAAAATAATACACAAAATACAAATACTGCAGTTTCCCACGAAGTGACTATCTTTGCTGAACCTATTCTTAGTGTAGGTAATTTTACTGTTACTAATTCCGTTATCACTTCTTGGTTGACTCTTATAGTTATCACAGTTCTTGCTTTGGCAATCCGCCTTAAGATTAAAAAAATACCAGGCAAGCTTCAAAATTTTTTTGAAATAATTATGGACGGTGCTTTGTCCCTTTGTGATCAGGTGACAGGTGATAGAAAAATTTCTAAAAAAGTATTCCCTTTTTCTTTAACTCTTTTCTTTTTTATTTTAATTAGTAATTGGCTTGGCCTTGTGCCTTTTCTAGGTTCTTTAGGTTTTACTTCTTTTGAAGGAGGAAATGCTGCGTTTGTGCCGCTTTTCAGATCTGCTACAGCTGATATAAACACCACATTGGCTCTTTCTATTGTTGTAGTTATTGCTTCAAATATTTTTGGTATCTTTATGGTTGGATTATGGAAAACTTTTAATAAATATGTTAATCTAATATCGCTTGGTTCTGTATTCACAAAGGTGAAAAAAGATCCAACAGTGCTCATTGTTGCTCCTATAAATTTCTTTGTTGGAGTTCTTGAGTTAGTCGGCGAGATGGCAAAAATTGCTTCCTTGTCCTTCCGACTATTCGGAAATGTTTTTGCGGGTGAAGTGTTACTAGCTTCTATGGGTGCGATTATGTCATACCTCGTCCCTGCACCATTTTTATTTTTGGAAGTGTTCGTTGGATTGATTCAGGCTGTTGTATTTAGTCTGCTTGCCACTGTGTATTTTGCAATGGCGGCACAGGATCACACTGAGCACGAGGAGAAACACAGTGAAGCACATGCATAGTTATTTATTATTATAAGTTAGTCGATTTTATTAAAAGGTTAATATAAAAAAATTTTATGGAAAAAGAAGTATTGAGTACAGTTGTAAGTTTCGCTCCTATTGGTAAGGGTCTAGCAATCGGTTTATCAGCAGTTGGTGCAGGTATTGGTATTGGTCTTATTGGTGGTAGAGCTATGGAAGCTATCGGAAGAAACCCAGAAGCTACAGGTAAAGTTCTAGTCCCTATGTTGATCGCATCAGCCCTAGCAGAAGCTGTGGCTATTTACGGTCTAGTTATCGCATTTTCAATTAAATAATGGAATGAATCCCGTTAGAAGCCGCGGTCGCAGTTTCAAATCGGGATATAAATTAATTAGGATTAAAAAAATAATTAGCAGGAAATGGTTTATTTAAAAAGATTGACCGTGACCTGCTTCTAAACGGGATGAATGAATTAATAACAACATTTCACATAGATTGGAAAATAATGCTCGCACAGCTATTCAACTTTGCGTTGGTTTTTGTTGCTCTTTATTTTATTGCCGCAAAACCACTTCGCAAGATGATGGACGATCGTGAGAATGAAATAAAGACCGGTTTGACTGATGCTGAAAATGCTAAGGCCGAGCTTGCAGGAGCAAGTCTAAAAAAGGAAGAAATCACAAGAGAAGCAAAGGACAATGCAAAAAATATTATTTCTCAGTCACAAGCTGACGGTAGAGACATAGTAAAAGAGGCAAAAGACAAAGCTACTCTTGAAAAAGAAGAAATCTTAAAACAAGCTCGACTTGATGTAGAAAAAGAAAAGAAGACTGGCGACGAAGCTATCAGAAAAGAAGCTGCAGAGCTCGTCTCTGTTGGTATACGAAAAATGGTTGAAGGCTACGTAGCTGCTGGTAAAGGTGATGAAATTATCAATGCAATGTTGGCTAAGAAATAATAATGATTAAATCAAAACAACTGGCTCAGGCTTTATTTGAACTCTCAGAAGAGGAGAACTTGGTAGCAGGACTACCAAGTTCACTTGGTAGTCCTGCTACCAAGTCATTGGATGAGAAGTTTTTTAGTTTTATTGAAAAAAGAAATTTGAAAGGACAGATGAACTCAGTCCTTTATCACTTGGAAAGAATCACTGAACAAGAAAAAGAAAAGAAGGGTATACAGATAGAAACAGCTCATGAGATAAAAGCTGAGACTGCCAAACAAATAAAGACTTTCCTAAAAGCTGATCACCTGACTGAATCATTAAAAATCAAAAAAGAATTAGTCGCAGGATTTCGAGCGAAGTTCGGAGGAAAGATTTATGATTCGAGTATTATGACTGGTTTGAAGAAATTAGAAAGAGAGATTGCCAAATAAAATTTTTAATATTATTAACTTTAACTAAATTATTATGAGTGCGAATGCAACAATAGAAAATTTAAAAAAAAGAATTGCTGGTTTTGAAGGAGGAGCCGAGATGTATGAATACGGCACAGTGCTTTCTGTCGCAGATGGAATCGCAAAGATTTCCGGCCTTGCAAAGTGTCAGTCTTCAGAAATGGTTTCTTTTGATTCCGGAGCTATTGGACTCGCACTCAACTTGGAAGAAGATTCTGTCGGAGCTATCGTGCTCGGAGATTTTTCTAAAATCAAAGAAGGGGAAACTGTAAAGAGAACAAATAAAATTCTTTCAATCCCTGTTGGTAAAGGTTTCATTGGACGTGTGGTAAACCCTCTAGGTGAACCCATCGATGAAGCTGGAGCTATCCAGTCCGATGCTGTCTACCCTGTAGAAAAAGTCGCTTCAGGTGTTATGACTCGTGAACCTGTGAAAACCCCCGTACAGACAGGTATAAAGGCTATTGACGCCATGATTCCGATCGGTCGCGGACAACGCGAGCTTATTATCGGTGACCGTCAAACAGGAAAGACTGCTATCGCTATCGATACTATCATCAACCAAAAAGGCGAAGATATTATTTGTATCTATGTCGCTATTTCACAAAAGCAATCAAAAGTCGCTCGTATCGTTTCAAAATTAAAAGAAGCAGGCGCGATGGATTATACTATCGTTGTTTCAGCCGGAGCATCTGATGGTCCAGCTTTCTCATACCTTGCTCCTTACTCTGGTACAGCACTAGGAGAATATTTCTTGGACAAAGGGAAAGATGTTTTAATAATTTATGATGATCTTTCCAAGCACGCTGTGGCTTACCGAGAAATCTCTCTCTTACTTCGTCGTCCACCAGGTCGTGAAGCTTATCCTGGAGACGTTTTCTATTTGCACTCTCGTTTATTGGAACGTGCTTGCCGATTAAATAAAAATTACGGTGGTGGATCTATCACTGCACTTCCAATCATCGAGACTCAAGCCGGTGATGTGTCTGCGTATATTCCTACGAACGTTATTTCTATTACTGACGGACAGATTTTCTTGGAAACAGGTCTTTTCAACAAAGGTCTTCGCCCTGCTATCAACGTCGGTCTTTCTGTTTCTCGTGTCGGTTCATCTGCCCAAATAAAATCAATGAAGAAAGTTGCGGGTAAAATGAAACTAGCGATGGCTCAATACCGTGAGCTTGAATCTTTTGCACAATTTGATTCCGATCTTGATCCTGAGACAAAAAAAGCTATCAACAGAGGAAAGAGAGTCACTGAACTTCTAAAACAAAATCAATACTCTCCTGTGTCTGTTGCAAAACAAGTCACAAGTATCTTTGCTGTAAACGAAGGATATTTGGATGAACTAGAAACTACAGAAATCAAAGCGTGGGAAGAAGGATTTTATGCTCATCTAGACCGTGCGAAAAAAGATTTACTTACAAAACTTACTACTGGTTGGGATGATGTTATCGAAGCTGATCTTCGAAGTGCGATTGTAGAATTCATGGGAATGTAATTTAAAAGCTAGCTAGTTTAGCTACTCATATGCCTTCGACTAAAGAAATAAAACAAAAAATAAAATCTACCGGAAACATCAAAAAAATCACTAAAACGATGGAGATGGTTTCGGTTTCCAAGATGCGCCGTGCGGTGGACAAAGCTCTTGCTTCACGCGCTTATTCTCGTTTTGCTCTTGAACTTTTGGTGAATTTATCAAAAAATAAAGATGTCTCTCATTCTTTGATGGAAAAAGGTAAGGGTGACAAGGAATTATTGATTGTCGTCGCTAGTAGCAAAGGCTTGTGCGGAGGATATCATACGAACCTTTTCAAAGCTTTAAATATTTATCTTAAAAAAGAAGAGTCCTTAGGTATAAATTTGAAGGCCATAACGATAGGTAAGTATGGCGAGAAAATTTGTAAGAAAGCAGGTGTCTCGACTTTTGCCAGCTTCCTAAACTTTTCCGAAGCTTCGAGCATGGAACAAGTAAAAGAATTGTCAGATTTGGTTTCAAAAGAATATGTCGAAGGAGGATACAAGAGTGCAAAGATTTTATACACACAATTCCTGAAATCAACTTCTTACAAACCAGTCTTACGAGAACTCTTTCCAATCAGTCCTGAATCGGTAAAAAATATTATCGAGACGCCCGAACAGAAAGTTGATATCAGTGAAGAGGGTAATAATTTTGTGGATTATAAGTTTGAACCGGATTTAGAAACAATATTGGAAAGTATTTTACCGGGGTTAGTGGATGTCGTTGTTTACCAAGCTTTAGCTGAAGCCTATGCCTCTGAACACTCTGCTCGAATGTTTGCTATGAAGAATGCTGGAGATAATGCCACGACGATATTGGATAGATTGATGTTATCTTACAACCACGCAAGACAAGACGGTATTACAAGAGAGCTTTCCGAGATAGTCGCCGGAGCGGAAGCATTATCAAGCAACTAATTAAAAATAATTTTTATAAATAAAATGCAAAAAGGAAAAATATCACAAATAATAGGAGCGGTTGTTGATGTACGATTCGAGGGTGAATTGCCAGCGCTTTTGAATGCGCTTTTAATCAAGCGCGAGGGCAAGACTGATTTAGTTTTCGAGGTTGCAGGACACCTTGGTTTGAATGAAGTTCGTACTATTGCGATGTCATCCACTGACGGACTTTCTCGTGGAGATGAAGTTGTAGACTCTGGCGCACCTATATCCGTACCAGTCGGCATGGACACTCTAGGCAGAATGTTTGATGTTTCCGGAAATGCTATCGATGATAAAGAAGCTCCAAAAAATGCAAAGAGAATGCCTATTCACCGCAAGGCTCCTACTTTCGCGCAACAATCTCCAAAGACTGAAGTCCTTGAAACCGGTATCAAAGTTATTGACCTTATGTGTCCTTTCTTGAAAGGTGGAAAGGTTGGTCTTTTCGGAGGAGCGGGAGTCGGCAAGACTGTCGTTATTCAAGAATTAATCCGAAACATTGCAGCTGAACACGGAGGATATTCTGTATTCGCCGGAGTTGGAGAAAGAACTCGTGAAGGAAATGACTTGTACCGCGAAATGGAAGAATCAAATGTGTTGGATAAAACAATGCTCGTGTTCGGACAAATGAACGAACCACCAGGTGCTCGTGCCCGTGTTGCTCTTTCAGCTTTGACAATGGCGGAACACTTCCGTGATGTAGAAGGTAAAGATTTACTTTTGTTTATGGATAACATTTTCCGCTTTACTCAAGCTGGTTCAGAGGTTTCTGCCTTGCTTGGCCGTATGCCATCCGCTGTGGGTTACCAGCCAACACTAGCATCAGAAATGGGAAACTTACAAGAAAGAATCACTTCTACCGACAAAGGTTCTATCACTTCTGTGCAGGCGATTTACGTGCCAGCTGACGACTTGACTGACCCAGCTCCAGCGACAACTTTCTCACACTTGGACTCGACTGTCGTGCTTTCTCGTCCTTTGTCTGAGCTTGGTATTTATCCAGCTGTTGACCCTCTAGACTCTTCTTCAACAATTCTTGATCCGAATATTATTGGTCAGAGACACTACGATGTCGCTCGTGATATTCAGAAAATTTTGCAGAGATACAAAGACCTTCAAGACATCATTGCGATTCTTGGTATGGATGAATTGTCTGACGATGACAGACTTGCTGTGTCACGTGCTCGTAGAATTCAGAAATTCCTTTCTCAACCATTCTTCGTTGCGGAACAATTCACTGGCCGTCCTGGAAAATACGTTCCTCTAGAAGAGACAATCAGATCTTTCGAAGAAATTTTAGCTGGAAAATACGACCACATTTCTGAACAAGCTTTTTACTTGAAAGGAGGTATCGAAGATGTATTGGCTGAAGAAACTAAATAATTAATCCCGTTAGAGGTAGGAAGTCTTTAGACTTCCGTCAGTGTTGCCACTAAAAGTTACTTAACTAAATTTATTATAAAATATTCATTCATCAATAATATAAAAACTATATGACCTCTAACGGGATAAAAATCTCAATTATAGCTAAAGATAAAGTTATCTACCAAGGTGAAGCTATTTCTGTGATTGTTCCTACAAAAAGTGGAATCATCGAAGTGCTTCCTGAACACATGCAACTCGTCTCTGCTCTTGCAAAAGGTGAGATTGTTTTGACTCTCTCAAATGAAAAGAAAAATTTCACTATCTCTGGTGGAGTTTTAGAAATAAAAACAAAGAGTAATATACTTATTTTGGCTGATATTGTCTCTGAGCAATAAAATGAAAAAAAATGGCAAGGTTAAGCCTTGCCATCTGAGATTTATAGTATAATCATTTTATGTCTAAATTTTACGTAGTTGCTACACCGATAGGAAATATGGGAGACATTACCTTCCGAGCTATTGAAACACTTAAAGAAGTGGATTTGATACTGTGCGAAGATACCCGTGATACAAAAAGGATTCTTGATAGGTACAATATCAGTAAACCGATGATGAGTTATCATGCCCAGAGTAAACTCGCAAAGGTGGATAAGATTTTTGAATTATTGGAAGAAGGTAAGAATCTTGCTTTAGTTTCAGATGCTGGCACACCAGGTATTTCTGATCCCGGTGCTATGCTAGTTTTTAAAATAAAAGAAAGATTTACAACTGAAGAAGTCCAAGTTATTCCGATACCGGGAGCAACTGCTCTTGTAGCTGCTCTTTGTGCTTCTGGGCTGCCTACTCATGAATTTACATTTATCGGTTTTATGCCCCACAAGAAAGGCAGAGAAACATTGTTTAAAGAAATAGCAGAAGCAAAACGTACAATGGTTTTTTACGAGTCCCCACACAGAATTTTAAAAACTTTAGAATCATTGATAAAATTCTGTCCAGACAAAAAAGTTTGCATTGCTCGTGAAATAACAAAAATCTACGAAGAATTTAAAACCGGTTCAGCCGCAGAGCTTCTAGAATATCTGACAGTTAATCCCGTAAAACAAAAAGGGGAGTTTGTTGTGCTTGTAGCGTAATTAAAGGTTAAACGAAGGTCGGACCTTAGACATATTTGTCTAAGGTCCGACCTTCGTTTTTTTTGTTTTTAAATTGACACATCTATCTAGCCATGTTATCATGCATTTTATAACAGTATTTTGACATATATTATAGTTTTTCAGTAGAACTCTTTGGGTACCAGGAAACTGGTTTTTAAAGAGTTCTACTGTGAAGTAGTACATATAAATTAAATATAATTTAAACCACTACTAAAAACTATCTTAAAATGAAACAAGCACCTAACACTAACCTCGATCAAATTAAAAATGATCCATCGGAAAAGATTAAAAAAATTTCTGGTTGGAAAGACTATTACAAAAAACAAAAAGTAATAGTAACTTTAACCAACGATACTGTTGAAGAAGAAAAAAGATTCAACAAAGAATGCGATGATATAAATGAAAATCCACAAAATGTTTCTTTCATTGTATTAGCTCCAATAACTTTTTTACACCTTCACGATTTCAAAGAAAAAGTAGAAATTGCAACCACTTTTTTTTGTTTTATGAAAAACGGACATGTAATCACAGAGGAACGTACTGGTCTCTCAACAATTAATTTTACTAAAGCATTTAATGCAATTGTAAAAAGAGTTACCGGCACTGACCCAAGTGCAATTGTTCCTGAAGTTCCACTAACTGATTTGCTTAGCTTAGAGCAAGAATCAAAACTTCAAGAAAAACTTGATAAGTTTGGTGAAAATTTAGAACTTTGGATGGAAAAGTTTAATATACTTCCAGCAGTAAGGCGTGCGTCTCTTTTTATAGGAGATCGTCCTGGATGGTTGGTGGAAATTAGTATAAAAAGTGATTTTCCAGGTAATGATTCATGTGATGATTTCATTTTATGTATTGGTAATGAAGTTGTAAATCCTGATTGGGATCCGGTTGGAGAAGAGTCTGCATTGTACAAAAAATGGTTCAATGAATTGAAATTGAGTTCTTACGAGAACTTATATAAGTCATTGGTGGAATTATCAAATCAATATGTTTGTATTCCGCAGGCCTAAGTGTTTTGTAAAATTATTTAAAAGCCCCAGATCATCGGGGCTTTTTTTATTTCTATAAGATATTTTCTGGATCGATATTTACTGAAAATTCACGAGGAAGTAACAAAAGTTTTTCAAGAAGTTTTTCATCAATTTTAGAATTTGTAGATAGTTCAGGTAAGGACCATTTTTTAGTATCTATTTTTATTAACATATTTGTGACATATTTATCTTTTATTTTACTCACGAAACCACTAAAAATCTCAGGGTCATAATCTTTGAATACTTCTTCAAGGGCTTTTTTTGTATGAATTGAATCTTCTTTATTTCCCATGTGCGTGATTTTAATAAAACGTTTAAATGGAGGATATCCAAGATTTTTTCTATCTTCTAATTCTTCACGCACAAAAGACAATATGTTTTCTGTCTCAACTGCATGGATAGCTGGGTCTTGCTTATTTTTGGTTTGGATAATAAGTTTGTCTTTTGTTTTGGAAATTATCGAAAAAATAAGTTGGATAATTTTCTCATTCATTTTGAAACTAGGCACACTCCAAAGTGAATCAAAAGAAGCGATGACTGAGAGGGTAACAGGTTCTTTTATATATAGTAGTGCCATCTCAGTACCGACGAGTATTGATCCAGGATTCTCTTCAAATTCCTTTATTATTTTTATTGCACCTTTGGTTGTCTTGGCTGATTCTTTGTCGAGTTTAAAAATTTTTGTTTCAGGGAAAAGTTTTTGAGCTTCTTCAAATACAGTATCAGTACCAATACCGAGCGGCATAAGATTCCAACTATTACAATTTAAACATCTGGTCTCAGGATCTTTTTCTGTATTACATCGGTTACAAGCAAACATTCTTTTTTTACCATCTCTAGATAAATAAAGGACGACAGGTACGGAACATTTTGTGCACATGACTGGTTCATTACAATCTCGGCAAAGTGTCTCTGTTGCCAGGCCTTTTCGTAGTGAAAATATAAAAATGCTTTCTTTTTTTGTAATCACTTCTTGTATTTCTTGGGCAGTATCGTCAGTTAATACTTTAAATTTCTCTTCCTTTTTTTCTGGTATTTTTATTTCTCCTTCAAAATTTAACCTGAAAGATAATGGGTGTACTTCAGAAAAATTATCCATTTCTTTTCGAGCTATTGTTTCAAAATGAAGTAGGGAATCACCGAGTATAAGTTTGGCACTTATCTTTGAAGCATAAAGTTCCACAAATGAACGCAGGTCGAAATAAGGCCTATTCATCATTTTGTAAGCATTGGAACTCTCATGTTCCAGGATAATAGTCCCAAAATCACGACGTGGTATAGATAAAAATGGTGCAGTACCAAATACGAGGACTGGGTGTGAGGAAGTTACAATCTCATCAAATTTTTTTAAAATCTTTTTTGGTCCCAATCCTGCATACATTGAGAAGCTGAAGTTCTCGATTCCTTTCGATAATGTTTTTGAAAATATCTCAATATCTATCTCAGTAGGTAAAACTATAAAAACTGATTTTTTTTCTGCGAATGATCCACGGATCAGAGTCTTGTAAAAAGAAATACGATCTTCAAGTGGATATTGAAAAAGTAATTTTTCTTTTTTTATATTCACCCCTCCCAACCCTCCCCTTGGCAAGGGGAGGGCAATGGTGTAATCTTCATTTTTTATTTTAGATATCTTGTCGTACTCTTCTCGAAAGATTGATGGGATCAAAGTCACAATTGCATCATTTTTTCTTGTTGCAAAATATTTACTGATGTCGAGAGTGGACTCGATATATTCTTTTAAGAAAATTGAGTTCTCTTTTACTTCAGTTATTTTTTTTAGATTGAATGCCAGGTTTTTTATATCAGATTTTGTGTCAGTTGCTTTCTCTGAAGAGACCGCTAGACCAAGTATTTGTTTATTTCGAATTGGCACAGTCACAATACTCCCATCAGGTATATTTTTTGAGCTAAAATAGGTCAGATTTTCCCTGAAAGCTCCTTTTTCCAACGGGATTACTGTCACGATTTTCATATTTCTATTCTAGCATAATTTGTGATATATTTAGCCGTATGGGTCCCGTTAGAAGTTATCCTAATGGGGCTTATTTATAAACATAATAAAGTTACCTAAAAGTCATTTATCTATAATGTAATATTGGTTAACTTCTAACGGGATGGGAATGTTTTCAAGAAAAATAGGAATCGACCTCGGAACCGCTAATACATTGGTCTTTTTACCAGGTAAAGGCATTGTTTTAAATGAGCCTTCTGTTGTGGCTGTTTCTGAACAAGACAATAAAATTCTAGCTATTGGTTTCGATGCCAAGGATATGATTGGAAAGACTCCAGATTCTATCATTGCTTATCGTCCGATGAAAGATGGAGTGATAGCAGACTACCGTGTGACTGAAGCGATGCTTCGCTATTTCATAAATAAATCTATGGGTAGATTCAATTTATTCAAACCAGATGTGATGGTCTCAGTGCCAGCTGGTGTGACTTCCACAGAACGCAGAGCTGTCGTAGAGGCGACAATTCGTGCTGGTGCTAGAAATGCGTACGTTGTGAAAGAACCAATTCTTGCAGCGATTGGTGCAGGAATTCCTATTTATGAAGCAAGAGGTCACATGGTTGTTGATATTGGTGGAGGTACGACAGATGTTGCGGTTATTTCTCTTGGCGGAATCGTGGCTTCAACTTCTGTAAAATGTGCTGGAAACAAAATCGATCAAGCGATAGCTGACTACATTAAAAAAACTTTCAACTTAGCGATTGGTGATAAGACAGCAGAAGAAGTAAAAATTAAAATAGGTGCAGCTGTTGCTCTCGAAGAAGAACTTCGTGTCACTATCAAAGGAAGAGATTTCATTCAAGGCTTACCACGTTCTGCTCAAGTCGGAACCAATGAAATCGTCAAAGCGATAGATGGGGAATTAAAACAAATAATTAAAGCTATCAAAGATGTTTTGCAAGAAACTCCTCCAGAACTTGCTTCTGATATTATAGACCACGGTATTGTTATGACAGGTGGCTCATCTCAACTTCGATGTTTAGCTGATTTGGTTTACCGAAGGACAGGTGTAAAAGCAGTCTTGGCTGAAGACGCACTATTTTGTGTTGTAAAAGGTACAGGTATTGCTCTTGAGCATTTAGATGTCTACAAGAGAACTATTCTAAGTAAAAAATAATCGCTACTCAAGCCCGGCCTCACAAGTGAGGCCGGGCTTGTAAAATTAATATGAAAATTTTAGAACATTTAGACAAAAACAATCTACACCATGCATATCTCATAGAAGGATCTCGAACTGAGATTTTACCGGAAATTTTTTCCTTCCTAGAAGATATAGATATTAAAACTTCAGCCAATCCTGATTTTTATAATATTGTTATTGATAATTTTAAAATCGATGATGCCTTGAATCTCAGAGCTTCTGGTTCTGAAAAAAGTTTTTCTTCGGGCAAGAAGATATTTATCCTTTCTGTAAATCAATTCACCTTAGACGCACAAGGGGTTCTTTTAAAAATGTTTGAAAACCCGTCTCCTGATACACATTTTTTTTTGATCATGCCTGACACAGCTGCACTGTTAAAAACAGTTATTTCCAGATTTTATTATATTTCTACGAAACCGGAAATGGTTGATGAAATAAAAGAAGCTGAGAAATTTATCAGTATGAAATTAAGTGACAGAATAGAATTTTTAAAAATATTTTCAAAACTGGAAAAAGATGAAGATGATGAATCTGCAGCAGTGACAGACGAAGAATCTCCTCGCATAAAAGCATCTAAATTTTTGAATGCATTAGAAATAGCTTTACATAATAAAATGTCAAAGACTGCATTTGACACATTTGACACATCTTTTTTCAAACACTTCTTTAAGGTTCGAGAATTTCTTCGTCAGCCTGGTTCCTCTACAAAATCTCTTATGGAGTCAGTGGCTATCATCGTGCCAAATTTATAATTTCTGATACAATATATCCATGCAATACAATTTTACAAATTTTAAAAATGAATTAAAAAAAGCAGGGGAATTTTTAAGTAAAGAATATAGTCAGCTTAGTACTGGCCGTGCTTCACCGATGGTTTTAGATGGAGTTTCTGTTGAAATATATGGTGATTACCAGCCAATCAAAAATATCGCTTCAGTAAATATTGAAGATCCAAAAACTCTACGTATTGCACCTTGGGACAAGGGTCAGATTAAAGCAATCGAAAAGGCTATTATGGCTGCGAACCTAGGATTATCCGTAGCTATTGATGACATGGGTATTCGTGTTATTTTTCCTCAATTAACTACCGAGACTAGACAGACCTTGGTAAAAGTTTTGAAAGCAAAAATGGAAGATGCAAAAATAGTTGTCCGTAAAGTACGCGAGGAAGTTCTAGACGATGTCGCTCTACATGAAAAAGAAGGAAAAATGAACGAAGACGAAAAGTTTAGTGCAAAAGAAGATATACAAAAATTAGTAGTTGAAGCAAATAACAACCTGGAAGCTATTTTTGAAAAGAAAGAAATAGAAGTCCTAGGATAAAATAAAAAATAATGAATATAATTATATTTATCGTAATTTTACTTGTGGTTGTTTTAGTCCACGAATTTGGACATTTTATTGTTGCTAAAAAATCTGGTATCAGAGTAGACGAGTTTGGTTTTGGTTTTCCACCGAAACTTTTTGGTGTTAAAAAAGGAGAGACAACATACAGTATCAATGCGATACCTTTCGGAGGGTTCGTTAAAATTTTCGGAGAGAATCCAGATGAGGAAAATACAAAGGGTTCTGATAGTGCACGAAGTTTTGTAAATAAACCAAGATACATTCAAGCACTCGTCCTTTTTGCTGGAGTTTTCGCAAACTTTGTACTCGCTTGGCTTTTGTTTTCTTTCGGACTTATGTCAGGACTTCCTACTTCAGTCGGCACAGAACCAAAAGGTTATGCTTTAGAAAATGTACATTTAGTTGTAGTATCAGTTCTTGCTAAATCTCCAGCAGAAATGGCTGGACTTAAATCTGGTGATAAAATAATTTCATTAAAAAGTGGTACTGAGTCAGTCGCAGAAATAAATCCAGATTCATTAAAATCTTTTATTGTTTCTCATGGAGACAAGGAAGTTGAGGTTGGATATCTACGTGGTAATGCTGAGGATATAAATAATATAAAGCTGACACCTATTGCTGGTGTTACGGGTGATAAGCCTAGTATTGGTATTGCGATGGATCAGATCGGAATGGCTAGATTGCCCTTTTTTAGGGCTCTTTGGGAAGGAGCCAAGTTAGACTGGACTGTTACAAAAGAGACTGTTGTAGGGCTTTATAACCTCATTGCGCAGGGTATAAGGGGTAAAGGTAGCTTTTCTGCTGTTACTGGTCCTGTCGGCATGGTGGGTATTGTAGGGGATGCATATAAATTCGGTTTTGCTTACCTTCTTTCTTTTGCTGCTCTTATTTCTGTAAACCTGGCAGTGATAAACTTGATTCCATTTCCAGCCCTCGACGGTGGACGTTTATTCTTTCTTTTGATTGAAAAAATAAAAGGTTCTCGTATGAATTCAAATGTTGCCAATACTGCCAACATGATCGGTTTCGCTATTCTCATCATTCTCATGCTTCTTGTTACCTATCACGATATAGCTAAATTGCTTTAAAAAAAATTTAAAATAAAAAAATCACCTCATTTTAAATGAGGTGATTTTTTTTTGACATGTTAATTATTTTATGGTAAATTTATAAAAAATTCATTAAAAAAATATATGTGTTATGAAAAAGAAAGAAAATTTCCTTTTGAGTGTTCAGAATTCAATCGGGTCTCAGATTTTTAGGAGTTACCTTGATAATCAAGGTAACGATGTTCTTAAAAATGGTGACTTGTCTTGCGCTTACTATATTTCCTCAATTTTACTAATTCATGGTTTGATTGATCGTGTTCACTTTAGGGTTGATGGGACAATAGAAGCAATGGAAAAAGCAGGTTGGACTAAAGTTGAACATCTTAAAAAGGGTTGTATTGTTATTTGGGATTCTGTTAATCAGAATGGAAACAATCATCACCATATTGGTGTTTATATTGGAGATCAACAAGCTATTTCCAACAGAAGTTCTCAAGGAATGCCAGGAGAGCATCCATTACACTATTCAGGTCTTGACAAAGAAGGTCTGAAAAAAAGAGCACCTGTTATAGCATACTATTGGCATCCTGCTTTCGATAAAGTAGAATAGCAATATGAAATTGTTAAAAGCAGATTATAAAATGAGGCAGCTATCACTAGATGGTGCCTCTTTTTTTTGTGTTTTTGGACGAGAAGGGGTTACAGATAATAAAACAGAAGGTGATTGGAAAACCCCAACTGGAAAATATAAAATAAGAAAAATCTTTTACAGAAAAGATAAAATCCCTGAACTAGAAACACAAATAGAATGTGTTCCAATATCTCAAGATGATGCTTGGTGTGATGATTCATTACTACCAGAATATAATTCTTTTGTGAAATTACCTTTCAATGGCAGTTATGAAAATTTATGGAGAGATGATGATCTGTATGATGTGATTGTTGTGATTGGGTATAATGATGAACCTGCAATTACCGATAAAGGGAGCGCGATATTTATACATATAATGAAAGAAGATATGGAATACACAAGGGGATGTCTGGCGATCAAAAAAGAGGACATGATGTTTTTAGTTAAAGAAATAACAGCTGAAACAGAGATAGAGATTTATTGATAAACACCCTTTAGAATTTATCTTTGAAAATACCCCCTCTGAATCTCCCCCTTAGTAAGGGGGAGAACGTCCAGTTGCTTTTTTAAGCGTTTTGTATTATCCTAGAACCATGTCCCAAGATAGACTTTTTAGATTAAAATGTAGTGTCTGTAAAAATGCTAACTACTACAGTAGTAAGAATAAAAAACTCGTTCCTAAAAAGATAGAGCTTTTGAAGTTTTGTAAGACCTGTAAAAAGAAGACTAAGCACAAAGAAGCAAAACTTACTGGTTAATTTTGTTTTTTGTTTACTCTGATATATAATCAACAAGCAGCAAATTTGTTTGCTGCTTGTTCTTTTTTATATGAGTATCTTTCGCAATGATTGATATTCTAGGGAATGTGTTATTTTTTATTAATGTAGCACGTTCACGCACCTTCGCTATGCGAAGAGTGTGGGCGATTAGTTTAGTGGTAGAACGAAGGTCTCCAAAACCTTTGGTGGGGGTTCGATTCCCTCATCGCCCGCAATGAGTATTAAGTATCGAGCAACCCGAATAGCTATATTTTACAACGATTTTAAAAATAAGAAATTAGCCAAAAAGGACCACCATCCGAGAATCGATCTAGTGCAGTATATTTGTAAACTGAACTGTTAAAAACTCTAAAATTAGTATGAGTAAACCAATTAAATTAGAAAGTGATCCTATTGAAAAAGATTACGAAGACTATATTTGTGCCTTCTTTCAAAGTGGGGGCTTGTATGTTGAAAAATCTATTATTCACAGAGAAGCCGCTGAAATATTAGAACTTGATATTATCATATCCGATTTTAAGAAAAGCAGTATCGAAAGGAAACTTATAGAAATTAAGTCTGGTGATTGGGGCTTTAGTGAAGTTTTTAAAGTTAAGGGATGGTTAGTATATTTAGGGATAGAAAAAGGTCTTTTTATTGTAAAAAAAGAAAGAGATTTTTTTGATTATTATAAGAAGAAATCAGAAGAATTAGGAATAGAATTAATTAATAATTCTGATTTAAATAAAACTAATGATTCATTACGCAAATTCCTTTATCAGTCTGTGGATAATAAGGAAATAGAGACCTTGAGGTTTTCTTATCTTATTGAAAGAAAACTAATAAAAGAACTAAAAAATTTAAAAAAAACATCTCCTGATGTTCAAGGGTATAAAAAATTGGATAATTATTTGTTTGTAATTAATAGTGGATCATTTTTTGTAAATGATCCATTGGTTTCTTTTTTGAAAAAGGATATAGGAAAATTTGATATATTAAAAAAAGAAGCGATAAAAGTTTCAAAAAGTAAAATTGGTTACATTATCACCTTAAATTCAGGAAGAAAGATTTATTGTACTAAATTGGTTATTGCTATTGGAGTTATACCAAAGAAAATAAATGCTAAGTTAATAAATACTATAAAAAAAGCAGATATAACAGAAAAATCTTTTGATTCATTGTTAAAAATAGATTTTAAAAAAAATGATCTAGTATGTATAGGTAGTGGTGATAATATTTTATGTAAAGTTTTAAGGTTAGTTAATTACTTAAAACAAAAATCAATACCATTCAATCATGAATTTATTAAAATAATTTTAAAAAATAAATTCAATAAAGATGTTGATAAAAAAATGTTAAGTGAAATTAAAAAATTAGAAATGGAGGGAATTGTGAAGGTATATAAATCATATTGGAAAATAAATAGTTTTTCTTTAACAAAAAATGGTTTGATAAAAAAAATAAAAGGGGAAAAATTTACATATGATTTAAAAAATAAAAATGGGGCATATGTGTTAATTTTTACTGGTAATATACAGAATAAAATTATATTTAAAAATATAAAGATAGATGATCTTATTAAGATAGGAGATTTTTCAACAATCAGTAATTCTAGAATGTTAAGTGTTCAATTGTCGATTCTGGATGCTCAGAAGAAAGCATTACATTTTATTAAAAATAATCCTTTTATTTATGGATAAATTAAAGAAAAATTATCCTTTTTTGTCTGAATGCATAATCGAAGATTTTTCCTTGTCTCATTCCAAATTTAATAATTTAACCAAAAGACATTTTGTCGCTAAATCTGATTCTAATAATAAGTTTTTTATTAAGGCTTTTGATTTGTCAGATAAAAATAGATTAATTGCTGAAATAAGATCACGTGAATTTTTTTCAGGTTTAATTAGTAATATGCCAAAAATTTATCAAACTTATAATTATTCGTATTATGTGAAGATTGATAATATTTATTATATTGTTATGGATTTTATTAGTGAGGGTCAGTGTAAATTACCTTTAAATGAATTATTAAAATTACAATCTGTGATGCATAAAAAAATTAATAATAATTCTTTATTATTACTTAATTTAGAAAAAAATAACTCTGTATTCATTGCAAAACATAAGAGGATAACAAAATTAGTAAATAAAAATAAAGGATTAAATAAAATTCACAGAGATTACCTTTTGTTTTGCTGGGATGAATATTTATCTTTAAAAGAAGACATTTTAAAGTTAGAAATCTTTAAAAGAAATATTCACGGTGATTTTTTTAATATAAATCTGGTAAAAGATTTTAAAAAAATATGGATAATTGATTGGGAAAAAACAACAGAATCAGCAATTTGTAATGATATTTGTCGAACAATAATTTTTGAGCTTTTTATGAAAAACTCCTTAAATAAAAGAAATGTAACTAAATATATAAAAGAGTATTTTAAATTAAAAAATATAAGATTATCAAAAGATGAGAAAGAGAACTTTATAAAGATTTTTTACTTCTTATGGATTACAAATCTATCTTTTGTAGGCAGACTTTATGAAGGAAATGTTCCTTTAAAACCAAAAATGCTTGAAGAAGACTTTGAAATTTTAAAGTTTATTAAGAATAATTTTATATAAATAAGTTATAATACACAATATATGCGCTTATATCTTTCATCATATAGATTAGGAAATCACCACGAAGAACTTAGCCTTTTAGTCGGTGTAAAAAAACATGCTGGTATTATTTTAAATGCTGGTGATTCTGCTTCAAAAGAAGAACTTAATTTACGTTTTCA
This sequence comes from Minisyncoccota bacterium, assembly GCA_036169735.1. Lineage (GTDB taxonomy): Bacteria > Patescibacteriota > Minisyncoccia > Phycocordibacterales > UBA9973 > UBA9973. Next base: position 83,065 of record JAVHNX010000036.1, read on the forward strand.
GAAGCAAAGTGAAAATTTAAAATCTTTAGGTTTTACTTCAGAAGAAATAGATCTTAGAAAGTATTTTGGTAAATCTGATGATTTAAAAAAGTTTTTAACTAGGTTTAATTTAATATGGGTTCAAGGAGGAAATATATTTTTTTTACAACGAGCATTTGAACAAAGTGGTTTTAATTTAATTATAAAAGAAATGCTTATTAATGATGAATTAGTCTATGCTGGTTATAGTGCAGGAGCTGTTATTGTTGGGCCTTCTCTTGAGGGTCTTAGTATTGTTGATGATACCAAAGAAGTTCCTAAAGGGTATTTACCTGAATATTCAATGAAAGGGCTTAATTTGGTTGATTTTACTATTGCTCCACATTATAAATCAGACCACCCAGAATCACCCTCTGTTGATAAATTAGTCGAGTATTTTGAAAAAAATAACATAAAGTATGAGACTTTGAGAGATGGGGAAGTTATCATTATAAATGATGGTAATAAAATAAAGTTATGAGTGACCCATTAGAAATGCTAGAAATCATAGACGAAGATGAAAATATTATTGGTCTTGAAACTCGTATAAGGATTCACCAAGAAGGACTTCTTCATCGTGAAATAAATATTTGGTTTATAACTCCAAATGAAGAAATTATTTTTCAACACCGAGCAAAGGATAAAGACGCTTTTCCTGATAAATTAGATGCTACAGTTGGTGGGCATGTTGAACCTAATATGTCCTATGAAGAAACTGCTATAAAAGAATGCAAAGAAGAAACAGGTATAGATATAGTTATCAATAAGCTAGTTTTTCTTTCTAAAATTAGACAGAAAACTTTTGATGAATTAACAGGTAAGACAAACAACACAATTCGTTATCAGTACGCATATCTTTATGGTGGATTAGTAGGTGATCTACAAATAGAAAAAGGTAAGTCTGAGGGTTTTGAAGCATGGAAAATTGATGATTTGTTAAATCTTTCAGAAAATGATGAAAATAAATTTATAACAATAAAGGATATGGTTTACCTTTTTGATAAGACAAAAGATATTTTATTAGGATAAAAATAAGAAGATTGTCGCATATGTAAGACATAATAGGCCCTCTTTTTATAGTGTCTATTATGTCTATTGAGGTAACGACCCGAGTGCCTAAATAAGACAGTTAAAAATGTTATATTACACCCTTACAAGGGTTGAACTTGTGGGTACTTAACCCGAGATCACCGCAAATGATTCAAAAAGGAACAGCATAAAGCTGTTCCTTTTTGATTTATCATTTCGAGGCGATGAGGGGATCGAAAGCCGGAGCGTGTCGACGCGAGGCAGGGTCGTGCGAATTTTCAGCAGAAAATTACGCCTGACCGAATTTCCCTCATCATTTTTGCCCGCAATATAATTTGGGGCGATAGCAAGCAACAAGGTTCAACCTTGTCATTGAAAAATATTTTCAAATTAGTTAAAATATTTAGGTGAAAAAAGAAATATTAAAAACTAAAATAATAAAAGATAAATTAGAAAAAAAGTGTGTAATTTGTGGTGAGAAAATAAAAGTTATCATTTTTGCTGATAATTCATATTCCGGTGGACATTATTTTGGAAAAATTTCTGATACATTTTCTGAATATTGGGAGTGTATCAAGTGTTATAAGTAGGGTTTGAAAATAATATTAAATGGGGTAGAATGTAAATATATGACTTTAAGTCAGACTATTAAAAAATTACAACAAGATTTTGATATCAATGCTATTTTTGCCCAGCATCTTTTGAGACATACAAAAGGAGAAATTATTCCTGAGAAATTTCAAAAAATTATAGATGAAAAAGCAAGACCTTTTGTAAAATGGGTTGGTGGTAAACGACAGCTCTTAAAACAGTTTCGTTCAATGAATTTGTATCCACCAGAAAAATTTAACCCTAACACTAATGTTTATTTTGAGCCATTTGTTGGAGGAGGAGCAGTTTTTCTTGATCTTCTTCCTCAAAAAGCTTTTCTTTCTGATTTAAACAACGAACTTGTTGTTACTTATAATGTAATAAAGAATGATGTTGAATCATTAATTAAGTTACTTAAAAAACATCAGAATAATAAAGAATATTTTTTAAATATACGAGCTAAAAATGTAGATAAAATAACAGATATAGAAATAGCTTCTCGTTTTATTTATTTAAACAGAACTTGTTTTAATGGTTTATATAGAGTTAATTCTAAAGGAGGATTTAATGTTCCTTTTGCTGGAAACAAAAATCCTTTAATTTGTGATGAGATTAATTTGAGAAAGATATCAAAGGCTCTTAAATATGTTGAAATAAAAAACCAGGATTATAAAGCAGTGTTAAAAAAAGCAAAGAAAGGAGATTTTATTTATTTTGATCCACCATATTATCCAGTAAGTAAAACAGCATCATTTACTTCTTATACAAAAGAATCTTTTCAAGAAAAAGAACAAATAGAACTTCGAGATACTTTTGCTGAATTAACAAATCGAGGTTGTTTTGTGATGCTTTCAAATTCTGATACACCTTTTATAAATAAAATTTATTCAGAAATAAAAATGAAAGGTAAATTAGTAAGAATAAATAAAGTTTATGCAGGTCGTGCTATTAATTCAGATGCTACAAAAAGAGGTAAAATTTCAGAGGTGTTAATAACTAATTATTAAATGTATGGATCAAAGAATTAATTTTTATCAAATATTTAAAGTAAACACAGATGGAAGTATTGAGCCGTTACGTCCAGTTAGAATCGGGGGTGTGCAAATGAGTTTAGGTGTAAGATTTGGTAAAGGAGTTTCTTTTAGTGGTATAGATTTGTCTCAATTTATTGGACGAGATTTTGCTGTTGAAGATCAAGCGGGAATCTCTGTAATTAAAGGAATTTTTTAATTATATGGACAAAGAACCACAAATTAAAATAAATGAAACTGGAGAAGTTCAAATAAAAATACCAGACACAGGAGGATCTTTATCTGTGGAGGATGTTAAAAAAGATACTGATTCTAAATTTAAAGATATAAATTATATTTTACTTAGTGTTGTGATAATTTTATTAGTTATGGTTGCAACATTAATTATTGATTCTTTTCATTTTAACTCTGCTATATATAAAGAGTATTCAGAAAAAACAGCATTAGTTGAAGATACTCAAAAAATGAATGAAACTTTATTAAATCAAATAAAAGATTTATCTGAGCAAAATAAACAAGAAATGGAAACAATTAAACAGTTTATAAATAAATAATATTATGGCAAATAATAATTCATGGAAAGAGGAAGCGTGGGAAATTTTACTTAAAAAAATTTGGGATAATAAACCTAAAGATATTGATACTGTAGAATATAATAAATCAGATTTGGATCCAATCTTATCAAGATATACAAAATCAGGACAAGGTGAAATACGTATTTTTCATTCAGGTTCTAATAAATTAGAAGCTCTTATAAAAAGAAAAATAGTAAAAATACCATTAAGTCGTACTTCTTGGAAAATTGTTAAAAGTCCTCCAAGGGTTGAATTTTTAGAACCTAAACTAGGTGGAAATTTTAAGAAGCTTAATGATTTAACAGATGGAATGCTTGCTGGAATTAAAGAAACCATGGTTTTAAATACGAATCCAGGAGAAACTACACTTTTAGCAATTGCAAATCATACCGGTATTATTGCTGATTTTTATGATTTAGCTGACAAGGGGGTTTTGTTTACTGGTGGTCGTCAAAAGGCAGGGATACATCTTGTAGTAGGAACTAGGGATATTGATATGTCTAAAGCTCAAATTGAGATTGATGGTGGTTTTGAATGGCCTAAGACTATAGTTATAGTAGAAATGAAGAGTTCTTTTAAACAAAAAAACTTTGATATTAATCAGGCATTATTTCCAATGCTTAAATGGGAAGGTTTATTAAAAAATAAAAAGGTGTATTCTATGGTTTTGTTGGCACAAACAAATAAAAATGGCATTGAGTATTGGGCGTATGATTTTATTCATGACAAATCTGAATCTAGTGTTGGCATGAAAATATCAAAAAGTAAAAAATATATTTTAGAAATAAATTAAATGTCTGCAAAAGAATTAAAACTTCATCCTGAAAGTTTTGAGATGGAATGTACCACGGTTTGGGCTTTTCCTAGACGTGGTAATTGGGCTACTCATAAATCTGATTGGCGTGGTAATTGGGCTCCTGAAGTAGTTAGAAATTTAATTCTCAGATATTCAAAAGAAAAAGATCATTTGCTTGATTGTATGATAGGTGGAGGTACTACTGCAATAGAAGCAAAGATTTTAAATAGACATATTACTTGTATTGATGTAAATGAAGAAGCATTAGAAAGAACAAAAAAGTCTTTAGAATTTGAAGTTGAAAATAAAGCAAAACAAAGAATTATGAAATGTGATGCTCGTAATATGAGTTTCATTAAGGATAATGAAATTGATTTTATTTTAACTCATCCTCCTTATGTAGATATTATAAAATATAGTGAAGGAAAGATTAAAGAAGATTTGTCAGGTATACATAATATAGATGCTTTTGTTGATGAAATAGAAAAAGTAGCAAAAGAATTGTATAGAGTTTTAAAACCTGGAAAATTTTGTGCAATTTTAATGGGGGATACAAGAAGAAATAAAATGTATCAACCATTGGCATTTAAAGTAATGGAGAGATTTTTGAAAGTAGGTTTTATTTTAAAAGAGGATATAATAAAAAGACAGTTCAATTGTAAGGCGACAGGTTTTTGGGTAAATAAGTCAAAAGAAGCCAATTTCTTATTAATAATGCATGAACACCTTTTTGTATTTCAAAAAAATGACTAAAAAAATTAAAGTAATAGATTTATTTTGTGGTATTGGCGGTTTAACTCATGGTCTTATAAAAGAAGGCCTGGATGTTGTAGCAGGAATTGATAATGATTCAACTTGTAAGTTTGGATATGAATATAACAATAACGCTCAATTTATTGACACAGATATTTTAAAAGTTACAGCTGATCAGATAAATAAATTATTTGGAACAAAAAAAGGAATAATCCGAGTTCTTGCTGGGTGTGCTCCTTGCCAACCATATTCTAAATTAAATCTAAATGAGATTACAGAAAAACAGTTAGAACCGTTAGAAAAATTTGCACAACTAATAGCAGAAACCCAACCAGATATTGTTTCCATGGAAAATGTAGCAAATCTTGCTGTTGAAGGTAAATATCCTTCGTTTACAAATTTTATAAAAACACTTGATGATAATGGATATAAACATAAATATGAGGTAGTTGATGTTTCAGAGTTTGGTGTTCCACAAAAAAGAAGAAGACTTGTCTTGCTTGCATCAAAATTTGGAGAAATTGAACTAATAAAAAGAACACATAAAGATAAACGAGTTACAGTTCGAGATGTTATTAAACATTTAGAACCTTTAAAGGCTGGACAGATTAGTACTAAAGATCCGTTACATAGAGCAAGAAAACTTGCACCGATTAACTTAGAAAGAATAAAAGCTACTCCACATAATGGAGGCGATGCACATAGTTGGGATAAGGAATTAGTTTTAGAGTGTCATAAAAAGCAGTCTGGTAAAACATACATGGGTTCTGTTTATGGACGTATGCGTTGGGATGAACCATCTCCAACTATGACAACTCAATGTGTTGGTTTAGGAAATGGAAGATATGGGCATCCTACACAAAATAGAGCAATAAGTTTAAGAGAAGCAGCAATATTTCAAACATTTCCAAATGATTATCAATTCTTTCCATCTTCTGAACCACTTATAATAAATAAAGTAGCAAAATTTATTGGTAATGCTGTTCCTGTAAGACTTGGATCTGTCATTGGAAAGAGTATTAAGGAGCATCTTAAATCTTATGAAAAATAAAAATTTTACATTTGAACTTACTCTTAGTCTTTTAAATCATCTTGGTAGAAATTTGTATAGGAATTTTATTACAGTTTTAGGAGAGGCAGTCTCTAATGCTTGGGATGCAGATGCCAGTAATGTATGGATTTATATAGATAGAGATAGTAATAAATTTATAATAAAAGATGATGGGGGAGGAATGAATCCTGATGATTTTCAAAATAAATTTTTAACAGTTGGTTATTCAAAAAGAAAAGAAAATGGTGCATCATTGTCAAAAAGTGGTCGCCCTTATATTGGTGCTAAAGGTATAGGTAAATTAGCATTACTTTCTTGTTCAGAAAAAGTGAGTATTATTTCAAAAACATTAGACACTGAATATACTGGTGGAGTAATAGACAATACAGGTCTTACGAAAGCTATAGATGATAATCTAAAACCAAAAGAATATTCATTGGGGCAAGTTGATGTAACTTTTTTTGATGAATATCTTGATAAGCACCTTAAGGGAACTATTATTTCTTTTGAGGAATTAAAAGATGATATAAAAAATACTATTCCTCATTTAAAAAAACTAATAGCTCTTTATTTTAGATTTTCTTTAGTTGACCCAAACTTTAATGTTTTTGTAAATGATGAAAAAGTTACTCTTGAAGATTTGAAAGATTTATCAGATAATACAGAATTTTTGTGGAACATAAATAATATAGTTGATCCATATATTGAGACGCTTTCAAAATTAAAGGGTGCACCAATAGTTTTTGAAAATGACTTAAAAATAAAAGGATTCGTTGCTACAGTAGTAAAACCAAGTAACTTAAAAATATCGGGAACAGAAGAGAAGGTTGGTATTGATTTATTTGTAAACGGAAGATTAAGAGAAAGGGATATTTTAAAGCATCTTTCTGATTTCTCTACTAGACATATCGCAAGTTATCTTTATGGTCAAATACATTTTGATGAGTTAGATGGAGATGGTATTGATAGATTTACAAGTAGTAGAGAAGGTATTATTTCTGGTGATTCAAAATATGAAGGATTATTAAGTATTTTTAAAAGTGAAATTTTAAAGGATATAGCTGATAAATGGGATGACCTTCGTCTTGAGAGAGGTGAAGACGGAGATGATGAAAACCCCAGAAAAAATTTAAAAGAAAGAAGGGCTCGGAGTTTATATAATCTCTCATCAAAAGACTATTCAGATTCTGGTAATGGTAAGTCTGATGTTTGGATGAAAGAATTACAACCAGATGCAGAATTTAATATCCCAGCATATGTTGATTGTTTTTTGTCCGAGAATCTCATAAGAAAATATATAAAAGATAAAAATATTGTTTTAACTACTACTGAAAATTCAGAAGTAAGTAAATGGAGAACTGCCGAAGTTGCTCATAAAACTGCAGCAAATATGAATATAGATATTAGACAAAATGATGATGATTTGAGTTTTCTTGAGATGGGATTTCTTACAAATTTAGTTGATCCACAAAGAGGTCATATTAATTGCTTGTCTACAGATGCAAAACCATACAGACCAATTAGGAATAGTCTTATGCATACAGCGTTATTAACCAGAGAAGCGAAACAAAGATTAAATTCTGTTTATGATAATATTAAAGCTAGAATAAAAATTTTATTATCATAATATGAAAAACGTTTTAATTACCGGAATTAGCAAAGGAATAGGTAAAGCCCTCGCTCAGAAATTTTTAGCTGAAGGATATTTTGTTATGGGTACTTCTACTACTGGCGAAGTGGATTATTCTAATGAGAATTTAATAGTTTATACCCTTGAATTAAGTTCATCAGAAAGTATTAAAAAATGCGTTAATTTGATTACTCAGTCTGGGAAAAAAATTGATATTTTAATCAATAATGCAGGAGTTCTGCTGGATGAAGATGAAACAACGGTGATTACTGAAAAATTACGACAGA
>JAVHNX010000037.1:0-2302 GCA_036169735.1 Minisyncoccota bacterium
CTAAATTCAATTTCCTCACCATTTACTGTAATTGATCTATAGGTTGTGAGCCCTCTTGTTTTAACATCTTCTGGAATGTAATTGATATTTACTGATAAGAACCATCTTACATTGGCATGTTTTAACTTAAAACCACCAGCATTTGTATCTGGTGTTTTTAGGTGAACTATATTTTCTTCTACTTCACCAAATATCCAACAAAGCATATCATAGAAGTGAACACCAATGTTGGAGGCAATTCCACCAGATTTTGATTCATCACCTTTCCAAGACACAAAGTACCACTTCCCTCTAGAGGTTAAATATGTCAAATCAATATCGTATACTTTATTTGGATCTTTTTCTAATTCCCTCGATACTTTTTCTTTTAAAGCTATTATTGATGGATGAAGTCTTAGTTGAAGAATATTATATACTTTTTTTCCCGTTTCTTTTTCAATAACTTTTAATTGATCAATATTCCAAGGATTTAGCACAATTGGTTTTTCACAAATTACATCAGCCCCACTTTTTAGACCAAATCGAATATGAGAATCATGTAGATAATTTGGGGAACATATTGATACGTAATCAATTCTATTTCCTGAATCTCTTCTCCATTTATCTACAAACCTGTCAAAGCGTTCAAATTCAGTAAAAAAATGTGCTTCAGGAAAATTACTGTCCATAATCCCTATACCATCATAAGGATCAAGAGCTGCTATCAAATTATTTCCTGTTTCTTTAATAGCTTTCATGTGTCTGGGAGCTATGTAGCCAGCAGCTCCAATTAATGCAAAATTTTTCATATTATAATCTCCAATTTGGGTTTTTAACTATTCCTTTAATATCTATGATTACTGATTTACCATTAGAAATATTTATGTAATCAGTTTCTGTTAATTCTTTGAATTGCTTATGAGCAACAGCAACGACCACTGAGTCGTACTTTTTACTGTTTTTAAATGGGTTATCAATAATTCCATGTTTATATTTACTTTTTTCTTCTTTTGGATCAACCCACGGGTCATATACATCAACATTGCATCCATAAGTTTTTAGCTCTTCTATAATCTCAACAACTTTCGTATTCCTCATATCAGGACAATCTTCTTTAAATGTAACACCAAGGATTAATACGGATGAGTCCTTAATTTTTTTGTCATTTGATATCATCATCTTAATAGTCTTTTCAGCAATATATTTACCCATACCATTATTGATCTGTCTAGCCCCTAAAATTAAATTTGGTTTATAGCCCAATTCTTCTGCTTTAAAGGTCAAATAATAAGGATCCACGCCAATACAGTGCCCACCGACAAGTCCCGGAAATAATTTTGTAAAATTCCATTTGGTTGCCGCGGCTTCAATCACCTCATTTGTGTCAATTCCCATAACATCAAAAATAAGTGCCAATTCGTTAATTAAAGCTATATTAACATCTCTCTGGGTATTTTCAATTACTTTACTTGCTTCTGCAACCCTAATACTCGACGCTTTAAAGGTACCTGCTGTGATAATTGATTTATATAATTTATCTACTTTTTCAGCAATCTCAGGTGTTGAACCTGATGTTACTTTTAATATTTTAGTAACCGTATGTTCCTTATCTCCAGGATTAATTCTTTCTGGGCTATAACCACAAAAGAAATCTTTATTAAATTTAAACCCCGACACCTTTTCAAGTTCTGGAACACACACTTCTTCTGTAACACCTGGGTAAACAGTAGATTCATATATCACTATATCATTTTTTTTAAGAACTTCACCTATTGTTTGGGATGACTTAATTAAAGGTGATAAATCAGGTCGGTTACTTGAATCAATTGGTGTTGGTACGGTAACAATGTATATATTACAATCCTGTATGTCTTCAATTCTAGATGTATAAGAAATGGCTTTTTTTATTTCAACAAGCTGCAATTCAGATAATTCTAATGTTCTGTCATAAGCTGAAATTAATTCATCAATTCTAGTTTGGTTTTGTTCAAATCCGACAATGATCATTCCCTTTTTTGCAAAAGCATGCGCTAATGGTAGCCCAACGTAGCCTAAACCAACGATACAAATTTTATTTTTCATGTTTTTAGTTAATTTTTTAATGATTTTCTACTCAAAATAATTCAACGTCGTATAGCCGCCATCGTTCAAGTACTGGTCTTTTTGTATCAATTTTACCTCACTTTGCATCATTTCTTTTATTAAAGCGGGTTAATTGTTTATTTGGTTAATTGGTGAACTGGTTAATTGGTTAATCGTTTAATCGGTGAATCGTTTAACTGGTGAATTGGTTTAACTGATTAATCGTTTAATCGGTGAATCG
>JAVHNX010000038.1:0-10666 GCA_036169735.1 Minisyncoccota bacterium
ACTCCTGATTGGCCGAGTTGATTCATAATTAATCCACCAACTATTGATCCAATAATCCCCATGATTATGTCCGAAACCGTACCTTGTCTATGATCTGTTTTCATGACAATTGATGCAATCCATCCGGCTAGTGCTCCAAATATGATCCAAAGTAATATTCCCATATATATAAATTTAGTAATTAATAATATTCATCATTTTGTCTGTTTTATATTCACGTCTACCTTATCCGGCATGACTACTTGAGGTGCAGGGATATTGAGCTGAACAGGCCCCATATTCCGTAGTGCTGGGATACCAAAGTAAATAAATAGTATGGCAAATCCAATAATTGCTATAACTCCTATCAAGAAACCAGAACTTCCTGAATCGTTGGTTGGTGCTGGACTGTTTACTATAGTAGTCATAATGATTTAACGGCGTTATTAACTTCTTTAGTTGTTTTATCTAATGAATTTTTTGCTGAGGCAACAACTTTTTTTACTTTAATCTTGTCTGCTAAAATTCTTTTTTCAAGCATTTTTTTCTCTTCCTCTATTTGCTTTTGTGTTTTTGTCACAAATCGATCAACATTATCTTTTATAGTAGTTGCTCCTTGTGCAATTTTTTCTCTATTTTTCTTATCAGAGAGCACTGCTCCTGCAACGGCAACTCCCGCTCCAACAACTGCGCCTGCAACCGCAACAACCACAGGATTAATACCTTCCTTTCCTTCACTTTGTTTACCTATTTTTTGATCATTCATATTGTTTTATGATTAATTGATAAATATATAACTCCTATTCTGTTTCTATATCTCTTGGCGTTATCGGATAGATAATCTCAAGTAGATAGACCAATCCCCATGCGACACAGAGATACACAATTCCTGCAATTATTGTCGACCATTCAAGAACGGAACTTCCAGTTGCCGACATTCCCACTACCCCACTAAAAGGAAGCGCAAGTGGTGCGGTAATGGAGTAAATAAAACTAGTAAAGCCGACATATTGATTAGCTCCAAGCAGTTTAAGAAAGAGTCTGAAAGTGAGTAGCACTTCAATGAATCCTAAGATATACCAAATAATTTGATTCGACCGGAGGATGGTTTTCTTTTTCTCATACACTTTCTGAGGAGCTTCTCCTACCACTTCTGGCGCCGTTTGTTTTATTGTTTTTTTTACTACTTTTACCGGGGTTTGGTTTTCGACGATTGTCACTTCTTCTTGTGTTGTCATAGAGACCTAGTATAGATAGAAGTATTGAAATACGATGTAACTTGGGGAGCGTTACTCCAACAACATAGATTGAACGATGAGTGTGAGCTAGATTACAATTTTGTACCGTCGGCAGTTAATTCAAGCTCAAGATTCTTTATATTTTCAAATATCATTGAGTGATCGATGTATTTTATAAAACCCTTCTTTTCAAGAATGCCAATTTCAATACTCGCTGTTTCTCGAGCGACTCCGACCAATGTCGCAATATCTTGTTGTGTAAAGCGATGGTCAACTACGAAACCTTTTTTTGTTTCTTCGCCAAAATGTTTAGCAATATACAGAAGTACAGAAATAACCCTTCGATAAGCATCGCTAAATACAAGGTGTTCAATACGAGATAGTGTCTCAGCATAATCACCAAGAAGTTTACTCATGAGTTCGAGAATAATAGTAGGCTTATCTTTAATAAAATTGACCACTTGTTCTTTTGGAGCACGTCCCACCTCAACTGAGGTTAATGCTTCATAAAAATAGATATTTGGTGCGCCATTGATTGCCCAAATAAGAGGGAAGTAGGTAATTGGCTTAAGGATTTGAAGAGTTAGTTCGATGCCAGTTTTGGAGATAGTATATTGCCGTACATATCCTTTCGTTAAACAAAAAATCCCTTGAGGATTGTCGTCTGCCCGAATAAGATTTTCTCCTTTCTTGTATTCACGTGTGGAGAACTGCTTATAAAATATCTCGAATTCCTTCGTCCGATCTATATTCATAGTAATAAGAGGGGGCTAATATTCCTAAGTATACTCTAATTTATTTTTCTATGTGTTGGTCTGAATATTTATATATTGTCATGAAAGGCTAAAGAATTCTTTTTGTGTTTCTCCTATCCTAAGTCCAGAGGGAAGGATTCCCATTCGACTCGCACGTGCTCGTTCAGGGTAAACCTCTCATCCTTCCAAAGTTGTTTCCCCAATCTCACCTTGTGGTGAGCTTGGCTAAACCATGTCCTGAGCAATGGAGAGCATTCGAACCTTTTATACACAAGTTTAGTATGGTAAATGAGAAATTAAGAATGAAGGGAACCACTTAAGCTTCTTATAAATTCCTGTATTATTAATACAGAATGAAGAAAACACTGAAATACTGCTTTAAAATCCTTCAATTATCATGGGCAGCAAACAGATTTTATGCAGTTTTATCAGTGGTTGGCACGATTTATCAGAGTACTCTTTATCCATTTATACTTGTTCTTATACTTTCCAATCTTCTCGATCGGCTTGGAAAACACACCATAGTTTCAATTTATGATTTGACTGGGCTTATTGTAACCTTCCTCATATCTAATCTCATCCTTATGGTTATAACCAGTTATCTTGAAACGCAGTCTGTACTTCTGGATACTCGAATGGATAATTATATTGATCTCCAAATTCAAAAAAAACTAACTCAGCTGGATCCCGCAACTTTCGAAAATTCAGAATTTCAAAATCTTCTCTCACAGCTGGAAGGTGTTAAAGGGACAATAGGAGTAAACGTCATGCGCATTACCGCACTTATCGACTCTATTTTTAAACTTATCACTGCATCAATTGTGGTATCTATAACATTTCCTTTATTTACTCCACTTATGCTCATTGCCGTCATTCCTTCTTTTTTTGCCCTTGATCAGTATCGGATTAAGGTTTGGAAATATTTTGTTGAAGAACGCTCACTTCTAGTTCGTGTTTCCCAATATATAAAGAATTTATTGTCGCAAGATGGCACATCAAAAGAAGTTGCAATTTATAAAACAGGAGATGTTCTTTACAACAAAGTAAAGGATCATCAAAAATCATATATTCAGAAATTTACCAGAGCTTCTGAAGCCGGTCTTCCAAGTGTCGTTGGTACGCGTCTAGTTGAATTCATTGCTTTTCTTTTTACCCAATTTTTAAACCTAAAAGCAGTACTTGCCGGATCTTTGGGAATAGGTCAGTTTGCTCTCTATTTTCAACAGACTCAAAATATCATGCTTGGAGCACACGGGATGTTAGATCATTATTCAAGTATTAATATGCGAAATAAATATATTGAAAAATATTTTGAATTTATGGCTAAAGAGAGAATTATCCATTCACCAGTTGATGCAACTCCTTTGCCAACTGGTCCGCTCCCTCCTATTATTGAGTTCAGAAATATTTCATTTCGTTATCCAAATACAAAAAGATATATCCTAAAAAACTTTAATTTAACTATCCACTCGGGAGAAAAGATAGCATTTGTCGGTGAAAACGGTGCAGGTAAAACGACATTAATTAAGCTTCTTTTACGCTTCTATGATGTAACTGATGGAGAAATAGTAGTAAATGGTATAAATATAAAACAAATCAATCTGGAAAAATGGTACACCCTGATAGGTGTATTATTCCAGGAATTTATCAAATATCAGTTTACATTTAAAGAAAACATCTACTTTGGCAATAAAAAAGAGGCAAACAATCTTGATCTATTAAAAGAAGCAATAAAAAAATCTGGAGCCGACGAATTTGTAAAAGACTTGCCTTCCAAATATGATCAAACAGTGGGCAAGATGTTTAAAGATGGTATCGATCTTTCTGGAGGACAATGGCAAAAGCTTGCCCTGGCTCGCACATTCTTCAAAAACGCTCCAATATTGGTACTTGATGAGCCAACAAGCGCAATTGATGCAAAAGCTGAATATGAAATATTTCAACGCGTCCAAGAACTTCAAAAAGACAAAACAGTTATTATTATTTCACATCGTTTTTCAACCGTACGAAATGCCGACAGGATTCTCGTTTTGGATGAAGGGAGAATAATTGAAGAAGGGAATCATGAAGTTTTAATGAAAAAAAAAGGATTATATGCCGAGCTATTTAACATCCAAGCTCAGGGATATAAATAATTTTTGTTAAGTGGTATTTTTAAGAATTAATCTTCCAAATTCATTTGCTACTCTAAATGCAGCGGGTTGATCGTAATTTGAGAGAACTACAATTGTATATCCGAGCCAAGGATATATATCAAGACGTGCATTTACTCCTGCAAAGGCTCCTGCATGCCCATATCTAAAATGTCCATCGCCAACATCAAGAATCTGGAAACCATAGCCATAGTGGAGTGTAGTATTCTCTTTTTTTCCTACAAGGACTTTTGGAGTTAATACCTCTTGAGTCATTTTCTCGTTTAGCAGTTTATTACATAGTAACGCTTGAGAAAATTTATATAAATCTTCACAGTTTGAAAATCCACCACCTGCAGGGCTTGCGATAGGAGAAAGTTCATCTGTATTTGTCCTTCGGGGTCCCTCAATTAGATCTTGGGAGTGTAGTTTGCGGTTAGTATATCCAATTGCCAGTTTTGGATTATTAAGATCTGGGTCAAAATGACTCGATTCACTCATTCCAGATTTTTTAAATATTTCTTCTTCAATATATTTATAATAAGTTTTTCCTGTTATTGCTTCGATAATAGCACCAAGAATTACATATCCAGAATTACTGTAGAGATATTTTTCCCCAGGGTTAAAAAGCAATGGTTCATCAATGAATAAATCCAAATAATCATCTATTGTGTGAATATTCAGTCGATTACCTATGTATTTTTTATTGAAATAAGAAACAAAACCTTCCGTGTGAGTCAAAATATGATGGATAGTCATCTTTTCAGCAATCTCTTTAGATATATTGGAGAGATATTTAGATATTTTATCTTGAAACGAAAGTTTATTTGCTTGTGCTAATTGTGCTATAGCTACTCCAGTAAACACTTTATCAATTGAGCCGATGTTGAATATTGTATCGGAAGCGTTAAGGATTTTCTTTTCTTGATTTGCGAATCCTGATGAGTATTCAAAGAATTTTTCTCCATTTTTCATTACGAGAACTGTTCCAGAAAATATATCTTTATTTGTTTGTTCTTGAAGAAAAGTGAGAAATAAATCATTGATCATTAGACAAGTATACCAATTCGGTTCGAATCTTTTTTATACTATAGTTTATATTGATAGGATAAGCTGAATCAATTTTATTTCTATAAAATTGTCCGGATTCCTTGCGAGTAAAAAAGAAGATGTTAAAACCCTAATAATAGATTGACATAGCAACCTAAAGCTATTGGTTAAAAAGTTAAATTTCAGTTGGTCCAGAGCAATGGAGAACATCCGAACCTTCTACACATAAATTTAATTTGATAAACGATTATTCATATACCATAAATCTTACTTTGATAGGTATTCCAACAATCTCTCTTTAGTAATAAATTCTTTTACTATCTGGAATATCATTTCGTGTCCCTTTGAGTTAGGATGAATACCATCGATCAAATTAGATATATACTCTCCATTTTTAAGTGTATTAAACAGAGAGATAAGGGGAATGTTTATGTCCTTTGAAACTTCAAAGAGATATTGATCGTATTCTTGGATGGTTTTGTTTTCTAATCGATTGGGGAATCGTTCAGAATATTTTTTCTCATCAATAGGTGTAAGTCCAAGGATAATGGGCTTACTCTCAAGAGAATTAATAATTGAAACGACACTCTTAATATTCATTTTAAAATCATCTGGAGAAGTTTTTTTTCCAGTCATCCAATTTTCATCATTTGTATCATTTATTCCAACAGCAGTAATTACGAGATTATTTTTCCCTGTATCTGCAAGTTTTAAGCGATCTGAGAGTTCTTTATTAGCTCTCTCTGTCAGTCGAGTTGTCACTTCACCTGGAATACCCAGGTTATAAACTTGAATATTTTTATTTAATTTGATATTAAACGATTTATCGATAAAAGATCGAAGCCTTTGCACCCATCCTCCCGCCTCATCCCACTTACCGTATGCAATACTATCTCCAAGAACAATTATTTTTGACATAACAAGATTATATCAAGAAAATTCGAGCCTAAATTGTGAGTCCAGAGGGAGGAATTCACCACAAGGGTATTAACTCGCAGTAATTCCTCACTTCGTATCGGAAACTGGTAGTTGAGTGAACCACAGGGTTCTCATCCAATTCTATATCCACAAAAAAAACCGAGGTAAACTCGGCTTTTTTATATGTCCAGAGCAATCGAGGGTGTTAGAACCTTTTATGCTCAAATTTAGTATAGTAAATAAACTGAATAGGGAAAATTATTCTTTATCTGGCACAAAGCGAAGCGCGATTGAGTTCATACAATACCGTTTACCTGTAGGATGGGGACCATCATTAAACACATGTCCTAAATGCCCCCCACATCTATCTAACACCTCAATCCGATCGTCTGCACCATTTTCTTTTCTTAAAACTAAAGAATCAGATGTAATAGGGCCCCAAAAGCTTGGCCATCCAGTACCCGAATCAAATTTGGTTTCAGATCTGAATAGGGGAACATTACAGCAAATGCTGTAGTATGTCCCTTTTCTTTTTTCTTCATTATGAATTCCAGTAAAGGGAGCCTCTGTTCCCGCTTCCCTTAAAATGTGATACTCTTCTGGTGTCAATACTTTTTTCCACTCTAAATCCTTTTTAAACTTTGTTTGATCAAATACCCCTGAAACAATTGAATCAGTTAATTTTTGAGATGCAATATTTGAAGAAAGTAAAGCCTTCAATCCTAGAATGATAAGTCCGATAATTATTATAAGGACAATTCCCAAAAATATTTTTTTCATAATAGTATTTACAAATAGCTTTCAAAATATATTCTATGACAGGTATAACCATGAGGATTCTTAATCAAATAATTCTGGTGGAAATATTCTGCTTTTGTAAATTTTACAAACGGCTCCACCGTTGTAACTACTGGATCTTTCCAACGTTTTGAATCATTGACTATTCGAATCATTTCGTTAGCTTCTTTTTTTTCTAAATCATCGTTATAAAATATTACTGAGCGATAGGATGTCCCTCGATCATTTCCTTGTTGGTTTAGAGTTGTCGGATTATGTATTTGAAAGAAAAAATCAAGTAATTTTTTATAAGAAGTCTTCTGGGAGTCATATTCAATCTCTATCACTTCTGCATGACCTGCATAATTTTCGTATGTTGGATTTGAAACCAAGCCGCCCGAATATCCGACAGTTGTTCGTACGACACCTTCTTGCTTTCGCACAAGATCTTGTATTCCCCAAAAACAGCCACCACCCAATACAATAGTTTTAATCATGGAATTATTTGCCTGGGATAAATTTCATTGATATTGAATTCACGCAATGTCGAAGTTTTTTTTCGGTAAGCCCTTCCCCTTTAAAAAGATGTCCCAAATGTACACCACACTTCATACAGGTTATTTCCATTCGAATTCCGTCTTTATCTAGAGTTTTTTTTATGGAACCATTAATCTCATCATCGAAACTTGGCCAACCACATGAAGATTCAAATTTATCATTAGAATTATAGAGTGGCGCCTCACACTGACGACAAATGTATACACCAGTTTCTTTGGTGTTTACATACATACCTTTGAAAGGAGGCTCAGTGCCCTTATCAATAATTATTCTTTTCCCCTCCGCCGTTAATTGATTCATATAATTTATCCAAATGTGAATGCGAATAACTGTGCATTTGCATCTTTAAATTCAAGGCGCAGAACGTGTTTTCCAGGAGTTTGTAGCAGAATAAGTTTATAAAGCTTATCTGAATTTACTGTCACTTCTCCGTTCGCATTGTCTTCACCAAAATCTTGAATCTTATTATCAATATAAACAGAAATCTGAGCTGGTTTTCCTGTTATTTTCATAACCAAATACACTTCTTTAGCATCAAAGCTGAATGTAAGTTTAGATCCTTTTTCTGGGACGGCGTAATCTTTCATTATGGTCCACTTACCGTTAAGAGAAAAGGTATTTTCAGGAAGGGAAGTAGGTGAAGTGTAAGAGGTTGAAATATTTTGTTTAATTTGTCCTGGAGAAGAAAAATGGTCAAGTCTTCCATAGCCCAAATAGGTTTCTTGGGTTCTCCCATACGTATTTATGATGGGATTATTAGGGGGAGAGAATGTTGATATTCCAGTTTCTTTCAGAAGTTCCTGAATAACCTCCTCTGTTTTATCATATTCTCCCTCTCCGAAATGTGTATACCGAATAAATCCATCTTTGTCGATAATATATTTTGCCGGCCAATAATGATTATCGTATGCGCGCCAGGTAGAAAAGTCATTATCTTGGACTATCGGATAGGTGAGCTTAAAATCCTTTATCGCTTGCGCAAGATTATTCTTATCCTTTTCGAATTCAAACTCTGGCGCGTGAACACCAATAATAACTAAGCCTTTATCCTGATATTTTTTCCACCACTCTTTTACATAGGGCAGCGTTCTTTGACAATTTATGCAGGTATATGTCCAAAAATCTATAATTACAACTTTTCCTTTAAGTTCTGCGAGGGTAAGAGGTTTTGTATTAAACCACTCACCACCTGGAATTATCTCCGGTGCAACTGGTCCCTTTTCTTGAAGTAGATTTCCAAGATTTGTTTTATTCACATCATTTGATTGTGCAGCTTTATTTAATTCCATTTGAACAGATTCATTATCTTCAAATTTCGTAAGACCAACTCCATACTGTGGAAATGAGGTGAGAATATATGTTTGAAGAGCGCGATCGACATTGTAAAAAATTCCAACAGCAGTGACAATCATAAGTACTCCAAACGCTTTTTG
The DNA here is from genome assembly GCA_036169735.1 of Minisyncoccota bacterium. Lineage (GTDB taxonomy): Bacteria > Patescibacteriota > Minisyncoccia > Phycocordibacterales > UBA9973 > UBA9973. The sequence continues at coordinate 8,841 of JAVHNX010000038.1, forward strand.
TATTTGTGCTGTATTGGCGAGCAACCAAGGGACTTTCCGGAGGATTGTTTGACCTCCTATCATAATGAGAAACATCGGGATTGCTGTTCCAAGCGAATAGGCAAACGTAATAATAAATGCATCAAGCGTGACTGTTCCAGAAATCGCGAGTGATATAACTGAGGCTAGAATCGGCCCTACACAGGGAGTCCACAGAAGTCCGAGTGAAAACCCTATCAAGAGACCTGGCCCAAACCCAGGTTTTACATTACCTCTTGGTAATAAACGGGACAACTTTGAAAATAGCTGCTCAATGATTTGTTGGAATCTCGGAATAAGAAATGAAATACCTAATCCAGCAATGACAAAAACAGAAATTGTACGTAATATATCTGATGATATCCCACTTATTTTTACTATCGTTGAAAGAAACAAAGTAAAAAAAGTAAAACTCAATATAAATCCTATCACTACTCCAGTCGGTCGAGCTTTGCCCGTTTCTTTTCCACCAATAGTGGATGAAAGAATAATGGGAAGAATGGGAAGGATACAAGGAGACAATATCGTCACAACTCCTGCAAGGAAAGCAAAACAAATAAGCAATATCATAACTGTATTGGTATACTAATACCATTATTGTAATAGTATAAAAGGAAGAAATCAAACCCATTAAGTTGATTCGAACATTTTCATATTGCTATGAAGGGCTAAAGTAGCAGTTTTGTGTTTCTTCTATCCTGGGTCCTGAGCAATTGAGAGCATTAGAACTTTATGCCCAAGTTTAGTAGGGTAAATTACCTTTTCTTAATATTTTCGAAAAGGGGAAGTATTTTATCTTTCAGTAGTCCTCTTTGAATTGTGATCTTATGGCTTGAATCTTGAGCTAAGTCTTCAATGCGAAGCTTTCTCGGTCGAAGTAAATGAGGTAAGTCATCTCTTGAAACTCCGATGAAAACATTACCAATTCCTGCTTGAAATATTTCAGCGGCACACATCACACAAGGTTCGTTCGAACAATAAATAGTACAGCCTTCCAGGTTATTTGATTTTAAATTGCGGCATGCATAACGAAGTGCAACAAGTTCCGCATGATCTGTTACATCACCGCCCGATTTATCAATTACGTGCCCCTTACCTACAACTTTTCCGTCTTTTATAACTACTGCTCCAAACGGCTAATCGCCTCTTTCTTTTGCCTTTTTTGCTTCTTCGAGTGCAAGATGCATAAATTGTTCGTTGACGCTTTCCATATTATTGACTTATTCTTGCCAATTACTATCTTCATCATTTTCTGGCAAGTTAATTTTAAATACAAGTAACTTAAAATCCTTATCTGATTTATTCCATAGGTTGTGTACATCGCCTGGGGAACAGATAAATGCGTCACCTGGCTTTGCATCATAATCCATGCCATTTATCATAATTATTGTCTTTCCTTCTAAGATATAGAATACCTCTGTTTGTTTGTTATGTGAATGCAATCGTTGTTTCGTTTGAGGAGGAATAGTTACTATTTGAAGTAAGTGTCCTTTTTCTTGAAAATCTTCAAGGGAAAATATTATTTTCTTTCGATAGTCTTTTTTAATTATCTCGTTTCCATGAGAAGAAATTGAATACTTCATGATTAGATTATATCAAGAAGGTTCTGACATCGTCTATTCGTCTCGTCAATGTCCAGAGGGAAGGCATCTTTCGCTATCCGAAACTTCAGTGTAGGATAGCTTCAGATACCAGGGATTTCCTCCATCGCATGAAGCTTCGGAGGACGGGTCATCCTCAAGAATTATCCTTCGCTAAATCTACGGATGCTGATTTGAAAAATCGTTTTTTCATGAAGGCTATTCCAC
>JAVHNX010000039.1:0-14853 GCA_036169735.1 Minisyncoccota bacterium
CCAAGCGTTTGGCTGTTCGCCAATTAAAAAGGTACGCGAGCTGGGTTCAGACCGTACAGAAGTGGAAAGTGGAAAGTTCTTAAAGTCCATAAAGTTGAATGCATTTGTATTTTACTTTATAACTTTACACTTTATAACTTTTAACTATTGTACAGTCCGAACCCTCAGAGGAGAATAAGAACAAAAAAGAACTTATACTGTTTTAATCGAAATTAACCATGTTACAGTTTGTAACATCACGGCGGCGATACATAGAAATATGTATTGGCAAGCTAACTTATATCGGAGAAATCCTATTTCCTTAACAGGGAAAGGACAACGCCGAGGGAACTCATTTTTAATGAAGCCCGTAGAGACTAAATGTTAGCGTTCTTGAAAGAGAATATGTCATAGTCCGATCCCTTCAGTAATGAAGGTTCAGTTTAAATACTGATGTAAAACGTAGATGCGTGAGACAGGTTGGTCTCCTATCTACTGCACTCGTTGATTCTTGAGAAGATTTGCTCCTAGTACGAGAGGACCGGAGTGAACTGACCTCTGGTGTATGAGCTGTCCTGCCAAGGGCATTGCTCAGTAGCTATGTTGGGAATGGATAACCTCTGAAAGCATCTAAGAGGGAAGCCAGCTTTAAGATAAGGAATCGTTTAGAACCCTGAGAGATGATCAGGTTGATAGGCTTTAAGTGGAAGGCAAGCAATTGCTTAAGCTGAGAAGTACTAATGTTTCGATTCCTGTTAAGAAATTTGAAAATCACAACCTATTGAAAAATAGGTGAAATTAAAACAAAAACAAAAAAATTCACTACTGCTGTAAAAAGCTACAGTGAAACAAAACACTTGTCCGCAATGCTAAATATAGCTTTTGCAGGCGGGTAAAATTATAATCAAGTTTTTAGTGTTGGTGATTTGTCGCAGGGGCCACACCTCTTCCCATTCCGAACAGAGAAGTTAAGCCCTGTTGAGCCGATGATACTCATATAGGGGAAAGTAGGCTATCGCCAACACTAAGTACTTGATTTTTATCTCCCAAATTTAGAACCTAATACCAATTAGGTTTTTTGTGTTTTTATTTTTCAGTTGTGGATAAATTTTTGCAATGTTGAGGTATTATAAATATAATAAAACTATATGAAGAATGTAAAACAAAAAGAATATGTGGATTCTTTTAAACGGGCATCTTTAGATTCTGAAATAAAAAATATGGCAGAAGATGATTTAGAAGAATATTCTAATCGTCTTTTAATTCTTGAAAAATAAAAATACATAGGGTGACCCTGTGTATTTTTATTTTTGTTAAAACTTTATTTTATCTGAAAGGTTGCTTTCACAGTCACCATGATTTCTTTCTGGATTTTGGATGTGTCGTACATTCCGTAATCACTGACTTCAGCTGAGTTTGGAGCCATGACTTGTACTACACCACTAGAAGCTGATTTTAATGTTCCGATACTTTTGCCACCAGCTTCGGCTAGTTTGCCTGCACGAGCTTTGGCATCATCTATCGCGTTGGTTAATAGTTCGATACGGGCTTCAGGAAGTTTGGAATAATAATATTCAAGAGAATTGGTTGTATAGATAACGCCTTTGTTGATAATAAGAGAACTGATATTTTTTGCTAAGTCTGAAATTTTCTGAACATCAGTGGATTGAACTTCGATATTTTGTACAAGATTGTAATTTTTCTCTGATTGATTGTTGTCATAAATTTCATTCATGAAAACAGGGGAGATATCAATTTGCTCGGAAGGAATACCATTAGTAGCCAAGAATCCTTTTACTTCTTTAAGATCAGCATCTAGTTTTGCATAACCATCTTTGACTGTAGAGAGTTTTACAATACGTGTGATGTTTGAAGTCCATTTTACTTTATCAGAAGTTACTTCTTTTTTGGCAGAACCTGTTGTTGATATGTAGTCTGAAGAACGAAGTGCATAAAAAGTATAAGATGCCAGAGCAAAACTTATTATAATAGATAGACCTAAGATAACTCCAAAAACTGTGAGTTTTTGATTTGTATTTTCTTTATTTTCCATAAGTATATTTTATAAAATACCCAAGAGATAAGCAAACTATCAAATATGAAAAGGTTATCGATAATACAAAAATATGATATCATAACCTTATGACTTGGGGTTTAAAGAGGCAAATTTTTTATTTAAGCATTGTTGTTACTTTTGTAGGTATTTTGGCATTTCTGATTATTTACCCACTTTTTGTTAAAGCACCAACTTGCTTAGATAATAAAAAAAACGGCACAGAGACAGGTGTAGACTGTGGTGGTTCGTGTCAGCTTGCTTGTACTTATCAGGTTGACCAGGTTTCAATACTTTGGTCTCGTATATTTAGAGTTGTTCCTGGGCGTTACAATGCCGTCGCGTATTTAGAAAATCACAACAAAAGTGCTGCTATAAATAAAATTGGTTATAGATTTCGTTTTGCCGACAAAGACAATATTTATATTGGAAAAAGAGAAGGAGAAACTTATGTTCCACCTTCAGGTAAGTTTGCTGTTTTTGAACCAGCGATAGATCTAGGAAATTCTATACCTGTTTACACTTCTTTTGAATTTACAGAAATGCCTACTTGGATCCAAGTTTCTCAAGACAAAATAGATCAATTAAAAATCGCTATTGGTGAAATTATATTACAAGACGAAACTTTTAGTCCAAAATTAAGCGCTGTTATTAAAAATAGTTCTCTCTTTCAAATTCCTGATTTAAATATCGTTGCTATTTTATATGATGCAGCTGGTAGAGCTGTTTCAGTCAGTAGAACTTATCTAAATGTCCTTAATGGAGAGGAAACATCAAAAGTCAATTTTACTTGGCCAGAACCTTTTTCCCAAAAAGTTATCTCTAAAGAGATAATCCCTATGTATAATATTTTTAACGTGAAGTTAAAATAAATGGCAAAGATTTCATTCTTTAGAAGAATAGACTGGCTTTTGTTACTTTTTATTTTGCCAATAGTTTCAGCTGGTCTTGTGACTATGAAGTCTTTTGTTCCGGGTGCTACTGAAGAAAATTTTTTTGGGAGACAACTTATTTGGATTGGTGTCTCACTTGTTGTTTTTTTTGTTTTTTCTTTTATTGATTTTCGTTTCTTAAAAAGAACCGATGTACTGATTTCACTTTTCCTTTTTTTCTCTGGTCTTTTGCTTTTACTTTTTATTGTAGGGCATGCTTCTCATGGTGCCAGGAGTTGGTTTTCACTTGGATTTTTTTCTTTTCAGCCCGCGGATATGATGAAGCTTGTTGTTATCTTAGTTCTCGCGAAATATTTCTCTCGCCGTCATGTTGAGATTCGTAATATAAAGCATATTTTTATTTCTGCACTTTATGCACTTATTCCTTTTGTTCTTGTTCTCCTCAGCCCAGACTTTGGTTCAGCTATTATTTTATTTTGTATTTGGTTTGGTATGACTTTAGTTTCTGGTATTTCTAAAACACACCTTGCTATGGTGGGGGTCGGAGTTCTTCTTGTTTTTGTTGTTCTCTGGACTTCTGTTTTTGCGCCTTACCAGAAAGCTCGTATTGCCAATTTCCTGAATCCTTTAGCCAATATCCATGGGTCAGGCTACAACGCTTTGCAATCAACCATCGCAGTGGGTTCTGGTCAAATACTTGGAAAAGGTTTGGGTTTCGGAACTCAGTCCAGATTAAAATTTTTGCCTGAATATCAGACGGATTTCGTTTTTGCAGCTTTTGCCGAAGAGTGGGGTTTCATCGGGTCAATTTTAATTCTTACTCTTTTTGGTTTGGTTATTTGGCGTATCCTACATAATGCTTCTCTGGGAGCCACAAATTTCGAAATGCTTTACGGTATGGGTGTCGCTATTTATTTTATGAGTCATATTTTTATAAATATAGGTATGAATCTTGGAATTCTTCCGGTGACTGGAATTACTTTACCTTTTATGAGTTATGGTGGATCGCATCTTTTGACTGAGTTCATGGCGCTTGGTATATTGATGAGTATTCGAGGATATGCAAGACCGGCACATCGAGACGATATGAAGAATGAGTTTTTGGGAGCGTAATGATTTTTCCCCTAAGTCAGACATAGGGGAATTCCCCTATGTCTGACTTAGGGGAAAGTGGTGAATTAAAAAATGCAAACAAAAATAATAGACGGTAAAAAAATAAGAGATGAAATTTTAACTAAGGTAAAAACCGCAGTAGCTTCTTTGAGTTTTCAGCCAGTTTTTTGTGATGTCTTTGTTGGAGAGGATCCAGTATCAGAACAATATGTGAATATGAAAATGCGGATGGCTGAATCTGTTGGTATTCATTTCCAAAAAGCATCTTTCCCAAAAACTATTTCTACTGAAGATCTAGTAAAAGAAATAAAAATTTTAAATAAGATACCAAACATGTGCGGGGTTATTGTGCAGCTTCCTTTGCCAGAATCCTTGGATAGGAGAGCAGTTCTGGATGCAATAGACCCAGAGCTAGATGTTGATTGTTTAGGAACTATTGCTAGTGATAAATTTTACAGCGGTGAAACCGCTGTAGGATTTCCGACAGCATTGGCTTGTATGACTCTCTTGGATTCTATTGGTTTAGATTTGAAAGACAAAAAGATAGTTGTTCTGGGACAAGGGGAATTAGTGGGTAGACCCGTTGCTGCCTTGTTACGTTTCCGCGGATTAGATCCTCAGACGATTACTAGCCAGAGTCGTAACAAAGAAGAATTTATTAAACAAGCAGATGTTATAATTTCAGGTATGGGACAAGGAAAATTTATTACTGGTAGCATGATCAAAGAAGGTGTTGTTCTTATAGATGCAGGGACTTCAGAAACAAATGGTAGCATCGTAGGTGATGTTGATTCTGAATCAATAAAATATTTTCCGAGTTATTTATCACCCGTACCTGGGGGAGTGGGCCCGGTCACTGTCGCTCAGCTTTTGAATAATGTATTAATAGTCGCTAATAATAAAGGTTCCCTAAGTCAGACATAGGGGATTTCCCCTATGTCTGACTTAGGGAACAGAATTAAAATTAAACATATATGAACAATCAAATCTTTTTCTTTTTTTATAATCTCGCATACCAGTCAGCTTTCTTTGATAAGTTGGTCATTTTTATAGCTGTCTACTTTATGTATGTTGTATTTTTGTTGGCTGGATTATTTTTACTTTTTTATTATAAGATTTCAATAAAAAATTTATTTAAAGATCTAATAAATAGATGGAGAGAATTTGTTTTGGTTGGTTCTTCTGTGGTTATTTCTTACGTACTTTTTAAAATATTAAAAATTTTATTTCATACAGATAGACCTTTCATTGTTTTTACACAAATTCACTCTCTTTTTTTTGAAAGTGGTTTTGCTTTTCCGTCCGGACACGCAACTACTTTTGCAGCGTTAGCATTTTCAATTTTCTTTATAAATAAAAAAGCTGGTTATATTTTTATGGTTTTTGCATTACTGATTGGTCTAGCTCGCATCGTAGCAGGGGTACATTTCCCAATAGATATTTTAGGCGGATTTATTTTAGGTGCCGGTATTGCTTATTTTGTTAAATTTATTTTAAAAAAGTTTTTTAATTTGCAATTATCTTAATAATTTAATTAAAGGTTTAAATTTGCATATTTTTTAAAAAATGTATAGAATGACTCTATATTTATGTGGAAGAAAAGAGTTTTAGCTTTAATAATACTTATTTTAGGCCTTGGGGTTGCTCTTTTCGTTTACAAATCTGAATTTAAAATAAACAAAAATTTCGGTCAAGAATCTTCCTTTTTCCAAAAACACCAGTTTCGCCTTGGTTTAGACCTTTCTGGTGGAACACACTTGGTTTATAAGGCAGATATCTCTGGAATCAAGCCTGGACAGGTAAGTGACTCAATGAACGCTCTACGTGATGTTATCGAGCGTCGTGTGAACTTATTTGGAGTATCTGAGCCTGTAGTACAAGTACAAGAAGGTGGTTTTGTTTCTGGGGGAGAAGAGAAATTGATTGTTGATCTTCCTGGAGTGACTGACGTTGAAAAAGCAAAAGAAATGATCGGACAGACTCCACTTTTGGAATTTAAAACTGAAGCACCTAAAGACGCTCCACAAAAAGTAACCGTAGACAAAGATGGAAAGGCAAGTATTGATTTGTCACCTCAATTTGTTGCAACTGAACTTTCAGGAAGATATTTAAAACAAGCTACTTTAGAGTTTGATCAGAATACCAGAGAACCAAAAGTTAGTTTGCAATTTGATGATACAGGTACTGCTCTTTTTGCAAAAATAACTAAAGAAAATGTTGGTAAGATGGTTGCTATTTATTTGGATGGCGCACCAATATCCACTCCTGTTGTTAGAGAAGAAATTCCTAATGGTCAGGCTGTAATTTCTGGTAACTTTACTCCAACCGAAGCAAAACAACTTGTTGGAAGATTAAATTCCGGTGCTCTTCCTGTTCCAATAACTTTACTTTCAAGACAAGCTATCGGTGGTACTCTTGGTACTAGTGCAATAAATGCAGGAGTTAAGGCTGCAATCTTAGGTTTCTTAATTATCGCTCTATTCCTTATACTTTGGTACAGATTACCTGGTCTAATCGCTGTACTTTCACTATCTATTTATACTGTTATAATATTGGCCTTGTTTAAGCTTTTACCAGTTACTTTGACTGCTGCCGGTATTGCTGGATTCATTATCTCGCTGGGTATAGCCGTGGATGCCAACGTTCTTATTTTTGAACGTGTAAAAGAAGAACTTCGTTCTGGTAGAACAATCGCTGATTCTGTCTCTGCTGGTTTCTCTCGTGCTTGGTTTTCTATCCGTGACTCAAACACTTCCAGTATTATTACAGCTATCATTCTTTTTTGGTTCGGTACTTCTCTTATTAAAGGATTTGCTTTGACACTTGGAATGGGAGTTTTGATATCAATGTTCTCAGCTATTACTGTTACTAGAATTTTCCTTTCTGCAATTTCATTCGTAGGAGAAAGTAAATTTGCTAGATTTTTATTTAATTCTGGCTTTTCAAAATAAAGACAAAATAATATGTTTATCATAAAATACAAAAAAATATTTATAAGTATCTCAATAACTTTAGTTCTTCTTTCTATTGTATCTCTTTTAACTTTCGGGTTGAAAGTTGGTATTGATTTTAGAGGAGGTGCTTTAGTTGAAGTTACTTACAAGGATGCTCGTCCAGCTCAAGCAGATTTAAATTCTTCTCTTGAAGCCCTTAATTTAGGCTATGTTCTTATTCAACCAACAGGTGATTTAGGTTATTTAATAAAATCCCGTGACTTGAGTGAAGCTGAACATGTTTCACTTTTAAATTCTCTTTCCGAAAATGGTAAATTCCCATTAGAAGAAAAGAGTTTTAATTCTATTGGTCCATCTGTTGGACAGGAACTTACTAAAAAAGCTATCGTAGCTATCATTTTAGTTTCATTGGCAATTATTCTTTTTATTGCTTACGCTTTTCGAAAAGTTTCAAAACCTGTATCTTCTTGGAGATTTGGTATTATTGCAATTGTTTCTCTTTTGCATGATGTCATTATTCCAATCGGTCTTTTCTCTCTGCTTAGTCATTTCAAAGGAGCAGAAGTTGACACCTTGTTCGTGGTGGCTGTGTTAACCGTCTTAGGTCTTTCTGTTTCTGATACTATTGTTATCTTTGACCGTATTCGAGAAAATATAAAAAACAAAGCTGATGTAAATTTTGGTGAACTTGTTGGACGATCCTTAGAGCAATCATACCGCCGTTCTATCAACACTTCATTAACCGTTATTTTAGTGCTTCTTTCTTTATTCTTCTTCGGTCCAGTTTCTACAAAATACTTTGCATTAATGATGACAGCCGGAATGTTCTTTGGAACATATTCCTCGATTTTCCTCGCATCTCCTTTGCTTGTTTGGGTTCAGGAAATGCAAGATAGAAAAAAAACTAAGAAATAAAATAAAAAAGAGCCGGCCATTATGGCCGGCTCTTTTTTATTTTAGACTTCTAGAAAATAATAAATAAGAGTACAATAGACCTATGATATTTATAATATTTTCATATTTAATTTTATTATTTTCTTTCACCAATGAGGTCTTTGCTCGTGGCGGTGGCGGAGGTTCTGGAGGCGGTGGCGGAGGAGGGGGAGGTAGTGGGTCATCTGGCGGTGGTTCCTTCTTTAACCTTGTTATAATATTTATTATTTTTGTAATAACAACTATTTACGCTTGGTACAAAAGAAATCAAAAAATAAAAAAGGCACAACAATTGATCACTAAAGCAGAATCACAGGATTCGAGTTGGGATGAAGACATTCTAAAAAAGAGAGTGTCAGAAGTATTTTATAGTTTTCAAAAAGATTGGAGTGAATTTAATATAGATAGAATGAAAAGTTATTTGACTGAAGACTACTACAAAAGAATGGTTTTGGAGTTGAATGTTTTAAAAAATGAACACCGACAGAATTTAATGAAAGATTTCAAAATTCACAGTCTGAACATTTGGGGTATTGAAGATAATATCGGAAGTGAAGGGGATAGTTTTACTATGGAAGTACAAGCTTGGGCAAATGATAGTCTAATTGATACAGACTCGGGGCAAACATTGTATTCAGATATTAATAGTTTTACGGAATATTGGAGTTTTGTACGTGAAGGTACTGATTGGAAACTTAATTTAATAAAACAGGCGACAGAAGATGTGTTGAATACAGAAAGTAAAATTGTTGAATTTGCTCGAAGAAATAATTTTTATTTTGATCCTGATTTTGGTTGGTTAATGATGCCGAATAAGGGAGTAGTGTTTCGACAAAATAATTTTAAAACATCCGATATCAATAATCATGTGATTGGTTACTTGAAAGGTAAGATTGTAGAGTTTTATACTTTTATCCCGGGTGGTAAATATAGTTCAAATTATCTAGTCGCTCAGACCGTATTACCGGTGAACTACAATGATATATTGGTTCGTCGCAAAAGATGGTTTTGGAATTTTGCATCTGGTGGCTTAAGACGTATTGAAACAGAAAGTAATGACTTTAATAAAAAGTTCTGTCTCTATGCGCACAAAAATGATCAGATCAATTCCTTTGTCTTATTGGCTCCAGATTTTATGGAGGAAGTATACAATTTGACTTTTGAATTAAACATTGAAATTGTTGGAAGTTTCCTTTATTTCTATGTAAAAGGACGCAAAAATGTGAATGAAGATGAAATGATGAGGCTTCTCTCAAAAGCTTTTGATTCAATGCATGCAGGATAAATTGTCATTTTTGTGATATAATTTACTTGATTATAAATAATTTAAATTAATACTATGATGTACATTTGGATAGTTTTAGGACTTTTAGTTGTATTCTCTGTTTTTTCTTTTAATGGATTGGTATCATTACGTAATCGTGCACAAGAAGCTTGGTCTGATATTGATGTTCAGTTAAAACGTCGTTATGATTTGATTCCAAACTTGGTTAATACTGTAAAGGGTTACGCTACACATGAATCAACAGCTTTTGAAAAAGTTACTCAAGCTCGTGCTGCTGCAATGGGTGCGAAAACTGCTGGAGAACATGGAAAAACAGAAGCAGTACTTGGTCAAGCAATTACCGGACTTTTTGGTATTGCTGAGGCGTATCCAGAATTGAAAGCAAACCAGAACTTTATGGCTTTACAAGGAGAACTTTCTGACACAGAAAATAAAATCCAAGCTTCACGCCGATTTTACAATGCCAACGTTCGTGACTTAAATACAAAAACTCAAGTTTTTCCATCAAATATTATTGCTTCAATGTTTCATTTTGTGAAAATGGATTTCTTTGATCTAGGTGATAATAACGCTGCTCAGAATCCTGTTGAAGTTAAATTCTAAATGGCAACACTTTATACTGAGCAATCGAAAAATGTAAGTAAAACTTGGCTCTTGATGAGTATGTTTTTTGTTATTGTTATTGCTATTGGTTTCGTCTTTGCTCAATATTACAGAAATTCAAATATTCTTTATTTTTTTATTATCTTTAGTATTGGGATGAACATCGCGAGTTATTGGTATTCAGACAAGATTACTTTAGCTGTCAGTCGTGCTCGTCCAGTCAAAAGAGAAGAAGACAGGGAACTTTGGAATATTCTTGAAAATCTTTCTATTACCGCAGGTCTACCAATGCCGAAACTTTATATTATTGAAGACCCATCTCCGAATGCTTTTGCGACAGGTAGAGACAAAGACCACGCAGTGATCTGCGTTACTTCTGGCTTGATGCAACTTTTAGACAGGTCTGAATTGGAAGGTGTAATTGCTCATGAGCTTTCACACATCGGTAACAGAGATATTTTACTTTCGACAGTGGTTGTCGTTTTAGTTGGTTTTATTTCTCTTATTGCTAATATGTTTTTACGTTCAATGATGTTTGGTGGGGGACGTGACAGGGATGATAACAATAACAACACACTATTTATGATTCTAGGAATTGTGCTTTCAATTCTTGCACCAATTTTTGCAACATTAATCCAGCTCGCAATTTCTCGCAAAAGAGAATTCTTGGCAGATGCTTCTGGTGCTCTAATGACTCGTTATCCTGAAGGTTTAGCTAATGCATTAATTAAAATAGATAAATTTTCCCAACCGATGAAATATGCCAACCCAGCGACGGCGCATCTCTTTATTGCAAATCCTTTCGGTGGAGCAAGAAAGAAAGTTTCTAATCTTTTTGCGACACACCCTCCAATGGAAGCAAGAGTGAAAGCTCTTCTCGGAAAGTAGAATTTCCATTTTGTCTTTATTTTGCTATACTTTTAGTGTGGATCCCGTTAGAAACCGCGGTCGCAGTTTTTATTTAGGGATACAAGGATATATTATTATTTATATAAAATTATCAGGGGTGGTTTATTAAAAATAGACCGCGACCTGTTTCTAAACGGGATGGAAATTAAGGATATAGAAAACCTAGCCGAATTGGCAAAAATTGAGCTGACTGATGTAGAAAAGGAAATGATTCTAAAAGATTTAGATGGTGTTTTGGGTTATGTAAAACAAATCGAATCTGTAGAGGTGGGTGACATAAAACCAGAATATTCAAACAGAAACATTTGGCGTGAGGATGCGTTTGAACCTTCAAGAGATTTTTCAGCTAATCTTGTCACTGGTCAGTTTCCAGATAGTCAGGATGGTTTTATAAAAGTTAAAAAGATTTTGTAGTTCGGTATGCTCACTATAAATAATTTATGGATATTAAAAATTTAACAATCGTAAAAGCAGGGGAGATGATGAAAAATGGAGAATTAACTTCGGTTGATTTAGTCTCTGCTTGTCTCCAAAATATACAAGAAAAAAATACTGAAATAAATGCTTTTCTGCAAATTTTTGATGATGCACTCGCGCAAGCAAAAATTGCGGATGAGATGATAAAAAATGGAAAGGGAGGAAAATTAACCGGTATACCTTTGGCTATAAAAGATAATATTTTAATCACTGGTAAGAAAGTAAGTGCCGGCTCAAAAATGCTTCAGAATTATATTGCGAGTTATGATGCTTTTGTAATTAAAAAATTAAAAGAAGAGGGAGCTGTTTTTGTTGGACGAGTAAATATGGATGAATTTGCAATGGGCTCTTCGACTGAAAATTCGGCTTATGGAGTAGTTAGAAACCCTATTGATACATCCAGAGTTCCAGGAGGATCTTCTGGTGGCTCAGCTGCGGCAGTCGCGGCTGGGTTCTGTTTAGCAGCCCTTGGAAGTGACACAGGAGGCTCTATTCGCCAACCAGCGAGCTTTTGCGGATTGGTAGGTATGAAGCCGACATATGGCGCAGTTTCACGTTCTGGGCTAATTGCAATGTCATCAAGCTTGGATCAAATAGGTCCAATAACCAAGACTTCAGAAGATGCAAAAATAATTTTTGATGCGATAGTAGGAAAAGATAAAATGGATAGTACTTCAATCAATCTAAAAGTTTCCCCTATCCCGGGGATAGGGGAAACTTCGTGTGGCAAAGTTATCGGTGTACCAAGAGATTGGCTCAAAGAGGGAGTAGATGAAGAAATTATTAAAAATTTTGAAGAATCACTCTTAAAATTAAAAAATAAAGGATATGAAATAGTAGACATCGATTTGCCTTATTCAAAATATTCTCTAGCTGTTTATTATATTCTGATGCCGGCAGAAGTTTCTACAAATCTTTCACGGCTCGATGGGGTACGTTATGGAACGAGAATAGAAGGAGAAAATGTTTCTGATACATACAAAAAAAGTCGCTCAGCTGGTTTCGGCATTGAGACTCGTAGAAGAATTATTTTAGGTACTTATGTTTTGTCTTATGGATATTATGACGCTTACTATAACAAAGCATGGAAAGTGCGTCATGCAATCGAAAAAGAGTTTGAAGATATTTTCAACAAGGTTGATTTTATTGCGACTCCGACGACACCAACCCCTGCTTTTAAATTTGGAGAAAAGAAAGACCCCTTACAGATGTATTTGTCAGACATTTTTACTGTTCCAGCTAATATTGCTGGAGTCCCTAGTATATCTATACCTAGTGGATTTTCTAAAGAGGGTTTACCTTTAGGTATTCAATTTATGTCATCTTGGTCTACAGATGAATCATTATTTAATATTGGAAAAGATTTAGAATAAAATAAATATTATGGATATAGTAAAATCTTTAACTATAAATTCTACTGCTGAACATCCTATTTTTAATCCAACCTTCCTAAACCTTGAATATTTATTCAATCAGATTTTGAATTTTCTTCATAGATTTTTTGGAGGTTTTATTTCTGAGACTTTTGTTATTTTTTTGAAAGTTCTTGCTGGACTTTTTGCTGTTTATTTTGTAGTTATTATTGGTTATGCTATTTCCAGAATTTTTGAAATAAAAAAGAAAGAAGAAGAACATCTAGAACATGAGTTGGAAGAGTATGCTCATAAACATGCAAAAAATAATGAAACATCTGGAATGAGAGAAGAAGGTAGACCTAGAAATGAACGTTGGATAAATGTTTTAAATTATCTTTCTTCAATGAACCCAAGCGATTGGAAACTTGCTGTTATGGAAGCAGATGCAATGTTGGAAAACCTTACTGATCAATTAGAACTCAACGGAGTGAATCTAGGTGAGCGACTAAAAGCGGCAGATAGAGAAAAATTTAAATCATTAGATGATGCTTGGGTTGCTCATATTGTCCGAAATCGTATCGCTCACGAAGGGTCAAAATTTGATCTTTCTCAACATGAGGCAAATAGGGTAATAGTCCTTTACGAAAATGTATTCAGAGAGTTTGGCTATATTTAGTTTACTTTTTGAAAATTTCAGGTATACTATTTTAGTGCTTTAAGCTATTCATAGCGGGATAGAGAAGAGGCATCTCGCAAGGCTCATAACCTTGAGACGGCCGTTCGATTCGGCCTCCCGCAACAATTCGGCAAGTGACATGCCAGTGTCCATAAAACCGAAGTATTTAATGTATGTCGGCGTAGCTCAGACGGTTAGAGCGTGGCACTCATAAAGCCAAGGTCGGAGGTTCGATTCCTCCCGTCGACACAGTCGTAAGGAATAAGCAAATTTATTTGCTTGTGTGAGGTATCGAAAGACCTTTCCGTGCGAGCGAAGTGAGATGGAAAGGTACCTGCTGATGTAATCAGCAAGTCCTGCCACCGACACATAAAATAATGAGGTAGTGTATATTACTGTCACATAGTATAATAAATATGTGCCAATATATAAAAAAATAAATAAAGATTTTTTTAAAAAATGGTCACCCGAAATGAGCTATATTTTAGGTTTTTTGTTTGCTGATGGTAATATTATAAATACAAAAAGAAATACTTGGTTTTGGTCTTTACAAATTACTGACAGGGATATACTTTTTAAAATAAAAAAGGAAATTAACTCTTCACATAAAATTTCTCTAAAAAAGAAAATAGAAAATAATAAACAGTTATATAGGCTGCAGGTTGGCAGTAAAGAGATGTGTGTAGATTTGATTAATCTTGGCTTAACACCAAGAAAAAGTAAAACTATGACATTACCAGAAATTCCTAGTAAATATTTTTCAGATTTTTTAAGAGGTTATTTTGATGGAGATGGTGGAGTCTGGTTTGGTTTTAAAAATAAAAAAAGTATAAACAAGATTTATACAATAAATACTTGTTTTACTTCTGGAAGTGAGGAATTTTTAATCTCCTTAAGAAATATTTTAAATAAATATGGAGTTATCGGTGGTTCTTTGGTAAAAAAAGAAAGAGGATTTGATTTAAAATATGGTATTAAAAATACTTTGATTTTATATAAAATTATGTATAATGATACTATCAATGATTTTTCTGGCTTGTACCTAGGTAGAAAAAAGAAAATCTTTGAGAAGTATATATGTTTGCGGCTGTAGCTCAACGGTAGAGCACCCGCCTGTAGATTCGTGCAGCTTTCTGTCGAAATGGCAGATTGAAACTCTTTGGGATATCGGTGAAGGCTAAACTCTGACTTTATGTCGGAGCATGCGAATACCGAGGGAACCCTTCCATATTTTTGCTTTTTATAACAAGTAAGCAAAGAGAAGGGGCGCCGTAGAGACTAGATACCAAAGCACCTAAAAGTTTTATACTCATGGTGAAGATATAGTCCACGCCTTTATGAAAATACTGGATTTAGTGCACGTGGGAGGCCGTGGGGTCAGCACCCATCAGCCGCGCAAACATAAAAAGAACTCTGACTTACGTCAGAGTTCTTTTTATGTTTGCGCGGCTGAAGAAGTGATAATATCACTTCTGTATGGGTGCTGAAACCGATTGAGCTATTTTATAAATGTAATGAAATAAAATAGCCAATTGGTATACTGTTCCTGTAAGGAAAGCCCCATCAATTATTTTTAATTTATTTAGTTGTACATTTACCACAACGGCAACCTTTGGGTTTGAT
>JAVHNX010000039.1:14953-34152 GCA_036169735.1 Minisyncoccota bacterium
TATTTTTAATTTATTTAGTTGTACATTTACCACAACGGCAACCTTTGGGTTTGATGTGTTCATCGATATATTCTTTACCATAATCAAAGGTTATTTCTTCACCAGCTTTAATTTTTTTAAGTGCTAGAAAGAAAATTCTTTTATTCCATATTTCTGCCTCAGCACTTGGTTTACAGGAGTGGTTGATATAACGAGCAGTATTTGAACGTGCCGCACCATCGATAGTAACTTTCGAATTTAACTCAAATAGATATAAGCTTTTACTTTTGTATTCTTCTTCTTTGGAAATAACTCTGCCTATGTATTCTATAATGCATGTTCCTTTGGGTATTTCTTCAACAGCAAAAAGTCCCAAGCCTGCGCTTGAGCGTTTTGCTTTAACCTTACAACCATTCAATTTATATTTATCTTTTTTCATCATAAGTAATTTCGATTATACATTGTTTATTAAACAATGTTAACACCAAGTTTAGATTGGTCTAATTTCTCATTCTTGAGAAAAAAGCCACTTTCAAAAAATGGAATAAATAAAGTATGCTAATACGGATTGTACCTTCGGACTTAAACCTTCGGGCAGAAGTTTTTATCATAAAATTTTTATCAAAAACAACTTTACCTTTTTGTGCGACTCTCTTTGCCGTGTCTGTATCTTCACCGTAAAAAAGATAGTTTGTATCATAACCTCCTATTTCATTTAATACACTGGCTCTGATCATATTATTTCCTCCAATCAAAACTCCCCCACGTTTTAAGTTATTTAATATTTTATTCATCCCGTAATAAAAATATTTCTGAATAAAAGAAGAATATCTTTGAAAGAAAGGGGAACCATCAAAATAATAATAGGGACCACCAAGAGCCACAACTTTTGGGTCTTTAAAAAACTCCACTCCCTTTTTAAGCCAGTCCTTGTCTGGTTGACAATCCGAATCAATATTAGCAATAATTTCTCCTGTAGCATTTTTTCTTCCGCACTCGCGTGCGAATAGAATACCTTTTTTGTTCTCATTTAATACTACAACCGGAAATGTTCTTGCTATCTTTTCTGTATTATCAGTACTAGCATTGTTTACGACGATAACTTCAAAATTTTTATAATCTAATGCACATACAGCTTTCAGTGTATCTGCTAGATATTTTTCTTCGTTATAAGCTGGAATAACAATACTAACTTTAGGTTCGGTCATATTAATTGAGGTGTGATATTTCATTATTTTACTATTAATCTACGCATTTTTTTTAACTGATTTAATATTTCGAATACAGATGCTGTTTTTAAGATATTTGAAAACATTGAAATTTCACGTTTAGTTCCTTCTATAAATCCAAATTTTTTTGACTTTAAAGGGCTACGAACATTGTCCCAGAAAACTATTTTTATTCGTGTTTTATTTTTTATAAAAATTTTGTTCAAAAATGTTTCAATACCAAAACGGGGTAGACAAACAATTTCTTCTAAATGGTTTTGGATAAGACTTTTTTTAAACACTCTTTCTCCTGAAATAAAATCCATACCAATAACCTTATATATTTTATCCATAATTAGACTAATTCTTCTGACGCTAATAGACACATCTGCTTTGTCTGAAATTACAGGCTCTATAAGGTTGGTAATATTCTCTGGAGTTAGGCCGATCAGATCCGCATCAATAAGACAAAGAATATCTCCGGTAGCTTCTTTTATCCCTGCGACAATTGTAGCACTTTTTCCTTTATTTTTACTATTGTTTATTAGATGGATATTTTTATATTCCATAACTACTTCTGAAGTATTATCAGTTGAGCAATCGTTTATAACAATGACTTCATTAATTAAGGGGTGGTTATAAACAATTGCAAGAATGCTTGCGATTCTATTACCTTCATTATATGCTGGGATTAGGCACGAAACTTTATGCATCTTATTATTTTACTATAAAAAAAATAAAAACCTATGTCTTTTAGCCTAACAACAATTTCATTATGGATTATTAGTTATGGATATTTATTCATCCTTCCGATTTCTATAATAGAAGGCCCGATCATTACAGTGATTGCTGCCTTTTTGGCCCATCAAGGATATTTCAATATTGTTGTCGTATATTTTATAGTAGTTTTGGGTGATTTGATTGGAGACCTTTTATTTTATTCCGTTGGTTTTTTTGGTAAAAGACTTTCGAATACCTTTGTGGGTCGTTTCTTTGGTTTGACAGATTCACGAATAAAGAGAGTGTCAGATCATTTTGATGTTCATAGTGGTAAAACAATTTTCTGGGGGAAGTTGACTCACTCGATGGGTTGGGCTGTTCTTTCTGCTGCAGGAATGGTTAGAATGCCGATAGGTAGATTTCTTTGGTTTAATTTTCTTGGTACGTTACCAAAATCTCTCGTTTTTGTGTTAATTGGATACTATCTTGGGTATGCATATAAAAGTATCGATTCATATATTAGTAAGATAGCTTCAGTGTTATTTTTTGTTCTACTTATTGCTATTTTTGTCTATTATAGAGGAAATAAGAAAACTATGGTATAATACTTACATAAATTTATGGAAAAAATAATCAATGATTATAAGACTCATTTCAATAGACGGGAATTTATTTTCTCTGTAGTTTTGTCGTTGGTTATGCTTACAATCAGTTTATTTGTCAATTTTTATGCTGGCATGTACGCGACTAATCAAGCTAGTAACTTCGTTACGGATATTTTTCTAAGTAATATTAGAACTTTTGATGTTGATGGGTTGTTTGTTTACGGAGGTTTTTCCTTATTTATCATTATCGGTTTTTTTTGTTTTTTTAATCCTAAAAAAATTCCTTTTACTATTAAATCAATTAGTCTGTTTGTTATAGTTCGTTCAATTTTTGTTTCTCTTACTCATCTTGGTCCATACCCAACTCAGGTCATTGTTCCTATAAAAAATATTATAAGTTACGTTAGTTTTACTGGTGATTTATTTTTCTCAGGTCATACTGGTTTACCATTTTTAATGTCACTTATTTATTGGGACAATAAGATTGTTCGTTATTTCTTTATCGGCTTGTCTTTATTTTTTGGAACGATTGTACTACTTGGTCATCTGCATTACTCGATTGATGTCCTTTCCGCATTTTTTATTACATTTACTATTTTTCATATTTCAAAAACAATCTTTAAAAAGGATTACGATGTTACTTTACAAACTCAGGTATAAAAATAATTATGGTACATTTTTTACAATCAATTTTATATGCAACAGTATTTTTGCCAAATATGATGATTTTAGTGGGAATACGAAAAGTTTCTGAATATTTCCAAAAAATGGGAATACTCGGAAAGATTGTTGGATTTATCTTGTATGTTTTAAGTTTGCCTTTTGATTTTATAATAAAACAATTTTAACTATTTATAGATTTTAGGTATAAAAACTGTTACAATGAACCCATCTTATTAATATTAATAAATAAACAATTATGGAATCGGTTAGAGAAAAAAAGGCATGGGCGACAGTAATGAAAGGTAAAAGATTTCTAGATGCCTTTAGGGGTATTCAGATTGTTGTAGTTACGACAAGGCATTTTGTAATTCATTTGTTTTTTGCAATTCTTTCAGTTGCTCTCGGTTTTTATTATTGTATTTCTGAAATGGAGTGGATTGCAATAATTTTTGCGATTGGAATGGTCATCGCAGCAGAGGCTTTCAATACTGCAATCGAAATAGATATAGATCTAACTTCACCCGAATATCATCCTTATGCCCGAGATACGAAAGACGTTGCTGCTGGGGCTGTACTCATTTCTGCTTTTGTTGCAATTATTATTGGGTTTATTATTTTTGTTCCAAAGATTTTTTAAAAGTTAAAAGAATTATTATATGAAACAATCAACAATATTTTTTAGCATAGTTATCGTTTTGGTTTTAGGAGGTATTTTTACAGTCGCTTCTCAAAATAGGAAGGGAGATGCTCCTGGTAAATATGATACTTTTGCTCAATGTTTAAAAGACAAAGGTACTACTTTTTACGGTGCTTTTTGGTGCCCGCACTGTAAAGAACAAAAAGCTCTCTTTGGTTCTTCTGCAAAGTTATTGCCTTATGTTGAATGTTCTAAACCAGATGCTTCAGGCCCGATACAATATTGTTTAGATAAAAAAATTGAAGGTTATCCAACATGGGAACTCGCAGATGGAACTCGTCTTCCTGTTGAAAATGCGGCGGGTGTTTCTTTGAAAACATTATCAGAAAAAACTAGCTGCGTATTGCCGGAATAAAAAATATGAATCTGGAAAATGTTCATTATTTAAATATGTTCTTGGGAGCCGGTGCAATAATGCTGCAGATTCTTTCCATTGCAGCATTGTTTGTTTTATTTCTTGGTCCCAAGAAAAATATTTATTTAGATTTTATTAAAAAACATTTCTTGTCTATTGGTTTTATTGTTTCTCTTTTGTCATCACTTTTTGTTCTTGTTTATTCAGAGATTGTCGGGTTCCTTCCTTGTTTCCTTTGTTGGTACCAAAGAATATTTATGTTTCCATTAGTTTTTATTTTTGGAATAGCTTCTTGGTACAAAGATCATACAATAGTTAAATACGTGCTACCCCTTCTTTCTATTGGTTTTATAGTCTCTGTATATCAAAATCTTATATATTATTTCGGCAATGTCAGTTCAGCATCACCTTGCGATGCTTCGGGTGTTTCATGTTATAAACAGTTAATTTCTGAGTTTGGTGGATATATCTCTATGCCAATGCTCGCTCTTTCTAGTTTCTTTAGTATAATTACTGTTGTTCTAGTTGCTCATTTTTACGGAAGAGAAAAAATTTAATTTAAATTATTATTAATAGTTAATTATTATAAATTAGAAAGCGTCGCGCTTTAATGGACATTGCGCGACGTGATTCTGAAAAATCAAAAAATATATGAAAAAATTACTTAAGGTTTCATCAGTATTAGCAATCGTAGCAGGGGCAGTGATGGTTATCGGTGGTATATGGGGGATAGTCTTTACATACAATAATGTTGCACGAGAAAATATTAAGACATCAGAGGGCTCGAGTATTCCAGGCGTTGATGTTCGTGGTCCTTTAACTCTCAAGGCGCAGGCTGATATTATTCGCGTTCATACCCTAAAGGCAACTGGCGGTAAGACATATGCAGAAATGCCACAACAGATTCCTAAACTCGATGAAAGTGGTAATCCTGTTCTTGATAAAGATGGAAAGCCTGTGACAGTACCAAACGATGCTCGTAATATGTGGGTGACTGCAACAACTCTTACAACTGCGTTAAATCTAGGAATTATTACTTATGCATTCTCTAGTATAGTTCTTCTTTTTGGACTCATCTCTATTTGGACTGGTATAATTTTTTATATTTTAGGTAAAAAAATAAGGCCCTTTAGTAAAACATAAAGAGTTTTGATAATAGTTACTTGACTTGATACCCCTAGGGGGTATATACTTTTCGTATGCAAAATAACAAGCAAAAACTTGTGCGGAGGTTAAAGATTATTGAAGGGCAGGTGAGAGGTCTTGTAAATATGATCGAGGAAGATAAATATTGTATTGATGTTATTACTCAGACTTCTGCTATTAAGCAAGGTCTATCTGGGGTAGAGGATTCACTTTTAGAAAGTCATATTGGTTGTTGTTTAGTAAATCAAATGAAAAATGGGCAGACCGAAAAAGCAACAAAAGAATTATTAAAAGTTTATCAATTAAAGAGAAAGTAATCATAATATTTTATATATTTTTTGGGTACAGATTTTTTGAAGCTTAAAAAATCCTGAAGTTCTCAGCTCGACAGCCTCGAAACCCCCAAAAAACATATTAAAATATTATTTATTACATTACGTTTGGTGTATATAAATAATATGAAAAAAGATACATATAAAATAAAAGGAATGCATTGTGCAAGTTGTGCAGGAATTATTGAAAAGACTTTTAAAAAAACTGAAGGGGTTATTTCAGCTGAAGTAAATTATGGTAATGAGTCTGTGAAAGTTTCTTTTGATGAAACAAAAATAAACCCTGAAGGACTTTCAAAAAAAATCGAACCGTTAGGGTATTCTTTAATAACTGAAACTGCTGAAAGTATGGGTATGAGTGCAGATGAACATGCGGCTCATACTGGTATTGGACAATCAAAAAAAGATAAACTCGCCGAGATTTCTGACATGAAAAGTAAGGTTATGACTGCAATTCCTTTGGTCATCATTAGTGTTTTTGTAATGGGCTGGGATATATTTGCACAATTAAAAGTTGTTTCTGAAATGCCTTTGGTGTTGGGAGAATTTTTCCATCATCTTTTACCTATCATGGCTGCTTATACTCTTTTTGTTGTCGGCAAACCATATCTTTTAGGAGTATATCGTTTTTTGCGTTATGGGAGGGCCAATATGGATACTTTGATAGGTATCGGCACGTCCGTCGCTTTTATCTACAGTTTTATTGTTAGTGCTTTTGAGGAGACTTTACTGAAATCATTTCCTAACATTGGAGTGACTTATTTTGATGTTACGATTATTGTTATTACTTTTATTGCTCTTGGAAAATATTTAGAGGCCAAATCAAAAATAAAAACAGGTGACGCTATAGAAAAACTTTTAGGTCTCCAAGCTAAAACTGCTTTAGTGGTGCGTGATGGTAAAGAAGTAGAAATATCTATCAATGAAGTAGTTCATGGTGATCTAATCATAATCAAACCTGGAACAAAAATTCCTGTTGATGGAATCCTTACTGGAGGTGATTCATATGTTGATGAATCTATGATAACTGGTGAGCCGATGCCGATTCATAAAGAATTAAATGAAACAGTCTCTGCAGGAACTATAAATACCACGGGATCTTTTATCTTTAAGGCTACTAAAGTTGGCTCTGAAACAATGCTTGCTCATATTATAAAAATGGTTGAAGAAGCTCAGGGGTCAAAGGCGCCTATACAGGCTTTGGCTGATAAAATTTCATCGATATTCGTTCCGGTTGTTCTGGTTATTTCTTTCATTACATTAGGATTATGGCTTTTGATTGGATCAGGTCCACTTGGTTTTTCTCAGGCTCTTTCTTATGGATTAATGTCATTTGTCGCAGTATTGGTAATTGCTTGCCCTTGTGCTTTAGGGCTCGCGACACCTACAGCAATTATTGTCGGTGTTGGTAAAGGTGCGCGAGAAGGAATCCTTATTAAGGATGCAGCAACATTAGAAAAACTTCATAAAGTAAACGTGGTAGTGGTTGATAAAACAGGAACGCTTACTCGCGGGAAACCTGAATTAGTTTCAATAGAAAATTTTTCTACTAAAACGGATAATGAAATTATTTCAATCCTTGCGAGTTTAGAAAATAAGTCAGAGCATCCTATTGCACACGCTATTGTTTCTTCTGCTAGTGAAAAGAAAATAGATTTTGTTCCTATTGAAAATTTTGAAGCAATCAAAGGTAAAGGTGTAAAAGGTAGTATCTCTGGTGTCGAATATTATGCAGGTAATATAAAAATTATTACTGATCTAAATTTAAAATTTGATAAAGATATTTTAGAAAAAGAAACACTAGAGGGTAAGACTCCTGTGATCTTAGCAACTAAAAATGAAATAGTTGGAGTTGTTATGGTCGCTGATGCCATAAAATCTGAAGCAGTAGAAGCTGTAAAAAATTTACATAAGCTTGGAATAAAAATAGTGATGCTCACAGGAGATAATAAAAATACAGCTAATTATATTGCGCTTCAGATTGGTATAGACGAAGTCGTAGCGGAAGTAATGCCTGAAGATAAACTAAATAAAATAAAAGAACTGCAAGCTCAAGGTTTGGTTGTGGCGATGGCAGGGGATGGAGTTAATGACGCACCTGCTCTAGCTCAGGCTGATGTTGGTATTGCAATGGCAACAGGGACAGATGTCGCTATAGAATCAGCAGGCATTACACTTTTGGGTGGTGATATTTCTAAACTAGTAAAAGCAATTAGATTATCAAAAATTACTATGCGAGGGATAAAACAAAATCTTTTTTGGGCATTCTTCTACAATATTATCGGTATTCCACTTGCAGCTGGTTTATTTTTCCCATTTTTTGGTTGGTTATTAAGTCCTGTGTTTGCTGGTTTTGCAATGGCAATGTCGAGTGTGTCGGTCGTGTCGAACTCATTACGAATTAAGGCGAAGAAAATATAATTATGGAAAAATATAAATTTCATGTGCACGGTATGCATTGTAAGGCTTGTGTAATGCTCACAGAAAGTGAGATTGCAGAATTAGTACATGTTAAAAAAGTTAAAACAAATCTAGCCAATCACACGATGGAAGTAGAAGGGAATTTTGGTGATAAAAATGTAGAAGAAATAATAAAAGAATTCAATGAAGTTCTGAATAAACATGGTTATCGAGTTTCTGTCGAAAAAGAAGAAAAGAAAATAAACTGGAGTGAATTTAAAATTGCAGTTCCAATTACGTTAGCTTTCGTTATTTTTTATATACTTTTACAAAAAGTTGGTTTAGTTAATTTGATCAATGCTACTAAGGTGACTTATGGTACTTCTTTTGTTGTTGGAGTTATTGCTTCACTTTCTACCTGCATGGCAGTAGTTGGAGGATTGGTTCTTTCAATGTCAGCTAGTTTTGCCAAAGAAGGTGATAAGGTTCGTCCTCAAATAATGTTTCATGTGGGGAGAATTATTTCCTTTTTCGTTTTAGGTGGAGTGATTGGTATGCTCGGTGCATCTTTTCAGTTGGGTACTTTCGGGACTTTTATTTTAGGTTTGATTATTGGTTTAGTAATGTTGATTTTGGGTATCAACTTGCTTGATATTTTTCCTTGGGCCAAGAAACTACAACCCGGTATGCCAAAATTGCTTTCTAAGCATGCTTTGGGTGTCTCAAAATTAAGTCACAGTTTAACCCCTCTTTTGGTTGGTATTGCCACCTTTTTCTTACCATGTGGTTTTACCCAATCAATGCAGATATATTCACTTTCAACTGGAAGTTTTACTCAAGGAGCATTTACAATGCTTGCGTTTGCTCTCGGCACACTCCCAGTTCTAGGTTTGTTGTCTTTTAGTTCCTTCTCAATTCAGAAAAGTTCTAAGTCTGGAATATTCTTTAAAACAGCAGGTTTAATAGTTATTCTTTTTGCTATTTTTAATCTTATTAATGCTCTGGTCGTGGTCGGTATATTGCCCCCAGTTTTTAATTTCTAATATGTTAGAATAAAAATATGAAAACAAAAATAAAAACAAAATCTTTTTTGACACCGGAAACTAAAGCAAATATGTCGGTCATGATTTCTATTTTAGTTGCCGGTTTTGTTATTGCTGGTGCTATTTATTTTACCAATTCATCATCTAAAACAGGTGGGGAAATAGAAGAGAAAATTGTTGAAGATATCAACAATGTAACTGTTGTAGACGGCAAACAGATTATTGAGATAAAAGCTAAGGGTGGATATCGTCCAGTACATAGTATTGCCAAAGCAGGAATTCCAACTATTATTCGTATGAATACGAACGGTACTTTTGATTGCACTTCTGTTCTTAGGATTCCTAGTTTGGACATAAGTCAGAATTTACCTATTTCTGGAAATACTGACATAGACTTAGGCATACAAAAAGTTTCTGTTTTACAAGGTACTTGCGGTATGGGCATGTATCCTTTTGATATTACTTTTCAATAATTTAGTAGTTTAAGTTTATTTTAATATTAGTTTTATGTTAAAATAATACTAGGTCAAAATTATTAATTTAATTTGAAAATTATATTGAACTTTCTTTCGACACTGTTCAGTGTGATTCTCTAAAATAAATGGCAAAAGGAAATAATGCTCATAAAAAAGAAACAAAGAAACCAAAGAAAGAAAAAAAGAAATAGTTTTTAAAGCCCCCGACCTGTGGTCGGGGGCTTTTGTTTTTGTGAGTCATTTTTGTTATAATTTAAGTATTAAAAATAATAAAATTTAAATTATATGGCAAAGAATTTTAACGCAGCTGGTGGTTCTGGAAATATTAAAAATAAAACAGAATTGAGAGGTAATGAATACGGCAAAGCAGAAAAGGGTGTTATCGTCTGCGAAGTTTGTCATGATGTTTATTTCAAGAAGGGATGGCATAAGCCAGGCAGTGCACCAATAACAGATACCAAGCTTTCCGGCACTGGAGTACATTTTAATTTGTGTCCAGCTTGTAAGATGCAAAAAGGAAATTTGTTTGGTGGAAAAATCAGTATCAAAAATGTTCCAGCAGAAACTCGTGAAGAACTTTTCAATCTGATTGCTGGTTTTGGAAGACGTGCTTTGGATCGTAATCCACAAGATAGAATTATGGATGTCAAAACTCAAGGAGGTAATTTTACAGTTACTACAAACAATGATCAACTTGCTGCAAAACTAGGAAAGAAAATTCATGAAACTTTTAAAAAGACAGATATAAAAATTTCTTTTACTGGAGAGCCTCAGGCAGTGAGTCATGTTGAAATAAGTTTTATTAAATAAACTTGTATTTTTTTACTAAAAAAGAAGAAGCCTTACTCAAGAAATTAAACACCCCAGCAAAGGTGCAGGATTTTTTGAATGGCTTAAATTTTAATTTTGAAACAGACGGCAAACAAACTTTAAAATCACCCATTATGACAATGCGAGCAGGGAATGCGCATTGTATGGAGGGTGCTATTTTAGGGGCGTACATTTTATCGTTGCATGGTTACAAACCTCTCATAATGCACCTGGAAGCCGTACAAAAGAAGGATTTTGACCATGTAGTTGTTCCTTTCCAGCAGGATGGACTTTGGGGAGCATTGTCTAAAACAAACCATGCAGTACTTCGTTATCGCGAGCCAGTCTATAAAAATATTCGTGAACTTGTGATGTCTTATTTTCATGAATATTTTTTGGACAACGGTGTAAAAACTTTACGCCGATATTCTATACCGCTTGATTTAAATATTTTTGAAAAAGATTGGGTACTAGAGGACGGAGATCTTTGGGGTATTGATGAAGAACTCGATAATATAAAACATTATGATATTGCACCCAAAAATGTTTTTAAAAAATTACGCAAAGCAGATGAAATAGAAAGGGAAGCGGGAAAGATTGTAGAATACAAAAAATAAATAGTATACGGAGGTATACGGAGGCGTTGCCTCCGTATACTCTAAACCATAAATATTCAACAAAATATGGAGGGTAGTCCTTGATATTTTGTGTATTATATAGACCTTGACTTTTTGCTTAAAAGGGTATATAATACAGGGAGTTCTTTTAAATAGTAATACTTGCAAAATAGTCATAGCCAAAAGACATTAAACTACTTGATGTTTCCTGGCTATGACTACTGCCTAGCCCTATATATTGCGGGATGCAATAAAACTAAATCTATGACGCTATGGAAACCCATAACCCCATTGAACCCGTTACTGATGGTCAAATCGGTAAACTGAACCAAAACATCAGTGCTCGACTGTTTAAGAACAAGAAAGAACTGCCGAGTAAAATTTTCCAAGAAGTGCTTGGAGATGACACGCTCATTGATGAAATCTACGCTTCAATACGCAAACGTGTGGAAGCAAGAAGTAATTTCATTATCCGTGTTGTTAAAGTAAACTGCAGTCGTTCTGCCCAAGAAGCTATTAAAGCTACCGGCAGAAATCAGTATCTAACTGACAGTGTTGTTAAAGCAATGCCTCAAGGTAAAGGCGAAGAAACAGAAGTTATTTTCTTTAAGCTTGGACGCCAGGTGAGTGATGCTGATCTGGATAAAGAATATGAGTTGCGCGGATTAAAACCTGCCGATCCTTATTCACAAGCCGCAGTAAACGAAGTCGATCCTGCTTTTGCAGATGAGCACCCTAATGGAACTCATTGGAAAAATGCAGACGGTAAATGGTGTTTTGCCACGTTCTACCGCTTCGATGACGATCGCAGTGTGTATGTCTACTTCGACGACGACGACTGGAGTGACAGTTGGTGGTTTGCGGGTGTTCGCAAGTAGTACTTTGTTTTTGTTCACTATGACTTCTTTAGTCACTTTGAACTTTGTTCTAAACTTCCGTATCTATGATACGGAAGTTTTTTTTATGTTACAATCGTCTTTGGGAATAGGTGAATATGTCAGTGATTAAGGTTACTGACTACCGAAACCAGTATCCATAAGCCGAGAATATCTCCAATCAAGATTTGAGATAGGGTGGCGTATGCAGAAACTTCAAAAAATGAAGAATACTTGGTGCATTATATCAAGGCATTACGATGCCGAATTATATACACTCTTGAGAGTATTCGAGAGATGGTGGTACAGAAGATATTTTGCACAAATTGCCACGTTCAACCACTTCAATGACGATCGCAATGTGAATGTCAACTACAACGACAACGACTGGAATGACAATTGGTGGTTTGCGGGTGTTCGCAACTCTTTTCATTTCTCCCTCAACTACTTGTTGGGGGAGTTTTGTTTATCCTGAGAAAGTTGGATGGATTTTGTGAGCTGCCCGTTCCATCCACCGAGCATTTTTCCTATTTCATTTATCGGCTGAGAGATGTGTATATATTTTTTGTTATCAAGAGATTTTGTTTCCCAAAGAATCATTAAAAGTATCTTGATTGTGTCCAATTTTCGTATTGATAATCTAATCCAAGGTTGTTTTTCTGTTTTATCTAAAAATGTTGCAATAGATACTGCTTCTATTATTTCTACAAATAAATTATCAATCTTTTGACCTAGCGTGTATTTGTGAGTCTTATCTAATTTTTTATAATACTCAAACCATAAGATATACACAGTTTTTACCCTTTGCATGACTGGCAAAAGCGTCGGGGGGGGGGTAGCATTAGAGGTATGAGAAAAATCTTTATTCATACTTACAATGATATCATATCTTTGGAAAATCTTATTTTTGCATGGAAAAATTTTAAGAGCAAAAAAACTAATAAAAAAGATGTGCAAATTTTTGAGAGGAATTTGATGGAGAATTTATTAGAACTACATGATGATTTAAAAAATAAAAATTATAAACATTCTAGTTATTATGCGTTTAAAATTTCAGATCCAAAACCTCGTGATATTCACAAGGCTAATGTTCGTGATAGAGTATTGCATCACGCTTTGTACTTAAAGATGTATTTTTTCTTTGATTCAAAGTTTATTAGTGATTCATACTCATGCAGAGTAAATAAGGGGACACACAAAGCAATATATAAATTTGAGAGTTTTATTAGAAAAGTTAGCAAGAATAATACCAAAACCTGCTGGGTGCTGAAATGCGATATCAGAAAGTTCTTTGCCAACATTGACCATGATATTTTAAAAAATATCTTAGTGAAACATATACAAGACAAAGACACTTTCTATTTATTAGAAACTATAATAGACAGTCACAATGTCAAGGCTTAACCTTGACATCAAAAAAAGGTTTACCGTTAGGTAATTTAACCTCTCAACTTTTAGTAAATATTTACATGAATGAATTTGACCAGTATGTGAAACATAAACTAAAAGTAAAATATTATATCAGATACGCAGATGATTTTGTAATTCTTTCACAAGATAAGAAGTATTTGGAAGATATTTTAGAACAAATGAAGGAATTTTTAGAAGATAATTTAAAATTAAGTATGCATCCCGACAAGGTTTTTATTAAAACTATCGCTTCCGGTGTCGATTTTCTTGGTTGGGTGCATTTTCCGACTCATCGGGTATTAAGAAATGCTACTCGACGAAGAATGTTTCGGAATTTAAAAACAAATAAGAAGCCTAATACTGTTGCTTCTTATTTGGGTATGCTTTCGCATGGGGATGGGTTTAAACTAAAGAAAAAGATAAATGTGGGAGTTTAACTCCCAAAAATTAACTAGAATAAGTAGGTGTGCTTCCTTATTTAAATATCAAGGACTACCCTTGATATTTTTTTGAATCAAAAATAACATATTTGTGTTAAAATAGTATTGTAAATGAATAATATACCGTCTAAAAGACTAATAATTTTACAAACCTTTTTAATTTTTGTTTTGCCTGTAGCATTACTTTATTTCAAGATTGTTCCGTCCTCTTTGAGGATTCTTTTGTTATTGATTGATTCTCTCATTATTTACGGAATAATAAGACATGAAAATTGGACCCATGAGGATATGGGTTTAGAACATCATAATTTTAAACAAGCATTACCAGCTTATGCATTTTTTACTTTTCTAGGTGTTATTTTTCTTTTTATTATTGAACACAACGTGAATCTACCAGACATCGATACAAGAGCATTTTATATTAAAACTTTCGCTTTTTTTATACCCATTTCTTTTTTTCAAGAATTTGCTTTCCGGTCTTTCCTTGTACCAAGATTAAAAGAAATTTTTAGTAATGACTATACCGTAATTATTGTAAATGCACTTTTGTTTACCCTTATTCATGTAATTTACCCAAACATTGGAATCGGACTACCTATCACTTTCGTGTCAGGTATTTTTTTCACTTGGCTATACATCAAGTATCCAAATCTATTACTCGTTTCACTTTCTCATATTGTATTAAATCTAACAGCAGTTTTACTTGGCTTTTTTTATATAGCTAAATAAAAACACACAGATAGCGCCTAAGGCATTACCTGTGTTTTTATGTTTTATCTTACGTCTTTTAACCGAAGAGTAATAAAAAATCCATAAAGCATCACAGCTCCAAGAATAAAGAAAAGATAATCAAAAGAGGGAACTAGGAAAAGAATTGGTACAGCCAGGAGAGGTGCCACAATATAAGAGAGCGGGTAGGTATTTCTAAAGAATCCAATAACATCTGCTCTTTCAGCTTCTACAACTTTAAAGAAATAACTCTCAGACATAACCTCTATTATTGCTGCTCCAACACGGGTACCAAAAAGAACTATTGCCCAGAGTATTAAATTTGGCTTTCCTATAAAGGGAATTATAAAAGTAAAAAATGCAGCTATCAAAAAACCACAGAGCAACATTTTTTTCTCACCAGTCTTGTCGGAAAGTTTACCAAGTGAAAATTCTAAAAGAATAAAAGGTAAAAGCATTATTGTAAAAATAATACCTATTTTGTCCCAACCGAAACATATATATTCATGCAAGAAGATTGGGGTGTAGATTACCATCCAGGCGAAAAAAAACTTCAAAATAAAATTTATAAAGTATATTCTTGAAATATTTTTATCCTGCTGGAAAAACTTGAATGTTTTTAAAAATGAAACTTTTTTGTATAAAGGATCTTTAAAATCTTTTAGAAACATAATAACCACTCCTACTACTAACGCCATAAATATGGCTGAAAATAGATAGATACCTTGGTAGGAACTCTTGGCTATAATAGAACCAGAAACTGCTTGAGCTACAACCCAGGCTGAGTTTGTAATAACCAGGAAGAGGCCTCGAAGCCTGCCGATATTTTTTGATTTAGAAAATTCCTCAATGAAAATATCTAAGCTAGCGATAATAAAGTTTCCTGCAGCAAAATATGCAATAAATGAAAAAATTACTAAAGAACTTTGTTTAAAGAAGGAAAGTCCTAAGAGTGATGCTAAACAAACTAAACTAAAAATCATGGTAGCTCTTCTGTTTCCGACGCGTCGAAGCAGTCTCGGCATCATCAAGAGGCCTAGAATTGTGACAACAGAAGCCGCTACATAAACCAACCCAATATAATTTTCTTTAATATAAGATTGTAGAAAACTTGAGTTGATGTATGAAGTTAATGCCAAATGAATAGAAAATAAGAATCCAGCTAAGTATACTATTTTTCTATTTATATTCATTTTATTTTGCGTAATTTATACGCTTAGAACTACTGGGATAACAAGAGGACGCTTTGCTGTTTTTTGGTAAAGGAATTTTGAAACAGTTTCACCGACACTATTTTTGATAAAGTCGAAATCAACTGGTTTCATGTTTACGGTCGCGTCTTCTACTGTTTTTTTAATAATTATTCTTACCTGTCGTAAAAGTTCTTGGTTTTCTTTCAAATAAACGAATCCTCTTGAGATTAGATCAGGGGACTTTTTTAATTTACCAGTATTTTGATCTACTAGTGCAATGATAACAAACATACCATCTTGAGCGAGCATGACTCTATCTCGAATGACGACATCTTGCACATCACCGACAGCGAAACCATCCACCATCATAGGTGAAGAAGGAGCTTTTTCTTTTAGCATTACTATTTTCTTTCCTCCATCTTGTATTTCAATGATTGATCCATTGTCAGGTACAATAATATTTTCATCGCTCATGCCCAGAGACATTGCAAGGTCTCTGTGAAGTTGTAGACGGTAATGGTTACCGTGAATTGGCATAAAAAATTTAGGTTTTACTTGTTGGTGCATCCATCTTAGTTCTCCTTCGTTTCCGTGTCCAGTTGAGTGAACATAAACATCAGAAGTACGGTAGGTGATTATCTTTGCGCCTTGTCGTGCTAAGTTGTCTTTTAATTTTTCAACTGCTTTTTCGTTACCAGGAATGATGGATGAAGACAAGACTATCGTATCTCCCTTGTGTAATTTTAATTGTCGGTGACTTTGGTTTGAAATGCGCATCAATGCACCGAATTCATCTCCTTGTGCTCCTGTTAAGAGCGCGACAATTTTACTGTCTGGATAATTTACCATTTCTTCTAGTGTTATGAAGGTTTCTTTTTTTGCTTTTAACAGATTTACTATTTTTAGTATTTCAATGTTATTTTTCATGCTTCGTCCTTCAATGACAACTTTCTTACCAAGGCCTTCAGCAATTTCGATAATCTTCATCATTCGTTCCATTTGTGAAGCGAATGTACCAATAAAGAGTCGTCCTGTTGATCTTTTTATTATTTCTTCAAGACCTTTTTGAGCTAAATGTTCTGGCGTAGAAAAACCTGGGTTCTCTACGTTGGTAGAATCAGCCATTAGAAGTAGGACATTTTCTTTTGCGAATATTCCATATTCACTTTTCTCTTTCTCGGACGGTATCATATCGGTGTGTTCCAGTTTGAAGTCTCCTGGGTTTACGATAACACCGTAAGGAGTCTCGATAATAACACCCATGGAATCTGGAATAGTATGTGTCACTCCGAAAAACCTGATATAAGTATCACCAAGTTTTATTCTATTTTCTTTTTCGATTACTTCTATTTTTAATTTTGGTGCTTGAGGAAATTCTTCTTGGCGCTTTTGAACCATGATAGTTGTCAAATAGCGAGAATAAATTGGTGGGTTACCGATACGTTCCATAACGTAGGGGATTCCTCCTGTGTGGTCCAAGTGTCCGTGAGTAATGATTACTCCACGGATTCTGTCTTTTCTTTCTTCAAGATAAGTTGTGTTTGGAATAATATAATCGATACCTGGAGTATCAGCTGTTTTCATTTGTAGACCAGCATCGACAATAATAATATCGTTACCGA
Source organism: Minisyncoccota bacterium (assembly GCA_036169735.1). Classification (GTDB taxonomy): domain Bacteria; phylum Patescibacteriota; class Minisyncoccia; order Phycocordibacterales; family UBA9973; genus UBA9973. The sequence continues at coordinate 32,274 of JAVHNX010000039.1, forward strand.
CTTCGATTGCAGTCATATTTCTTCCGATTTCTTCCACTCCTCCTAGAGGCACGATTCGGATATTACCAGTCGCCATTGGTGAAACTTTTTCACCCAAATTTCTTTTTGTTGGCAATCTTCCACCTGGAGGTGGGGATTGTCTAGCTGGTCTTTTTTTACCAAATTTTGAAAATTGGAAAGTTGAATTTTTAGGCTGAAATTTTTTGTTTGGAACACCATGCATTGGTGGGCGTTCGGTCTTGTGTTCTATTCTAGGAGCCACAGGATTTACTATTTTTTGTTCGACATTAGTGTGTTCTTGTTTTTTGTCTTCAATGCTCACTGAGCTGAAAGACGATGTTATTTTTTTTCTTATCATTTTTGTTTTTTTAATTAATAATTAGATTAGTTAATAATATTTTTAGAGTTTTCGCCTCGTCGGCGAATCAGCCAATGAGGCTGATTATTTAGAAAATATTTTCCAGACGTTGTCTTTTTCGGTGTACCATAAATATGAATTAAGGAAACGGTCCGAAGGGGATACAATGTGATCAATAGAAATATTTTCTAAATTATTGGATACAATGTATATGAAATCTGGACTATAGACAAAGACTGCTGGTAAATCTTTTTTTATCTCATCTTCAAAGGCTGCATATTTTTTTACACGACTTTTTTCGTCCAATGTTATCAACGCATCCTCCAATAATTTATCCACTTTGGTATTGGTATACATTGCGATATTTAAACCAGGATCATTTCTTTGAGATGAATGCCAAAAAGCAAAAAGGTCTGATTCATGATTTATTATCTGACCAAAAAGAAGTGCATCATATTTACGTGGACGTATGACTGATTGGTTTAGGTTTCCTACTTCAAAGGTTTTTACATCGACTTTTATACCTATATTTTGTAAGTCTTCCTTAATAAGTTCAGCGGTCTGGGAAAGTTCCGGTGCGTTTCCTGTAGAAATTGAAAATTCCAAGATTGTTTTTGTTTTTGTTGTTTTTCCTTTAACTTTGGTGACAATAGTCTTTTCCAGAAATCCATCTATACCTTTAACCCAGCCATCTTTTGTTAAAATATTTTGTGCTTTTTGCAGTCTTTCTTCGTGTGATGTTTTGTCCTCTCCACTCAACTTTTGATACGCAATCATATTTGGTGGAATAGGGTCATTAATAACTACTCCATAACCTTGTAAAACTTGTGTGACTATTCGGTCTTTGTCTATTGCTTGGTCGATAGCTTCAACAACATGTTTGTCAGTAAATATTTGAGCTTGATTTTGATTAAAAAATAAACCAAAGACACGAGGTAAAACACTTGATTCTACTCGAAAACCTTTTTCTTTTAACATTTCAGCATTTTCTGGTGTGATAGAACTTATTTGATTTACTTTTCCATTTTGTAATGCGGAAACAAGATCATTTTCGTTTGGATAAAATCTTAATGTTATGTTTTTTATATATGGTTTACCAAGTGCGAAATTTTTGAAAAGTGAAAGATCGTAATAATCTATAATTCCTGATGATTTTTTACTAACTTTAGAAACCTGGTAAGGTCCTGAACCGATTGGGTTCGTATTTACTTCATTTAGTTCAATAGGGGAGTTCTTCCATAAATGTTCAGGCATAATACCAACGGTCGTATTCTCCAAGAACGATGCGTATTGTCTCTTTAAGGTAAATGTTATTGTCTTCGCATTTACTATCTCAGCATTTACACCGTCCCAATTACCTTTTATAGGACTTTTAATAACAGGATCTTTGGCTTCACTAATAGTAAAAAATATATCAGCAGTAGTGACTGGTTTTCCATCATGGAAATATATTTTGTCTTTTAAAGTAAAAGTGTAAACTAGTCCGTCTTTAGAAACTTCATATTTTTCTGCTAAGTCTGG
>JAVHNX010000039.1:34252-35814 GCA_036169735.1 Minisyncoccota bacterium
GACTTTATATCGTGCTTTTTAGGCAATTTTAAATTGCGTATGCGACTATAGAAATTTTCCATATGTATTATGAATGAAAAACGAAAACTGTTATCAGATTTAGTAGTTGTTAGCTTTTATTATTATAGCTAGGAATGCAGACAAAGCAAACAATATTCCGGAAACTATTGCTAGAATAAAAAGAAATTTTTCAAATCCTCTGCGAGTATGATGAAAAGATCCACCATCACCACCACCTAAAGCGCCACCCACACCTGCGCTGGATTGCTGAAATAAAATAGCTAGTATTAATACTATTGAAAGGGAAACCTGCGCGTAAGGCAGTATTTGGGCTACTAAATGCATGGGGATATTATTACATATTAGGGGTTGAAATGCAAATAGTCTTATTATCAAAGGGTGGAAATAAAAGTCTTGCTACTTGACAAGTATGGGTTGATTGTGCTATACTTTATACAGTAATAGTACCTTGAAAAATCTTTATATCTTCAGTCGGGAACAGTATTTTGAACATCTCTCTTTAATAGAGAAGTTTAAAACACTGTTTCCGACACATGATTATTCATGTTTTGATTCAGTACTGGTTCAGTTGAACTAGTTTAATAAAAAAATAAATTAATAAAAAAATAATTTAACTTTTTAAAAAACCAAATCAAAGCTATGAAAAAATCATTCCTAATTTTGTTGTTCTCCAATGTAATTGGATTGAGCTCAATTTTCGCAAGTACTTTCAGTGGAAACGTTTCGTCTTCATTTGTAAGTACAACTTCAAGTCAAACAAGTCTTTTGGCTGGTTGGTCCGTCCACTCAGTGGGTGGAATAACCCTTTGGAATGCAAGTAACCGTATTGAACTTTTTTATGAAAAAATTGATTCAACAAACGGTAACACTGTATTGGGAAGCCAATACTTGAACTACACTGGGGTTGATGGAGACTCTGTTAACTTAGGTGTTTCCTATTTATTGACAGGTGAAACTCCAGGTCACATTTATAAAGTAATACTTCATATTGTTTTATATCAAAATGGAAGTCCTGTTTGGTTTACAACCAGTACTCCTTTGATATATCAAACTTGTGGTGTTGCTGCTTCATCAACTACAGCTACAATTTGTTTTGGAAGCTCAACAACGTTGAGTGCTACTGGTGGAACTTCATATGCTTGGTTACCGACAACTGGATTAAGTAATCCAAATATCGGGAATCCTGTTGCAAGTCCTACTACTTCAACAACTTATACTGTAACTGTGAGTGGAACTTGCACAACGACAACAACTGTTGCTATTACTGTGAAAACAAACACTACACCAGTATCTGCTGTACCAACGTCTGGTACTGCTGAAGCTTGTAAGGTGTCTATGACTCCAACAATAGCTTTCACTTTGGTTCCATCTGGCGGAGTACTTTCATGCAACGGAATAATCTTTATTGGTAATTCCGTAAACGTGTCTACTTTAAATGCTGGGACGAGTGTCGTAACCTATACATGCACTGATAATTTTGGTTGCAAAGATTCAACAATGGTTAATATCCAAGTTGACTCATTACCAGAAGTAAACAGTGT
>JAVHNX010000040.1:0-563 GCA_036169735.1 Minisyncoccota bacterium
TTTAGCCAGGTCAAAAAGTTATTTTGACAAACAAATAATCTAAACCCTTAAATCTTAAACAGATGAAAACTAGAAGAATGTTACTCGTGTCGGTTGCTTTCGCAGCTTTGAATTTTCAATTTTTAAACACTCAATTAAATGCCCAAGTTAGTTTTGCTAATGCTACCAATTTCACAGTAGGTACTTATCCAAATTCAGTTATCAGTGCCGATTTTAATGGAGACGGTAAAATTGATTTAGTTACAACAAATATTAATTCAGGTAATGTATCTATTTTACTTGGAAATGGTTCAGGTAGTTTTATGACTGCAATTAACTTTACGGTAGGTTCCAATCCTTGCTCAGTGACAAGTGCTGATTTTAATGGAGATGGTAAATTAGATTTGGCTATTGCAAGAAATGGTTCAAATAATGTTTCTATTTTACTCGGTAACGGACTTGGAAGTTTTGGAAGTGTTACTGATTTTACAGTAGGTTCCAATCCTTATTCAATTATAAGTGCCGATTTTAATGGAGATGGCAAAATTGATTTAGCTACAGCCAACAATGGTTCTGGTGATGTT
>JAVHNX010000040.1:663-28172 GCA_036169735.1 Minisyncoccota bacterium
TCTGTATTGTTAGGCGATGGTTTAGGAGGTTTTAGTGCTGCTACAAATTTTACAGTTGGTACAAGTCCTTATTCAGTTGTTAGTACCGACCTTAACGGAGATAGTAAAATGGATTTAGCTACAGCTAATAATGGTTCTGGTGATGTTTCTGTATTGTTAGGCGATGGTTTAGGAGGTTTTAGTGCTGCTACAAATTTTACAGCAGGTTCTGCTCCTTGTTTGATTATAAGTGCCGACTTTAACGGAGATAGTAAAATGGATTTATCTGTTGCTAATTATGGCAGCAGTAATGTATCTATTTTATTGGGTGACAATACTGGTAATTTTAGTTCTTCTGTTGATTTTGCAGTAAGTAGTAATCCTAAATCAGTTACTGCTGCTGACCTTAATGGAGACGGTAAAATTGATTTAGTTACATCAAATATTAATTCAAATAATATTTCTGTATTACTCGGTAACGGACTTGGAAGTTTTGGAAGTGCTACTGATTTTGCAGTAGGTACTGGTCCTAACTCAATTATTAGTGCCGACTTTAACGGAGATGGAAATATAGATTTGGCTGTGGCAAATGAACAATCAAACAATGTTTCAATTTTGTTAAATAATCTTCTTCCTCCTGGTGCTCCAATTTGTTTAATTACTGTAGACCCAACAAACACTTACAATGTGATTGTTTGGGAAAAAAGTAGTTTGAATTTAGCACCGATTGATAGCTTTATTATTTACCGTGAGTTCTCTACCAACAATTACCAGAAGATTGGTCATGTATCAAAAGATTCTTTAAGTACTTTTACCGACAACGTGAATCCATCAACGACGGGTTATCGTTATAAATTAAAAGTAAAGAACACTTCGGGTATCAGTTCCAATTTCAGCGTTTATCATAATACTATTTATCTCACCAATATCGGCGCCAACTTCAGTTGGACACCGTATCAGGTAGAGAATAATACGACACCGGTAGCCAATTACAATGTCTACCGAGATGATAGCCTGGCTGGTAATTTTCAGTTGATAGGAAACACAACGGGTAACCAGTTTGGTTATACGGATGTAGATTATTCCAGTTTTCCGAAAGCTCGATATTATGTCGAAGCGGTGATGGTATCAGGATCTTGTTCTCCGACCCGTTTATTTAGTACTGCAAGGTCAAATATCAAAGGTTTTGGTGTTACTGGAGTACAGGAATTACCTTTTGCGAAAGTAAAAGTTTACCCGAATCCCGCCAGAGATATCCTAAATATTGACTGTCAAGGCTTAACCTTGACATTGCATCTACGTTTATATGATGTCGTTGGTAAATTGGTTATGGAAAAAGTTGTGGAGAATAATACCACGATAAATACAAGCCAGTTGGTAAATGGTGTTTACTTTCTATCAATGGAAGGTGATGGGGTTGGAATGTTTAATAAAGTGATAGTTAGTCATTAACAAAGTTATGTCAAGGTTAAGCCTTGACAACAAAAAATCCTTTCTAAAAAAGACAGGTAGCCCACGAAATTTAAAATTTCGTGGGCTTTTTTATTTGTAATTTTTTTTAATTCATAAAACGATGTCAAGGTTAAGCCTTAACATCTTGACATTAGAATATGAATCTTTAAAATTAATATATGAGTAGATTTTTAAATTTTTTTGCGATAGAAGAATTTTATCATATATATAACAGGGGTATAGAGAAAAGAAAAATCTTTATGGATTATAAAGATGAACATCGATTCCTTATGCTTTTGTATACATGTAATACAGAAGAAAAAATTCATCTTAGTGATTTTAAAAATAAATCCTTGAATGAAATTTTGGAAATTAAGAGAAATGAAACACTTGTAGATATTGGAGCCTATTGTCTTATGACGAATCATTTCCATATTCTGATTAGAGAGAAAAAAGAAAATGGAATAAGTATTTTCATGCAAAAAGTTTTGACAGCTTATACTATGTATTTTAATAAAAAGTACAATAGATCAGGTGCTCTTTTTCAGGGTACCTTTAAGGCAAAGCATTGTGATGATAATAATTACTTGAAATATATGTTTTCTTATATACATTTAAATCCAGTTAGCTTGGTCCAAAGTGATTGGAAGGAAAAGGGGATTAATAATAAAAAAGAAATTAAAAAATATTTAGAAAAATATGAACTTTCAAGTTATAAAGATTATTTAGGACAAAATAGGAAAGAGAAATCAATTATTTCATTAGAAAATTTTCCTGAATATTTTCAGGAAAAAAAAGATTTTGAATTGTTTATCGAGGATTGGATAACAATGTCAAGGCTTAACCTTGACATTTAGTGCCTTAAATTTTAGTTTGCATCGTTTTATCTGTTTGATATAATGGAATTATGAATAATGAAACAAAAATTGTAACATTAGAAAGTTTAAATACTAAAATAGATTCTTTGGTGGGGTTGGTTGGTTTGGTGGGTGTTGTTGATAAATTAGCTATTTCAATGAATAGTAATTTTACCCTTGTTAAGAATGACATTGGTGAATTAAAGACAAAAGTTAATCAAATTGATTCAGATCTGCAGTCTTTTAAGACTGAAATCCGAGAAAGGTTCGACAAGACTGATGACAGGTTGGATAAAATTGATGAGACTGCCGGAGCAATCATTAAAGATTATCACCCACATATTATTGCTCTTGAAGAAAAAGTTTTTGGTTCTTCAACTCTCGCTGAAGTATAAAATTGAGTATTTTTTTAAGAAATACTGTATAATATATGTGTTAATAACACATGAAAAAATATTTTATTTTTATTTTAATATTGTCTGTATTTATCTCAAAGCCAGCTTTTGCTGGTACTCTTACTTGTTCAGCTATGACTACTTCTTCGTGTACTGCCACCCCTGGTGGGGTAGTTGTTTATCATATGTCAGCTTCATCAAATGCACACGCAGAACTTCCAGCTCAATCAAACTACAATAGTGATGTTATTTGTTGTAGTGGTGTTGTAAGTCTTAGTAATGCCTGCACTGGTGTCACAGTTCCTCCTTCTTCTGTTGTGGTTTTAAGATTGTCTGGTAACACCAATTCACATGCTGAAGAAAATACTGAGAATAATTCAGGTTATAATGGACAGCAAGCTTGTCTTTCAACTCCGGTTGGAAGTACGATTACTATTGGGTATGTTACTGGTGCAGCAAATGTTATAGGTGCGACTTGCACTGGTGCTGGATATGACACTACTCTCGGATCACTTTCTAGTAGTACAAATGCCCATGTCGGTGGTCCCATAAATTATGCCAGGAAAATTTGTGCCTCTGCTTCCAATCCACCGGTTTCTGGTAGCCTGACTTCTTCTGTTTTTGATACAGGAATAGCTTCTGGAAGTGTGGGATATAACTCTATAATGTGGAAGGGAACACTAGGTGGAACTAATTCAGATCAAGGTTTAGTCAGTTTCCAATTTGCAGCGGCACCGGTCTCATCTGGACCTTGGGTTTTTTATGGTAACAGTACAGGTACTTGTGGTCCTTCTGATTGGTTCAACTCTACCGGCCCAAATCAACCCGTCGAGCTAAAAGGTATAGGCTGTTCTTCTTACTGGAATAACAAGCAATATTTTAGATACAAAGTTAAAATTTGTTCTTCAAACTTATGTACATTACCAGGAGTTTACCCATCACCAACAGTTGAAGATGTTGTGGTAAACTGGTCTCCATAAAAATATGGAAATTTTAAGAAACAAAATCGCCTCATTGGCGATCCGCCATGGAGGCGGAAAAAAAGGTTTTAGTCTTCTTGAACTTTTGATATACCTTGCTATTTTGTCTGTGCTTGTTGTGGTAATTGCAAATATATTTATTTCTCTTTCAAAAAGTAACGCACAGTCTCAAGCAAAAAGTGAAGTAAATAGTGCTATTCGTTTTGCATCTGAACTCCTACGACAAGATATCAAAAGTTCATCGGTGATTTCTGTTCCGACAACTCCTGGTGGTACAACTAGCCCAACACTTACTTTAACGAGGGATGGTGTAGTTATTATTTGGGATACATCAGCAGGAGTACTTCGAAGGAAAGAAGGTTCTGCAAATCCTATCAATGTGACCAATGCAAATGTTCTTGTTGGTACACCGGTTTTTACTAGAATAGAAAATGCCAATCAAACATTTGGAACAACAAATGTTGCAATAGGGATAAATATAACTTTTAATTACAATTCAGCCAGTCCTGATTCGACTTATTCTGATTCATTGCAAACTACAATTAATTCATATAATGCATATCAGTAATGATAAAATCTAATATGAAAAATATTTCAAAAAAACGTGGAATTGCTACTTTACTCACAGTGATAGTCATTGGAATGATGGCTTTGGCTGTCGTTGTCAGTATCACTTCTGTGGCATTGAATGAATTGTTGATCTCACAAGGACAAGCTCAATCAGCGAGTGCTCTTTTTTATGCGGAGTCCGGTGCTCGTGATGCTCTTATTAGAATTGCTCGTAACAAAAATTATACTTGTAGTACCACAGATTGTTATAATATAGATTATATTACGAGTGGATGTGCCAATAATACTAATTGCGCCAAGGTTTCAGTCTCTACTGGAGATGGAACAACGGGTAATCCAAAAATAATTACATCAAAAGGAATAATGAAAGCAAGTACACGCAGAGTTCAAGTTAGTGTGACTTTAGATGATGGTACTTCAACCCCATCTCTTCAAAATGGTAGAATAACTTCTACTGATTGGTTAGAATTAACAAATTAGTATAAAAATATGTTATTATTTACATGTATATATGGAACCAACCTCTAAAAAAATATTAATCATTGAAGATGAAAAACAACTTGCTCGAGTACTTGAAATCAAGCTTTCTCGTGAGGGTTTTGAAATCACAAATGTCACTAGTGGCGAAGCAGCTTTACCCCTAATAGAAACAGGTCAATTTTCTTTAATTATCTGTGACTTGATGATGCCGAAAGTAGATGGTTTCCAAGTTTTAGAATTTATAAAAAGTAAAAACATAATAGTACCGGTAATCGTCCTGACAAACTTGAGTCAGCCTGAAGACGAAAAGCGAGCTCGAGAACTCGGTGCTTTGGATTTTTTAATTAAATCAGATACACCGCTTTCAAAAATTATTGAAATTATAAAAGAAAAGTTAAGTCATTAATTTGTGAAAAACCTTATTTTAAAACAAAAAGTATCACTGTCTCTATCCATAGCTAGTTTAGTTTCCTTGCTGGTTGTTGGCATAATTGTATTTCTTTATATACATTCGATTTTGATTGAGAATAAAAAAAAAGATATTTTATCTAGCACAACAGAACAGGTACATGAAAGTAATTTAATTTTTGAAAATAATCAATTATTTGCTCACATATTGGGTTCTGAGACTCAAGTAAAAGGATTCTTGTTGAATCGTAGTCCTTCCAAAAAAACAGAACTTCTTAATATATTTTTAGGGCATACTAATACAATGAAAAAATATTTATCTATTTCTTTGTTGGATAAGAATGGCATAGCATTGGTCTCTACAGATCCACGTTTGGAAGGTCAGGACTATAGTTTGCGTGATTTTTATAAAAAATCTTTAGAGGGCGAACCTTCTGTGGATACTGCGATTAATAAAACAAATAATCAATTTGGTTATTATTTTGCTGAGCCTATTTTAGGAGAGCAAGGAGATCTCGTCAGTATTTTAATGGTAAATGTAGATCAGACTCAAATTAATAATTCTATTATTTTGAGTGAAATTTCAAAAGATAATTTTCTTATGTTGGTAGATGAAGAAGGAATCATTTTGGCTTCGACTGAACCTAGTAGGAATTTCAAAAGTCTTGGAACATTATCAGAACAAGAAAAAAACAAACTACAAAATAGTGATAAATTTCTTGGTCAAGATATTGTTCCATTGGGTTATGATTTAGTGCAACAAGGAATTCGTGATTATAAAAATCCGATTATTGTAAACTTCTTTGATAAAGATGATGGTGACAATGAAATGGTGGGATTAAGTAAATTAAATAAATTACCTTTTTATTTAGTGACAGAGATAAGACTCGAAGCACTCAACGAACAAGTTTTTGGTACTGTATTTATTGTTATTTTAGTAATTCTACTGATTTTGATGGTACTTTCTCTTATTGTTTATTTTTATACTATACAAAGAGATATTACAAAAGAAAAAGAATTAAATAAAACAAAAACAGAGTTCGTTTCTCTTGCTTCTCACCAACTTCGTTCACCTTTATCTGCGATAAATTGGTATACAGAGATGCTTCTTGATGGGAATGCTGGTGCAATAAATGATGAACAAAAAGATTATCTTGATGAAATTACTAATAGTAACAAACGTATGGTTGAGTTAGTTAATGATTTACTAAATGTATCTCGATTAGAAATGGGTACATTTATTGTTGAAACAAAACCAATCAACGTGATTTCTTTAATAAAAAGTGTTTTAAGTGAGAGTAAGCCATCAATTATTGAAAAGAAATTAATTATTGAAGAATCATATGATGATAGCATCACAGAATTTTTAGCTGATGAAAAATTACTACGTATGGTTTTCCAGAATTTGGTTTCTAATGCTGTAAAATTCACACCACTTGCCGGAGTAATAAAAATTAATATATCCAAAGTAAAAAAATATGAAAATTATAATGAAAAAATAATAAAAGAAGATAGTTTAGTATTTTCAATATCCGATTCTGGTATCGGTATTCCAATTCATCAGCAAAAAAGTATTTTCTCAAAGCTCTTTAGAGCAGATAATGCCAAGGAGTCAGGAATAGAAGGAACTGGTCTTGGTTTATACGTTGTAAAATCTATTATTGATCAATCTAGTGGTTTGGTATGGTTCAAATCAGAGGAAAATGAAGGGTCTACTTTCAATATTGCTTTTCCTTCTAGCGGGATGAAACTGAATAAAATTAATTAAATATATAATGAAAAAGAGTAGTAGTGGTGGTATAATGAGTACATGAAAAAATATATATTTAATTTATTGTTTTTAAGTCTAGGTTTATTAATTATCAGTCCAGTTGCTGCTTTTGCCTCTGAAGATCTAACTATTACCAAAGTTTGTAGTCCGTCTAGTTGTACTAGTTCTGACTCTTTTCCTTTTATTGTGAATGATTCCAATGGTATCATCGGAAGTTCTTTTACTTTAGATAGTACCAATAATTTTACAAAGACTTTTACTAGTTTTCAAAATGCACAAACTTCTATTACCCAGCAACCTACCAATATCTATACAATAATAGAGAGTACTCCATCTGGTTGGGACGCACCTTCGATTAATTGTGGTGGTGCAAATATAGCATTTGATACCTCTGTACCCAATAACGTAACTTTTGATTATACTCCATCTCCAATGGTCCCATTGGCACAAATTACTTGTACTTTCACTAATACAAAACAAGTTGTTACTACAGACTTATGTTCAAATGTTGCAGGTGCCCAAACTACCATTCCAACAGGTTATATTTTCAACGCAGCTTCTGGACAATGTGACCAAACTGCTACTACTACAACAACATTGCCTGATGGATGTAGTTCAACTGCAGGTTTTAGCTCGACCACTGGTGTACCTTGTACTACTAGTACGACAACTGTTACAGATCTATGTTCAAATATTGCAGGTGCCCAAACTACCATACCAACAGGTTATATTACTGATACAGCAGGTAATTGTACTCAAACAACCACAACCACTGGAGGTGATACAACGGGGGGTACAACCGGAAATACAACAGGAGGAAGTGCAGGTGGTCCTGGTGGAATGGCACCAGGAGGGCTACCAGTAATTTCTGATAGTGGAAATTTTGCTTTTCTTAAAAATTTGAAACTTGGTGCCAAGAGCCCAGACGTTACCGCTTTACAGAAATTTCTTGAGACTGCTGGATTTTTAAAAATGCCAAAAGGTGTCGCATACGGATATTTTGGAAATGGAACCAAGGTTGCATTAGTTCGATGGCAACTTAAAAATGGCTTGAGTGGTACTGGTTTTTTTGGACCTCAGTCTCGCAAAAAAATTAGACACACAGGTATTGTAACTTTAGTAAGAGGAACTGCTCCTGGTAATGGAAATCCAACAACACAGAGTGCCTATCAGGATTGTTATATAGGTGTTCCAGGATATAGTGATTACAATCCAAATAATTGTGCAAAACTCGTTGTTTATAAAAAAGTCCCTGGACTTTCTACTCAAGCTTTTAATTTTGATTTAAGCTTCAATGGTGATGACGGTACTTTTTATTCGTATAAAAATTTTACACTAGATGATGATGGTAGTAATTCCAATACAAATAGCAATACTATAACTTTACGTGTTTACCCTGGGTTACAATATTTTTTACATGAGACTCCTGCTTCAGGTTTCACTACAAAAGTTTATAAAGGTACACTAAGTAATTTAGGTGTTATTGCTTCACAAAATTCCCAATACAACTTTACTACACCAGCAGGCCTAGCGACTATGTCGGCTACCTATGTAAACACTAAAGCTCATATATTACCAACTGAGGTGACTCTTGGTACTGCATTATCAGCTACTGGTCTAATTGGTGATTCTAGTACCATTCTTACAGGTGTTAATGTTGGTCCAACAATATCGATTATTGGTGAGCTTACTGATGATACTGGTCTTAATACTGATACTAGTACAACCACAGGAGGTACGACAGTTACTAATACAACTGGACAAATTCAAGGCATGGAGGGAACAGTAGTAGGTGTTAGTGGTAAAATACTTTATTCAAGTGATCAAGGAGTGACTTGGTTTAGTAAGTTGAGTGGAGTTACTTATGATTTAAAAGGAGTTTCATTTTTTGACAAATACAATGGTATTGCTGTTGGAAATTATGGAGTAGTTACTAAATCCACTGATGATGGAGTAACATGGACACCTCAAGTAAGTGGAACAACACAAAATCTAAACGCTGTATCATATTTTGGTACCTCATCATTAGCTGTCGCTGTCGGAGATAATGGCACAATCGTTCGTACTACAAATGGTGGGGCAAATTGGGTTGCTCAAACAAGTCCTACAACAAATAAATTAAATGGAGTTTCATTCTCTGGAGCAAACGGTGTCGCTGTAGGAGACGGAGGAAAAATAATTAATACCTCAAACGGCGGAACACTTTGGACTACCCGTACAAGCAATACAACTGCCAATCTTTATGGAGTGTATATGTCTAGTCCTTTCATAGGATTAGCAGTAGGTGCAAGTGGAACTATTGTACACACGACAGACGGTGGGGTAACATGGACATCTCAAGTAAGTGGAACAACACAAAATCTGAATTCAGTATCTTTTAGTACTTCAACTATGGCGACTGCTGTCGGAGACAATGGTACTATTATAAAATCTACAAATCAAAATCTAGCCACTCCTAGCTGGGTTATACAGACAAATGCTCCTATCACAAGTACTTTTGGTTCTCAAAATTTCCGAGGAGTTTCTTATTACAAGGGTAGCTCGGTTACCGGTGTTGTTGTAAGTACTCATAACACAACAGCTCGCACCATAAACGGTGGCACTCTTTGGACTGATATAACAAATCCTTTTACTAGTACTACTGTTAGCACTCAGTTTAATGGAGTAGATCTTCATTAATTAATAATAGTTATGAAAAAATATATAATTGGTATCTTAATAATTGCAGCTGTGGTGGTGAGTTTTTGGTTAGAGACAAGAAACAATGATGAGTCTTTAAATAACTCTGAGATTAAGCAGACTGACTTATCTATTAATCCTGCCACTCAACAGCCTGAAAATAAATTGGTAGAAGCAGCTACAGAAGTAAAAGATGTTATTAATAATAATAAAAAAATAGAATCAAAGATGATGAATGCAATACTTCACACAAACAAAGGAGACATCACAATTCAGTTTAATTCAGAGACACCAAACACTGTTGCAAACTTTATCAAACTTGCAAAAGAAGGTTTTTATGATGGCACAAAGTTTCATAGAATAATAAAAGGTTTTATGAATCAAGGTGGTGATCCTTTATCAAAAGATGATTCTCAGAAATCTTATTGGGGAACTGGGGGACCAGGGTACTCATTTGCTGATGAGATAACTTCAACCAATAGAAATGACATAAATACGATAGCAATGGCCAATTCAGGACCAAATACAAACGGAAGTCAGTTTTTTATTAATGCTGCCGCAAATAATTTTCTAGATACAAAACATACTGTTTTTGGAAAAGTGACTGCTGGTATGGACGTTGTTTTGGCAATAAACTCTGTGAAAACAGATGGCTCAGATAAACCTATAGACCCTGTAATACTTCAAAGTATTACTCTAAAATAAATATCTAAAAATTTATCTTTTGCTTGTATCAATTCTTCTGTTTTAGGTTGTCAGTTTTTTGCTGGAATAAGTTAAAAGGGAAGATACAAAACAATTTATATTATGAAAAATAATTCAGCTTTAAAATCAAGTAAGATATTTTTTAAGCATATTACGCATAAAAATAAGAATAGTGTTCTTAAATATATTACTAATCCTTTGGTCTCAAAATTTTTAACATGGAAAACATATGTTAATAAATTAGAAATTGATAAATATTTTAATTATGCTATTTCTTGTACTAATTTTCCTGATGAAATATTTTGTATTATTTTAAATAACGAAATTATTGGTACAATACATATGATTAGTCGTGGAAATAAATCTACACAAATAGGATTTGGATTATTGCCAGAATTCTGGAATAAAGGTATTGGATTAAGAGTTTTGAAAAAAAATATTAAATTTATTAAAAGTTCATCATGGTATGGTGAAACTAAAGAAATATGGGCGGTAATCCATAAAGACAATATATATGCAAAAAAATTATTTCTTAAATTTGGATTTATTTTTAATAAAAAAAATACAAAGAAAAATTTTGACCGCTATGTATTAATCTTAGAGTAAATATTCTTATTTTAGATGAAATAAAAAGATATTGCTAAAGCATGCAATTTGATGTATAATTTAATTCAATTATTGTTCACTAAAAACTAAAAAAATGCTGAATATTTCCTTACCAATGCGACCAAGATTAACATCGGTCTCAGAGACCCTTATTACTCCTTTATCTATATTTAATAATGATGGTATTAAAATACTCTCGATTACTGCAATGAATGCAAAAGAAGAGAATCCAATAAATTACAAAGAATTGATCTTTGATAAAGTTGGCTCTTTTGATCATACTTTTTATGATAATGAAGCGAACTTCGTTCAAAGTCTTTCAGGTGCCCTTGTTGGATTACAACCGGAACTAGTTTTTGAAAATGTTCTGACCTGTAATTGTGGTAAATTTGAAGAGGTTTCTGGAATAAGAATGTATAACCAGAGACGAGTTCAAAATCAACACTGTACTTATTGTAAATCAGATATCTTTGAGAAAACTATCAAAGTATTAAAACTAAATGTTGATTGGAATATTCAAATTGAAAGTTTTAATAAAGATTGGTTAAAAAAAGACTTTTCTCATTTTAAGGGAAGAAAACGAGATCTTTATAAGATTTCAAAAAATTCCGAGCCAATAAAATTTCAGTTTCAGGATTTTCAATTTGGATTAAAGCATCAAATTGTATGGGCTTATTCTTTTGTGTATTTATCAGAAATGTATGAGGATAATGAGATATGTCTACATTTTGTAGAAAAGGTATCCAATTTGTCTTTTCTTTGTTTGGCTCTGGCAAAAACTTTTAAACCAGAATTAAAAATACATTTAAAAGGATTGCCAATAGTTTGGTTGGGTAAAGATCAGATATTAACTGACAGCACTCCATCTGATATTGAAAGAATCAAAAAAGGTTTTCTTTCAAATAGGAAGGAATTAAGAGTGTAAAAGAGACAAAAATATATTTTTGTCTCTTTTTTATTTTAGGCTAGGAACTTTTTAATTATTCTGAAAACTTCATTGCCATAGGATGAATTACTGTGCCTAGCTTCTGGGAATAACCATTTTATTTTATTATTTGTGCATGAATTCTTGAGTGATTCTGATATTTTATACGGCACAGAGGTGTCCTTAGTTCCGTGAATGATTAATGTTGGAGAATCGATATTGTTGATGCTTTTTTCAATAGATTCTCTTTTTAATGCCACTGATTCTCCAAACAAAAAAGATTTTAAACTAATAAAGTTAGATGGTCTATAAGAAAAAGGGAATGCAGTTTTTAGTAGATGAAGAAGACTAGTCATTTGGTTCTTAAAATCAAAATCAAGAACATTTGAAATATCTTTTTGGTTTAAAAAAAATACAGGAGACATTAAAAGTAATTTATCGATATTTTTAGTTTTACCTAATAATGCTATTAATGACCCATAACTCATTCCAGCTAGTATAATTTTATTATTTAATCCAATATTTATTACTTTTTTGTAATAGATTTCTGTAATCTTTTCTTTTTGTGCTATTTTAATTAACTCGTTAACTTCTTTTATATGTGTGAATCCATTAAAATCACCACCACTATCAAATGAACCTGATAGGTATGGATAAAAGACAACACATCCAGCGTCTAAGAATGCTAATAATAGCTTGTCTATGTTTGATGATATTGGTACACCAGGCAATAGTAAAACAACTTTTCCTGACATCCTTTCTGGCATATAAAGATTCAATATATATTTTCCACTTTTTACTTTGTAGGTTATCATAATGGTTTTTTGTAATAATTAAGTATTACATCGTGATTTATTTTATTAAATTTAATATCTTTTTTTGGTATACCTAAGATTGTATTTAAAATATTTTTTGCTTCATCGATATTAGAAAAATTAATACTTGTTTTATGTTTCTCTGAAGAAAATCCATTTTTTTCAAAGGTCTTTTTTATTCTATTAATTCTTTTTATATCAAATTTTGGGAACATAACTGTAAAGTCGTCTAGTCCGTATGCACCTATTCTTATGGCAACACCACCTGGACGAAGTACTCTTTTTATTTCTTTTAATGTTTTATTAAGAGGAAAAGATCCCCATGTTATCAGTATTGTGTCTACACTATTGTCTAGTAATGGTATATTGTCGGCAGATGATAATAAAAAAATTATTTTTGAATTTTTACTATACAATTTATTTCCTAATTGGAGTAGATTTTTTGATTTATCAAGAGCGAACACCTTTTTAAAGTAAGGAGAAAATAAATTTGTTTTATGGCAAGTTCCACAGGCTATATCCAACATTACTGAACCAGTAAATAGTTGTTTTAATCTTTTTAGTAATATATCTGAAAATATTTCAGTTTTACTGAATAAATTATATGAGTCTGCATTATTTGCATAAACCGAATGAAAATTTGTACCGAATCCTCTTTTCATAAATTAACGAATGTAATTAATATTATATCCTCCATCGACAACAATAGAAGAACCTGTCATATACTCGATCTTATTAGAAGTAATAAAAAAACACATTTCAGCAATTTCTTCAGGTTTTCCTAGTCTAGGAATTATTGAATTGTCTTCGCCAAATATTTTCCTTTCTTCAGTAGTTATTCCTTGTCTTTGGGGTGTATCAATAGTTCCTGGTAAAATAGCATTCACTCTTACTTTTGGTCCATAAGTTTTTGCTTGTAATGCAGTTAGTGCAGGAATTGTTGATTTAC
The DNA here is from genome assembly GCA_036169735.1 of Minisyncoccota bacterium. Taxonomy (GTDB): domain Bacteria; phylum Patescibacteriota; class Minisyncoccia; order Phycocordibacterales; family UBA9973; genus UBA9973. The sequence goes on from JAVHNX010000040.1 coordinate 14,235, forward strand.
TTATAGAATAAGCAGCGTTGTTTATTCTAGTGATAGGGGACATTCCTCTGATACTTCCTATATTTATTATATTATTTAATTTAGGACATTTTTTGTATAACAATTTTGATAAAAAAATAACACCAAATACATTTACATTAAAAACATCTATCCAGTCTTGTTGTTTCAAGTCATTTAGACTAGAACGTCGAAGCATACCAGCATTATTAATTAGTACCTCAATTTTATTCAGAATACTTTTTTCTAAGGTGCTTAAGCTTTTTTTTAATGATTCTTCATTGCTAATATCGGCCCTTAGAAATATAAAATCTGTGTTTTCGATATAATTTTTTTTATTTAGAATTTTCTTTGCTTCTTTGAAGTTCATTCCTCCTTTGTTAAAATTTATAACAACAAAACAACCCTCACTTAAATATTTCTGAGCTATAGAAAAACCAATTCCAGAAGTTGCACCGCTTACGAATATTGCTCTTTTATTTTTTTCCATAATAATTCAATATTTAAACGTTTATCAATATTCAGAGTATAGCCCATTTCTTTAAGTTTGGAAAGACAGTTATCTTCTGAAATAGACAAAATATCAGGGAATTTTTTTTCCTTACTTAAAAGAAAATATGCGAGTTTTATAGTTTTAGCGTAACGAGATTCAAATTTAGGTAAAAAAGATGGATTCAAATAACTTTTTCTTAGGATATATATATTCCTTCATTCTTTCAAAAATATCATTTTTAATCTTTTTTTCATCCGTTTTAGGAAAAATTAAAAATGGGTTTTTTCCTATTAATGTTTTTCCAAAACGAAAAGATTCAATTAAATATGAACCATGTACACCAAAATTAAAATTATCGATATCTTCTAGTTCTTCTTCTAATATTAAAGATATATCATAAATTATTTTAAGCGGTTTGGTGTTTTTAGTATTTTCAATAAACTTATGAAGTTTACCTTTTTTGACTATAACAGCGAGGTCGATATCATTTGGATTTTTTTTAATAACTGAGGAACCAAATTGTATCACACCTAAAATAATATCCTTTTTAAATAAGTCAAAAAATATTTTAGGCAATACTTCATTAATTTTATTTGTTAGTTTCGGCACTTTTTAATTATATCATTATTTTATTATTGGTTTGCAATTAAATATAAATATAATTTTGTGGTTTGTTTCAGTTTGAATATATTACTATTTCTGCTATATTTCTCTTATGTCACTATCAATCGGAATCGTGGGTCTCCCAAACGTCGGCAAATCGACGTTGTTTAATGCGCTTACCAAAAAGTCTGTACCGGCTGAGAATTATCCTTTCTGTACTATCGACCCATCTGTCGGTATTGTACCAGTGCCCGATGAAAGACTTTATAAACTTGCTGAGTTTTCCAAGACAAACAAAACAGTTCCTGCTGTTGTGGAGTTCGTAGACATTGCCGGTCTTGTTGCTGGTGCTTCAAAAGGTGAAGGATTGGGAAATAAATTCCTAGCCAATATTCGTGAGACAGATGCGATACTGCATATGGTACGTCTTTTCCCTTTGACGGGCGGAGATAAAGAAATAGCTCATGTATATGGCAATGTCGATCCAATGCGAGATATTGGAGTTATCAACTTAGAGTTGATACTAGCTGATTTTGAAACTGTTACCAAAAGAATTGCTAATATTCAAAAAGATACCAAGAAGGGAGATAAAGAGGCTTTGTTTGAGGAAGAAATTTTAAAAAGAATTTATGATGCACTAGAGGCAGAAAAATTGGCTAATAGTTTGACCTTTACAGAAGAAGAATTTAAAAAAGCAAAACAATTAAATTTGCTGACACTGAAGCCGATGATTTATGGGCTCAATAAAAAAGCTGGAGTAAAAAATTTGGATGAAGAAAAGCCAGAATATTTTAAAGAGATGACAGACGAGATAATTAAAAATGGTTCAAATTTTATTTTGATTGATGCGAAGATTGAAGACGAGTTAAAAGATTTTGAAGGAGAAGAAAAAGATATTTTTAGAAAAGAATTAGGTGGGGAACATGATGGAGTCAATGACCTGATTGCTGGATGTTATAAGCTTCTTGGTTTAGAGACTTATTTTACAACAGGAGTCCAGGAAACACGTGCTTGGACTATAAAGAAAGGTAGTACTGCTCCTGTTGCAGGTATGGCTATTCATACTGATTTCAAGGATAAGTTCATCCGTGCAGAAATAGTCTTTTGGAAAGACCTATTAGATTCTGGTTCATACGGTGAAGCTCGTGCAAAAGGAAAAGTCCGAACAGAAGGCAAAGATTATATTGTAAAAGATGGAGATGTTATTGAATTTAAAATCTAAAGAAATAATTAGTATTCTAAAAAAGGGAGGAGTTGGGGTGATACCAACAGATACTTTGTATGGTTTGGTGGGAAGTGCTTTTTCTAAAGAGGCAGTTGAGAAGATTTATAAAATTAAAAATCGAGATACGAAAAAGGCGTTGATTATTTTGATCTCTTCTTTCAAAGACTTAGAAAAGTTCGGGATAAATTTAAAAGAAGACCAGGCCAAATTTTTGAAAAAAATTTGGCCTGGAAAAGTTTCCGTAATACTTCCATGTAAAAATAAAGAATTTAAATATTTACACCGAGGCACTAACTCATTAGCTTTTCGTTTTCCAGCTAAGAAATCTTTGTTAGAGATTCTTAAAAAGACCGTTCCACTCGTTGCACCATCAGCCAACCCTGAAGGTTTAAAACCAGCTGAAAATATAAGAGAAGCAAAGAAATATTTTGGTCCCGTTAGAAGCCGCGAGGGCTCGCAGCGACCCTCTGCTTCTAACGGGATTGGAACTAATGTTGATTTTTATTTAGCTGGCGGCAGTTTAAAGTCAGAACCGTCAACACTTATTGAAATAAATAAGGATGGTGAGGTCGGAGTATTGCGTGGTATACTTGGACAGTATGACTCAAAAGATTAAATTATTTTATACAAAAGACTGGGTTGATTATGAAATGCTTGATACCGGTGAAGGTGAAAAGCTAGAACGCTTTGGAAAGTATGTTTTTAGTCGTCCGTTTGAAGACGCTGTTTGGTCTAGAACTCTTTCTAAAAAAGAATGGAGCAATATTGATGGTAAATTTTGGAGTTCAAAAACTGGAGCTAAAAGTGGTTGGAAGATGGAAACAGAAATAGCACCTCAATGGGAAATGTCTTATAAAGACATTAAATTTTTAGCGTCACCGACACCTTTTAGACATTTGAGTTTTTTTCCTGAACAAGCGAGTCACTGGGATCTGATAGAAGAAAAAATAAAAAATTCCGGACGAAAGATAAAATTTCTTAATTTATTCGGTTATACCGGAGTTGCTAGTTTGTTTGCCTTGCGTGCTGGTGCAGAGGTGACACATATCGATGCCTCAAAACAAACACTTCAGTCTGTTAAAGAAAATCAGAAACTCAATAGTCACCTAGGTCTAGATAATATGCCGATACGTATTCTTTTGGATGATGCGGTTAAATTTATCGAGCGTGAAGAAAAAAGAGGAAACAAATACGATGCAATAATAATGGATCCACCAAAATTTGGTCGTGGCCCAAAAGGTGAGGTGTGGAAAATAGAAGAAATGCTTCCAAAACTTTTATTACAAGTCAGAAAGATATTGAGTGACAAACCTCTCTTCGTTATTTTGACTTCTTACGCAATTGATTCTTCTTCACTTTCACTTGGTTATGCTCTCGAAGAAACAATGAAAGATTTTAAAGGTACAATAGAACAAGGTGAACTTTGTATTTTAGAAAAAAGCAACAATCGACTAATACCTCTAGCGAACACCGCAGTTTGGAGTGCACTAGAAAAATAGCATTATTTTTGTTAAGATATTCTCATGGAAACACAATCAAAAGTTCTTAAATGGTCTCTAATTATTGGGATTATTATTGTAATTAATATGTTTTTTAATTATGCATTATCTTTAGCTTATAAGCACCCAGTTTTTGAGACTTTTTGTCCGAATAATTCACAGGTTTTAGAAGTTGTAGATAATCAAGAACAATGTGTTGCTACTGGTGGTCAGTGGAATCCTAATTTATATAATCAACCGGTAGCAGTGAAAGAAATAGGGGGTAAAACAATACCACAAGGATATTGTGATCAACAATTTATTTGTCGAAATAATTATGACTCGGCCCAGAAAGTTTACGATAGAAATGTATTCATCACTTTAGTTATTTTGGGTGCTATTTGTGTAGCCTTAGGAAGTTTTTTGAAAAGTAATTTATTGATAGGTAAGGCACTTTCATTGGCTGGAGTTCTTTCTTTTATAATCGCTTCAATGCGGTACTGGTCCTCGGCAGATGATTTAATAAAAGTAATAATTTTAGCTATTGCTCTGGCTATCTTGATTGGAGTCGCTGTTAAAAAGTTTAAAAATTAATGAAAGAATACAACCACAATAAAATAGAAAAAAAGTGGCAGAAATTTTGGGACTCTGAAGAGACATATAAAACAGAAAATAAATTTAAGAAAAAAAAGTATTATGTTTTAGATATGTTTCCGTATCCTTCAGGGGCAGGTCTGCATGTTGGGCATCCTCGTGGGTATATTGGAAGCGATATACTTGCTCGTATCAGACGTATGCAAGGATTTAATGTGCTTCATCCGATGGGTTATGATGCTTTCGGTCTACCGGCAGAACAATATGCGATAGAACATAATATTCATCCTCGTAAGGCTGTAGAAAAAAATATAAAAACTTTTCGTGGACAGTTTGATAAAATTGGTTTTTCTTTTGATTGGTCACGACAAGTAAACACGACCGATCCAGAATATTATAAATGGACTCAGTGGATTTTTTTACAGATATATAATTCTTATTATGATTTAGAACAAAATAAGGCTCGACCGATTTCAGAATTAATAAATAAACTAGAAAAGACACATAGAGGTTGGAAAGAACTTTCTGAAATAGAAAAAGAAAAAATATTGATGGAGTATCGTTTGGCTTTTGAAGGATTCAGTGAAGTAAATTGGTGTCCAAAGCTCGGTACAGTCCTCGCAAATGACGAGATCGTAGATGATAAAGATGGTAATCCTGTTTCTGAACGTGGAGGTTATCCTGTCGAGAAAAAATCAATGCGTCAGTGGTTTATGCGTATTACTGCATATGCAGACCGCCTTGCTTCTGACTTGGAAGGCTTAAACTGGCCACAACATATAAAAGAAATTCAAAAGAATTGGATTGGAGTAAGTCACGGAAGTGAAATAGAATTTAAAACAAGTATTGATAGAAATATAAAAGTATTTACCACACGTGCAGACACTTTGTTTGGTGTGACATATGTAGTCCTTTCACCAGAGCATACAAATATTGGAGAATTTATTGTTCAATCTAGTAATATGGCAGAAGCTTCAAAGTATATACGAGAAGCAAAAGAAAAATCTAGTAAAGGAGATTTAACTAGAGATGATAAAGAAAAAACTGGAATAGAATTAAAAGGAATAAAAGCTATTAACCCAGCCAATGGTGAAGAAGTTCCTGTTTGGATTGGTGATTATGTTTTGGCTTCATATGGTACTGGTGCAGTGATGGCTGTACCTCAACATGACGAGAGAGATAGAGAGTTTTCCTTAAAATACAATCTACCAATTATCGATAGACCTCTTGTTGATGCAAAAGAAATTACAAAAAAAGTCGGTGGAAAATTTGTCACAAAATATAAAATGCGTGATGCGATTTTTGCTCGACAAAGATACTGGGGTGAGCCGATTCCTTTGCGGCATGATAAAAATGGATTGATTACTCCATTGAAAGAAAAAGAATTACCACTTAAACTTCCAAATGTAACTGGTTATGAACCGACTGGTACAGGTGAGAGCCCTTTGGCTTCCGTAAAAGCCTGGGTTAAGGAAGGGTATGAGACGAATACAATGCCGGGATGGGCAGGTTCTTCTTGGTATTTCTTGCGTTATATGGATCCAAAAAACAAGAAAAATTTTGCCGATAAAAAAAATCTTGAATACTGGAAAGATGTAGACTTGTATGTTGGTGGACAAGAGCATGCGACAGGTCATTTATTGTATTCTCGTTTCTGGCATAAATTCCTTTTTGATATGGGTTATGTTCCAACATCAGAACCATTTAAAAACTTAAAGAACCAAGGATTGATCATGGCAAATGATGGACGTAAAATGTCCAAGCGTTGGGGCAATGTTATAAACCCGGATGAGATAGTTAAAACATACGGAGCAGATACTCTACGTGTTTATGAAATGTTTATGGGTCCTTTTGATGAGACTGTTGCATGGAGTACAGAAAGTATAATCGGTTCTCGAAGATTTATTGAAAAGGTTTGGAGAATAGGGGAAAAGGTGTTAGAGAATCAGAAGAATGTTTCCTTGAGCTTAACCCTTCCGCGAGTACGCGTTGGGGCCCACACTCTTCAGAAACCTTCTTCTGATTCTCTCTTGAAACTTTTACATAAAACAATAAAAAAAGTCACCGAAGATATTGAAGCAATGCGTTTCAATACTGCAATTTCAGCGATGATGATACTAGCATCTGAGATTGAAAAAGAACAAGGCCGGACCTTAGATCTTCAAAAAGATCCGACCTTAAGTTCGGAAGATTATAAAAAATTCTTACAAATTCTAGCTCCTTTTGCACCACATGTCGCGGAAGATTTATGGCAGAATCTAAATTCTCAAGGTCGAACCTTGGGCTCCCTTAAGGTTCGACCTTTTCATTCAAGTATTCATCTTTCAAAATGGCCAGAATGGGATGAAAAACTAATAATAGATGAAGAAGTAAAAATAGCAGTACAGATAAATGGGAAAGTACGAGCTGAGATAGAAATATCTATCGATATGAAAGACACAGACGTTTTTACTTTAGTAGAAAATAACGAAAGTATTAAAAAATGGATTGATGGACACACAATTATTAAGAAAATATATGTAAAAGGGAGACTAGTAAATCTTGTAATTTCTTGACAATCTTTCTAAAAATATTACCAAGAAGTATAAAATATATTTTTTGTTGCGTTTTTAAAATGGGTTGTAGTATAATAGGGTATTAACAAAAGTCGTTAGTGTTTAATATTATTAATTTTATTATTTTAGTAAATTATGTTATCAAATATTTTAGATAGAATTTCGTTTTGGTCTCTTTTTGTGGTTATTGTATTATTACCAGTTTTCTTTTTACCTTTCACAAAAATTCCAGTTGATATATCAAAAGGTTTACTTCTAGTAATAGGTCTTACTGTATCAATAATTTTTTGGATGGCAGCAAGATTTTCCGATGGAAAAATTGTTTTACCAAGATCTTGGGTTTTAGTCTCTGGTCTAGGTATTTTATTGGCATTTCTTCTTTCATCTCTTTTCTCTCCTGCATTAAATGTTTCATTTTTCGGTGTAATGCTTGATGCTGGTACTTTCTGGTTTATGTTTTTAGCATTTCTTTTGATGGTTATGTCTTCTCTTGTATTAAGAGATTCTAAAAATGCTAAAACAGTTTTTTGGGGAGTTATTGTTTCTTCAGCTGTTTTGCTCGTATTTCAGAGTTTACGCTTTATAATGCCTCAAACATTATCATTAGGTATTTTAGGCGACAGCACAGACAATATCTTGGGTTCTTTTAATTCCCTAGGAATTTTTGCTGGATTCACTGCACTTATGTCTCTATTTGTTCTTGAATTTTTCCAAAATAAAAAATTAATGAAATGGTTTCTGGGTGCAATTTTAGTTCTTTCTATTTTCCTAGCAATTGTCGTTAATTTCCCAACTGTATGGTGTATTTTGGGAGTTTTCACTCTATTGATTTTTGTCTACAAAGTTTCTCTTTCATCAAACAAACATAATTCAGAAGGTGAAAAAAGAAGTTTTCCTATAATTTCATTTGCAGTTATTATGGTTTCTCTTTTGTTCTTTATGTCAGGAAGTTTTGTTAGTGATCTTTTACCAAGTCGCTTACGAGTTTCAAACCTTGAGATCAGACCATCTTTTTCTGCAACTCTAACAGTCGCTGGGTCAGTATTTAAAAAGGACCCTATCTTAGGTGCAGGTCCAAATAGATTTAGTAATGTATGGAGTATGTACAAGCCAGCTGTAATTAATTCAACTCCTTTCTGGGACACTTCTTTTAATTCTGGAATGGGTACTATTCCAACCTTCATGGTTACAACTGGATCTCTTGGTATATTGTCTTGGGTTATTTTCCTTGTATTTCTTTTCATTTCCGGAATGAAAGTTCTTTTCATTTCAAGAAATAAAGAGGATATGAATATTGAAACAATCTTCTTCTTGGCGGCCTTCTATTTCTTTATTTCATCTATTTTTTATTCCACAGGAATCGTATTGTTCCTTTTGGCCTTTGCATTTACCGGAGCTTTCATAGGATTTTCTACATTAAATCATCCTAAGGGTAGTATCGTTATTTCTTTCTTAGATGATCCTAGAAAGAGTTTCTTCTCTATTCTTTTGATTTTGTTGGCAATGGTTGCATGTGCTTCAGCATCATTTAAGTATATGGAGCGTTTTACTTCTATTATGTATTTCCAGAAAACATTTTCAGCTAAGACTGTTTTAGAAGCGCAATCAAATATAAACAAAGCTCTTTCTCTTTATCAAAATGATTTGTACTTCCGTACTTACTCACAGACATATATTGCTCAAATAAATACTTTGGCTGCAAAAGGTCAATCTATTACTGAAGCAGAAAAAACAGAATTAAAATCAGCTTATGAACAAGCTGTTTCTGGCGCACAGTTGGCAATAAGTTATGATAAGACCAATTATTTGAACTACAGTGCTCTTGGTGCTGTTTATGAAACTGTTGCTCCTCTTGGAGTAACTGACGCTTATGATCAAGCTCTTAGTACATACAAAACTGTTTCAGATCTTAATCCATTAAATCCTGGTCTTAAATTTGTATTATCTCGTGTTTCCTTTGCTAAAGGAGATATGAAAGCAGCAAAAGATTATGCTATTGAGGCTCTTAATTTAAAACAAAACTATGTTGATCCTTTGATTGTTCTTTCTCAAATAGCTAAAAACGAAGGAAATAATAAAGATGCACTTGCTTTTGCTGAAGCAGCATTCTCAATATCTCCTCAAGATAAAAACTTGGAGCAATATGTTAATTATCTAAAAAATAGTTCTCCTTTGAGTCCAAGTTCAGATACTACAAAAAAATCAGGAAGTAATTAATAATATCCAACACAAATTCCTGATTAACTCAGGAATTTGTGTATTAGGATACTTTATAAATAATAATATTGTTTAGCTTCTTGTTAGATGGAAAAAATATTTAGAATTTTAGGAAAAGAATTTGGAAGCTTAAACCAAGCAGCTTTGCTTTTAGGTATCTTTACTCTTTGTTCTCAAATTTTAGGACTTCTACGAGACAGATCTATAGCACATGTTATTGGACCCTCTTCAGAGCTTGATGCGTATTATGCGGCTTTTAGAATTCCAGATTTAATTTTTATTTCTGTTGCATCTCTTGCTTCTATTACGGTGTTGATTCCTTTTCTTGTAAGTAAAATGCCGCAAGAGAAGGTGACTGCAGAAGCTAGAAAATTCTTAGACGACGTCTTTACTGTGTTTTTTGCTGTGATGGCAGTCGTATCTATTATTGCTTTCATATTGATGCCTTATTTGGCACATTTTATTGCTCCTGGTTTTACACCGGAAATGCAAATAAAAGTAATTCAGCTGTCTCGTATTATGCTTCTTTCTCCGATTCTTATGGGTCTTTCCAATCTTTTTGGAACGGTTACTCAGATTTTCCGTAAATTTTTCATTTACTCTTTGAGTCCTATATTCTATAACCTTGGTATTGTTATTGGTGTTTTATTTTTGTACCCAATATTTGGAATATATGGTTTGGCTATTGGTGTTGTATTCGGTGCTCTAATGCATTTTTTGATTCAAGCTTTTGCATCTTCTGGATGTGGTTTTACACCTAGATTTTCATTTTCAGTTAATTTTACAGATATAAAAAAAGCACTAATTGTATCCTTACCTAGAACTTTAGGTCTCGCTTTTAATAACATTTCACTTATCGTTATTATTGCACTTGCATCGTTTCTAAAAAGTGGATCTATATCTATTTTTAATTTGTCTCTCAATCTTCAATCTGTACCACTAAACATTATCGGTGTGTCATATGCAGTTGCAGCTTTTCCAACTTTAGCAAAATCATTTTCTGCTGGTAAAAAAGATGAATTCAAAAATCAGTTGAAGTCTGCATCAAGGCAGATTATATTTTGGTCTTTACCTGTAACTTTTCTCTTTATTGTTCTTAGAGCCCAGATTGTCCGCGTAATTTTAGGCTCAGGATCTTTTTCTTGGGAAAATACCCGTCTTGTCGCCGCATCTTTAGCTATTTTTTCTGTTTCAGTTTTAGCACAAGCGATGATCTCTCTTTTATCCAGGGCTTATTACGCTTCAGGAGATACAAAACGCCCGCTCAGTGTTAACTTATTCTGTTCAATTTTGATTGTAATATTGTCTTATTTGTTTATGCATGCCTTTGAACAGTTTGATTCATTCCGTTATTTTATAGAATCAATGTTGAAAGTTTCAGACATACCAGGTACAGAAATATTAATGTTACCTTTAGCATATTCTGTAGGTACGATTTTAAATTTTGTTTTACATTGGTATTTTATCAAAAGAGACTTTATGGGTAATGAACCATTTATATCTAAATCTTTTTTCCAAAGTTTGGGTGCATCATTCTTTATTGGTTTAGTATCTTACTTGTGTCTAAATGTTCTTTCTCCAATTTTTGGAACTGTAACTTTGTTGGGTGTTTTTTTTCAAGGTTTTATATCTGGAATTATAGGAATTCTTATTGGGTTCTTGGTTCTTTATTTATTAAAGAATGAACAATTAAAAGATTTAATTAGTACTCTAAAAACTAAATTCTGGCACGTAAAAGTTATTGCACCACCACAAGAAGAACTTTAGAATTTATATTATTTACAATAAGCTGAAAAAAATAAGTTTTTCTGCTAAGATAGGTTTATGGATTTGAATCATATTAGAAATTTCTCAATTATTGCTCATATTGACCATGGGAAAAGTACCTTGGCTGATAGAATGCTTGAAATAACACACACTATCGAAACCCGTAAAATGCGCGACCAAGTGCTAGATTCTATGGAGTTGGAACGAGAGCGAGGTATTACAATCAAAATGCAGCCTGTTCGAATGGAGTATAAATACAATAATGAGGATTATATTCTAAACCTTATTGATACCCCAGGACATATCGATTTTTCATATGAGGTCTCTCGTGCTTTAAAGGCCGTAGAAGGCTCTATTTTGCTCGTTGACTCAACACAAGGAGTTCAGGCGCAAACACTCACTACGCTTGCTATGGCTCGTGAGGGAGGGCTTAAGATCATTCCCGTACTCTCAAAGATTGACTCACCCCTCTCGAGAGTCGAGGAAGTAAAAGAAGAAGTCATTAAGCTTTTAGCTTGTGACCCAAATGAGATTCTTTTGGTATCAGGTAGAACAGGTGAAGGAGTAGATGATCTCTTACATGAAGTTATAAAACGAATAGCTCCACCTAAAGAAACATACATTGGTGATAACAACTTACGTGCACTTGTTTTTGATTTTAAATATTCCAATCACCGAGGTGTTATTGTTTATATTCGAGTTCTAGATGGGAAAGTTTCCAAAGGGGATAGTCTAATTTTTTCTGCCTCAAACGAAAAATTTACTTCACTCGAAGTTGGTACTTTCTCGCCAGAAGAAACTCTAAGAGATTTTTTAGCAGCAGGTGACACTGGCTATATTGTGACCGGTATTAAAAAACCAGGTATTGCTTCTGTCGGAGATACTATTACTTTATTAAAAAATCCATTGCCAGCATTGGGAGGTTATATGCAACCTCGTCCGGTGGTCTGGGCTTCTATTTTTCCGGAAGATGCAGATGATTTTACAGAACTAAAAGCAGCCCTGGGTAAATTGAAACTTTCAGATTCTGCTTTTTCATACGAAGAAGAATCTTCTGGTTCTCTAGGGCGCGGTTTCCGTTGCGGATTTCTTGGTATGCTCCATTTGGAAATAATCTCCGAAAGATTACGAAGAGAGTTTGATTTGGATTTGGTAATTACAACACCTTCTATTACTTACGAGGTTTTAATGAATAACGGAAAAAAAGAAAAAGTATATTCTCCTTATTATTTTCCTGATGATGGTGATATAAAGACTGTATTTGAGCCATGGGTTGCTGTCAAAATAATTTCTCCAGCATCTTATTTGGGAAACATAATGCAACTTCTTTTTGATCATGAAGCAGAAGTGGGTGAGACCGAAAATTTCGGAGACAGCCGTTCGGCTGTATCTGTCAAAATGCCTTTACGTGAACTTATGCGTAATTTCTTTGATGAATTAAAAAGTGTTTCTTCTGGTTATGGTTCAATCTCTTACGAAATAGGGGAAATGCGTGAAGCCAATGTTACTCGTCTAGACATTCTTGTGGCTGATGAACCTGTTGCAGCGTTTTCCCGTGTCGTTTCCAGAAAACGAGTAGAAGAGGAAGCTGAGAATGCAGTAGAAAAACTTCACGGTATTTTACCCAAGCAGATGTTTACTACAAAAATCCAAGGTAAAGCTCTTGGTCGTATTATTTCTTCTCGTACAATGCAGGCTTTTAAAAAGGATGTTACTCAACATATGTACGGTGGTGATATAACTCGAAAAATGAAACTTCGCGAAAAGCAAAAAAAAGGCAAGAAGAAAATGCAAGAACGTGGACGTGTAAATATTCCACAGGATGTATTTTTGAAAATGATGCGTACGGGAGATAACTAGTACAACCATTAAAAAACACCTCAGATTTGAGGTGTTTTTTAATGGTTTATTGTGGTCGTAAACTTGGGATGTATAGTAATATCATACTAACAATAACGAGTAAGCCAACTATTGCCCAAATCTTCTGTATTCTCTTTTGATTTTTTTTATTGAAAAGCATACAATCATCTTAACAGATTATGAAAAATTTTCAAGAAAAAAGAAGAATTAGGGTTATTCTAGAGTCTAGACCTGCTTTGGTTACCCTTTTTCTCGTAACTGTTTTTTTTGCTTGGAGTATGGTCGGTTTTATTAGTAAAGCAGAAGATGCGTCTAGAAATAAAAAAATAGCAGAGGATAAAATAATAGAATTACAAAAAAGCAAAGAAAGATTTTCTTCTGATATTCAAAGATTGCAGACAGACCAAGGGAAAGAAGAAGCTATTCGGGAAAAATTTGGTTTAGTAAAAGAAGGAGAGGAACTCATTGTTGTTATGGATGATAAAAATCCTACTGACTCTGGATTACCAAAAGAATCAGGTCTTTTATTAAAAATAAAAAATTGGTTTAGATAGTCTGGAGGTATTTGCGGATATAGTTAAGTGGTAGAACTGGTACTTCCCAAGTATCAAACGGGAGTTCGATTCTCCCTATCCGCACCATTATGATATAATAAGTTTATTAAAAATAAGTACTTATAATCACATGAAAAATATAACAATTTATTCAACGCCATCTTGTCACTTTTGCCACATGGCCAAAGACTTTTTAAAAGAAAAGAATATTGCCTATACAGAATATGATGTATCTTCTGATTTAGAAAAAAGGAAAGAAATGGTTGAGAAAAGTGGACAAATGGGTGTACCTGTAATAATCATAGGAGATGAATTAACTGTAGGTTTTGACCAATCGAAGATTTCCTCAATGTTGGGTCTCTAATCTTTATAAAAACAAAATAAAAAAGAGCAGATTTAAATCTGCTCTTTTTTATTTTGTGTGCCGAGGACCAGAGTTGAACTGGTGACATCTCCCTCTTCAGGGGAGCGCTCTACCAACTGAGCTACCTCGGCATATTTTTATATTACCACTAATTGCGTATACCTACCAAAACAGCATACCTCGGCATATTTTTATATTACCACTAATTGCGTATACCTACCAAAACAGCAT
>JAVHNX010000040.1:28272-29650 GCA_036169735.1 Minisyncoccota bacterium
ACCTCGGCATATTTTAAAAAACAAAACTAATTCTTCGGTATTATGTTCCCAAGATTTTTTAATTGATTGATACTGGATTGAGAACTTTTTACAAGCTCTTGTAGTTTTGCTACGTAAGGCTGCATCAAATAATATGAAGCAACAGTAATACCAATAATAATCAACCAATAAACAAAACGCATAAAAGCTGCCCTTTTTTGTGCACTTCTCATACTGTGGAGCATTTTATTGTTCTCCTCAGCTAGTGCAAAAGTTTTTTCAAGTAATTGTTTTGATTCAGGATCCACAGCAGTATTTTAGCACAAGGTGACTAAAAAGCCAATAATATTGTGCCACCAGCCGGAATCGAACCGACATCTAGGGTTTAGGAAACCCTCGTTCTATCCATTGAACTACGGCAGCAAAAATTTGATTCTCTCAATAAGGGACATTACTAGTTTAAAGTATTTTGAACTTTTTTCAACCCTTATCCGACACATTCCATATGGCAACTTCCCAATTTTTTTACCATTCAACACATTGATATTTTTAAAACACTCCTCTGGTATATGAAGGGCCTTTGCCCAATATTTAGTAACCATTTTATGGTCTAAGTCTTCATACACCCTGATTGTTGCTTTTATTTGGGAATTATTTATACCAAGCTGCTTCAAACAGATAATAATAATACGGAGCATGTTCGGGTCACTATTTATTATATTTAACTCTTTTTTTGTTCCTTCTCCCCAATACAAAGAGGCGAGTATTAACATGCTTTCTTTGTTAGATATATTTTTTATGCGATTATTTGATTCTAGCCGAGCTTCATTCCATTCTAATAAAGATTTTTGTTTAACCCAATTTCTTTTTTGTAATAAAAGTTTTTGATATTTTAAAGTAATTTTAACATTTTTTATATACTTTGAAACGATTGATTTACTTTTATTGCTCAATTTCACAATTTCAGAAATACTCAAACCCTTAGAACGTAAAGATCTAATGTATTTTATTTCAGCTGGTGAAGTTATCATTCCTCGCATCTATACATGGTATCATAGAACAACTAAAAGTTCTAGGGAATAGATGATAGTTCTTTGTTTGATAACGTATAAATTATTAGGGTTGCACAATAACCCTACGCGACATGGTTATTGAAGAGTTAGTAAATTATAGTTTATTTCCCATTTTTATTTTTTATTTTCCTAAAAATTACCAAGAAAACTTACAAAAATTATTAGTTAAATTTTATAAATAAAATTTGTAATAATACAACACGAAACCTTGACTTTTGCAAGTATTTTTTCTAGAATGGGGTTAAATCATTCTTTAACAAAAAATCTACATAAAATGAAAAGTGGCAATGCATTGATTTGCATATTTGTTCTTGGAATTTTTTTTG
>JAVHNX010000040.1:29750-35370 GCA_036169735.1 Minisyncoccota bacterium
AAAATGAAAAGTGGCAATGCATTGATTTGCATATTTGTTCTTGGAATTTTTTTTGCTCTTGCTTCTTGCAATCAAACACCACCAAAACAATTCTGTTCTGAACTTTCGCAGGAATGCGAACTTTCAAAAGATTTTGCAATGATTAAAATAATTGCAAATAACAGTAACCAAATTGATGCGTATGGAACATTACTTCGCCTTGGCGAATGGTATCTACACTCCACAAAATCGGGTGCAATTTTACCTTTTGAGTGGAATGGTATGGAATCATCAAATGTAACACCAGCTGAACTTGAAAAAGTATTGGCAGGTGAAAATCTAGTTTCAATTTTGTCACAAATCAAAAAATACAAAGTTGATACTATTCCAAATTTTGCTCCTATGAACAATGGGCGTGCAGTAACTCAAGTTATTACAGAAATTATATTACTTGAAACTGACGGATACTTTGATGTATTCAATGATGGCAAAGGAAGACGAGTGACTTTTCGCTCACAAAAGGAAACTGCTGAAAATCCTGTAACAGAGTAAGCGCAAACAAAAACAAATCAGAGATGAGAACTTTAATCATTTGCATCGTAATGTGGTGCGTTGCTGGTTACATTTTTGTTTTTACCACACCAAATGTTCTAAATTCAATAATTTTATTTGTTTGCGGAGCTATTTACTTAGTTTGCCAACAGATTGTAATTGAAAATTATGACCGCTTATCGTGGTGGAAATTAAACTAAGTTGTAAACAAAAAGTATTCAAGGACTTCGCAAAGCGAAGTCCTTTTTTTTTCAATAAAAATCCTCTCCGACTTAGGTTGGAGAGGATTTTTTATTTATACTGATTTAACTTTTACACTAGTTTTCTTTTCTTTATCTATCTTTGGAAGCTTAATGGTAAGCAATCCATGTTTTTCTGTCGCTTCGGCTTCTTCAGGGTCGACTTCTTGGGGTAGGGATATTGTTCTTGAAAAAGTTCCCCAGTAAAGTTCTTTAGTAAAATAATTATCTTCGTCTATTGTGCGTGATTCTTCTCTCTTTCCTCGAATAGTTATCATATCGCGAGCGATAGTTAGTTCTAGGTCTTCCGGTTTAACCCCAGCGACCATTGTTTGCACAATGATATCTGTTGGTGTTTGATACAGGTCTACTGTTAACTCTGCTTCTTCTGCTTCTTCTTCCATCCAATCGTTGTTGTTCTTATGAGTTCCTTTTACTGCTATTTTTTTTGTTGTAGGCTCATCTAGCTCTTCTTGGGCACGAACACTTCCAGTTAATCTTTCAAAAAATGATTTTCTTTTTTGCATTAATTTTACGAAATTATGTCGCGCAACGACAATTAATGCGCGATTTTACTTTAATAATGAGCAATTAATTTTCTCCGCTCATTTTTCTTACTTTTTCAAAAAGTAACATATTGATAATAGTTGCGACCCACAAGAAAGCGAATACTTTCAAAAAATCGCTTCCATTATTATTCATTATAAAAAAATTAAAGATACTATGCAAGGCGATTGCTAATATAAGTCCTATTAAGAGACATATTTTTTTGCTCCAGGCACCACCAAAAAAAGAAAGTCCAAGAAAAATACCGATTATACCG
This sequence comes from Minisyncoccota bacterium, assembly GCA_036169735.1. Taxonomy (GTDB): domain Bacteria; phylum Patescibacteriota; class Minisyncoccia; order Phycocordibacterales; family UBA9973; genus UBA9973. Next base: position 31,344 of record JAVHNX010000040.1, read on the forward strand.
CTTGATACAGCATGTAGAAGTGTTGAACCCAAAAATCTTAGCTGACTCGTCAAAAGACCGACAGTGGACTGGTTTAATGAGAGTGGTTTTATTAAAAAAAGAATATTTTCGAGTGCTGAAAAACCGAGAGCAACAGTGATTATGTATATTGGCCAATCTATTGGACTTTTAATGTTTGATGTTCTAAAAAGAATTATCATTACAGCCAAGAACTTTATTATTTCTTCAGCTGTTGCCCAACTTATGATTTGCCATTCACTGGATTGTATATTTGTTTGAAGAAATTTTTCAACTGGTAGTATAAAAATAACAGCAATCATACCAATGATAAAACAAATAGCTAAAAGCCCTTTTGGCTCCGGTTTTTCTTTGTTTTCACGGAGCCAGAACCACAACCAGAAAAGAGCGGGGGTAACTCCACCCAAAATTGCTAGGCCGATGGTTTTAGGGTCGGTTGTCATTTGAAGGTTCATCTAAGGTGAACTCTGTAGGCCATTTTTCAATAATCAAAAGATTTTTGTTGCCAGGAAGTATCGACCAAATTTCTTCGGTAACGAAAGGCATGAATGGGTGAAGTACCTTCAGACAATCTTTCCAGATTAAAATTAATGCAGTTTTTCTTTCTTCAGATTTTTCATCTTTAGTTTTTATTATTTCTTTAGTTTCTTCAATTATTTCATCTGCAAATCTGTGCCAAATATAATGATAAATTTTTTCTGATGCAATATGAAAACGATAATTCTCCATGTCTGATGTAATATCTTCAGATATTTTTTTGAATTCTTCTATAATCGGAACTAAGGTCGAACCTTTTTGAATTCCTAAGGTTCGACCTTGAGTTTCAAAATTACTTTCATCCACAGTATCAAGCACAAATCTTGTAATGTTCCAACATTTGTTGGCAAAGTTTTTATAACCTTTTATTTTATTTTCATCAATTCTACTATCAGTACCCGGAGCAGTTCCTGTTACAAGGGCGATACGTCCTGCGTCAGCACCGAACTTCTGTGCTATATCAAGTGGATCAATTCCGTTACCTAGAGATTTAGACATTTTGCGTCCTTGACCATCGCGGACTGTTCCATGAAGGTAAATAGTTTTGAATGGAATTTCTTCGAGAACATACTCACTCATCAAAACCATACGAGCAACCCAAAAGAAAAGAATTTCACTTCCAGTTTCTAGTACGTCGGTAGGGTGATAAGTTTTCAAATTTGAAGTTTGTTCTGGCCAACCGAGCGTGGAAAATGTCCACATGCCAGACGAGAACCAGGTATCAAGTGTGTCTTCATCTTGTTTCCAACCTTCACCTTCTGGGGCCACAACTCCGCAGTAAGTTTCACTATTATTTTCGTTTGCACGATACCAAACAGGCACACGGTGACCATACCAGATTTGTCTAGAGATGCACCAATCACGCAAGTTTTCTATCCAATGAAAATATGTCTTATCAAAATATTCAGGGATAATTTTAATTTCACCATTTTTTAATGGTTCACGCATTAATTCTTTTAAGGTCTTATTTCCTCGTTCTTTTATTGGTTTATTTACATTGATGAACCATTGTAATTTTGGAAGAGGTTCCACTATGCCACCAGTACGTTCCGCGGTAGAAACATTTTGTTTCATTTCTTCTTCTTTTTCAAGGAGTCCTTCTGTTCGGAGCCATTCAACAATTACTTCTCTAGCTTCAGTTGTTTTTTTACCAAGTATGTTTTCTCCTCCAACCATCATCTTGGCATATTCATTGATAACTTGTGGACGAGGTAGATCATGTCTATCAGCAATTTCCCAGTCGATCATAGAGTGTGCAGGAGTGACACCAAGTGCACCAGTACCGAATTCAGGTTCGACTGCTTTGTCAGCAATTATTTTAATATGAATAGGAACTCCGCAAAAAATTAAATCATATTCTTTACCGATAAGATTTTCATATCTTTTATCTTCTGGATGCACAGCTACTGCTACGTCTCCGACTTTTGTTTCCGGGCGAGTAGTAGATATTGAAATAGGGAAGTCTTTTGAATATTTGAAGGTGTACATTTTTGCTGTACGTTCTTCATAAACGATTTCATCGTCCGAAATAGTTGTCTGTCCTTTTGGGTCCCAGTTTATAATTCTATTGCCACGATAGATAATCCCATCGTCATACATTTTTTTGAAAACAGTATTGACTGCAAGATTTCTTTTGTCATCTAGAGTAAAAGCTTCTCGTGACCAATCACAGGATGCACCCATAACCTTTATTTGAGAGATGATAGTGTCATGACTTTGTTGTGCAAAATCACCGATTCGCTTCAACATTTCTTCTCGGCCTAAATCATGGCGAGATTTACCTTCTTTTTTCTGAATTTCTTTTTCAACTTTTGATTGAGTAGCTATTGCAGCATGGTCTGTACCAGGGAGCCAGAGTGTTTTATACCCTTGCATTCGTTTGTAACGAATCATAATATCTTCGAGAGTTATCATTAAAGCATGACCCATGTGAAGCACCCCAGTGACGTTTGGAGGAGGCATCATTATAGTAAAAGCTTCCTCTCTATTTCCGGGTAGGTTATCAGGGTTAAAAAGGCCACTTTCTTCCCAGAGCTTATAAATCCGAGCTTCTGTCTCGGTTGGGTCGTAAGGTTTTAATAATTTTGGGTTAACTTCCATACTCTAATATACCATTTCCCAAATCTTTTTTAAAGATGCATATGGCCCTCTGCTTTTATTTTAGAACTGTTGATTTTTTTTCCCTTTTTAAGAAATCTGAAATATCCTGCGATTCCAATCATAACAGAATTATCGGTTGCAAGTTTTTTTTCAGGGAATAAGATTTTTTTGTCGGGTCCTACCATTTTCTTCATTTCTTTTCTTAAGTATTTATTTGAAGATACTCCTCCAGCGACTATTACAGTTTTGATGTTGTATTTTTCTATAGCTTTTTTTGTTTTATGAACTAGAGTTTCAACTACAGCATTTTCGAATTCTGTGGCAATCTGTATTTTTATTTTTCCTGCCTGCGCAGGCAGGTCATCTTCTAAAATATTTGGATTTACTTTTGTTAAATCACGTATCAAATAAAGTACCGCAGTTTTCAGCCCAGAAAAAGAAAAATCAAAATTCTTACTGTGCATCATTGGGCGAGGGAGAGAAATAGTAGGAATACAATAAAAAGCAGGAATACTATTTTTAAAACCGCACATATCCGCCTGCTGGCGGATTGCTATGCTCGGCCCGTCGGCCTGCGCAATGCTTTTAAAAACAGTATTCCTGCTTTTTCTTCCTACCTCTGCAAGCTTCGAAATCTCTGGTCCACCAGGATAGGGAAGTCCGAGCATTCTTGCAACTTTATCAAAAGCTTCACCGGCAGCATCATCTAGTGTCTCACCAATAACTTTATATTTCATCCAGTCTTGTATAAGTACTAATTCAGTATGTCCTCCCGAAACGAGTAAAGAAAGAATTGGAAAATTTACTGCACCTTTATTTATTTTTGTTTGTTTATTTTTTGAAGACGAGACGGGGATTATGAATTCTTTTTTATCGTTTCCAAATACTGAAAGAATATGCCCTTCCATATGATTTACTGGAATGACGGGAACTTTGTATTTTTTAGCAGTTTCTTGGGCGAAAGTTATACCTGTCCAAAGGGCCGGTTCTAATCCTGGTCCTGAGGTAACCGCGATTAAATCAAAGGGTTTTTTACTTTTATCTAATTTTGCTTTTTTAAGTGTTCTGGCAAATAAAATCGGTAGGTTCTTTATGTGTTCTCGTTTAGCAAGCATCGGGTATACACCACCAAAAGGAGCGTGTATTTTTATTTGAGAATTTAAGCTATCTGCCAATATTTTAAAAGAAGGGTTTTTTATCCCTCCTTTTATTTCCAGTATACTTATTCCTGTTTCATCACAAGATGTTTCGATTGAAAGTATTTTCATTTTGATTTTACGTTTTCTGCCGAGGCAGTTTCAGTTTGTGACCCCACAGAGAATCGAACTCTGATTGACGGATTGAAAACCCGCTGTCCTAACCGTTAGACGAT
>JAVHNX010000041.1:0-2100 GCA_036169735.1 Minisyncoccota bacterium
ACTCTCTCATTAATTCATTTTTTGATTCCGTGTATTCTTCATCGCCGATAAGATTACGGCAGCGCATTTTTGTCAGATTTTTCATTTCTTCTTTTAAGGCGTCGGCTGATTTGCCGGCGTTATTTTTAATAGCTACGGTTTTTTCTTGTTCCTCATTTTTTAGTTCCTCGATTATTTCCAGGCCGAGATCTAAAAACTCTGGTCTGATTTGATATTTTTCCAGTTCCTTTTCGACTTGAAGTTCCAAGTCCTCTTTAGTAATAGGTTTTTGATGACAAGCGTAATTTTTGCGTTTACGGGTGCAAAAATAATAAGTATAACTTCTCAACTCTTTGGTGTATTTAATAACCTTATGTTTTAAGTCGGCCGTTATCAAGCAGCCGCATTCTTTACAATGTATCAGCCCGGTATAAGCGAAGTCCTTTTTTTGATTCCGTGGCTTGCCGTCTCGCCCCATAATGACTTGAATTTTATCGTATTGGTCAAGAGTAATCATCGGCTTGTGTTTGCCTTGATTTTCTTTACCGCCGTAATTAATAATGCCGGCATAAAAGGGATTGGTAAAAATTCGATATAGAGAGCTTCTCGACATCGGCCCACCGCCCCAGCTTTTAATTCTTTTAGTCTTAAAGCCCCATTCGTTATTTAATTTGTCTAATACTTCGGGAACGGAATAAGCGCCCGTTAGCATGGTGTCAAAAGCCTTTCTCAAAAGCGGAAATTTAGCCTTATCAACTATTATCGTGCTAAGCCCTTTTATCTCTTCACGTTTGTTTAAATAACCCTCGGGCGCCTTGTTCGGTTGCCAGCCCATTTCAAATTTTTTCTCGAGTCCTCGTTTAACGTCCTTACCGAGTTTTGACGAAAAATATTGCGATTGGCTAAGCGCCATTTGCAACATCATTATGCCCTCGGGGGAATTGTCGAAATTATAGGAGCCGAATTTTAAGTCTTTTATTAAGCCAGTGCGAACCATATAAGTAATGGTTGAAGCGTCTATTTCGTTGCGGCTTAATCTGTCTGGATGCCAGGCGATGATGCCTTGCGCCTCGCCCCTTGATATTCGCTTGATCATTTGAGCGAAGACCGGGCGGCTGTAAGGTTTAAAGGCGGTATGTTTTTCAACGAGCACCTCGATAATATCCAGGTTGCTAAAAAACTCCCGGACTTTGTCTTTTTGACTGTCTATCGATAAGGCCTGGCGTTCGTCGCCCTCGGTTGATTTTCGGACATAGGCCAGATATTTAATTTTACCTGTCGTTGATTGCATACTTATTTTTTTTAACCAATTTGTAATTCCAAAAAATATTAGTTAAATCATCTCTAATATCTTTTAATACTTTAATCTTGCCCTCTCGGGTTAAATGTTCGTCGGGCAATTCAAAGTCAATCCGAATCTCGTTTAAAGCTTCGGCCATATTTAGCAAGGTATTACCAGCCAAGTTTGATTTTGTTGTTTTTTGTTTTTCCATACAAAAAGGGGCAGTCCTGGACACCCAACAAGATATTACCAAAGGCAATACTCATCGGCAGAACCGTCCCTTTTTGGGGACGAGCATTGAGCTCCCTTGGTTAATTTTTATCTTGCTAGGTGTCAGGGTTATATTATCACAACCATTTATTTTTTCAAGGTTTACAAATCCCCAGTTTTTCGGCGTCTGTCTTGGACACGTTTGAAATCCTCGGGAGTCATCGGGTGATAAATGGCACTAAGTAAAAGAACTAACTGCAAACATTGTTCGAACGCTTCACGATATGAGACTTTTTCGTGGAACGTTTTCTCGTAGACGCTGATAAATTTATCAACGTGCTCTTTTTTTATGTTCATACATAGTCGTCGACTATGTTTTAATCAAAGGTATTTTTAGCCGTACATCCGATACCGAATTATTCCCAGCCAATCGGAACGATAGAAATTTTCAAACACGGGCGGAATGTTGCCGATAGCATTTTTAAGAAACTCTTTTATTTCTTTTAGAACGGTAATGATAATCGGTTGTTCCAAATTCTTGGAAGCGAGAACCTTACGCATTCCGAAATAACGGACATCGAATAAATTTTTGCCGACATATTTAGAAACGTAGAGCCCCATATGATTGA
>JAVHNX010000042.1:0-1972 GCA_036169735.1 Minisyncoccota bacterium
GGGCAATTACGCCTTTTAAGCGCTCAAGAGTAGACTGCAGCAGGCTATCTTCTCCAATAATCTTCATAAATTGCTTCGGCTCAAGCTCGCGTGAAAACGGCCAGAACCTGCTCCCTACCCCGCCTGCTAAAATTACCGCGTAATTCATATTTTCTTCCCCAAGCTATCTATCCAATTAACTAAATCTCTTATCCCCGAGAATTTCATTAAATCTCTCCAAAACTTTGTCTAAATTAAACTCTTCTCCGGAACGAATAACAGGTTTAAGAAGTCCATCGATTTGTTTGCGCAGAAATGAAAGTTTATCAGCACTAAATCCAAAATTTTCTTTATAATTACCGACATAGCCCTCATCGGCTACTTTGCGCTTAAAAAGCTTGATAAAATTTTTATCATAAAAATCAAATCCAAACTCCGCAATATACCAAAGATCATAATAATCCCTTATTGCCACACCTTTTCTAGATATAGCGGCCTTAAGTTTCTCAGCAACTGCCTCTTTCCATGTTAATGACAGTACTTTTCCTAATGGGAATAAGTCTTCACCTGTAAAAGGGTTTTGATAAAAATGTTTAATTTCAGTATAAACAGGCTTATCAATAGGCGGCTGACGGAGAGATATTTCAATCTTGATCATATCGTACTTAGCCATCAGAACGGATGGGTATTTAACTTTAAATACGTATTGTGTTGAATTATTAAAACCCTCCCCTTGCGGCTTATCGCTTGAAAGATTAAGAGCTTTCAAAAATGAAGGCATCTTTTCACGAATAGGCATAATAGCTTTTGATCTCTGGGATCGCGCTGTAAATTTAGCGTTATATGTAAAATCTAAATCCTCGCTTAAACGGTGATAATTAAGGTGCGCCTTATTCAGCAAGGTTCCACCTTTAAAAACTATCTTATCTGTAAGCAGAGTTTCAATGTTATAAAGAATAACCGTTAGATAGTAGTCTTTCTCGATAATAGCAGGTCTAAACTTCATTTTACCGGCAATCGCCGGAATAAAATCTTTGAGTTTTTCTCTATCGATTAACAATAATTTTCCATTCATTATTTATTTTCCCTTTACGAGATTGACTGTACGGATCAAGAAGTACAAGAACTCTCTTTTCGCCGATACTCTTGCGCAATGGTTCCAGTACTTTATCCTGGCATCCTAATTTCTTAAGTAAAAACCCTGCTCTTTTTCTTACAGAAACAACTGGGAATTTTTTTAAATATTGAATAAATTTTTCGATATCAATACTATTGAGATTATCTTTCAATGCCATCTCAAAATTACGTATTGATCCCAATGGATTACAAGCAAAGTCTACCAGAGTTCTTTCTTTATCACTAATACACACTTCTTGATCTTCTACCTTTATTCTTTCAATACCGTAATATTTCTTAGAATTAATTTTCACAGCTTCATAACATATACCGCTAATTTCTTTTTTGCATGACTTTACGGTATTTAAAACAAAAATCGTGCGCGGAATCTGTTCTGTAAATCCCCAGTAGTTGTACATGGTAAAATATCCGATGTAGTAAGGCGTGCCTTGCATCCACAAATCGGCAATCACAAACTCGTTAGGCATCCACTGTTGATTTGGGGCCTTTATAGGAACTAAAATATATTTACCTTTTTCAATCCTTATAAGGCGTCCTTTTTGAGTAAGAAAAACAAGGACTCGAGAAGCTTTGTTCTTATCAGAAAAAAGCTTTTGAACAAACTGCGTAGTGATCAGTTTTTGCCTCTCGAACTCTGCCCGAGAAATAAGATAAACCTCATCTTTTGAGAGATTTTTATAGCCATTTTTCATTTGTTTATCCTCTTTTGTGAAGTTACGATATACGCAACTTCATTAAACAATAAATACTATACTTCCAAAGGTATACATTGTCAACAAAATAAAAGAGAGCGCTGAAAAATTCTTAACAATTTTATATTAAATTCAAAAATCTGTTTCTAAACTCATGAACTCTT
>JAVHNX010000043.1:0-1934 GCA_036169735.1 Minisyncoccota bacterium
ATGCCCTAATGCAAGATTATTTCTCACTTTAAAGGAAGCGCTTTCTTCGGGAAGATGAAGGCTTAAGAGAGCGCTGAAATATTCTTAAATATCATATCAGCGCTCTCTGAGATTGCTGCATTGTTTAGGATTTTTTCAGCAATCTCTAAGAATTCTTCTCGGCTATATCGCCGGTAATGGGGAGCTTGAAATATTCTCCTTTATAGGCCTTAAGCATAAGCAATACCCAGAGGATTACCTCAAGGACCCAAATGAGGTTCATTAATGCCCATCCTATAAAAGGCATCATACGCAATATTACGGATAAAATAAAGAGTGCGCCGAAGACTAAAATAGACTGCATGGCGTGGAAACGCACGAACTTATTCTCTTTTTCAAGGACATAGAAAATAATCCCGGTGATAAAACCCGCGAGATAACTTAAAAGGGCAGCAACATTTGCCTCCATCCCTAAGGATGTCTTACCTAGGTCCTTTGTCTCCATAATATCCTCCTTAATTTTACGATTTAATCAAGGCCAGGGCTTCTGAACGAGTCTTTTCGTTCTCTTTAAAGATACCCCGCACTGCCGAGGTAACCGTCATAACCCCGGGTTTCCTTACCCCCCTCATAGACAGGCAAAGATGTTCTGCTTCAATAACCACCATAACCCCTAGTGGCTTTAATTTTGCCATGATAATATCGGCAACCTGCGTAGTCAGGCGTTCCTGTATTTGCGGCCGGCGTGATAAAATATCCACCACCCGCACTAATTTGCTTAAACCAGTAACCCGGCCATTTTTAGGTATGTAGGCGATATTCGCCGTGCCGATAAATGGGAGGAGATGGTGTTCGCAATTATGCACCCATACACCATTTATTATAAAAGTGCTGAAGGGTTTACAAGAAAAATTATAAACTTTATAATTTTTATCAGTTCTTTTAATATTTATATTTTTAATTGCCGCATACTCATAATTCTTAAACTCAAAAACTTCTTTTGATGGAATAAAAGGTTTATAAAAATCCTTCCGTTTTAAATCAAATAACCATTGAGCAGGTATATGAAGCGCATACTCCCCACTATTTCCTTGTTTATTTACTTTAGAATACAAAACCTTGGCAAGCTCTTCTAAAAAAACTTTATTGCTACTGTATATCCTCGCATATTTAAATTTCCCATTTTTGTCTATATAAATAGACCCATCGCCATCTAAATAACTATGCAAAAATCCTCTGAAGATATTTTCATTCTCTAAAATAATTCTTGGTAAATGGAAGGTCTTTGTTTTCTTTTTTCCTGAAAAAATAGCTTCTGCAATTCCTACTAGTTCACCACAAACTACTCTTACTCGATACTGAGTAATTATTTTATTCAAAAAACCGCTGGGTTTGCGTATCTTCTCAACCTTAGCCGGTAACCCAAATGCCTCTTTAATGGAATTTGCAAATTTCTCTGCAAAACTCATATCGTTAACTTCTAACCTTACGGAATTTCTCCATACTGAACCATCGCTGGCTAACGTTCCTATAAAGTATCCCAGATTATAATCTTTCTTAATTGGTAAATCTCTTCTTCTTTTAATCCCTCTTCTGTTTTTTACTATCAATACCTCGTCTCCTAATATTAAACCCTGAGCTTTTACCCATCCCTTACCCTTAACATATAAAGGATGTTCATTCGTAACCTTAATTTTTATTTCTTTATCTATTTCTATTTCATATATTTCATCAACACTTCTTCTAAATACTTTCTCAACTTTTGTGTACGCCAAATTATTTTCTTTATCAAAAGTTAATAATTCATCTCCTTCTTTTACCTTCCCGGCAAATTTTACTCCCTCTTTACTATACACGCACATCTTGCGCCCGACGCATACCGAATATAAAGGAATCCCCCTTAAAAGAATTATTTCATGGTGCTTCTGGTCTAAGATAACCTCCATCTCCTTTTC
>JAVHNX010000044.1:0-1928 GCA_036169735.1 Minisyncoccota bacterium
TGACCGTGTACACGTCTTTGCGGATAGTTCCAAGGGCGGTTTGTCAACAAATGCTGGATATGTGCAGATGTCAAGAGCAAAAGAGGAGTTAGCTGTTTACACAGATAGCCGCAAAAACCTCGAAAAAGCTTACAAACAAGAGCAATTAGCGGAAAATGCGAGCGACAAAATAGACACTGCTCAATTTGCAGATCAAAAAGATTCTACAAAAAAAATGGAAGAGCCAAAAAAAATCGATTTTGAAAATCCGAATGGTATTCCGGCTCCCGTTTCTGATAAAAACTCAAAAGTAGGAAAACAAGAAAGAGCAGACGCAAAGGACAATAAACTTGCGTACAAAGCAAAACAAGAGATGAAGTCGATTGATGAAAGAATCAAAACGATGAGAGTAGAAAAAGATTTTTACTCTCAATCTTCAAAAGAACACTGGAAAAATGGAGAGAAATCAATCTCTGAATTTAATCGAAAAAATCAGCTTTTTACGGCGGCACAACATGGGGCACAAGCAAAAGATCTGGCTATAGGGATACGATTTCAGCAACTCACTAAGACAGAAACAAAATTAATGGCAAATGGTGAAGTTGATTTAAAATCCACAGCAGATTTTATGAATAAAAAAGGGTTTGATAGTCCAGAACAAAAAAAGGCTTTTGAAGCATCACAGGGCAGGGAACGAGAATATCTTAATAAACTTGTAAAAGATGGTTTAGTCATTAAAGATGAAAATAATCCTGATCGCTTCGAACTAGCTACCTCTAAAGAGAAGTTCAAAAATTATAGAGAGAGTTTGGAAGCCAAAGGGAATAAATACAGTATTGCGGAAACAAAATTTGATAGTGCGGTAAACGATCAGCTTTTCGATCAAGCAAAAGGTATGCTTGACGGTGCTCTTATAGCTGGAGGAACGTGGAGCCCGGCAGCGGGTAAAAAAGAACTACAAGAAGCGGGGTTATTGACAAAAGATAATGCTTTTCTTTTTGATCGTATTCAAGCAAGAGCAGATCGACTCATGCAAGAGGGTCTACTTGTAAAAAGGAATGGCGAATATAGTGCGGTCAATACAACTAAACTTAAATATTTTGTGGGAAGTAGTGATGATAAAAATGGTGCTTGGAAAGGGGAGCAGGAAAATCATGCGGAGTGGAAATATAAAACAGCCTTTGATGAAGCGTTAGCGTGGATACCGTCCGCTAAAAGAGCAGACAAGGCTATTATGAAAGCGACAGAGGTTAATCTTAGAACAGCTAAAAATGACATTATCAGCTCTGTAAAATTTGCTAAATATATGATTGGTGCAAATGATGGCGTGTCGGGTGGTCTTGCAGTAACCGTTGGTCTTGCTGCTGGACTCACTAAAACAACAGTAAGAGCAGGAGCGGGTTTTGTGTATCGTGTAGGTAAACTTGTTGGAAAAGTCGGAAAAATGGCAGGCGGGAATATAAGTGGGGCGCTTAAAGATATGGCTCACGACTATTTCGAGCACTATGAAAAAACCCATAAGCCTCATAAAGAAGAAAAAACTCACGTAACAGGAAAAGTTCCTGGTCAAAAAGGTGATAAATTTTATGCCGCGCTAAACAAAGCAAATCTCGGTGAAAAGAATAAAGAGCCCCAAACATCTTTGGATTCACAAAAAGCTATGGAAAAAGACGCTCACGAAGATAAAATTACTAAACAGTTCGGCATCACAAAAGATGATCTCCGCCAAGAGATGAAAGCCGCTAAAGATAGAGTAAACGAAGAAAAAAGTGCATCTAAAGACTCCAAAGATGAAAAATCTATGGAGAAAGAAGAGAAAGGCAAAGAACAAGAAAAAGAAGAAAGAAGATCCGAAGATGAAAAATAACCCTCTCTCTCGAGAGGTTATCCTTAAAATAATTCCCCCTACATGTAAACCTCTTTTTTTTCATTTTTGGCTTTTTTGTATA
>JAVHNX010000045.1:0-1927 GCA_036169735.1 Minisyncoccota bacterium
ACGTCAGAGTGTGTAAAAACTATTTTTGAAGACAGTTCGATTTCCAACCCCCAATCAAACCCTCATGAACATTCATTCATGCCAGAATCATGAAAAATGATATATTCCTATGAAATATTCCATTAGAATCTCTTGATTTATCCACATATAATCGTTATGTATCGAAACATTTATATGCTATGCATGTATATATCACATAAATATTCTAATTACCCAGTTTTAAAAACAGGAGAAGAAAAAATGGACTATATCGAGGGCTTTGATAGAAAACAGGAAATATTATTTCCCGCAAAGATTGACGACTATATTGGAGAAGAAAATCTTGTCCACTTTATTGAAGCATTTGTGGCACTCCTCGATTTTATAGGACTTGGATTTACACATGCTGAAGTGAATACAACAGGGCGACCATCATATAATCCAGAGGATCTTTTGAAACTCTATATATATGGTTATTTGAATTGCATTCGTTCAAGCAGAAAATTAGAAAGAGAGTGCTTTAGAAACGTTGAAGTAATGTGGCTGCTCAAAAAACTTGCACCAGACCATAAAACAATCGCTGATTTTAGAAAAAACAATGCAGTAGCGATAAAAAAAGTATTCAAAGAATTTGTATTATTCAGCAAAGAACTTGGTCTTTATGGTGGAGAAATGGTCTCAATAGATGGCAGTAAATTTAAAGCTGTAAATTCCAAAAAACGAAATTTCAATGCAGAAAAACTTGCAAAGAAACTCAAAGACATCGAAGATAAAATTGAAGCATATCTCAAAGAATTAGAGGAAAATGATAAAATCGAATCTTCGGTTAAGCTGCCGGATGCAAAAGAATTAAAGGAGAAAATTCAGCAACTGGAAAAGAGAAAATCAGAGTATGAAGAGCTACAAAAATCCTTAGAAACCACAGGGGAAACACAAGTTTCATTGACTGATCCCGATAGTCGGATGATGATGGGCAACCAAAAGTTCGATGTCTCTTATAATGTACAGACAACAATTGATGCCAAAAATAATCTTGTCGTTGATTTTGAAGTTACAAATGATGTCAATGATAAAAAACAACTTAATGAAATGGCTGGGAGAGCCAAAGATGTATTAAAAGTAGAGTCCCTGGAAGTCCTGGCAGATAAGGGTTATTATAATCCGGATGAAATCAAAAAATGTTCTGAGAACAATACTATTCCGTTAATTCCTGAACCCAAACCGAAACAGTTCAAAGAAGGAAATGTTCCAGAACCTGAATTTCACGATAATCAATTCAAATATGACGCTGGTAAGGATGTTTATACATGTCCTGGGAATCGTGAATTAGCATATAGCTGCGAATCTATTAAAAATAATAAAAATATGAGAGAATATAAAAGTAATAGCTGTAACACTTGTGAATTCAAATCAAAATGTACCAGTAACAAGAATGGACGAGTAATCTTTCGATGGGAACATGAAAAGGTTCTTGATGACATGAGGGAACGACTTAAAAATAATCCTGATATAGTTAAGAAAAGGAATTGTATGTCCGAGCATCCTTTCGGAACTATAAAAAGAGGTTTTAATCAAGGTTATTTTTTAATGAAAGGGTTGGTGAAAGTAGGGGGAGAAATGGGTCTTACTATGCTGGCATATAACATTAGACGGGTAATTAACATACTTGGGATGAATAAATTGATGGAGATCATGAATCCTGGGTAAGTTTACTCCATATTCGATGTGTTTTTTGGAAAATTGAGCAATATTTGGGGGAGTTGAAGGAGTAAAATGATTTTTTTTTGAGGATATGGTATAAAAAATCTTTTTTTCATGAATTTATGAAATGATTTTTAGGGGACGTTGGGATTTTGGGGAAGATTGAAGTAAGTTTTGACACAATCTGACGTGATATCGATACTATCTGGCCTGGTTATTCCAGTGTTATGAAGAGAGCTACGGGGGC
>JAVHNX010000046.1:0-6297 GCA_036169735.1 Minisyncoccota bacterium
AAATTTGCCGGTATACATTCCCATTGAACAAGAAAATGGAATTTCACCGGTTTCGGTTGGAGTAAAAGTAATAATGTTTTCCCCTTTTTTCAACGGCTGACTAATATTAAATTTTGGCATTACAATATAACTGGCACAGGACAAAGTAGTTTTGGAAGTAATTATCCATTTTACCTGACGGCCTTTTTGCACGGTAAAAACATTTGGGCTATAACCATCAAAATCTTGCGTCATATTTACCACTTGAGCATCAGTTGTAACTGCAACCATCGGATTATTGTTTGACCCGCCGCCAAACAACCGGCTAGCATTACCAATATTAAACCAACCAAATAAAATCACGGCGATACCAGCGGCCGCAAAAAATATTCTGGCTTTCTTACCTTTGAAAATCGAAGACAAACCGCCGATACCAAGCAACCCAGGTGCCGTACCAAGTGCAAACAATCCCATTATAGCCGCTCCTTGAAAAAAACTGCCGGAACTCACCGCATAAAGTTGCATCGCCTGAGTAAACCCACAAGGCAAAAAGAAAGTAGCCGTACCAGAGATCACCGCACCACGATGACTATATTCACGATTCTCTTTTCCCAATCCAAAAAATTTCGCGACACTTTTTGGCAAGGCAATATTTTTATCTTGCAAAAATGGGAAAATATTAATTAATTTTAAACCCAAGAAAATCATTACAAAACTTACAATGAAAGTGAGCACGCCTAGAAAAGTGGCAGATATTTTGAAAGCTGAACCAAGCAAGCCGATGATTCCGCCTAATACTACGAAACCGCCAATGCGCCCTAAATTAAAATAAAGATGGGGACGAAATTTTTGTTGCGCGGTTGCCTCGGGATGAAGTTCGGCATGACGAGCCGACAAACCCAAGATCAATCCACCCACCATCGCCATACAGGTAGAGATGCCAGCCACCAACCCAACCAAAAATACCACACCCAAACCGCTATTTTCGGTATTGACATTCACATTAAACAAACCAAAACCGCGCGCTATATAATAGGCTACGAATAATACGACCGCGCCATAAAATAAATTTTGATAATCGCTAGCGTCTTTGGACAACCAACCGTTTTTTTCTTTTTTCCCGATTTTATATCCGGATTCCACTACGGCATTTTCCAAACGACTTTGATCGGGTTGGTTATTATCAAAATATACCTGAGCTTGACCGGTGGTATGTGACACCTCAACTTTTTTTACACCTTCTACTTTTTTTAGATTTTGCTCTATCAAAATCTCACACGATTTGCAGTGCATTCCTTGAATGGGAAGAATTATTTTTGGCATAATTTATTATTTAATAAAATTATAAAAAAATTATTTACCGGTTAAATTAAAAGTTTTAATCAATTCTTTAATAAATTGCTCTTTTTCTTCCGGACTCTTGGAGTTCAATTTATTGGTGCCACAGCTCTGCAAATGATTTTCCAAAATGGTGATATTGATCTGTTTGAGCAAACCAATCGCCGCGTTTATTTGTTGAGCGACATCGATGCAGTAGCGATCTTCTTCTACCATTTTATCCAAAAGTTTGAGCTGGCCTTGAGCCTTTTTGAGGCTTAATTTTATTTTCGCTTTGTATGGTTCGATCATAGTTTTATTATCATTTTTATTAATACCTATACCATAGGTGTAGGTATATTATATACTTGACAAAACACTCTGTCAACTATACCTTATCCACACAGTCATTCGTCCTTTGAAAATTCTGTTTTTGGCTTTATATTCTCCAACGGGTGTTTGGAGAACATGCGATCACTTGCGAATAGGAGTACAAAATGTTTACCGCTTTTTCAATCATCATTTTGATTGCCACTTTTATTTTCGCCATAGTTGCCGCCTGGCAAATTTATACCGCTACCGAACCAAAAACTGACAAGTCAATTGAAACTGGACGCGAGTGTTTTCTCCGCCTCACGCGCGGCAAAGAAGACCCAAAGAGTGCTATAGAACAACTAACCGCACTGCTGGGCGATGCTTCGGTATCGCCCACCGCGTCCAACCATCTCACTCACGCCATAATGATCGGGCTCGACACCGACATCGAACATTATCGAGTGCTAATGACAATGTATTTTCAAAGATGGTGGCGGCAGCTGTTGACCAAAGATCTTTCCTTGGAGCAAGCCTGCGCCGGAACTGAAGGATCTTTTGGCTACTATGTCAGCCAACTCGTAGAATTTCGACAACAACAAGGAATTTCCGCCGATGACATCAGCGTGAATGAACTTGGTGCAAAAAGAACACATCTGAAGCGCTGCTGTGAACTGTTGGAGCAAACGCTTCAACACTACCCGGCAACGCCAATTGATGGTTTTCCGCCATGGAAACTGTTGGGCGCTTTAAAGGTCCATTGGTGTCCATGCCACGAAAGTAGCGAAAGACCGCCATTGCTACAATGGGAAAAGTTTACAAATGAGGCGCAAGAGCGCATCAACACACGGTCAAAAACAGAGAACAGTCAGTAGTAGTCTATCACCACCAACGTGGTCGTAGACTCACCACCCTTTGCCCGCGCGTTCCAAACGGAACCGCGGCTAACCAATGTAATAAAAATTTTATTATAATAGTTAATAAAAAATCCACCAAAATTAACTTGGTGGATTTTTTATTTAATTAATATCTTTGATATTGAAAAAAAGACAAATGATTAAACATATATATTTTGAAACCGCCATGGAACTCCGGCCTCACAGCCGGAGTGAGTGAGAGTGCGGTTTTGTCAAGCAAAGCCGACACATGTTTCAAAATGTAAATGTTTAATCATTTGTCCCCTTGATTTTATAATTCAAATATAGTTCCATCAAACGCCGCCTGCGTATTTAAAAAATATTTCTGCGCCTTTTTTTCCGCACTAATCCTCTTTTCACGAGTATCAAAAGCGTTGGGTCCAAAATTGGTAATAAACAATCTTTTGACTCCGGCTTGTTGTGCCAGCTCCCCCGCCTCTTCCGGCGATGTGTGCCCCCAAAAATCGTCTGGCGCTTTCACTGTATAGCCACATTCGTGAATCAACACATCGGCTTCCTTGGCCAACAACGAATCATTATTACATACTTTTGTATCAGTACAATAAGTAATAATTTTATTATCCAAATACAGACGATAACCCAAAGCTAAATCAATATGCTGAAGGCGACGGCAATCAAATTTTAGCGACTCGGTATGACTGCCTTCTTTTAATTCTTTAACAATAATTTTGAAACCCACTTCTTTCATATCGGCGGCATAAGGGTGCACAAAAATTGTTTTTAACATTTTTTTCAAACCTTTTGATCCAAAAATTGTTAGTGGCCGTTTTAATTTTAATTTGGATAAAGTATGTAATCCACAAATGTGATCAATGTGAAAATGCGATAAAAACAAAAAGACCGGTTTGTCTTGGACAATAAGATCAGAAGCTTTGGCGATGCCAAAACCGGCATCCAAAATTATATAGCAATCGGAGGCATCAATCAAAACACTGGGAGTACTGCCCATCGGTGAATCATACCAACCGTTTGTACCTAAAAAAGTTATTTTCATAATAGTTATTCCTGTCATTCCCGCGAAAGCGGGAATCTATATATTTTATCTAAGACAATAATCATACTAGATTCCCGCTCCCCACTTTCGTGAGGACAAGCTTCGCGTGAATGACAATACCTTAACTCGCTAATTTTAACAAAATATTTTCAATTCATCAATAGCCCAGCCACCAAATAAATATTCAATCCGGCAATAAACACAGCAATAGTCCAAGTCAATATTTTTATAAAAAAACTATTGGCAAAGTTTCCCAAGTGTTTTTTACTACCGGTAAAATATACCAGTGGAAATACGGCAAACGGCAGTTGAATACTCAAAACTACCTGACTCACAATTAGTAATTTGGTCAAACTTCCCGAACCATAAATCAAAATCACACCGACCGCTGGAATTATTGCCAAACCACGGGTAATCAATCGACGCAACCACGGAACCAATCTTAAATTTAAAAATCCTTCGGTAATAATTTGTCCGGCCAAAGTACCGGTGATAGTGGAATTTTGCCCAGATGCCAATAAGGCGATTGCAAACAAAGTGCTGGCCAAACCCACACCAAAAAGTGGAGATAATAATTTAAAGGCTTGTGAAATCTCGACCACTTCGTTTAACCCTCGTGTATAAAAAGCGGCAGCGGAGACTATCAAAATTGCGGCATTGATTAAAAAAGCAAAAAACAAAGCAACAGTAGAATCAATGGTCAAAAATTTCAAGGCTTCTTTTTTACCTTTTTCTGTTTCTTCATAGGCACGCGTTTGCACTATCGCTGAATGAAGATAAAGATTATGTGGCATCACCGTGGCTCCCAAAATTCCAATCGCCAGATAAAGCATTTCTTTATTAGTTAACAACAATGTCGTCGGAACAAAACCACCAAAAATAGCACTAATGGATGGCTGTGAAAAAAATATTTCAAAACCAAACGCGACCATCATAGTAGCTATCAAAACTATAATCAAAGCCTCCAAATAACGAAAACCCTTATTTTGTAAAAGTAATAAAACAAAAACATCAGCTACGGTGATCAATACACCAATAATCAATGGAATTTTAAATAACAAATTCAAAGCAATCGCCGAACCAATCACTTCGGCCAAGTCGCAAGCGACGATCATAATTTCCGCCATTAACCAAAGAAAAATATTGGTGCGCTTGCCAAAATTATCACGACAGATCTGAGCTAAATCGCGTCCAGTAGCAATACCGAGCTTGGCCGACAAATATTGCAACAACATTGCAAACAAACTGGAAATCAAAATTACCGATAATAATGTATAACCAAAATGAGAGCCACCAGCAATGTCGGTAGCCCAATTTCCGGGATCCATATATCCGACCGCCACCATATATCCGGGGCCGGAAAATAATAACATTTTTTTCCAAAAAGATATTTTGGCGGGTATGGGGATAGATTTGTGGGATTCAGACAGGCTCTTGTCCAGAGTCATATCCGCGTTCATCCACTTACGCTCTTTGAACCAATTTAAATGGGTCATAAAAATAAATTATAAACAACATCCGAAATTCGGTTATAAAAAACAAGAAGAATAAAAAAATTACGGAAGAATAATATTGTATCTAAAATAGCATAGACATTTTGTCTTGTCAAATTCATACTAACAAAGTATAGTTTAATAAAACAAGAAACCCTCGGGCGTCGCCTGTCTGGAATGATCCAGACATTTGACGCCCGAGGGTTTAAACTACTGTTACGAACCGGACGAACTGCTTCGACCGATTCAGAAATGACAGACACACTAATCCTCAATGATCAAGGTCGTCTTTGAAGAACGTAGGACCAATAGCCGCACATCTGCCCCCAGCACTTCATCCGGGGTGCAAATGACGACCTTCGAACAAGTCAAAGAAAGTACTTTGCCCTCGGGGCTGACCCCGCCCTCGCCGGCGATGATCATTTTGTGAGAAAAATGCGACCATTGACCACGACCGCCAGCATTCGCATACACAAATGCTTGACCGGTCGAAACCGGCTTGAGACCGCACGCCTGAATGTATAATGGTAGATCGCGGACGAAAATTCTTCCTTCAATCGCAACTTCCTCCACCAAATGAGCGGTAGTGTCTTTGCCTTGGGTTAAGAAAAAATTTTCCTTGGCAAGATCTTCCGGCAATTGCCAATCGGGAAGGTTGGTCACCCACCCCTGGCCAAACGCTACAATAGACATGTATTCAACCTTCTTCAAAATACACTACCACCATATCCGACCCTATGTCAGAATGTCGATAGCTAAATAAACTACCACACATAAAACCTTTTTGTCAACCCTTGCCACAAATTAATTTTATTTTCTCTCCTCGCGAAAGTTTTTTTATTTTATATTCTGCTTTAGAAGCCAGCGAACGATCCTCATATTTCTTCGAATAAACCAACTTCACCGGCCGACGAACCTGAGTATATTTTGCACCGAGCTTTGAGGTATTGTGTTCGTTCACGCGACGAACCACATCAACCGTGATACCAGTATACAAAGTTTTATCAGCACATTCTAAAATATACACATAATACATACGCCCTCATTTATTTTTATCCGACAACTTTTTAAATTCTTTATCTTTTTTTACCACTGTTTCATTCACCTTCAACGCCATTTCATTTATCCCCATCAAACAAATACAATCCAGTGCCCGCACGCGCGACAAAGCCACATAGCCCATCCCCCGTTCAAACGATTTGGACAGATCAATCTCGGCCGCGTCCAAACTCATCCCTTGACTTTTGTGCACTGTTATCGCCCA
>JAVHNX010000046.1:6397-8427 GCA_036169735.1 Minisyncoccota bacterium
GTAGCGGCGATGCCGGTGGAGGCGGTGATTCCCACTTTGGTTTTATTGCTTTTTAGATAATCAATAAATTGATTCAACAAAAAAGTCTTCCCACTGCCGGCCGAGCCGGTGAGAAAAACATTGTCGCCGGATTGAAGAATTTTTAGAGCTTGTGACTGATTCATTATTTTTATTTACAAGCTTTATAATACGTTTTTTATACAAAACCGTCAATCAAAAAACCACCCTTATAATCCTCCGACAATCTCTCAAATAAATTCAGAAATTATCGCAGGGAGGGTGGTCTTGGGGCTTTGGGACATGTCTGAAACTTTTTTGGTATCTAAATCGACCTACAACAATTTATTTTTCTCAGAGTTTTTCAAAAAGTTTTTCTTTGTCACCACCGATCGTCCAAGACGTTTTTCCAATTTCTTTCTTGCTCCACCAGCAATATCACCGCCGGCTTTGGCATCACTTTTCAATTTTACCACGCCTTTTGAATTTTCGGTTCGGTGAATTTCCGTGGTGGCACGCTCACCGAGCATATTAAAAATCAACTCAAAATCATCCATGTGATCGCGCAAATTCTCTCGTTTCAAACCTTTTAGTTTTTTATATTCTTTTGGCGTCACACCAAAAGTTGCCTTGGAAATTTCCGCTGTGAAAATTTCATAATCTCGTTGTTTTTTTACTCCTCGCTTTTGCCATTCGTCAGTCAATTCTTCACGAATAGCAATACCGCGCATTCTTTTTTCTATCCAATCTTCACTATAGCCTTTGAGTTTATAAAGCATTCTTGTTCTCTTGATGGCCAACTCTGGATTTTCTATTTCTTGTACACGCTCATAGCCAACTTTGGCTAACCAGCGTTTGAATGGCTCGGCTTTGGGAGATGGAATAGATTGAATTATACGAAAAATACCTTCGGTATCGGCACAATCGGTTTCACGCATCTTTCCATCTGAAGCTACTAATTTCAACTGTCGACAAATTGTCGATGGTTCAAATCCGTCTTCTTATTTGACATGAACCTTCATTCTATACCAATAATCATTAGCATTTAAGCTTTCCGTCAATGCTTCAATAACATCCACCACCGAAAACCACCATTCACCCTGATAAATCGTTTTCCTAATTTGTTTTCCTTTAAAAACTGCAATTTGGGTATTTTCTATTAAATTATTTGGCGGCTGCATAAGATATAATGAATTTATAATACTATATATTTTACCACCTTTGTATTTTTATATCAAAAAAACCAGAATATTATTTAATCTGGTTTTTAATTTTGCAGGGGCTTTGGGACGTACTTGGAACTTTTTTGGGTGAAATTTAATTAATAATTCAAAACAAAATCCGCCATTAATCTGACGGATTTATATTAAATTTGAACTAATTTATCGTTAACTTTATTCAGATTTTCTATCTATAGATCCAGGATCAACAGTCTCAGCTAGTATACAATTTTTAAGCAAACCTAGAGCCCATCCATTATTGAATTCTGCGTTTGGATTTCCTTCGTTCCCTTTTATCCAACAATCTTCAACCATACCCATGATTTTCCAAAGCTCCTTAGGGTTTTGTCTTATTTCTTCAGCCACAAATCTTGCGTCAGGCCTTGTATTTCCAGATTCATTAAAAGCCTTACGATTTTCAGGACGATCATCCTCTTTAAATTTTGCTCTCACTTCTTTAAAACGCTTTGCAAAATCCCAGATATCATATGGCTTGCTTTGTTCTATGACTTCCCCTGTTTTATTAAATTGTGCAGCTGCTGCCGCTTCTTCGGGCGAGGCAAATTTGCTAGAATCTTTACTTGTCATATTTTGTTTATAATTTTATAAATTACCGTTTAAGTATAACACCCCCCCCTCATTAAATCAAATAAATTTATCCACATCAAAAAAATCCATAAACAAATAATAACATCGTATAATTAAAATAACGACTAGAATTAGCCGTTATTTTCACTTGCAGGGGCGGTAGGAATCGAACCCACGCCTACTCTTTTGGAGAGAGCAGTACTACCATTATACTACGCCCCTATA
>JAVHNX010000047.1:0-1762 GCA_036169735.1 Minisyncoccota bacterium
CGAAGTAGAGTAAGTGTTGTATCTCATTATCTTGTATTGGTGATTAATTCAAGATATAATTATAACTAATATTTGCACTCTTTGAGGTTATTCCCGAAGGAGTTATATAACTATGATACCGAAAAACTTAGGCGAATTATTAAATGCCTCTGCCAAGAAACATCCTAATCGTATTGCTGTTGTCTTTGGCCGGAAGAAAATTACCTATAAGACATTGGATGAATTGACTAATCATATAGCTAGCGGCCTGATTGATTTAGGTATTAAAAAAGGCGATAAAGTAGCTTTATTTTTGGATAACTGTCCGGAGTTTGTGGTCAGTTATTACGGGATTTTAAAAGCAGGGGCAGTGGTAGTGCCAATTAATTATATGTTTAAAGTAGAAGAGGCCAAATATATTTTAGAAGATAGCCAAACCAAGGCCATGATTACCCTGCGGGTGTATCTTGCTATGGCAGAAGAACTGCGCCTGCGTGTGGACAGTCTAAAGTATATTGTCACCCCTGGTGAATTACTGCGCCTGAAAAAACATAATCCGCATGTATTCGTTCAGGCATCAGCTGACCCTGAAGATTTGGCAGTAATCTTATATACCTCAGGAACCACCGGATTTCCCAAAGGGGCAATGCTTTCGCATTACAACCTTATTTCTAACGCCATTGATTCTTCTTCTGTTTTGCACATAAACTGTCGTTATAGTCTTATCTGTATCTTGCCTTTGTTTCATTCCTTTGCTGCTACGGTATGTATGAACCTGCCTTTATTAGTAGGCGCAAAAATAGTGCTTATGAAATCTGTCAGGCCTTTTAAGCGGGTTATCCGGGCGATAAGAAAAAACCGAGTAAACGTATTCGTTGGCATACCTTCGATATACACCATCCTGAAAAATATGAAAATGCCTAAAATATTCCATAGCCCTTTGATCAAATTATTTAATCCGGTAAAGTTGTGCATTTCCGGCGCGGCGGCTCTGCCTGTGGAAACCTTCAAGGGTTTTGAAAAAAAGTTCCGTATCCCGCTTATTGAAGGTTACGGCTTAACCGAAGCTTCCCCCGTAGTTACCTTAAATCCTTTAAAAGGAAAAAGAAGGGCCGGTTCAATAGGTCTTACTTTATCCAAAAATATTGAATTAAAAATCGTAGATGAGAAAGGTGATACATTAGCTCCGGAGCATGTAGGCGAACTATTGGTAAAAGGCCCTAATGTTATGCAGGGGTATTTTAAGAAAGAGGAGGCTACAAGAGAAGTTTTAAGGGATGGCTGGCTCTATACCGGTGATATGGCAAAGTTTGACCGTGAGGGTTATTTTTATATTGTCGGGCGCAAAAAGGAAATGGTTAATGTACGCGGATTAAATGTGTACCCCAGAGAAATTGAAGAAGTACTCTACCAAAATCCAAAAATTAAGGAAGCCGCAGTGATCGGTATAGCAGATGAGCATAGGGGGGAGGTACCAAAAGGTTTTATCGTTTTAAAAGAAGGGGAGAGCGTAAGCGAAGAGGAGGTTTTGCATTACCTAAGGGAAAGACTAGCTTCCTATAAAGTACCTAAAAGTATAGAATTTCGGCAGGCACTACCTAAAAATACAACCGGTAAAATTCTGAAACGCATCCTTACGAATGAAGAGCAGACCAAAAGAAATATCCTGAAAGCAGGAGTTACCTCTTAAATCCAGCAAGGCCTACGTACATAGAGGCTTTTCATATTAATAGCCTAGTTTCTAAAAAAGCGTGTTTTATCAATAAAAGGATTGACAAACTGA
>JAVHNX010000048.1:0-1726 GCA_036169735.1 Minisyncoccota bacterium
TTTGAAAAAGATTTTTGTTATCTTCGGCGATTTTATCCGCCTCCAAGGCGGAAATAATCCAATCTCGCATGCGTTCGAGCCAATCAAATGGTCGCCGAGAAAGAGTTAAGATTTTTTCTTCTAAAGATTTCTTTTCTGATACTAATTGGGATTTTTTGAGAAGATAATCTTCCTTGGAAATTATTTGATCAAGGAAAGATTCAAGAAGAAAAGAAATCTTTTTGTTGACAATGCTTACTCTTTCTTTGAGCTCTTTGGAGGCGACCATAACGGATTGGGAAATATTATCTCTTTCTGATTTAAGTTTGGCTAACATGTGTTCTCCCCAATCCGGTCTCAAAACGAGCTTTTTGATATTTCCGTTCAGTTGTTCAAGAAGTTTTTCTTCGCGGATAAAAGGTTGGGAACATTGGTGAGTCTTGGACTTCTTGGTACAACGATAGTAAAGAAAACCTTTTTGGACTTCGGACGTTATCATCATTCCACACTCTCCACAGCGGATAAGGTTAGTAAAAGGTTTGGGAACTTTTAGCTTGGTTTGGGGTTTACCGCGAAGAGATAAAACTTCTTGAACCTGATCAAAAAGTCGTTTTGAGATGATTGGCTCATGCTTGCCAGGGTGGAGCTCTTTAGAATACCAAAAGAGGCCACAGTAAAAAGGGTTCTTTAATATACTTTTTACTGCATCAATTTTTAAATTATTACCATATGAAGATTTAAAATTGTTCTTCGACAAAAAGTCAGAGGCATTAGAGAAAGTATGGGTACCTTGGGAATAATATTCAAACAACTGTTTAATTGCTTCCCATTCCTTGGGATCTTTGATAATAGTTTTTGACAATCTTTCATTAAGGTAGCCTCGGGGAGCTTGGGAGGGCATCCAGCCTAATCTGACTTTTTGGCGAAGGCCTCTTTTGGTATTAACTGATAAGGCATCAACATAGTATTTGCTTTGCCCAAAAGCAATTGACAACATGAAAAGTCCCTGCGGAGTGTTTTGAAACCAGAAAGTCAGGAATTTGAGGTCGGTTAAGATATTTCGGTCAAGAAGATAGACAATACGACCAGCGTCAACAGCGTTACGGGCTAATCTATCCGGGTGCCAAGCAAGAATACCTTGAGCTTCGCCCTTTTCAACACGATCCAATAACTGGTTAAACAATTCTCTCCCTGGAACCTTGGCAGTTTTACTCTCAATGAAAGTATCAGCTATAACTAACCCTTCCTTCTCTGCAAAGGTGCGAAGCTCATCAAGTTGGACAGGGATAGAAAGCTGTTGACGCTCTTCGTCATCTGTAGACTTTCTGGCATAGAGAAAATAAGCAGGACTTTTCATGTTGGCTTTTAAAAAAATGTCTAAAATCAAAATAATAATACGCTTCTAGAAAATATTATCAATATCCATTTTGATTTTACTGCCAGAATAGTACGGACTAAGTATTGACTAGATAACGGGGAGATCGTTATTAGACATTTTTTTAATAAAAATTTCCTGTTTTTAATTGCTTTTGGGCAAACCCACCGCGCGGGCGGGGGAAAAATAAAATCGCCGAACTCGACTGAAAGTCGAGAAAACACATGGACTAAAACAGGCAAAGATAACAAAAATCTTTTTGAAAAAAGGGAGAGACGAGATAACAAAACAGTGGATTGCGACAAGTCGGGACTTGGGTGCGTTTGTATAAACTTGCTCGAACTTATTTTATCAAAGGCGGATAGACAAAAC
>JAVHNX010000049.1:0-1641 GCA_036169735.1 Minisyncoccota bacterium
TCCTGTTTTCAGCACACTGTCTAATAATCCTCTGTAACCCTTGTTAACCCTGTTGTGATTTTTGAAATTGGGTGTTGCAAGGTATATTTGCGCTATGTTTATTCGCAAATTAAAGAACCGTTCTGGTAGCATATCAGTACAAATTATTTCAAAAAAGTTCGGGAAATATAAGGTTTTAAAGACTATTGGCAGTGCTGATAGTGAACAGAAAATTGCGCTTTTGATTTATCAAGCCAAGCAAGAAATCTCGTTTATTGAAAAACAAGAAGGTTTGTTTGTTTTTGAGAACGATGCGTTGATAGAAAGTTATTTATCCAGTTTGGAAAATGCACAAATTAGAACCGTTGGCCCAGAACTTATTTTCGGTAAAATTTACGATTCCATTGGTTTTAATGCCATCGAAGAAGATTTGTTTCGACACTTAGTAATATCAAGATTAGCATTTCCTCTAAGCAAGCTGAAAACAGTTGATTATTTGTATAGATACCAAGGAGTATCAATAGACATAGATAGTGTTTATAGGTTTTTAGATAAACTCAATGCAACTCTTAAAGATCAGGTAGAACAAATAACATATAACCACACTTTAAAAGTTCTAAAGAACAATATCAGTGTCGTTTTCTATGATATGACAACGATTTACTTTGAAGCGGGCGATGAAGATGATTTACGAAAAGCCGGTTTCAGCAAAGATGGCAAACATCAAAATCCACAAATATTTCTTGGGTTATTAGTTGGGCTTGGAGGCTATGCCATTGGGTATGATATTTTTGAAGGGAGTATTTACGAAGGCCATACGTTGATACCTGTTATTGAAAAATTAAGTGCGAAATTTAATCTATCAAAACCCATTGTAGTGGCTGATGCAGGGCTTTTATCAATTGATAATATAAAGTCGTTGGAAGAAAATGGCTACGAGTATATTTTGGGTGCAAGACCCAAAAACGAAACTAAGGAAATAAAGAAAAAAATACTGGAAACAATTTTAGAAGATGGGCAAACAATGATAATTAAAAAGGGTACGAAAAAACGATTAATCATTGCCTATTCAAACAAACGTGCAGTCAAGGACGAACACAACCGTAAACGAGGCTTACAACGATTAGAAAAGAAAATTAAATCTGGTAAACTTACCAAGTCAAATATTAACAACAAAGGCTATAACAAATATTTAAAAATGGAAGGCGAGATAAATGTTAAGATAGACTATGTAAAATTTAATCAGGATAAAAGCTGGGATGGCTTGAAAGGGTACATAACTAATACCAAATTAAGTTCTAAGGCGGTTATTAAAAACTACAAAAATCTATGGCATATTGAAAAAGCATTTAGAATGTCCAAAACAGATTTACGAATACGTCCCATCTACCATCGTATACGCAGACGTATCGAAGCGCACATTTGCATATCATTCACGGCCTACGCAATATACAAAGAACTTGAAAGAGTATTGTACAAAGAAAAAGCGCCAATATCATTGGTTAAGGCAGCGGAACTTACACATACAATGTATCAACTAAACATTATGCTTCCAGAATCAAATCATTACAAAAAAATACTTTTGAAAATGGATGAAGATCAATACAGATTAAAAAATATTATTGATAAATATTTTTAGGGTGTTGCAACGCTGAAAACAGG
>JAVHNX010000050.1:0-1612 GCA_036169735.1 Minisyncoccota bacterium
CCCGACTCATCTGAATGAACTTTAATTATCAGACAATGTTTGTTTATATCGTCTCCACCTAAACCTTCATCGAACTTAGGGATGAAAATTTGGGCGGAGGGAAATTGACACTCATTATTATTCTCTATTAGTCAATTTCCTGTAGCCAGATATGCGTTGTTAAGTGGAGTAAATTTTTATCTCGAATTTAATCAAACTAGACTTTATTTACTCGCCTAGAAAATTTGATTTTTTTAATTTATTAATTAACTGTTTGTGATATTCAGTAATTCCATTTTTACCGCTAAACATAATTGCTAAAGCGTAATCTTTAACGTTGTTTAAATAATTAGCCTGAGCGTCGCTCATTGGTTTTTCAAATTTTTTGTATAGCATTTTGATTAAATAATCTAATTCAGTTGTATTGAGCGTTAGGTCGGTATAGTTATTCAGTGCACTCTGATTACCCAAACTATCCGTTGTGCCCGTTACTCCTTCGGCATTATCCTTTTCGGGATTTTTTTGAATTTCAACATAGCCACCGATATCGGTTTTTCCTAGAATAATTTGCGCAATATGCCCAACTTTTTCTTCGGTTTGGAAAATCATAACCTTTTTATCTCCGTTGTTATTAAAAACCACTTTAAACCTCCCAGCGCCAAATTCTTTTGGATCGTCTGGCAACCTCTTTATATGTTGTTCTACGCTTTTAGTTGTATGTTCAACTGATGTAATTGCGCTGTTATATAATTCATCAATGTAAATTTTAATTTCTGGTCTAATTTTTGATGAAGCAACATTTGTGATAAGATTCGGCGCGATAGTTTTTTGTTTGCTAAAAATTAGAAATGATAATACTACCACTAAAATTAGAAAGAAAACAGCCATAATTATTAATACATTTTTTTTCATAGGATTGTTAAAAAATTAAAAAAATAAATTTGCCCCCAAATAATCCCGCCTGTGGCGGAAAAACTTTTAAAAAAATCAAATTTTTGTCTACGATCAACGCACTAACACTAGAACCCTCGACTAAGATAAAAATTTATTTCACTTAATGGGTCGCGGTTATACGAAGTGGCGCCGTGGATTAATTGATTATTTTGTTAATATCGCTTTACTTGATTATACCACTAAACTTGCCCATCAGTTGCTCATACAGCATTTTTGCCACATCAGGCTTGGCAATATTGCTGGACAAATGGACAAAAGGGGAAATCATCAGGTTCTTTGTTTTGACCTCGTCGGCCGTTTTTAAGATTTCAGTATAAATTGCATCAACCTGCTTTTTGTCATCACCTTCTTCCACACAAAAAAAGACGACGAGGCATTTTGCCATTTATTCAGAATCAGACTTCTTTTCTTCGGGGCAAACCCCTTTTGGTCATTTGGATTTCTCTATAACTTTCGTGGCAAATTTATCGGCGTGTAATATCAGTGATCTCATAATTTTAAAAGTTTGTTGTGGTTAATTTCATAAAGCTAGCCCAAGAAAATTTTGGACAATGGGTCGCGCATATCTGATGTTTGCCGTAGCGTAGCGGAGGCAAATATGGGTGGAGGCTCGCCGGAGGCGAACCGTAACCAGATATGCCGTGTTATGTGATGTGCATGTTTTACTTTAATCCCGATA
>JAVHNX010000051.1:0-73709 GCA_036169735.1 Minisyncoccota bacterium
CCGCCAAAAATAAAAATGAGCTCGACGAAAGTCGGGCCATTTTTATTTGCGGGGTGATAAAGCCAACTGCTTGGCTTTAGTGTGAGGTTCGAAAGACTTTTCGTTACTTCGCAAAGCGAAGTCGAAAAGTACCAGCCGTAGTATCGGCGAATCTCATCTCTTATTTATGCTATGATTCATACTACTATGAAAAAATATCTAACCCCAAACAACATAGTCTAAGTCGGCCTCATCATTTTTACCTCTTTAGGTCTCTTACTTATTTCATTGAAGCTTCCCCAATATGGATTGATTTCAAATCTAATAGCACAAATTTTTTGGATCTACAGTTCATACAAAGCCTGGAAAAATGCGAACCAAATTGGTATGTTTATCAATACAATTATCATTACATTGATTGTGTTATGGGAAATTATTAATTATTGGTTTTTATAGGTATAATTAAAAATATGAAAACAGCAATAATAATCCATGGAATGCCAGATAAAGAAGAATACTATGACATAAAACGTCCAGCATCTTCAAATTGCCATTGGATTCCTTGGATCCAAAAAAAACTTCTACTAAAAGATATTTTAGCTCAAACTCCTGAGATGCCTGTTCCCTATAATCCAGAATACAATGCTTGGAAAGATATGTTTGAAAGATTTCCATTAAATGAAGAAACTATTTTAATCGGACACTCTTGTGGTGGTGGATTTATTGTTCGCTACCTAAGTGAAAACAATATCAAAGTCGGTAAAGTTGTACTCGTTGCACCATGGATCGATCCTGAAAAATCTTTAGATACAGGTATGTTTGATTTTAAAGTTGATGAAAATATTGTAAGTAAAACAAATGGAATAACTATTTTTAGTTCCACGAACGACATGAAAGAAGTCCAAGACAGTGTAGAAATACTAAAAAACAAAGTTAAAGATATAAAAATTATAGAATTTCAAAATAAAGGACATTTCTGTTTTGATGATATGGGTACAGTTGAGTTTCCTGAATTATTGGAGCAATTTAATTAGTGATTAAAATAACTAATTATAAAAATACCAAAGAAAATAACAACACCTCCAATAATTGTCGGAAAAGTAACTTGACTCCTAAATAGAATGTAACTAAAAATTGCGATGAATATCGGATAAGAAATTTCAATCAATCCAGCCAAAGTAGCATTCTTTTCTACTATCGAAGCCCCGATACATAATTCGGCTATTAACAGAGCTAAGATTCCTCCTAGAACATAAAGAAAAAGTCTTTTAGACGAAACAATAGCTGTAAGGTCAGTTTTTAGAGATTTATTAAAGTAAGCAATAGTTAAAGCAATAATACAAACAAAAAATGAAGCTACTCCTAAAGAAGTAAAAATAGATATCTTTTTATAGATCTCTTCACTTAACACATAACTTATTCCCCAAAAAACTGACGCACTTACTGCAAATATTATCCACATAAAAATATAATGTATTAAACTTCCTCTGGTAAAAATCCCCCAGCTTGCATATGCCACAAATTGGCATACTTTCCATTCTTCTTTAATAATTCTTCATGTGTACCGTCTTCAATAATCTTACCATTCTCAAGAAAAATAATTCTGTCCATGAATTGCAAAGTAGAGAGGCGGTGAGCTATAGCTATCACAGTTTTATTTTGCATTAGAACTTTCAGCGCTGTTTGTACTTTTGCTTCACTATCACTATCGAGAGCACTTGTTGCTTCGTCTAGGATGAATAAGGGACTGTTTTTAAGAATAGCGCGAGCGATAGCAACACGTTGTCTCTGTCCACCAGAAAGTTTTACACCTCGCTCCCCAACTATCGTATCGTAACCATTTGGCAATATCTTAATAAATTCATCCGCATATGCCATTTTAGCAACTTCTTGTATTTTTTCTCTAGGAACTTCAGGCGTTCCATATTGAATATTTTCAGCAATAGTCGTATGAAAAAGAGAAGTGTCTTGAGAAATAAAAGAAATATGTGAACGGAGTGATTCTTGAGTCATTTCTGTAATATCAAGATTGTTAATGATTATTTTTCCTTCTTGTGGATCAAAAAATCTAAGTAATAGATTTATTAGAGCTGTCTTTCCTACTCCACTCAAACCGACAATACCAATTTTTTGTCCAGCTGGAATAATTAATGAAAAATGATCAAGTATTTTTTTATTTTGATTATAAGTAAAACTGACATTATCATATACAATATCAACAGTATCCCATTCATTTGGAATATGGTGTTTTCCATCATTAACAGATGGTTCTAATAAAAGATCTTTAAGAACTTGAGAACATTCACTATATTGTCGAGTGAATTCTGAAATACTATTTCCTGT
This sequence comes from Minisyncoccota bacterium, assembly GCA_036169735.1. Lineage (GTDB taxonomy): Bacteria > Patescibacteriota > Minisyncoccia > Phycocordibacterales > UBA9973 > UBA9973. Next base: position 2,323 of record JAVHNX010000051.1, read on the forward strand.
ATTATAGACATAATCAAGTATCTTAAAACCAACACCGGTCACAAGGATTATCTGACCGATAGTAATAAGTCCATGAGCATAACCTTGTACAGTAAAAAATATAAAAGCACACCCTAGAAGGATTGCTGAAATTCCTTGATATAAATAGACTAATACAAACCACTTACCCATAGCTAATTGAGAATTATATTCTTTATCAATCTGATCATATATCCGTTGTTGATCGAAATCTCTACTGTATACTTTTACTGATGAAATATTTGTATAAATATCTACAAGCGCTCCGGTGGTATTGGAACTATCCTCGGCAAACATTTCAGCATATAAATTAATTTTTCTTATAAATGGGCGAATTCCGATAACAAATACAACTATCCACACAAGAATTGCAATACCGAGAGGAGGATATACAAGAGCCATAGTAATCATACTGACAACAACCAATACGGTATTATCAATAAAATTATTTGTCACGATATTTTTCATTGACTCTAAAGTATCAGCAGCTGTACTTATCTTATGAGAAATTTGCCCTGCAAATCTATCTGCAAAATAACCGAAAGAAAGTTTCGAAGTGTGAGCAAAAAGATATTTTTTAACACTTTGCCTGATACGAGAACTAACAGTAATTTCTAGCACATGGCCGATACGGTAAAAAATTTCATGGATAAATAAAACAAAAACAAGAAGCATGATCAATAATTTTATATTTCCATTACCAAGATTTAAAGCATCAACTATTTTTCCTAAATAAAATGAAATACCAATTGAAGTAATTGTTCCTAGTCCGTAAAATAAGCTATTTAAAAGTATCCATTTTATTTCTTTGGAGTTTGTAGTGAGAAAAAAATTTAAAGGATTATTATAATTTTTAGATTTTATTTTGTTCATTTTTATTAAAATTCAAATAAATTATAGCAAAAAATACACTTATAATAGCCAACGCAACCAAGGCTATTTTCATACTAAACAAGTCTATCATAACACCCAAGCAAATAGGTCCTATAATTTCTGATATTTGAGAAACACCTTGGAAGGCACCGCTCAAGGTGCCGATAGATTCTTTTGGAACTTCAAAAGTAACTTCTCTGTCTACCGACAAATACAACAACTGGAGGCATGTCCCAATAAGGAAAACTAAAACTAGTTGTATATAAAATGTAGAAATAAAAGCAAGAGCAAATAATAAAATAGCTGAAAATAAAGAGGCCCAAAAAATCGTACGCTTAAATCTATCTGCGATCAAACCAAGCGGAGAACTAAATAATGATGGGAATGTAGCAAAACCAGTCAGTAAAACAATCTTCCATAAACTCTGGTGTTGAGTATAAGCATAAATTGGAATGAAAAATTCTCCGACAGTTGCTACTATTCCAATGAACAATGAAAGAATAGCTAACCACCTAACTTTCCTACCCCAAGACATAATCGTCTTAAAAAATGTTCCGTAAGAACCAAAAATTGAGATACGTTCTTCTTTTGAAAGAGCCGAGGCGGTAAGACCATCAGGCAATTTGCGTACAAAATAAATAGCAATGAGTGATGTCGGTATGATCATTAAAAATAAATAATGGATTGGAACATAACGAACAAGAATAACACTCAAAAATATAGCAACGAGCCACCAAAAGTTTGCCAGTGAATCTATGTAGCCAAATGAAGTAGCAATACTTTCAGACTTCGCATGTGTACGCACATATGTAGATCTTCCAACACTATCGAGAGCATAAGCAACACCATTGATAATACGGGCACAGACTATGAAAGCAATAACTCCAAAAGTCCCAGCTGAAAAATAACTTATACTAATAAACGGATATAATAAAAGTGCAACAAGCATCAATTTCTTGCTGGCAACATTATCAGCAAACCAAGACACAATAGGTAAAGATATTAAAAACACAATTCCATAAACTGAACGCAACAACCCTGTCTCAGCATAAGTGTTAGTAAAAGAGAAAAGAAATATAGGCAAAAAAGCTTCGGCAAATCCCCAACCGAACCAGCGTATAGATGTGGCGATAGATATGAGGCGTACCCCTTCTTCGATATTTGGATTAAAAAGCTTAAAAAATTTCTTCATATAAATTATTGCCAACTTGGTTATTTTAACATGTTTGTGATATTGTTTGGTTAGAAAATAATTGTTGTCTAACCAAAACTTAATAAAATGTTCACATACAAAGAAATCGAAAAATCCTGTAAACGACTAGGAATCGATACAGAAAAAAGAGGCAAAAATCCTTTTACTTCGGCAAAAACAATTTATGCCAAAGATAAATCTGCAAACCTTAAAGAACTAGGTTTTCCTGAAAAGGAGAAATCTCAAATTGAAAAAATTGGGCAGATAATCAACAATTTGTCTTCACAACTTATGTTTCCACGCTTCTTTGATTTAACCAATGAAAAAGGAAAATTAGAAAAAGAAATGGATGAAAAAATAAGTAAATTTTTACCGACCGCTTGCCATAGCCAAAAAGAATGGCTACAAACTGGAGCTAAAAAAGCCTCATTAGATGTTTCTGATTTTTCTTTAAACTATGGCATTGTCTATGAACTAGATAAAGAAAAAATAAAATCTATGGATAATATGTATGATGATGGTCCACGATATGTCCGTATTAATAGAGGTTCTCACAATAGAAAGTTTGGTGGATAAATTATTAACAAAAAAGACTGATAAAAATCAGTCTTTTTATTTTGTCTAAAGTGTAAACCTTATTGCTGCAATGTTAACATATATAGTGGTTAGTTTTTTGTTTACTAGATCAATCCTAAAAAGTTTTAATGCCCTCCTCTACTGTTATAACTTGATATTTTTTATTGTTTATATATTCACAGATTTTTTCAAAAAGTTCTGGTTTTATTCCCCAACCTCCCGGGTTATTTTCAATCTGATGAAAAACTAAAATCAGCCAAAGATTATTTTGTTCTGCGTGGTTAATCATTTTTACTACTTCTTCAAAAGAAGAAAAATTTCTCAAACAAAAAGCCTTTAAATGAAATTTGTTAACTGATTTATTGTTATAATCCCCTTTACCTAATCGTGCTGCTGAAAATCCAGAATTACTTACAATTTTATCAACAAAAAAATTTCTCCTGCCGTATGGATAACAAAAAGTCTTTGCATCAATTCCTATTTCAGCTAAATCTTTTTTTGAACCCAGAACTTCTCTTTTTATTTTTCCTGGCAAACAAAATTGTAAATGCGGATGTGTTTGAGAATGCGCACCGATTTCATGACCTTTTTGTTTTAACTCTTTCCATTCATTCACATTCATTCTTCCTTCACCTTCGTGGAACATAAATTCAGGCATCTGTGTAATTACATAAAAAGTTCCCTTAAAATTAAATTTTTCAAGGACTGGCACCGCTCTTGTGTATTGATTTTTCCAACCGTCATCAAAACTTAAAGATATCATTTAATTATTTTACTTCAAATTCTAAAAATAATGGCGAATGATCCGAAACAACATCAGGTAAAACTTTAAAATCAACTACCTCTATTTCTTTGGAAACAAAAATATAATCAGCAAATTGAAGTGGTTTGCCGTACAATTCTGTGCGAGTTGATTTAATATCATATTCTTTTACTAAATTTCTCATACCTGCATTCTCTATCATATTTATACTTTCTGTATCGGGTAATAGATTAAAATCACCAACCAAAATCTTTGGACAATCAAACATTTTCATAAAATCACAAATTATTTTTGATTGATTTAATCTTTTTTCGCTATCCATTTTACCTTGTGGTCTATGAGTAAGGTGAACATTCATTAGTAAAATCTTTTTACCATTTAACATAATTTCAAACCATTGAAGTTTTCTATGATGGTCGCGGTTGTGCATATCAGAAGTGTCTTCCCATGCACCTTTCGCAACTAAAAGTTCACCTCTTGATACTATCTGAATCTCGTCTTTTAAAAAAGTAGATATGCCATAAATACCATCTAGAACCTGACAAAAATTTGATTTATGAAATTTTAAATGACTTTCAATGTCTTTAAATAACTCTCTATTGGCTTCAGACTTCATTGTAGTACCATCATAATAATTCGTAGCATCTTTATAAACTTCCTGAAAACACCAAATATCGGTATCTGAATACTTAACAAAAATACCTGAATCTTTGCAAGCTCTTCCTCCCCAAATATTTAATGTAATTAATTTCATATTATTTAAACTCCTGTATTTTATTTGAAACTAAAGTCACCACGCCCTTATCAAACATTGTTGGAATAATATTTTCTGGAGATAAGTCTTTTACATAATCTGCCAATGCTTGAGCTATTGCACTAAACATCTCTATTTTAAATTGCGGAATATCCGCTTCGAGCATTCCTTTGAAAGCTCCAGGGAAAACAAGAGAGTTATTTATTTGATTTGGAAAATCACTACGACCGGTCGCAACAATAAATGCTCCAGCTGCTTTCGCATCATCGGGCATAATTTCTGGGGTTGGGTTTGCAAGTCCAAAAATAACTGGTTTCTCTGCCATTGTCTTCACCATCTCTTGAGTAAGGACTCCAGGTTTAGATAAGCCAATAAATATATTGGCCCCCTTCACTGCATCTACAAGAGTTCCCTCTTTTGTTTCTGCATTACTACCATTTAATAGCTCCATTTTTTCAGAAGTTAAATCAGTTCGGTCTTTGTGAATAATTCCTTTACTATCACAGAAAGTAATATTTTTTATTCCGTACACCAATAACAATCTCGCAGTTGCTACACCTGCTGCTCCAATACCGCTAATTACGACTTTCACTTCTTCTTTCGAAAGACCAATTAATTTTAATGAATTGATAACAGAAGCAAGAGTCACCGTCGCGGCTCCCCATTGATCATCATGCATAACTGGAATATTTAATTCTTTACGTAAACGTGACTCAATTTCAAAACATCTTGGAGCGGATATGTCCTCTAGATTGATTCCTCCGAAAACTGGAGCTATTTGTTTGACAGCTTTTATAATTTCTTCGGTGTCTTGAGTATCCAGACAAATTGGAAAAGCATCTACACCTGCGAATTCTTTGAAGATAGCTGCTTTTCCTTCCATGACTGGGATAGAAGCAAGCGCTCCGAGGTTTCCAAGACCTAAAATAGCTGAACCATCCGAGACAATTGCCACAGTGTTTCTTTTTAGTGTATATTCACGAGCCAGTGATGGGTCTCGAGCTATTTCTCTTGATACTTCGGCGACTCCCGGGCTATAAACCAAAGAAAGAACCTCTCTAGAATCGAGTTTTACCTTACTAACTGTCTCTAATTTTCCATGAAATTCTTTGTGTAGTTCGAGTGATTTTTTGTATACGTCATTGTTCATAAATTGAATTATACTCCCATTTTTTTAAAACCGAAATGTTTGTTAAAAATTCAGTACTTTAGGGACAGCAAATTACTATGTAAAAATTGTCTAAATGAGCATTACAGAGTTTAATGAAATGAGAGCGTCTTTGACAAAAGAGTGGTCAGATTTTATTTTATCTAAAAATTTAACAAGCTTGCTTTTCTAAAGTATAATTAACGTGTAGCCGCAAAAAAAATGTGCATCTACCACTTAAAAAATTTTTGTTTATTGGAAAGAGAGTAATTTATTAATAATAATTTTATAAAGATATGGAAAAAGAAAAAAAGGGCATAATTACAAAAAAGAACACCAAGAAATACAAATTATTGGGAAATATTCAGAAGCGCGATGGTATGATTGTGCCTTTTGACGAAAAACGTATCACTCATGCAGTCTTGAAAGCAATGAGTATGACATCTGAAGGAAGTGAAATTGATGCAGAGAAAATTATGGAGAAAGTAGTAGATGCACTTTTAGTTCTTAAAAAAGAAGAAGGCAAAGAATTTATCCCTCAAGTAGAAAAAATACAAGATCTTATTGAAAATGAACTGATTTCTTCAAATTTTGCAAAGACAGCCAAGCACTTTATCCTTTACCGAACAGAACGTTCAAATTTAAGAGACAAAATCGGCTTTGTTCCAGAAAAAGTTAAAGAACTTGTCATTGAGAGTAAAAAATATTTCAGAAACCCTTTAGCAGAGTTCGTTTATTACCGCACCTATGCTCGCTGGATACCAGAAGAAGGACGCCGAGAAACTTGGATTGAAACAGTTGATCGTTATATGGGTTTCATGAAAGAAAACATGGGCTCCAAAATAACTGCTAGTGAATACAGTGAAATCCGTGAGGCAATCTTAAAACAAGAAGCAATGCCTTCTATGCGTCTTTTACAATTCGCTGGTAAAGCAGCCAACAGAACCAATGTTTGTGCTTACAACTGTTCCTTTATCGCTCCAAAGTCTTTCCAAGACTTTGCAGAAATAATGTACATCTCAATGTGTGGTACTGGTGCTGGTTGGTCTGTTGAAAGTGAGAATATTCAAGCTTTACCTCAGATTAAAAAACAAACAGGAAAGATGCTTCCATCTTATGTTATTCCTGACAATAAAGAAGGTTGGGCAGATGCTTTCAGTTTCGCTTTGAAAACATGGTTTGAAGGTGAGGATGTTATTTTTGATTATTCTCTTATCCGTCCAGCTGGTGCTCGCCTGAAAACAATGGGAGGAAAGAGTTCTGGTCCTGAACCACTTCGTTCTTTAATTGATTTCACTCGTGAGAGAGTTACCCGCAAACAAGGTAGACACTTAACAAACCTAGATGCTCACGATATTATCTGTAAGATTGGTGAGTGCGTCGTCGCTGGAGGTGTCCGACGTAGTGCGATGATTTCCCTTTCTGACTTAGACGATGAATCTATTCGTGATTCCAAGAAAGGTGCTTTTTATGTAAACGAAGGACAAAGAATGCTTGCAAACAACTCCGCAGTTTACAATTCCAAACCATCTACCCCAGAATTCTTAGATGAATGGACTGCTCTTGTAAAGAGTGGTAGTGGAGAAAGAGGTATTTTCAATCGTGGAGGACTCGCAAAGACTTTGCCAAAGCGTCGCTTGGATCAATTCAAAGGTGGCATCTATCCATCTTGGGGAACGAACCCATGCGGAGAAATTATTTTGCAATCAAAACAATTCTGTAATTTGAGCGAAGTTGTCGCTCGAGCTGATGATACTGAAGAAACCCTATTAAAGAAAATACGTATTGCGACAATCATCGGAACTTATCAGTCATCTTTGACATACTTCCCTTACCTTTCCAAGGAGTGGAAAAAGAATTGTGAAAAAGAAAGATTGCTCGGAGTATCTGTCACCGGTCAATGGGATTCTAGTCTCGTTCGGGAACCAAAAGTTCTTGAAAAATTAAAAGCTGCGTCAATTGAAGTAAACAAAAAATATGCGAAACGTTTTGAGATTGGAGAATCCACATGTATTACTTGTGTGAAACCATCTGGAACAGTCTCTCAGACTGTGGACTGTTCTTCTGGTATGCATCCTCGTCATGCTCCGTATTATATTCGCCGCGTTCGTATTTCCGCGACCGACAACCTCTTTAAAATGTTAAAGGATCAAGGTATGCCTTTTTATCCAGAAGTCGGACAGACTTTAGAGAATGCTTCTACCTATGTCCTTGAGTTCCCTGTCAAAGCTCCCGAAGGTGCAATCTGCAAAGATGACATCAGTGCACTAAGACAGCTTGAACACTGGAAAGTTGTTAAGCAACACTACACTGAACACAATCCTTCTGTCACCATTTCTGTCGGTGAAGATGAATGGATTACTGTTGCCAACTGGGTTTATGAAAACTGGGATCTAGTCGGAGGACTTTCTTTCCTTCCTCGTTCCAACCATGTCTACCAGCTTGCTCCTTACGAATCTATCACCAAAGAAAAATACGAAGAAATGCTTATGAAAGTAGATTGTCTTGATTTCTCCAAGATTGTTACTTACGAAACTGTTGATGAAACAGAAATGAAAAAAGAACTTGCTTGCGTCGGTGGCGTCTGTGAAATATAGAGAGAAATCTAATATGTTATATACAAGAAAAGGTGACGATGGCACAACTAAAACTTTTGGATGCAATCAACGTATTTCCAAAAGTTCTAGTGTCGCCGAAGCCCTTGGCTCTCTTGATGAGATTAACTCTTTTCTAGGTTTAGTAAAAATAAAATCTGAAAAGGTTTCTTTTTCTCTACCCACTGGAGATATTTTACTCAGTGAAACTATCGGACGTATTCAACAAGACCTTTTTATTATCCAAGCGGAACTCGCAGGTGCAGAGAAAACTATTTCCGAAGAAAAAGTGAAATGTCTGGAAGAAATAGTAAATGGTATAGAAAAAATACTTCCACCCATCAAGACATTTTTTGTTTCAGGGGGTACCGAACTCGCAGCCCTTTCCGACATTGCTCGAACTATTGCTCGCCGAGCAGAGAGAAGAGTTGTTGGAGTAGCCGAGGAACAAATACAGCCAGTCAGTAAGAATACTCTAGCGTATCTAAACCGCCTCTCAAGCGTCCTGTATGCTTTTGCTCGTGCAGCGAACCATGTTGCTGGAATTAATGAAGAATCACCAACTTATAATTAAATAATGTTAAATAAAAATTCCACATGACTACATGTGGAATTTTTATTCGCATTTGGAGTGCGATTATTGTATAATTTGTTTATATGACTATTGAATGGCAAGCACTTGAACATGAGGAAGTAGAACACACTACTGATTGGTTCTGGGCTCTTGGTATTATTGTTGTGGCTAGTTCTGTAACAGCAATTATTTTTAGCAATTACTTCTTTGCTTTTATTCTTATTTTAAGCGGAGTGATGCTTGGATTTTTTGCAACAAAGAAACCAGACATGGTCACTTATGAACTAAATGACAAAGGACTAAAAATAAACAATCAGTTTTACCCTTACAAAAATATAAAATCCTTCTGGGTACAAACAGAACCAAAGCCCACTCTCTTCTTAAAACTAGACCGTTTCTATATGCCCATGATTTCTATCCCTATAGAAGAACAAGCGGCTGAAGAAATGAAGGACTTATTACTCGAAAAGGAGGTTATTGAAGAAGAAATGAAAGAACATGTGTCTGAAAAAATAATGAACACTTTGGGTTTCTAATTTTAATTAAAGTCCACCCTGTCACTCGCGAGCGACAGGGTGGACTTTTTCCCTAAAAATGTTAATCTGTAAGTGTTCGATTGCCCTCATAGTTTAATGGATAGAATACGAGCTTGCGGAGTTTGTGATGTAGGTTCGATTCCTACTGAGGGCACAATAAAAAAAGGCTTCGCTTTGCGAAGTCTTTTTTTATTGTGCCCGAATAGAGCCAACTGCTTGGCTCTATGTAGGAATCGAAAAGCTTTTCATTATTTAGCGTAGCTAAATTGAAAAGGTATACTGTCCTCGTAGAGGAAGATATCCTACTGCTTAAATTCTTAAGGTATACTGTTCCTGTAAGGAAAGGTTCCTACAATTTATTTGATACTGTCCTTGTAGAGAAAGATATCCTACTGATTAAATTTCCAAATTTTACTAAACTAGCAAAAAGTGTGCTAATATAAAAAAACCAATGCGAACCAACAAAAAACAAAAGAAAATAATAAGGAAGGTTGAAGCTGTAGTGGAAGAAGAAAAGGAACCAACCTTCCCTATGCGTATTAACAAATACCTAGCATGGAAACAGATTTCCACTCGCCGAGGTGCTGACAAGCTAATTGAAGACAGGCAGGTTTTTGTAAATGGTAAACTAGCGAAACTAGGCAGTAAAGTTCTAGAAAAAGATAAAGTAGAAGTAAAAGGAAATAAAAGCCAAAAAGCTTATGTTTATTTTGCTTATAACAAACCAGTTGATATCATTACTCACTCTCCACAAAGAGAAGAAAAAGATATCAAAGAAAGTATAAAAAAAACTGGTCTACCAGATGATGTCTTCCCTATTGGCCGACTCGACAAAAATTCTCATGGACTAATGATTCTGACCAATGACGGCAGAATTACTGACCAATTATTGAACCCAAAATATACTCACGAAAAAGAATACATCGTAAAAACTTCCAACAAGCTCCGTGCCAACTTCAAACAAAAAATGGAAGCTGGAGTAAATATTGAAGGCTACACAACCAAACCATGTAAAGTATTAATCGTAAATGATTTCGCTTTCAAAGTCACTCTGACCGAAGGAAAGAAGCACCAGATCCGCAGAATGTGTTCAGCTCTCTTCCAAGAAATAGCAGATTTGAAACGTGTTCGATTTATGAATATCAAACTCGGTACTTTAAAACCAAACGCTTTCCGAAAACTTGAAGGTGAAGAACTCAAAGCTTTCCTAGATCCAATCTTAAAACAGAATTAAAAAAGCCCCCTTTATTTTAAGGGGGCTTTTTGTTTTTAGTAAAATGTTTATCGTCTTACTTGGTTTTTGGATTGTTCTTTGTACATATCCTGAACATCATTCAAGGCTTCAGTAGGTTCTTCTTCCTTCTTTAACACCTTGAACTCTTCTTCAACTTTACAGTTTGGAACTGAACACACATACTTTCCATGAAAGAAATGTTTTCTCATTGCTTCAATAATATCAGCAAGTAGATTTATTTCTTCTTTGTTTTGTGCTGGAATTTTAGATAGGATTTCAAAGTATCCACCATCATCCCAAACACTCAGGATTTTTAAAGACTGTATCCCAACATGGTTATGTACTGGAGCCTTATGGCAGCGGCAACATTTTTCTTTACCACTTACTAGGTCATTAAAAATTAAATACTTAATTTTTAAATTTTTACCAAGACTGGTTTGATTTCTAATTTTGAAATCATCAGTATTAAAGTTAAATTCATAATTAGAATCTAACGTTAAATTTTTTCCAACAGAGATTAAACTGTTGGACAAGATTAAATTAACATTTTCTGTGTCTGTTTTCATTTGTTTTAGATTTATTGATTATCTATATTCCCATAAAGAAACAGAGATAATCAATAAATACAGACAAAAGTACTAACAAAGAACTACATCAATACGTGTTCGATAATATCGTATCAACCAAAGATTGTCAATGCAATACAAAATAAAATCCCCCGACCTAAGTCGAAGGATTTTTTGTTTTATTTTTCCAAATCTAGAATTTCATCAATCCTAATTTGTTTTACGAATTCTGGTACGTGAGAAACCAAGATCATCGCTCCTTGGTATTTATCCAGCGCTTCGGCAATTACCGGCAAGTGACGGAAGTTTATATGGTTTGTTGGCTCGTCTAAGATGAGCAAGCCTGGCTTTTGAAGTACTAGTCTAGCAAAAGATACTAGACCTTTTTGTCCTTCAGACAAGCTACCAATACGAGTACGGATAAATTCTCCAGTAATCAAGAATCCTGCAGCAATAGAACGCATTCTTTCTTCATCCAATTTTTCTCCACCATCAAGCATTGCACTCGCAAGAGATTGGTACACTGTGTCGTCAAAATTGAGTGTAGAGAAGTCTTGTCGGTAATACCCAATACGAATACCTTCTTTGACTGTCTCCCCTTCAGACTTGCCACTCGCAAGTTTTTCCAACAAAGTACTCTTGCCAATACCATTAGGGCCGGCCAAAAGTAAGTGCTGATTTTTCTTCAAAGAAATATTCGCTTTATGTTTTACTATTTTATGTTTTTTAGGATCCATTATCGAAAAAGAATTGATACTAAATATCTCACCAACCATATCTGGCTGAGATGGAATAGTAAAAGGTCGAATGGTCCTGTCTTCTTTGCGAACCTCCACAATATCTTCTTCAAGTTCTTCCGCTTTCTCACGCATACGTCGCGCAACTAATCTTAGTCGTCCTCCTTTGTGCGCGAAGACATTGGCCTGATCTTTCTTGGCTTGAATTTCTTTTGCGAGTTGAGCGTTCTTTGCATTTTCTCTCTCGACTCGAGCAGTAATATCTTTCACCACATTAAAATAGTTCCCGACGTATTGTTCAATCTTTCGAGTATAAACATCTAAATACAGGACACCTTCAGTAAAAGCATTCAAAAATTCCGCATCGTGGGAAATAACCAAAACAGTTTTTGTATAACTCATCAAAAATTTTGTCAGGTGAGCAATACCGGCTTTGTCGAGATTGTTTGTCGGTTCATCGAGCAAAAGTAAATCTGGGTCCTGAATAAGAGCAGAAGCCAAGAGTAAACGAGCTTGTTGACCACCAGAAAAAGTTTTAATTATTCTGTCATGCACTTTATCGTGGCCTTTTAAATTTACTACTTCTAAAATATCATTAATCTTTACATCAATGTTGTAAATCTTTTTTTGAACACCCTCACCCCGTTCCTCTCCCTTATGGAGAGGGGGTTCCATAAAACATTTTTCAAAAAATTCTCGGACTGTTAGGTCAAGTTGATCACGAGGGATAACCTGTCGTGCGGAAGCGATAGTCAAACCTTTTACAACATTAATGATTCCGGATTCCGGTTTGAAAGAACTAGAGATAAGTCCGAAGATAGTACTCTTTCCAGCACCATTCTGACCCATCAAAGTGAACTTTGCGCCACGGCGAATAGAAAAACTAACCTCTTCTAAAATAGGTTTGTTTATTCCGAACTCAAACGAGACATCATCGAATCGAACTATAGTTTCTTGAGCCATTGATACAATCTATCCTATTTGAGCCAAAATTGAAAGCTTTTTATCTCAATTGGCACAAATGACCTACTGAGTGTGGATAATTCAAATAGACTCTTTGACAAATACCCTGCAATGTACTACACTTGTAGGGCATAAATAAGTCCTGAGCCTAAGGGTGAAATACTCAAGGGGTTCGAAAAGAGTCGATTTCTCGAAATACTTATTTTGTAATTTAATCATATAACAAAAAAATCATGACTGGTATAATCAAAAGATTAACTGATAAAGGTTTTGGCTTCATTACTGGAGAGGGTCTTTCAAAAGATTTATTCTTCCACAGTAATTCTCTTGTCGGAGTAAATTTCGATGAGTTACACGAAGGTGACGCTGTTTCTTTCGAAACAGAAGAATCTCCAAAAGGATTGAACGCTGTAAACGTACAACGCGCATAGTATTCAATAAAAAACACCCCGACCTTGGTCGGGGTGTTTTTTATTTGTCTTGAGCCCAATCTTTTAATTCTTGATAGTCAGCTTCTCCACAGATCCATTTTCCAGTTTTTTCATTATAGAAAAAAGGAACACCTCCACAAAAGGTTTTATCTAATTCTTCAAGTCTTTTTGCATTTTCTTCATTATGCCAAACTTCCAAAGCTTCAACTTTAATTCCCTCTTCTTTTTCGAGCTTTATAACAAGCTCATGCATCTCCACACAATGTGGGCATTCAGTTCCATAAAATTCTAATAGGTGTGACATATTTAAAGTTAAATTTTCAGCAAATAAAGAATTTTGTTTTTAGGGGGTTTTTCGTGCGTCGGCACGAAAACTTCAGAATTTTTAAAGCTTTAAAAATTCGTACCCTAGAAAACAAAGTTCTTTATGGTGCTACTTTACTAATCTAGTTAAACGAGATTTCTTGCGAGAAGCAGTATTCTTCTTGATAGCACCGTTCTTTGCAGCTTTATCAATAGCTTGATAAGCTTCTGAAAGCATTTTCTGTGCTTCAGCTTTGTCTGACTTAGATGTTTTTTCAATCTTTTTAACTACTTCCTTCATTGTTCGCTTTCGACGGTCATTAATAGCCTTCTTTCGAAGTGAACCGCGGATCGCTTTTTTAGCTGATTGTGTTATAGGCATAAACACACAATACCAAAAATGCTTTAAAAAGGCAAATCTGATATGATAAAACCATGATCGGTAGTATAAAAGGAAAAATAATCTTCAAAGCAGATAAATATCTGATAGTGGAAACAGGTGGCGTCGGATACAAAATAAATGTCTCCCCTGATGCTTCATTAATGGTTTTTAAAATTAATCAAGAAGTTTTTCTTTGGATTCATACTCATATAAGAGAAGATGCGATGGACCTTTATGGTTTCCTCGACATAAAAGAATTGGAATTTTTCGAAATGCTTATCAGCGTCTCAGGAATCGGACCTAGAAGTGGTCTCGCAATTTTAGGTATTGCTTCAATTGAAACTTTAAGAAAAGCTATCGGAACAAGTGATACTTCTTACCTCACAAAAATTTCTGGTATTGGTAGAAAAACAGCAGAAAAAATTGTTATCGAACTTCGAGACAAAATGGGTAAAGAAGAATCTGATGGTTCCCTTCAAGAAGAGATGGACACACTCGAAGCCTTGAAAGCTCTCGGCTACTCACAGTCTGAAGCGCGTGATGCCCTTAAACAAACCAAAGCAACAGATACTAATACAAAAATAAAAGAGGCTTTAAAGATTCTTGGGGGAAGATAAAGCAAGATATCTTAAATTTTTTCCCACTACGCCCTCCTCGGAGTACCGAGCGGGACCCCTCATGGATAAAAAATTTAAGATATCTTGCTTTTAAAAAACTTTAAACTTGTGTTTTAAAAAGCATTGCACAGGCCGACGGGCCGAGCATAGCAAATTTTTGATTCTGCAGAATCATGCCGCGCAATGTCGATTGAAGCGCGGCCTCTTAATTATGTGCGGTTTTTAAAATACAAGTTTGAGGTTTTTTAATTTTATATTTTTACGGAAAGAAATTATTTTTAATCCCCTTAACAGTCATGTCAGCCATTGTTTTATAAGCCTGATGACGTGTGGAACTCTTGCGAAATATTTTTTCGTAAACATACCCGTATTCAATAAGGATAGAGCGAACATTTGATGACAAAGTATTACTAGACCCAAGGGCTATTAGCTTTTGATCTGGAATCAATCCACCTTCTTCTTCTGGAAGTGTACTCGTTTTATATTTTTTAGAAAGTTGAGTAAAAACATTACCTGCTAACTTGGCACTCTTTAAAGAATTAGAGAACTGTCCATCTGGCATATAAATACTAAAACCTTTATAATCACCTATTTTCCATTTTGTTGATCGTGGAATATCATTGAAATGAATATGAATTACAGCATCCATTTTATTTTCATTCGCCCATTTGTTTATCCCATACAATTGGATAGAAGTATTTTTCGCGACTGAGTTGTGTACGACAACCACATTATTAACAAAAGCTCCACTGGAAACTTTTTTCTTCATCTCCTTTTTGGCGTTATCTCTAAAAGAAATAATATCTGCTTCATGTAAGGACAAGTAACTAGTAAACTCTGTCGAGTAACCCTGACTGTTACGAGTAATATAAACCTTAAATCTTTTATCCTTTTTAAGTAAGTTATATATTTGTGTTGCTAAAACTAGGTTCATGTCTGCTTCTTTTATGTTTCCATACTGTGCACCCCATATTTCATTGTCATGGCCTGGAACAAGTAATATTTTAATAGGCACCACTGGTTTTAGTATAGTTTTTACAACAGGTTTAGCTGCCTGTATAAAAAATACAGGAAATAAAAACATTATTAGTATGAATAATACTTTCTTCATTGTAGTACAATAATACCATGCCTGAATTACCAGAAGTAGAGACAACCACTAGGGGCCTGAGAAAAGAGACTGTAGGCCTTAAAATAAAAGACGTTTGGACAGATTTAAATACCAAGGATAAACGTCAACATGATGCGGTCGCGAACCCGAAGTATTTTACTATTTTTAAAAAAGAAGTCGCGAACAAAAAAATAATATCAGTAGAAAGACAGGCAAAAAATATTTTGATAAATATGTCGGGTGGCAAAACTATTTTAATTCACCTAAAAATGACTGGTCATCTACTTTATGGAAAGTATAAATTTCACCCCTCCCCAACCCTCCCCTTAGCAAAGGGAGGGAGAAGTGTGGGGTCAATGGCTACCAGACGAACAGGGACCGCTACAAGACCCTTACAACAGGTTCATACATGTTATTTTTACTTTATCCAATAAAAAACATTTAGCTTTTTCAGATGCACGCAAATTTGGAAAGATAACTTTGCTTGATACTAAAACAGCTCATGATTCAAGACATCTAAAAGATTTAGGACCAGATCCCCTATCTAAAGATTTTAGTTTAGAAAAATTTAAAGAAAGACTTTTTAAAAAACCAAATGGAAAAATAAAAACAATTCTAGTAGACCAGAGTGTACTCACTGGTATCGGAAATATTTATTCTGATGAAATACTTTGGTATGCAGGAATTCATCCAGAAAGAAGAGTGAAAGATATTAAGGAAAATGAATTCAAAAAAATGTTTCAAGTCACCAAAGAGACTTTAACTAAAGGTATAAACTTTGGTGGAGACTCAATGTCAGATTACCGCAATATTTATGGTCTTCCAGGCAAATTTCAACTACACCACGAAGCTTATCATAGAACTGGGGAGAAATGCAGAAGAAAAGGATGCAAGGGTGTTATAATAAGAAAAGTTATTAATAGTCGGAGCGCACATTTTTGCTCCATTCATCAAATTTAATTAAACAAAAAATATATGGCATGGGATCACTTAAAATGGTTAATCTTTGTTCTTATCGGACTTTGGTTTGTATGGTTTTTTACTGGTGGACCTCAAAGATATAGTAGCAATCAAGGACCTTTTCTTAGACCACCTGCTCCAATAGATACTGGGGAAATTTACGGACCTAAAGCTAAGTAGTGCAGTTTCTTTAAATTTTAAATACCTAGCATTCTAAAAAGTGCGATTCCTAAAGACACCGAAACATTCAATGACTCCTTCTTCCCTTTCATTGGAATCTCCGCAATAACATCACACTTCGATAAAATACTTTTTGGAATTCCAGAAACTTCCGTACCGACAATAAAAGCAGTCTTCTCTTTTGTTTTTACTTTTTTGTAATCAACAGAATTTTCTGACTGCTCTATGGCTATGATTAAAAAACCTTCTTTCTTTAATTTTGTAATAAGTGGCAAAATACTTTTCTTTTGCTCCCATTGAACAAATTCTTCCGCACCGAGAGCAGACTTCGCTATATCTTTGCGCTTTATACCGAAACGATCCAAAGGTGCCGGAGTGTAACCAGTCAAATATATCTTGGAAATACCGGCTGCATCAGCCGTACGAAACATTGCTCCGACGTTCTCAGTACTACGAATATCAAGCAAAATTAAAACGTTTCCTTGATTTTGTTTGCCAATGGGTTGATTTTTTACCATATTTCTTATACTATCATAAGTACGCAATAGATTTGTGTTTGTGGTCTGTTGAAAAATAAATATATGCGCTGTGTGTAACATATAAGATAGGGTATATTTATATAATGATGCGCTCGTAGCTCAGTCGGTAGAGCAGCTCCCTTTTAAGGAGATTGTCGTTGGTTCGATTCCAACCGAGCGCACAAAACAAGAACCCAACAAAAGCACCCTGCGGTGCTTTTGTTTGTTTTGTGCGAGCCACAGGTATGTTTTGTTAGTAAACAAAACAACCGAGGCAGGGTCGTGAAAATTTTGTTTTGTCGAAAACAAAATTATTCCTGACCACAAACTAATTCGAGTTTCCGGAGATTTAAGATCCGGAAACAACCTAATTTTAATTAAAAAAAACTACAACGCAGAGAATTGTAGTTTTGTATTTTGCAGCTTATTTAAATATTTATTTTTTTGAACCGATAAATGCTTTCGCAAAGATAAACACACCATAATTCTGTCTATAATTTTCTATAATTTCCCCTCTAGGAGATGTAAACACAGCCTCAATAAAAATAGGTATTTTGATTGTTGTCTTATTGACGAATACTCTTAACAAGGTAAGTCTGATAAACGAGATTTTCTTTTTCATTTCTATAATTTTTAGGAACAGTTTAACTCAAATTTATTTACCCAAACAATATCACAAAAACATTGACGAGTCAAAGAATGTTTGGTAATGTGACGATATATTTGTTGCTTGAAATAAACCAAACTTAATCCCTCACAATATGAAGCCTAACCTATTTTTTGATTTTGATAATACAAAATTCAACACCACCCCTGCTTTAATGTTATATATAAACCAAAGGTGGAATATAAACTCCATCGAATCTGATTACATAGGCAAAAACGATGATTTAGAATTAGTCGTGGGAAAATACAGAACCGATATTGAAATTAATCGTGATGAAGTATACGAAGATCTTGGAAGAGATTACAATAAATCTATTCTACGACAAAAAGATGTTCCCTCTATAAAAAATATGCGTAGGGTTATAAAGTTACTTTCAAAAAAATACACACTATGGACTGTAACAGCTCGACAAAAAGAAGGTATGCACGTCATTAAATACCTACTTGATAAACACATTCCAGGATGTATCAGTGGTATCCACTGTGTATGGGAACGTAAAGCTAGTGGCATTTCCATAGAAACATCAAAAAAGGATTTTATTGAAAGCATTTCTGGAGAAAAAGTTGCATTCATTGATGATTCTCCAAAAGAGATATTAAAAATGCAATCAATTATTCCCTCTTACCTTTTTGACCCAAGTAAGTTACATGAAAATTTAACAGGAATAAATAACCGCATTTACAGTTGGAATGAAATCGGCAAAAAATTTCTTTAGTTAAAAGCAAAACAGTATTACGTAAAAATAATACTGTTTTTTTATTTCTATAAAAAATTATCTCATCTGTTCCCCAACAGCTTCATCCTCTACATCTTTGTCTGCATCTGCCTTAGTAAGATGAATACGTCCATCAATATGATTTGGTGGAGCGTAAACTGTATAAATCTTTAGTGAACTCGTACCAGTATTTATAAAATTATGTTTTATACCAGGCGTAACAACCACAACATCACCCGCAGCGATAGGACTTTCTTTTCCATCCAAGACTGCTTTACCGACACCACTCAAGAAGAACAGAGTCTGTTCAGTAAACTTATGTGTCTCTTCTCCAACTTCCACACCAGGAGGAATATCCATCATAACGAGCTGACTTCTTGTACCAGTAAAAAGAACTTTTCTAAAATAAGTATTTGTTTCTGTTTCTTTAACGATATTTGTTATATATGGCATATGAGCTTTGCTATTTATTAAAAATAATTCATTACTCTGTTTATTTTGATAATAACGAAACATACTGGCTAAAATAATAAATAGGACTACTATAATTAAAACTAAATGCCATTTTTTTAATCTTTCTATAATATATTTATTATACTTATTTTTTAAAAACTATACTAAAAAGCCTTAAGCAAAAACTGTTCAAAAGCAGATTCATCATCAAAACCAAACTTGCGGGACTCCGGTAAAAGATAAGAAATTTTTGATGCGAAGTTTTTTAACTCATCTTCTGAAAATTTCCTAAAACTCTTTTTCAAAATCATATCTTTCGCTTTCCAAAATAAGATTCCAATAAGTTCCTCCATCCCTACCCCTTTATCCATCGCTTGTCTGAAATGAACCCAAAGATTCAGTTTGTCTCTATCTTCAAAAGCGTAAGCCAAAAGAAAACTATTAAATTTTTCTTTTTTTTCTTTGGGTAGTTCAAAAATATTCAATTCTGCTCGAGCTTTTTTGAAACTATCCAGAACTGGTTTGTTTAGTTTACCTTCTAGAAAAATAAAATAATTTTTAGATCGCACCATAAACTCCAACCTTTTCAAGATAAAATCCAAGGTCTCCTCACGCTCAAAAATATTTTCATAAACTACTGCACACTGCGTAAAAAAAAGACCAGCACCAGAATAAAAACTTTCTGTTTGCATTTGATTAAAATCATTTTTCCCAATAAAAAAAGTCTCCATATCTTTAGACAGAGACTTTATGAATTTCTTGTAAGTACTACGCTTGGTCTTAGTATCATCACCAGCAAAAAGATATATCATATATTAAAATCTAAATAATTTTTTGTACTCGAGATATGGGGTACCGTATTTATCGACAAGGATTAATTCTTCTTTTCTTGAAAAGACAGACTTGGTTATAAAAAAAGAAATAACTGAAAATAAAATGACAAATGTAGCATTAACAATAAAACCAAAACTTAAAATCAAAAGGAAAAGACCGAAATATGTCGGTGTACGAGTAAAATAATAAGGACCATGACAAAAAGCTTCCTTGGTTACAGTTTCTTTTTTAAAATCTCTCAAAGTTCTTTGCGCCCAAAGAATTAGAACGGAAGACAAAACAAGCAGGACAAAACCAACAGGTGTCATGATAGACTGATCAAAAAATTTGTATGGAAAAATAAAATCAAAAAAGACTCCAAGCAAAAGAGCGGTAAAATAAAAAATATAAGAATACGCGAATATAATATGAATATTTTTGTTCGAGGAAGCCTTTGTATCCGGGCTACATATATTTGTTTGAGTTTTTTCTTCCAGACGCATACAGGATTAATTATACCACGAAAAATTGGTCAAGTATATTATTTAACCTCTCCAAAATTATTTCCTGATCCAGAATGAACCTCTAGTGGGACGTCTGTTTTGAAGTGCAGATATGACCTTGAGAGTACTGTTTCCATTGCATTTAATATTATTTTTTCAGCTTTTGGCAGGACACTTTCCTCTATTTCGTAGACAATTTCATCATGAATTTGAAGTACCAAATGGGCCTTTTCCAATAAACCAGCCTCTTTTAGGTCTTCACAGCTGTAACGCATTGCTAGTTTGATAAGATCAGCCGCAGTTCCCTGCAAAGGTGCATTCGTAGCAGTACGTTCTGCCATTTTTTGTAAAAATGGAATTCTAGATTTTATATTTGGAAAATATCTTTTTCTGCCAAACAAAGTCTCAGTGTAAGCATTTTTTGTTGCTGCAGCCTTGACCTCTTCTAAATAATCTCGCACACCTGAGAATTGATTAAAATAATTATCGTAAAAAGTTTGTGCTTCTGCTAGAGTACCTCCGAGATTTTTCTTTAGACTCGAAACTCCCATACCATAAATAATACCGAAGTTTATAACTTTCGCCCGACGACGCATTTCTTTGTCGATTTTATCCATTGGTACACCAAACACAAAAGAGGCTACCCCAGAGTGAATATCTTTTTTTTCTTTAAAAATCTGGGTCATTTTTTTATCACCCGAAAGTATCGCGGCAACACGAAGCTCAATCTGACTATAATCAAAAGCTGCGAGCTTGTAACCTTTCTCTGCTATGAACCCTCCACGGATTCTCCTACCGAGTTCTGATTTGATTGGTAAGTTTTGTAAATTTGGATCTTGAGATGAGAATCTTCCAGTCGTCGTGCCATTCTGCAAAAACTTTGCGTGCAAGCGATTGTCTTCAGTCGTCATTTTTGGAATAACATCAATATAAGTAGAAAGTAATTTTTGTAATTCTCGGTAACTCATTATTTCTTTTATGATTGGGTTCCCCTCTTCTAGTTCTTCGAGAACTGAAATCTTGGTTGAAAAAGAACCACTCGTACCTTTTTTCTTGGTAGTTTTAATTCCCATTTTTTCAAAAAGAACTTCGGCAAGTTGTTTGGGAGAATTTATATTAAATTCTGTGCCAGCTATTTCATAAATCTTTTTGGTCAACTTATCCAACTCAATATGATACTCAGCTGACAAACTTTCAAAATATTTTTTATCAATCAATATTCCATGATCTTGCATTTCTTTCACAATCGGCATTATCGGTTTTTCTACTTCATCGAAAACAAGAGTGAGTTTTTCTTCATGAAGCTTTTTAAATACATATTCATAAGCAACCTTAAAAGACTCAGTCTTGGCATAAAATAAAATATCATCCAAGCTTGGGTTCGTCATATCAGAATTGATAAGCCACAAAGCAATAGAGGCTTCCTGTAGCTCATTTGGATATATCTCTTCAATATTCTCTGCCACAGAAGGCCCCTGTAAATTTAGAGGTTTTTCCGATGGTCTGGCCGAGCTTACTAGCGAAGGAGATCCGAGGACCTCGGTAAAATCTGCTAAATTTTCAGGGGCCTTCCCGTCACCTTTATTAAAAAAACCTCTTACTCTTGAGAGTAAACTCCTAAATTCAAACTCAGAAAAAACATGTTCAACTTTTTTCAAATCAGCAGCATCCCAAAAAGTCTTTTCTGGCATACTGAAATCTACCGGAGCATCAGTTCTTATTTTCGCTAATACTTTTGAAAACTCAGCTTCTTCTTCATTATTTTTTATCAGTTCGATGATTCTAGGTTTGATACCTGCTTTAATAAAAACTTCCGGGTCTTTCTTTATTTTTTTATAAATTTCCTCAATAGTTCCAAAATTAACAATCAAATCTGTCGCAGTCTTTTCTCCAATACCTTTGATACCGATAATATTATCAGATGGGTCACCTCGTAGACCTTTGTAGTCCGGCAAGAGTCTTGGTTCGAAACCAAATCTTTCTTTCATTTTTTCTTCATCATATAAAATAGTGTCATTGATTCCCTTCTTCAAAGTAAAGACTTGGACTTTTTTACCATCTACGAGCTGCATTGTATCCATATCACCGGAAGCAATAATAATATTTATAGTTTTATCTTTTTTAAATTTTTCAACAATTGTACCCAAGACATCATCCGCTTCGAAACCTGGGGCGTCATAAATCGGAATATTAAAAGCCTCAAAAATTTGTCGGGAACTTTTTAATTGTGAGATCAATCCTTCATCAGCTTTCGCTCGGCCTGCTTTGTATTTATCATAAGCTTCATGACGAAAAGTTTTCTGTGGCAAGTCATAACAAGCCACAATATAATCCGGCTTCAAATCAGTGATGATCTTCATTAACATTGTTGAAAGACCATAGAGTGCACCAGTCGGCTCACCCTTGGACGACATAAATTCCGGCAAAGCATGATAAGCACGATGAATTATCGCATGTGAATCGAGCAACACTAATGTTTTAAGTTTATCATTTTTCATTAATGAAAATTATAGCATTTATAGTGATTTTATTTAAAAAACGGTAGGTCTTGCCTACAGCTTACATTATTGTTCCAGTTCACGTTCACCTTACAAAGCTCGCCTTTTGCAATAAAACCATCTCTTCCGCTAGGTTTCCGCTAGGTCTTTCCGCTAGGTCTTGCCTAGCGGAAGATTATAATTGAACCAATCAAAAACTTCTTGCCAAAAAACATCTTCAGTTGGAAAATACTTCGGAAAAGATTTCCTATCTAAAATCTTTTCCTCTACTCTTTTGAATCCGGAATAATCAAGGAAACTTGAGTATTGATAATTTTTAAGATAATTTAACGTAATATTTTTATTTTTAATACCCTTTTCTATCCATTCTTTATCTATTAGTTTAATGGGATTAAAATGAATATAAGAAAATACATATTTCAAATATTGATCAGTATTGAGATGTTGTGATTTAAACTTACCTTCGAATAATCCACCTGTTCGCTTATATTTTTTATTATAATACATCACATAAGCAGTAGAAAGCTTTTGCATAAATTTACTTAGGTTCCCATCATCTCCTTGAGTAATCAATAAATGAAAATGATTAGGCATCAAACAATATGCTCCGATACTAACTAATGGACTATTTCTATCTATATCAAATAAAGTATCTCCTTTCGACAAATTATCAATTTTAAAGTTATCTTTCTGGTTACAAGCATACAAAAGACCAATAAAGTGAACATAATCTTCTTTACTATTAAAAATTTTTTGCTTACTGTTTCCCCTATTATAAATATGATAATACTCACCTAGAGCAAACGGCACTGTGCGTATAGACATAATATTATTATATACTTTCCTCTCCGCTAGGCAAGACCTAGCGGAAGACCTAGCGGAACACACGCGTCCCAAACCATGAAACGCTGTATATTATTTGGAAAATAAATTTCTCCAGATTATCTCACCAACAAATTATTTTTTATTTTTTCACAATACCACAACTCTTTTGTTAGGCATTACCCAACAAAACTCTCTGTAATATTGCAAATATATCTTTTACCCTAAGCTTGTACTAGGACACAACCAAAGATAACAAAAGAATACATACCTATTATACAAAATTACATAAAAAAATCCCCCTGAAAAATTTCAGAGGGATTAAGAGATTAAGAACTTAAGGGTTTAGTCTTAAGAATTTAAGCGAAATGTTGCAGGAACCACAAAACGATGCCGACCCGAAGCACACCAAACACTGTAGTACGACAACCTGTCGACATTGAGCAGCAAGCGACCATCGTCACTGAAGTACACGTCGGCAACGAAGAACTCTTTCTTTTTTTCAACTTCTTCTTCAAAAAGGAAGAAAGTTCCACAACCATCCGTGCGAAGCCATGAAGAGTTTTCAAGACAAAATTTTTCAATTTGTTCCTGTGAATCAAATTTCAATTTCTTAAGATCCACATTGAATGAATTAAAAATTTCTTTGAAAGTTCCATCTTTAGCATGCATTTCCCAAACTTCTGCTTCTGTTTCCAAAGTAGCCGGCTGAGCAGTATCAAGTTTCCAATTTTTAAAATCATTATCTAAATGAGCAGGAAAACTTTTACTAGCATAAGCCAATGAAGCTCTCGGTCCACCAGTGCAAGCAGAAATTTTTGGATTTTTACCTCCTGAAATCAAGCGGAGGTGAGATGTTTCTTTTACTTCATTTGTTATTGCAGATTTAATTGTTTCAACTTTTGGGAAAATTTTACGGAACATTTCTTCCATAATTTTTGGAAGATCTTTATTCCCAATAATTTCATTTTGCATATCCTCTTCGTAAACCCAAGATGGGATTGCTTTTAAGATTGCATTATTTGCTTCGGTAGTATGCTTTGCAAACTTTCCGACATTCTCAATTAGTTTTGTCATGAGCATTTCGTATTTTATTGTAAAAGAAATATAGATTTTCGAGCGAAGCTCAGGCAGTCTTTTGACCTTAAAACTAGATAAAGTATAGCACAAAAAGTGGTCATTTGTCAAGCCATGAAAAATATCCTTATTTATAGTCCTTTTATCTTGAAGCTTCTATGCCCTTCTTTGGTATGCGAGATTGAAATCTTGTGATGTTTTTTCGGCATAGCTTTTTTAACATTCTCCGGCCATTCAATAAAAACTAAATGTTCTGGGTTTGAAATTATTTCTGCCCAGCCTAGATTTAAGAGTTCTTGTTCGTTTTTTAATCTGTATGCGTCTAAGTGAAAAAGATTCTTGAACCCGTTCTTTCTCCTCCCCCTTACCAAGGGGGAGGTTGGGAGGGGGTTCTTCAGTGGATACCGCCTCATAATCACATAAGTCGGACTATTCACCTTGCCCTTGATACCCAAAAGTTTCGCGACGGCTTGAGTGAAAGTAGTCTTCCCTGTTCCGAGTTCACCCGACAAACCAATAACGCACGCGTTTTTACATTCTTTATTTAAAACGGTATCGAGGAATTCTTCCGCTATCTTTTCTGTGTCTTTTTGATTTTTTGAAATTATCTTATTTGGCATATATTTTACATTTTAGCATAAAAAAAAGACCCCAAATATTTGGGGTCTCACTAAATAATTATACTATCTTCTTCTTCCATAATACGAACCTCCACCATTGGAGTTGTTTGAATTATGGTGAATATTTCCACCACCATTTCCATAACCGTTAGAATTTTGATTGTGATGGTTTTGAACAACCATATTTCCACAACCATTGTTGTAACCAGTATTAAAACTAACACCTGCTTGGAAATTCATTCCGAAACCATTTCCACAACTTGGCTCATTCCAAATTCTTCTTTGGAAAGGTCCTTCGTTGTAATAAACAGGTCCATAATAATACGGTCCGGTTGAAACTGTTGGATGTTCGATACAATCACCAAGATTTTTGTAGCAAGTACATTGATTTTGGTTTTGTGGTTGGTATCTTTGATATTGATTACCATCTTTCACAACAGGACTCGGTACTGGAACAGGAGCAGTTTGTTGAATAATCACTGGAACTTCCAATAAATTCATACAAATCGTTTTGAAAATAATTAGCTCACACTTTCCATATTGGAAGATGCCGACTGTTCCTTGAAAATTTTTGTCAGGATAAAATTGGATTGTATTTCCTTTTCTACCTGAATTAGTAAAACCTTCAAGTTTCATTTCAGAATATTGAACATGATCCAATACCCAGAAAATATTATTCTCGTCAACTTTTACTGTCTCACCAGCGGCTACTAAACCAAAGTTTACGATTCGTAAAAACTCTTTACGGTAGTTCTTGGATAATTCCGAGGTTCCCATTAAGAAATTTTTTACTTGCTCGTTTGTGTAACCGTTTTCGTTATACGATTGGATTGGTTGTAAACGTTGTGCTTTGCTCGATCCTACGAATAGGAGAACAGCTAGGATAAAAAGAATTTTCTTAATTTTCATTTGTTATTATTTTAAAGTTGGTTGCCGCAAACCCTATATATTATGGATTTCTGGCAACCAACCAAAATATTTTTCGAACAACTTATCTATGTAACAAGTATAGCACCTTTTTGTACAAAAGTCAAGCCCTATAACCTATCTAAAATTAGTTAAGAACCCTTTGTTTTAAAGATAAAATGCGGTATGATTTCAGGTAATGGCACCATTTGACGAAGAAAAACAAAACAAACAACTAGATGATTTACACAAGCTAGAAGAAGAGCAGTTAATCGAAGTTCTAGCAGAATCAAAATATAATCTACCTTATATAGACTTATCTCGTTTGGGTATAGACAACGAAGCTCTTCGTGCGATATCCGAAACTGAAGCACGTGAAATGAAAGTCGCTCCTTTTAGACTTTCTGGCAAGAATATTTTCATCGCGGTCCGTTCCCCTTCAGAAGATCTTTTGGGAAAATTAAAAGATGCAATGGAAAGAAAAAATCTAGTCGCAACTTTTTATATGGTATCGATGGCGAGCCTAAACAAAGTTTGGGATAGATATAAAGAAATTTCTTTGGCTGAGAATTCAAAAGTTGGTGGGTTAGATATTTCTGGAGAAATTTTGTCAGAAACTGCAAAAGATATTAAAAAAATGCAAGACATTGAAGTCCTAATTACAGGTGCAATGACAGGAAACCAGAAACATAAAATTTCTCATATTCTTGAAATAATACTAGCGGGTGCAATTTCAATCAAAGCTTCTGATATCCACATCGAACCAGAAGAAAATCGTGGAAGACTACGTCTTAGACTCGATGGTGTTCTCCAAGATGTTATGTTTTTTGGAATGGATATTTATCGTCTATTAAATTCTCGTCTAAAACTTCTTTCCGGAATGAAACTAGCAACAAGAATTGCTCAAGACGGACGCTTTAGTATTGAAGAAGGAAACGAAGAAATAAGTATTCGTGCTTCTATGATACCTGGTACTTATGGTGAATCAATTGTTATGCGTATCTTGGATCCAAAATCCATTCAAGTGAAACTAGAAGATATGGGTATTGAACCTTTTCTTTTTAGTACGATTCAAGAAGAGATAGCTAAACCAAACGGTCTTATTTTGGTTACTGGTCCGACAGGATCAGGAAAAACCACGACTCTTTATGCCTTTTTAAGAAAAATATATTCTTCCGAAATAAAAATCATCACTATTGAAGACCCAGTAGAATATCACCTAACTGGAATAACTCAGACACAGACAGACGCAAAAAAGGGTTACACCTTCCTGGAAGGTTTACGTTCCGCTCTCCGTCAGGACCCAGATGTGGTAATGGTTGGAGAAATACGAGATGCCGAGACTGCAAAGATCGCAGTCGAATCTGCTTTGACAGGACACTTGGTTTTTTCAACACTCCACACAAATAATGCAGCGGGTGTTATCCCTCGTCTTATTGATCTGGATGTTAACCCAAAGATTATGGTATCAGCTTTGTCTCTTTCTATTGCTCAGCGTCTTGTCCGTAAGCTTTGCCAAGAATGTAAAAAGGAAGCATCCCCAACTGCCGAAGAAGCAGCTAGTATCAAGCTAGTAGTAGATAGTATCAAAGCAGAAAACAAAGATCTTAAAAATTATAATATAAACCCTGATGCTCCTTTCAAAATATTTTCTGTTGTTGGTTGTGAAAAATGTAACATGACGGGATACAAAGGACGAATCGGTATTTTTGAAGCTATCAAAACCGATGAAGCTATTGAAAAAATAATTCCAGAAAATCCAAGTGAACGTGAAATTAAAAAAGTGGCTCGAACACAAGGAATACTTTCCATGCGCCAAGATGGTGTAGTAAAAATTTTGAATGGTGTCACCTCTCTCGAGGAAGTACAGAGTGTCGTTGATTTAAAAGAAGAATAAAAAGTGATTAAAGAGACTTGGGAGCGCGACGGCGCGAGCACGAGGAATTTTTTAGCAAAAAAATATCCGTGCTCTTTAATTACTATTTATTTTTATTTTTCTTTTTTAAATTAGCAATAAAAAAAACACTAATCTCTAAACAATCCTTTCAAAGCTAAGCTTCGAAAGTAACAAATTCTTGAAGGATGGTCCCCGTGAACTAATAAAAGTACCGAGACGTCCTACGCAAAATTGTATAACCGGGGGCTGATTGCTTAGAGATTAGTGCCTTCTTAACTTAATAGGGTCTTAACCTGTAAAACTATTATACTATATTCAAAACCAAGTAAATGTTACAATGTGGATACCAGAGTGGATACCGTGTTAACAAAGCAACAAAGAAAGTATATCATACTACTAAACCAATGTCAAGTGAATTAGACAAAGAAATAAAAAACACCCCCGAAGAGTCTTCCCTTGATAAGACCCTTCGTCCTTCGCGTTGGGAGGAGTATATTGGCCAAAAACACATAAAAGACAACGTTAAAATACTATTAAAGGCCGCTGAAGAACGTGGTCATACCCCTGAACATCTACTATTTTATGGTCCTCCGGGCTTGGGAAAAACAACTATTGCTCACCTGATTGCCAAGGAAACTGGTCGACAAATGAAGATAACTTCCGGCCCCGCCATCGAAAAAGTTGGGGATTTGGCTTCTATCCTGACAAACCTCGCCCCCGGAGATATTATCTTTATTGACGAGATTCACCGCCTAAATAAAATGGTGGAAGAGGTCCTTTACCCTGCGATGGAGTCTGGAGTTCTTGATATTATCATTGGTAAAGGTCCTTCGGCTCGTACTATCCAGCTCGATTTGCCTCCGTTTACTCTGATCGCTGCGACGACTCGTGTCGCGATGGTGTCTTCCCCTCTTCGTTCTCGTTTTTCGGGTGGAGTTTTTCGATTAGAATTTTATTCTAACGAAGAGATTGCCGAAATTGTCCGACGATCCAGTAAACTTTTAGAAACAGAACTCGAAGAAGAAGCATTACTAGAAATAGCCAAGAGAAGCAGATTTACTCCTCGTACTGCAAACTACTTTTTGAAAAGAGCACGCGACTATGCCCAAGTAAATAAAAAAAGTTTAGACAAAGACACAGTAAAGAGAGCTCTCTCTATGCTTTCGATTGATGAAATAGGATTGAATGCTTCCGACAGAAAATTCTTGGAAGTCTTGATTGAAAAATTTAGTGGTGGACCAGTCGGATTGAAAACTATTGCTGCTGCACTCTCCGAAGAAGAAGCAACTGTCGAAGAAGTGATTGAACCATACCTTATTCAGCTCGGATTTCTTGAACGTACTGCGAAAGGCAGAGTCGCCAATAAGAAAGCATATGAACATATGGGTTTTGACTTTATAGAAAATAAAGATTAAATTTTAAATATTATGAGTCACTCACAATGGGAAAAGAAAAAACTGAAAAAAGCAGCCAATGGCAAAGACACTCACAAAATCTTTACAAAGATGGTGCGTTTGATAATGTCTGAAGCGAAGAAATGCAATGGAGACAGAAATTCTGACGGGCTTAAAGCTGCTATAGCCAAAGCTAAAAGTGTGAGCTTACCATCCGAAAATATCGACCGAGCAATCAAGAAAGCGAGTGAGCCAGGAGAAAGTATGAGTTCTATTACTTACGAAGCCTACGGACCAGGAGGTGTCGGTATTATTATTGAAACCCTTACTGATAGTAAAAATAGAACTGCTCAAGATATAAAACATATTCTTACCAAAAATGAATGTACATTAGCTGGTATTGGTTCTGTCGCTTGGGCTTTTGAAAAAAAAATTTCTCCTGAAGGCCTCAACTGGAGACCAACAACCACAGTCTCTCCTTCTAATGAAGATCTAGAACTTTTAGAAAAGCTTGTGGACGAACTGGAAGCAAATGACGATGTACAGGAAGTTTTTACTAATGCAGAATAAAACCCTACCCCGGAGATAGGGGATTTCCCCTATCCCCGGGGTAGGGTGCGTGCTAAACTTTAACTATGATAATTTTAGGAATTGATCCAGGTTTTGAAAGACTTGGTGTCGCAGTGCTCGAAAAAAATAAAGGTGACAGAAAAGAAAAGGTACTTTTTTCTGAGTGTTTTAAAACTTCGGCTAAATTAGAATTTTCAGAAAGATTACTTTTGATTGGTAAAGAAGTCAGAAAAATAATAAAAGAATATAAACCGAAAGTTCTTTCGATTGAAACTTTGTTTCTAACTACCAACCATAAAACAGTTATGCACGTCGCAGAAGCACGCGGTGTTGTTATCTATGAAGCCTCTGATGCCGGTCTAAAAATATTTGAAGCTTCCCCTCCTCAAATAAAAATAGCTACTACAGGCTACGGTAAAGCTGACAAATCTCAAGTAATAAAAATGGTTAAGATGTTAGTTGATATAGATAATTCAAAAAAACAAGACGACGAACTAGACGCAATAGCTATTGCTCTCACTGCTTTTGCACATCTAAAATTTTAAGGATTTTACCCCGCGAAGCCTTGGCGAAGTGGGGTTATCCACAGTTTTATTTTTAAAGTATTGCGAAAGTTTTCTAGATTTGGTACAAAATATAAATTAAAAATAATTGTTGTTAATGGGTCGTTTTTAAAAGTTTAAAAAATAAAAAAATATGGACGAAGAAGAAGAATCAATCGAAGAAAAGAGTTTTAGTTCAAGTAGTATCGATGATGAAAATTTTAATGATGATCTAGGTGATACATTAGATCCGTTAGAAGTATCTGACCTGGGTATTGAAGACGATGATGATATTGATAAACTAGAAGAATAATAAAAAATCCTCCGATCTAATCGGAGGATTTTTTATTTATACGATTTTTATGAATCTTCTCTTTCCAATCTTGTAGACTCCAGGAGTAGCTAAAATTTTAAAATCAGTAATTTTTGTTTCCCCTTCTTCACTCAACATTTTAACAGCACCTTCTTCAACAAGTCTACGCCATTCACTTTTTGAGGCAAAAACTTTATTTTCAAAAAGAACATCGACTAACAAATCTCCATCTTTGTATTTTACTTCTTCAATATCATCTGGAATCTCTTTTTTCTGAAAAGTATTAATGAAATTTTCCTGAGCTTCGTCTGCTTTAGATTCTCCGTAGTAGATAACAACAACTTCTCTAGCTAGCCTCATTTTTAAATCTTTTGGATTAACTTCCCCTACTCCGAGTATTTTGCGTATTTCTTCAACTTCTTCTAATGGGGTGAAGGTACACAACTCAAAGTAATTACAAATAGAAGAATCTGGAATAGACATTATTTTTCCATACATATCATTTGGTTCATCAGTGATAGCAACATAATTATCAAGACTCTTGGACATCTTTGCATTGCCATCAGTTCCTTCTAAGAGCTTAAAAGACAATACTGCTTGAGGTTCTTTGTTGTTCATTTCCATAACCTCACGTCCTACCAACATGTTGAAATGTTGATCAGTACCACCAACCTCTAAATCACATGAACCATAGATATCATAAATTGCATCGGAATCAATTCCTTGAATAACTGGGTACATCATCTCATGCATAAAAATCGGCTCTCTGTTTTTTATACGATCTTGGAACATGTCTCTTTCAACTAATCTTCCATGGGAAACATGTCTAAGAATCGCTAGAAAATTTATCAGAGTGTAATTTTTTATAACATTCCTTTGTCTGCGTGTTTCTACCCAGTTTAATGACTTATTGTAAATATCATTTTCGGGCAAAGTTTCTGTTCCATATTGTTTTTGAGAATATTCTTTAAAAATATCAACTGATCGCACCGGAGCTATGATGTCATTGATAGAAACAAACCAATCTGAATTCATGGTCCATGAAAAAAGCTTTTCATCTTTGAGTAAAATTTTATCAACTTGATTTAAATAAGTCTCCATATTTTTTTGGATCTCATCAATATTTATTTCAGGTCGTATTTTACTTTTACCAGTAGGATCTCCAATTTGAGCTGTTATGTCACCAATCAGAAAGACTACCTTACACCCCATGTTTTGAAATTGGCGTAGTTTACGTAGTACTACCGCGTGTCCTAGATGAATATCTGGACGTGTTGGGTCAACACCGAACTTTATAACTATTTTTTCAGGGTTATTTTCTAATTTTTTACGAAAAATGCCATCTGGATCAATAAATTGACCTACCCCGCGGGTAAACAACTCGTCCATCATTTCTTTATCCTTGCTTATTTTCATATTGTGGATTATAACAGCAAACGAGGAGCATAAACAAGTTCACTTGTTTAATGTCCGAGAGCAGCTGTTATATGGTAATCCATATAACAGCAAACGAGGAGCGTAGACAAGCTTGCTTGTATAACGTCCGAGTGCTGCTGTTATATAGTATTCTATATAACATGTTTTCTGATATGATAAAGAGGATGAATAAAAAACTAAAGAATAAACAATTTTTGAAAAACTTAGTACTGTTTTGTACTGGGGGTCTTATTATTTTATTAGGTGCATTAATAATTTTAGTTTCTAGTATAAAAATACCTGACTTTCGTTCTTTTGAAGACAGAAAAGTTGCAAACTCTACCAAAATATACGATCGTACAGGTGAAATTCTTCTTTATAATATTCACCAAGACGTAAAAAGAACCAACATTACTTTTTCAGAAATGGGTTCGAATATAAAAAATGCAACAGTCGCAGTGGAAGATTCGGATTTTTATAATCATAGTGGAATACGAGTAACCTCTATTGTTCGAGCTATTTATTCTAATTTATTTCATGTTGGGATAGGTGGGGGTGGGTCAACCATTACACAACAGTTGGTTAAAAATACACTTCTAACACGAAATAAAACTTACATCAGAAAAATAAAGGAATGGGTATTGGCAATCAAGATTGACCGATCAATGCCAAAAGAAAAAATCTTGGAATATTATTTGAACGAAGTTCCTTATGGTGGAGCTGTCTATGGTATACAAGAAGCAGCAAAAACATATTTTGGGAAAAATGCGAGTGATCTAACTTTGGCCGAAGCTGCATATTTGGCAGCAATACCTCAGTCCCCCACAACCCTATCTCCTTATGGAAAAAATAAAGATAAACTTGAAGAAAGAAAAAATTTCGTACTTTCTAGAATGAAAGATGTAAACTTCATTACGGAAGATATCTATAATAAAGCAAAAAATGAAGTTGTAACTTTTCTTCCTCAAACAACTGGAGGTATCAAAGCTCCCCATTTTGTTTTTTTTATTAAAGATTATTTAGAAAATAAATATGGTGTGGATATGGTGGAACAAGGTGGATTGAAAGTAACTACAACTCTTAATTACGACCTACAACAAAAAGGAGAACAGATTGTAAAAGAAGGAGCACTCCAGAATGAAAAAGATTGGAACGGTAGTAACGCAGGACTTGTAGCAATTGACCCAAAAACCGGACAAATATTGACAATGGTTGGTTCCCGAGATTATTTTGATAAAAAAATTGATGGTAACTACAATATTGCGACAGCGACAAGACAACCTGGCTCTTCTTTTAAGCCTTTTATTTATGCTACAGCTTTTAACGAAGGTTTTACTCCAGATACAGTACTCTTTGATCTACCAACTGAATTTCAAACAACCTGTAATGCTTATGGTAAAGCGTTACCAGGACATAATCAAAGTGACTGTTATATGCCCGATGACTATGATGGGAAATTCCGTGGACCTATGAGCTTACGTAATGCACTAGCTCAATCAGTAAACATCCCTGCGGTAAAACTTTTTTATTTAGTTGGACTTAAAGATGCACTGAAAACTGCAGAAGATATGGGAATTAGTACCCTGACTGATTCAAGTCGATATGGACTTACGTTGGTTATCGGAGAGGAGAAGTAAAACTTCTTGATATTACTTCTGCTTATGGTGTTTTTGCCAATAACGGTATTAGAAACCCAGCTACTGGAATATTAAAAATAGAAGATGCTAGTGGTAAAATCTTAGAAGAATTTACACCAAGCCCTCGAGAGATTTTACCAAAAAATACAGCATTAACTATTTCAAATGTTCTTTCTGACAATACTGCACGTATTCCAACATTCGGGGCAAATTCTGTTCTTCAAATTCCTGGTAAAGACGTAGCAGTCAAAACAGGAACAACCAACAGTAACAAAGACGCTTGGACCGTCGGATACTCTCCTGTAATAGCTGTTGGTGTTTGGGCTGGTAATAATGATAACAAGCCAATGAAAAAAGGAGGCTCGGCTGTCGCGGGACCTATTTGGAATAAATTTATTATTGAAGCAATGAATATATTACCAGATGAAAAATTTGATAAACCGAATTTGGAAGTTGATATTGAAAAAGTAAAACCAGTAATTCGTGGAATCTGGCAAGGAAACGAAAATTTCTTTATTGATAAAATTTCTGGAAAACTAGCCACAGTTAATACACCAAAAGAAACACTGAAAGAAAAAGTAGTAACCAATGTACACACAATCCTTTATTGGGTAAACAAAAATGATATTATGGGACCTTCCCCAACTAACCCTGAGAATGATTCTCAGTTTAGTCATTGGGAAATTCCAATTCAAAATTGGTGGGCAAACAATAGTTACAAATATGCAAAAACAACTTTAGCAGAGAAACCAAATGCACAAGACGATGCTCATACTGATGCCAATAAACCTGTTGTTGGAATTGTTCAACCGAATACCACCACCGTTTATCCTAGTAATCAAAAAATACAATTAACACTCTCAAATTCTGGAACATACCCTCTTCAAAAAATAGATGTATTTATAAATGATGTTTATTTAGGAACTTCAAAATATCCTTTTAACTTTTCATTCACACCTTCAGATTTAGAAAATCTAAAAGATATAAACGAAATAAAAATTATTTCATATGACACTGCATACAATAGTAGTGAGACCACTTCTATTTTTGGTGTGAGTCAATAAAAAAACAAAAAGCCCCCGACCGAAGTCGGGGGCTTTTTGTTTATCTTCTACGGAGGCAACGCCTCCGTATTTAACAAAAATATCAAGGGTAGTCCTTGATATTTTATCTAAAACTCTGTGGAGATCTTTTACCAAGAGTTTCTTCTAATTTGGTAAATATTTTATCTCTCTTTAAAAATATCTCGTTTTTATAGACTGGTTTTATATTTAGGTATATCGTGCCGTTTTTTATTTTTATATCTTCTGATTTTATTTGTATTCCGATTGCTTCAGAAATAATACTTCTAATAGTTTCCTTTTGTGCCTCACCTGAGGTGAGAAGGTGACTAAATTTTAAAAGTAAGTCTTTTATTTCTATCATTCTAGTTTAAACTATCGATTCATTGGCATTATCAAATAAGTGAAAGATGAATCTGATACTCCCGTGATTAATATCGGACTGGAAGCTTGATTAAACTTAATAGAAATACTATCTGTGGTGATTGATTGGAAACAATCAAGGAAGTATTTGTAATTAAAACCAAGTTCTATCTCCTCTCCGGATATTGCAGCATCGAGTAAAGTTTTGTTCTCTCCCACGTCGTTGTTTTGGGATGACAATTCAAAAATTTTCTCTTTTGGTCTGATACTCAGGTTCACTTGATTAAACTTGTCTGAGAAGATATTTGAGAGCTTCAGGGCATTCAGTAGGTCTTGTTTCAAGACAACTGCTTCAGTCTTAAATTCTTTTGGAAGAATCTGACGATAATCAGGAAACACTCCATCAATCACCCGAGAAGTTAAGTAAGTATTACCAGAAGAAAAAGAAATCTGATTTTTATTAAAACAAACACTCATAGCACCAGTAAATTCTCCAAAGACTCGTAGAATTTCAGGAACATTTTTAAAAGGAATAAGAATACCAGGGATTTCTTCTAAACCTTTAATTTTTACTTTCTTTTCAGCTAAACGGAAAGAGTCAGTAGAAACAAAGACAAGATTATCTTCATTGGAATAAATATAAACACTAGATATTTCGGGTTTAATATCAGAAACTGAGGAACTATAATAAACAGCTTTAATACCATCAATTAATTTTTTCGCATCTATTTCAAAGGTTGTTCCAGATACTTGTGGAATAGTTGGAAAATCATCATGGAGCTGGCCTTTTAGTTTTATTTTACTTTTCTTTGTTTTAATTATAATATTTCCGTCTTCACCTTCGATTGAAACATTTTCGTTTTGAATAATGTTTGAAAAAATACCAGACAAAACAGTTCCAGCAATCGCTGCTACTCCCTCTTCTTCTATCTTGGCTGGTATTTCAATTTCAATACCAAGACTTAGATTAGTTGCACGAAGTTTTAAAGATTTACCTGAAGCTGTAAAAAGAATTGAACTTAAAACAGGAAGAGTTAAATTCTTTCCAGTTATTCTTTCTACTTGGTTAATAGCATTTTTTATTTTTTCTATTTCGCATTCTAGTCTCATATGTTTATTTCTTATATATATAATCTATTAATAGTATTAGTAGTGTGGATAAGTGTATAACTCTATTTGATATTAATTTATATACTTATTTTAGTTATTTTAGTTTAATTTTACTCTAATAACTTTTTTACTTATCAACACCCCCAATGAATATATTTTTTTAACCCAATATTTATTCTTTACTTATTCTTCATTTAATATTATTTGTTAACATGTTTTATTTTGTTTATTATTAGTTTTTCAACTACTTATACACAACTATTTAAACATTATTCTTATCTGTTCCAACTCTTGAACCAACTGTTGATCATTCTTTAAATCCTCTTTGATTTTTAAATATGAGTGAATAACTGTAGTATGATCCTTCCCTCCTAACTTCTGTCCTATCAAAGGATAAGATACATTGAAATCTTCTCTTAAAATATACATGACTACCTGTCTAGCTTTTACTATTTCTTTTCTTCTAGTCTTTTCATAGATAGATGACTCATCTAAATTGTAATGATCACTCACTATTTTAACAACATCTTTGATAGCTACATTTTTCTTGGGACGGATGTTGTTTTTAAGTAGGTTTTTAACCTCAGGTAGAGTTAAGGGTCGATTTTTTAACCGATAATGGCAAACAATTGTATTTAGACTACCCTCAAGTTCTCGGATATTTCCTTGAATTGCTGATGAAATATATTCTAAAATGTCTTGATCTAAATCAATACCGAGCTCTCGAAGTTTTACTTTTAAAATGGCCATACGTGACTCGTATTCAGGTTCAGAGACGTCTACTATCATTCCCGCAGCAAAACGAGACTTGAGGCGGTCTGCGAGTTCAGGGATGTGGTTTGGATGTTTATCGGAAGAAAAAATAATTTGTTTATTACTTTCATAAAAAGTATTGAAGGTATGAAAAAGTTCTTCTTGAATTTTTTCCATTTTACCAATGAATTGAATATCATCGATGATTAATAAATCATATTTACGATATTTTTCTTTGAAAGAATTAGCTTTGTTTCCTTGAAGAGAATTTATAAAGTCAGTCGCAAACTTTTCGAGTGTCATATAGTGAGCCTTCTTGTTTGGATATTTATCTTTAATAGAGTTTCCTACTGCTTGGATAAGGTGAGTCTTTCCAAGTCCTGTGTTTCCATAAACAAAGAAAGGATTATATTTTGTTCCAGGGTTTTCTATAATTGCTTGAGATGCAGCATAAGCTAATTCGTTGAAAGTACCTACAATAAAGGAATCAAAGCGATAACGTGGGTTCAAATTGTCATCAGGACTGATATATAAATCCTTTAAAGGTAACTCCTTATTTACATAAGTTTCATTTGTCTTCGGTTGTTCTCTCTCCTCAGCTTCTGTCTTAGTAATAATATATTCAACAGCACGCATATTTTCAAAACCATCAGCAATAGTTTTTGAGATTAGTTTATGATATTTATTTTTTAACCAATCACGTACAAACTCATTTGGTACTCCAACATAAACTACACCACCATCTTCTTTTAAGATAGAAGTATTTTTGAACCATGTGCTAAAGTTTGCTTTTGAGACACCTGCCTCAATTTCTACTAAACAATTTTTCCAAAGTTGTTTTATTTCCATTAGTTCCTATTATACTATCCCTTTCAACTTAAGGAACTTCCCAAAACTTATTAACTATGTTTATAAGCTGTTGATAACTTTTTTAATAATCCCCTATGTCAGACTTAGGGGATTTCCCCTAAGTCTGACATAGGGGAAATATGTGGTTAATCAAAATTTGATTTATTATAAATAATGTTATAGTATGTACTCATGTCACAGACATACCAACCTAAAAAAAGAAAAAGAGCTAAAACTCACGGATTTCTAGTTAGATCCAAGACAAGTACTGGCAAGAAGGTTATTCAGAGCCGAAGAAGAAAAGGACGCGCACAACTTTCAACAGTTTAATCTTTTTATGCTTCCCAAAAAGAATAGAGCCGATAGAAAGTCAGTTGAAAAGATTTTTAAAGAAGGTAAATTTGTTAATTCTCAAAATTTAACACTTAAATTCATTATTAATAAAGAGGCAAAACCTGAGTTATCAGGTTTTGCCTCTTTTGTTTCCCCACAGATTTCTTTTGTAGCACCTAAAACAGTCAGTAAAAAGGCTGTAGTACGTAATCTCTTAAGACGACGTGGTTATACTGTTTTAAAGCCTTTTTTAAATGTCTTCCCTTCTAGTTTTACCGGTGTCTTTCTTTTTGGTAAGAAAAGTAAGGATATTTTCAGTGGAAGGAAGAATAAAACAAGAAATCCTATTAAAGACCTTGAAAATGAAATTAAAACTATACTTAATAAGCTTCATTAATTTTTATCAAAAACATTTAAGCCCTCTAAAACGGCCTAGTTGTGTTTTTTATCCTACTTGTTCTGAGTATACCAAAGAAGCTATTAATAAATATGGTATTTTAAAAGGTGTTTTTCTGGGAATTAGACGTATTTTGCGTTGCCATCCTTGGCAGAAAAATCATATTGATCCCGTTGTGTAAAAACCTAGTTATCAAAAATTTTCTGGCGGCCAAGACGCAGCCAGTGTCCGCAGGCGAAAATCTTTAGTAATCGTTTTTTATTGTATATTTTGCATTTTACTTATTTTCATATAGAATGGACTAATGCATGAAATTTGGAACATTGTTTTATATAAACCTCTTGTTAATACTCTAGCTTTTTTGGTTTCTGTCGTCCCTGGTGGAAATGTTGGTGTAGCTATTATTGTCCTAACAATGCTGGTTAAAACAGCCCTTATCCCCCTTTCTCAGCGTTCTATTGAAAGCCAGGCCAAGATGAAACTCTTGGAACCTGAAATGAAGAGTATAAAAGCTAGTGGAGCGACCAAAGAAGAACAAGCGAAGCAAACAATGGAGCTTTACAAAAAGCATAAAACCAACCCTTTCTCTGGGTGTCTTTTAGTTTTGATTCAAATACCAATAATTTTTGCTCTTTATTATGTATTTTATAAAGGTATAAAATTTGATGACAGTATTCTTTATTCTTTTGTTCACGTTCCAGAAAGAATCAATATGTTTTTCCTTGGAATGGATCTTAGCCAAAAGAGTATGTTATTAGCCGTTCTTGCTGGTGTCTCTCAATTCTTACAGGCATACTACATGCTTAAAACAGCACCTTCTAAATCTTCCGATAAAGCTTCTTTCCAAGAAAGTTTTGCTCAAAGCATGCAAATGCAGATGAAATATTTTTTACCAATTCTAATCGTGTTTATTGCTTATAGTATTTCCGGCGCAATAGCCTTGTATTGGATTACAAGTAATATGTTTACTGTAGTTCAACAAATATATGCTAATAAGAAAAAGATTAGTATTGTTGTTCATGGTTATAAGTTAGAAACATTAGGAGATAACAAATAAAACATATGGATAAAACAGAAATACAAAACTTAATAAAAGAATTGATTGAAAATATGGCAATTTCCGTTAAAGAAATTGTTGTTTCCCAAGAAGATGATTCTAAAACCGTTTGGTATTCAGTAAGTGTTTCTGAACCACATTTCTTTACTACTCGCGAAGGAGAGGCTCTTGCTTCTCTTAATCACCTTGTTAGAAGGATTATTGAATCTAAAACCCCTATGTCAGACATAGGGGAAGCTAAAAATGCACAATATAATCCTATCCTGATAGATATTGGTGATTTTCAAAAGAAAAGAGTAGCAAATATTAAAACAATCGCTCATATGATGGCTGAGAGAGCTCGTTATTTCAAATCAAATATAGAAGTTGACCCAATGTCTGCTTTTGACCGTCGTATTGTACACGAGCATCTTTCAAATGCTACAGACCTTAAGACAGAATCATCTGGTTTTGGTCCTACTCGCCGAGTTGTTATTAAATATATTGGAGAACTCTAAAATAAAGATTTTTGTTTTAGAAAGCATTGCGCAGGCCGACGGGCCGAGCATAGCAAATTTTCAGCAGAAAATTATGTGCGGTTTATAAAATATAAATCTTTATTTTAGAGTTGGGTTCTATTTGAGGTTTAATTTCCAAAGATAAGAGTTATTTTTATTCACAAAAAATAGATAATTTTCTCCATCATCCAATGCTAGTTTTATTCCATCCATATCCTCCCCTCCTATGGTTGAAGCAGGATCGAGAATCAATGATGCATTGTTATTGGTAACATTTATTTTCCATATTTGATCTGAGAAAGAAACTTGTCCTTGATACCAAACATCTGGGTATGCCAATTGATCAACAAATTTCGGCACTGAACAATAAAGCGAATCACTATTTTTACCCCAAACGCATTTTTCTGGAAGAGTCTTTAATCCAAGAGGATTTGAACTTCTTGAATCTAAACTATAAATACTAAGTGCTAGATTGTTGTTGCTATAAAGAACAAGTTTACCATTTGGACTAGTTAGAGTAGTAAGTCCGTTTATATTTCCTAGTATTTTATTAAAATCTTTCTTATTTGGATCGACTGCATACATATAACCTGGAACAGTAGCTGATGGTTTTGTTGTTAAAGTAATCATTTTTGTATTAGGCCATTGAGATAACCATTCTGTGAAAGGAGAATTAAACACTTGAGATTTTTTATCACCAAGTGAACCAGAAGTTATACCTACAGTGCCATCTCCGATATTAAAAAAATAAAATAGTTTTAAAGTGTCAGCTGACATACTCAAATCTGAAATATTTTCTGGAAAGAAAGATCCTTTAATTTGATTTTCCCCTGTTGTATCTGCTCCCAATAC
Organism: Minisyncoccota bacterium; assembly: GCA_036169735.1. GTDB lineage: Bacteria > Patescibacteriota > Minisyncoccia > Phycocordibacterales > UBA9973 > UBA9973. Next base: position 43,467 of record JAVHNX010000051.1, read on the forward strand.
TTCTTTTGGTAAACTACCAGTGAAAGTCTCGATAGTTCTGTCATCTGTTTTTAAATATCGCATGATTACAGACTCACCTTTGTTTCCAAAATGAGCTTCATATATAATTGGAATTATTGTTGTGGTAAATTTACGCTCTTCTATTTTATCTGCGAAAGTTTGGTAGATATTTCCTGTTGCACGTTCTACATATCTTACTGCTGGCACAAATTCAGTTGGTGGGGATGTTGGTTTAACTGGAGTTTTAGTTTTTGTAGTAGTTTTTTTTGTTGTACTGGTTGTTGTTGTGACAACTGGTACTGTTATATCGACTGGTGCTACGACAGGTACTACTACTGGTAATTCTTTGAATCTCTCTTTCATAAATATTCCAAATCCTGCAATAGGCATGCTTGATACTTTGGTCAACTTAAGTTTAGGTGCTTCTACTACAGGTGCGGGCTGAAATCCTGAAACATCAGCTGGTGCAGTAGGTTCGACTGGTGCTGGTGTGCTTTTAAAGAAAGGAAAAAATTTGGAGACAAAGTTTGATCCAGGTGAGCCAGCTGTTGTTGCTATTTGATTAGTATTATAAAAATAGAAAAAACCTAAACCAACAGCCAATATGGCTATTAGAATAATTATTAAAAGTGTAAAGTTTCTTTTTTGCATATTATAATTATTTTTTTTTATTTTCCATCAAAAGACCAGTGCCAAGGCTCTTTTGAAAAATTAATAAGACCATAACTCCCTGCGTTAGCTTTTAACCAAATAAAGCATTTGTTGTCTTGTGTCTGGATTAAAACTCCTTCACATGTGAAATCAAAAGCTAGACCACTTTCATGTCTTGATGTGCCTGGTACAGCAGTCGGAGGGTGGCATGTTGCTTTTGCATCATAAATACTCTGACTACCTCCACAATTTTGTGCCCTAAGATTTTCTTGAGATTGTTTTGATCTAAAGGAACCACCAGCCAGTTTGATTTGTATGCTTTGTGACCATGCTGAGTTAATCAAACTTTTTGCACCATTTGAAATTCTTTTACAGACCAAAAAATCTCCACCGGTAGTAGTTATTTTTTCAAATCCTTCTGTACATAAAGCATAAGGACCGCTCGGTGGTATATTGCTAGTAGGGCCCACTGCCATAGCCGGTGTTTCCTCTTCTTGGATCGTTGCCTGCGGAATACCACTCAGACTCACATCCAAGAGTTGCGGGTTGATTGTGAAAAGTAATGCATAAGCACCCAATGCGATTATAAGACCAAATATGGCATTAGTGATTCTCTCCTTCCCTTCTTCTTTGTGTCCTGAAATTTCACTAGTCATGTATTCGATACCACCGATGACTATCATTATCATTGCCAACACAGCACATATACCAATAAATAATCTAATTAATATATTTAAGTAGTCCCCAAAAGAATTAGCTTTTGCAGAGTCAAAAGTTGTTTGTAAGCCTCCTGATCCATTAGGTAGTGGAGCAAGTGGTGTATATGTTGTGTCTGTATTAACAGATCCACTGGCACCAGGTATTGGCACCGGTTTGTAAACATTTAAGGCAGTGGTACAACTATCAAAGGTATCATATGGACCTTTCCATACAATACCTGGATATCCGCCCTCAAGTGGCAAAAACCAATATTTTTGTACTGGCATTATAGTATTTGTATTTTTATCTATTGGATAACTTTTGCAAACTAACGTAGATTCAGCAACTGGTGGTTCAGTGACTTGGGCTTTTGAAAAAGAAAAAAAAGAAAAAACACCTAAAAATAAAATTATGATAACTAATATTTTATTTTTTAAATTTAACTTTTTCATATATTAAAAATTTATAATGAGTTCTTTTTCCTTACTTTGGAAAAGAGTTAAGGTATTATTAATCGCTACTTTGATTCTAGCTGATCCTGTTTGTCCGCTGACTGGCTTGATTGCTAGTATGTTTTTAGGATCAGGTGTTTGTGTTGGTTGACCATTAAAAGACCAGTCAAAAGTTAGGTCTGGTGACTGAATATTTTTTGGTGAAAAGAAATATGGTTCTACAACAAGGATTTCCCCGTTTGCATTTATTTGTAAACCATTAGTTAACGCTTTTTCCCATTGTGTACCAAGGGATAGATTTTTTTTGTAAAAAATTATTTGAGGCTTTACTGTATTTAAGGTAATAGTGCCTGAAGTATTTGTAGTTCCAGAGATGTCTGATGCAGTTACTTGTACAACATTATTTTCATCTAAATAACTGTTTTTGAAAATAAAATAACTTTTACCCCATCCAGAATAGTCTGGCTGACTAGTAGAATCCTTGGACCAAGAATAAGAAAGATTGCTAGCATTTGATTTACCTGTTGATGTTATTAGATTTGGTATTGCTACTACTTTAAAAATTCCTTGACTAGGAGCCAATGCCTTGCCTTTATAAAAAGGCGGAGTATATGAATCATAAGCCTCCCACAACATGTCCATTTCTGTAGGTGTTAGAGTTATATTCTTTATTATGCTTTGCCCGTCGATAGTGTTCATTCTTGCCTCTAGTATTAAAGAAGATCCCATATTTCCAGTATTAAAAGAAAATGATTTTTTACCAACACCTGAGATTATTTCTTTACCATTTACTGACCAAGAAATATTTGCTTTATTAAGATCTAAAACATAACTACCCAAAGTGGCGTTTATGTTTTGGTTTGGAGCTGGATATGTTGGATTGATATTCAAAGTAACATCAGTATTTTGAACCTGAGCAAAGACTGTTCCTAAAAAAGAACAAAATAAAATAATGGCAACGAATATTGATTTTTTAATCAAACTTATCATATTATTGTTCTATTATACTCCCATTTGCTTGAATGGCATACCCCATTTACCGAAAATGTATCACTATTTTTAGATATTAATGCGGTGCTTCTGCCTCTGTTTGCAAGTCTTCTTTTGCTTTTTTGATAGATAGAATTTGGGATGGATCGGAAGTGATTATTTGGTCTTCGGTATAAGAAGCGATTATTTTAATCGCCACGTGTTTTAGTCCCGCAAAGAAGATACCCTCCCCCACTCCAGATTCTAAAAGAAGATATTTTTCTTCGTCTGTTAGGTTGAATGTTTTTTGTAGGATATCAATTGTTGTTGGAGATTGTTTTAGAAGAAGTTGAATAGATGAGTTGGAAACAATAGGAACACCATAAGGTGATTTCATAAAGTCAGCTGCGTCTTGAGTGATAGTAGAAAGTCCAAGATAGTATTTTCTGCCTCTTTTTGCAATAGAATATAAGAATGAAGCAGTATCTTCTGATTTCATCATCCACCATGCCTCATCAACGACAAGTAAACGCTTTTTTAAATTTTTACGAATAGCATTCCAGATATAATGCATAACGATGTACATTGCAATCGGTTTTAGTTCATCTTCCATATCACGCACAGAGAAAACCACAAATTTTTTATTTATGTCCACATTTGATGGTCTGTTCAAGAACGTTGCCCAAGAACCTCGAGTGTATTTGATAAGTCTTTGCACTACTGAGTCACTACCTTCCATTCCTGAAAGAACCATTTCAAAATCGGAAAGAAGCGGTGGTTCGATATTTGAGAAATCTGATTCTGGGGTAATATCTTTTATTGCATAAGTCTCAGAAATAGCACGGTCAACCATAGAATCTTCTTCTGGAGTAAGACCACCGAGCATTAGACGGAAAAGACCGACAAGATTAATCGTGTTTGAACGTAATACATCCTCTGCTGTCTCGTCTTCACGAGGCATCGGCAAATCAAAAGGATTGATGTGGTGATCAGAAGAAAGAGAAATATTAAAATATCTTCCACCAACAGCTTCAGCCAAGAATTCATATTCTCGTTCTGGGTCGATAACAATAACATCTACATCAAACATCAATGATCTTAAAATTTCGAGCTTGATGGCATAAGATTTTCCTGAACCAGATTTTGCGAAGGTTACTGAGTTGTAATTTTCCAATGAAAATCGGTCGAAAATAACTAGACTGGAATTGTGTCGGTTGATACCATAAAGTATTCCCTTATCTGAAGTTAAGTCGAAAGAAACGAATGGAAAAATACTAGAAAGTGGTTCCGAATTAAGCTTTTGGTGAATATTTAATAGGTCGTTCCCTATTGGGATGACACTCTTGAATCCTTCTTCTTGTTGGAATAGTGCTGGTTTAATATAAATAAGTTTTGATTCTAGAATTGATTTTATTTCATTCTCAACTTTGTAAAGTTCTAGTTCATTGTCGGCGTAAACTGTGATATACACACCTACATCAAACATCTTTTCTTGTGCTTGCATTAAATTATCTCGAAGACTTTCAAGATCTTGAAACGCAATATCCAACATCGGATCGCGTACCATTCCTTTGGATTCTCGAGTAGAAATCTGACTTTGTACTTCCGCTACTTTTTTCTGAAATTCACGGAGTGCGATTGAAGTGTCTATTGGGTGGATAAAAATAGAAACATCAAAGATCTTATCCAAGTTAATAATAGGAGAAAACCAATTGTCTGTCAGGAATCTTGGGTAAGATATGATAAAAAATGTTCGCGCGATTTTGTCTCCCAGGTTTATTGATTTTGGTTCTATTTTTAGGGCTGACGGTGCGATAACATCTTGGAGTTCGAGTGTTGCTGATTCGTATATTTCTTCAGGTAGTACGGATAAAATAGAAGCACTAGCATTGCTTCCTTGATTTTTCTTTTTTCCAAATAATGAATCAAAAATACCCATATTTATTAGTATATTATAACTTAAAAACTTAAAAGCTGAAAGCCAAAAAATTCTTACTACTTTGTTTCTAGTTCTATTTTACCTTCAATTTCTCCTGGGTTGAATACTTTGTAGAATACTTCTACTACTTCTTCTGTTCCTAGTTGAGCAGATTTTACACCACAACGAGCAAGACCTTGCTGAATAACACTCACTCTTTGTTCGAGCTGAGACCTCTTTTCTTCAAAATCGATTTGTTCTGCGGCTCTTGCTTCTTCTTTGTTTTTTCTTGAAAAAATACCTGAAAAAAATCCCGCATCAGCTTTAAAAGCTGTCGCAGTATAAGGCACAACAACAAAAAAGCTTTTAGTCATTATACTCACAGTCTCTGTAAAATTTTTAATGAATTCAATATATTCTCTTGTTTGTAGTTTTAACAATGGTTCATTTTGAACTTTCATTCTGTTTTCTAAAAGTAAAAGGTAAGGCCTAATATCAAGTTTTCTTGATTGGATTGATATTTGAACAGAAAAGTCTATGGTATTCAAGAAGTTTTGAAACTGAAGAATCGTCGCTCTTTGTTCGTCAAATGATTTCAAAGACAGGTTCGTGGAATTAGCCAGAACAATAGCTCGAAGTCCCCCGTCTTTTAGAACGATCATACCATCTCGGACTTCTTTGATGGGGACAAACTCTTGAGTTGCTTTTGCTGATAATGCCATATACTAATTATAAATTAAAATTAAAAATTGTCTTATTTTTCTTCTTTTTTTGTATCTAAAACATCCAGACTCCAAGCTAAATCTTTTAATTTACTCCCACCCAATCTTGGTTCAGTTATACCAGGATAATTTGTTCCTTGTTTCAACATTTGTGTTTTTGTTTCTGCGGCCATTCTTTCTTGTGCTTTAGTTTCTGTACTTTTTCTTCTTCTTTTCCAAATATAAAGTTTGTCTTGGAAAGCATATTTGAAACCGGCTTCTAGCATATATATAAAAGGTTTATTGTTTGGTCGGTAGAATGTGAGCATACCGGCAAACCCTCCTACTAAAATTATCGGGATTATACCCCAAAGAAGTCCGATTAGTTTATAAATAACAAAACACAAACCTCCCCCACCCACAAGGTAAACGAATTCCCTAAAAGTGAATGGTCCAAAGATTTTGTCCTCTATATCTAAAAATTGTGGGACTTTGAATTGCATATTGATTAGTTTTTATTCTGCGGCCTCTCTATAAGGGTCTACTTTGATTGTTCTTGGAGTTGTGGGTAATTGTGAAGTTGGTATTGATGGTAATGGTGCAGGAGTAGGTGTCGTAGGTAATCCTGTTTTAGAAATATTTTGCAGAGAATATTCTGTTGTTTTGCTTGGTATTTGGAAAGAACCAGATAGTTTCGATAGAATCACAGCAGGTACTACTTCTTTTTGGACCTCAGTTAGATTTGGGATTTTAGTTGGAGTGTTTGCAAAATTTGGTTTTTCTAGTTTGGCTAGGATGTCTTCTATTTTTTCAGCTGGTTTCTCAATGTTGTATCGTATTTCTTCTTTTGGTTCTACAGTTTTTATTTCAGCTGGTTTTGATATTGGCATACTTTCTATTTTTTTTGTTTCTACTTCAGTTTCAATCACAGGCTGTTCACCGAGTGGTGTATTCATCAATTTTAGTAACTCACGAATAGCCAAAAATACTTTTTCATTTATTTCTCCAACGATAGCTGCACCTTTTACAGGGTCTATTTTAAGTTCGCTAATGAGTTCTGTTTCAAAGTTTTTTGTTTGAGTCAGACCCATCATCACAAGGGTTGTTTCTTGTTCAAGAATACCCATTTGTTCAACAGTTAACTGGTACCTTTTTCCAATTTCAAATAGAGTTTCTTGATAGTTGGAAGAAAGGATAACCTCTTGAATAGTTTTAGGTAAAGAATCAAACTTTTCTTTTATTATTTTTTGTGTGTTGTCGTCCATGTTTTTATTTTATTATTAATAATCGACTTTAATTTTAATGTGCGTGTCCTCCTCCACCTCCCGCTGGTGCTGCGTGTGTATCTGCAGTGTGTGTGGCAGCATGTGAATCATTTACTTTTACATCTACTTCCACATGTTTTGTAAGATCTTCTACTTTATGTTTATCTTCTTTACTCATCTTCTTCAGTGCATCTAGAAGAGATTTATCTTTACTAATTCCTTTTCGTACAGCTGCTACAACTTCAGGATTTGTTTTGTGAATTTCACTGAGTGAATAACCTCCGATTTCCACATGAGAAACAGCTTTCTTTAGAGCACTCAAGAATCCTCCACCCACAACTGCACCAACGATTAATGGAGCTGCCATTCCTCCTGATCCGACTATTGCTGCACCAGCTAATGTCTTATTGGTTTTTGTATCCATTTTCTTCATACTGTCATTCCAATCAGCCCAAAAGCCTTTTATTGCAGATTTATCATGATCCTTTTTTGCTTGATCTTCCAAACTAACGGCATACGATTCTCTTCGTTCTGCATTTATTTTCTTAGAATCTTTTTCTTCCACTGCCCCCTTAATGTCTTTGGCTTTTGCTCCTTCTTCATTTCCTTCTGTTAGACCATAACTACCAAGGTCTTTCCCTTCTTCATGATAATCTTTTTTAAATTTCTTTTTGAACCCTTCTTCATCAAATGACACAAGAGGTGGAGGAGGTGGAGTTCCTGCTTCATATTCTTCTTTAAACTTCTTTTCATCAAAAGCCTGTTTAACTTCAAAAGGCTTTGTTGGTTTAGCTGCTTCGGCTGCTTTTGCTGCAGTCATTTGTTTAGTATATTCATTTTTCCATTTCTCATTGTCTCCTGCGAGTGCTGCAGTTGCTGTAGTCTTGGCATTTTCTACTGCTTGTTTTTCATCACCTGTATAAGCAGCTTTTTGGTCACTAGCTTTTTTATCTTGTTTTTGTGCAGCAGCTCCGGAGATTTCATAAGTTGCCATTGTCTTTTGCGCTTCTTCTTTTTCGTGTTCAAGCTGAGCCTTCATACCACCCTTGAGGTTTGCAGTACCGACTCCCATTGTGCCAGTTCCCTTATCAAGATTTAAACCAGTTGCTCCACCGAATTGTTTTCCTATATCAGTCTGTCGGAAATCAAAACTCTTACTTGCTGTCTTGTTTGCTGCAGCTAGTTTCTTTTGTGCGTCGGCTTGTGCTTTTTTCTGACCAGCAATATCGTCTTCTTTTATTCCTGCTCGGGCAAATGCTGCTTTGTCTCCAGATGCCATTGATTTTAGATTGTCGTCATTGGCAACTCCTAAAGCTTTCTTACCTACAGTGTTACGCATAGCCATCGCTGCTCCTCCTGTCGCCACACCTAATGCAAGTCCTGTAACAGCTGATCCTGCTTTAGTTATCGCCTCTCCAATATCACCTGAGTATTCTACTGCGAGTTTCTTTGCCTTTTGTAGAAGAAGGAAAATAATTAGGAAAGGAACAACAACTCTCATCATTTTGTCTAATACACCATCATTGGTTGCAACATTATAAGCAATAAGATTAAATGACTTACCAAGTAAAAGTATTACATAAAGGAAAAAAATAAAAAGTGGTGCCATGAAAGCTTGTTTCAAAAGATCATCCCACCATTTTTTGTGTCCTACACCAGGAATATCAAACGGTAATGTGTAAGAGGCGAAGGCTATCGGTGCCATAATCATTGCGACCCAAAGCCCTGCGACTCGTCCGACAAACAAAAGAGCCACTGACATAAAAATATATATCATGTATACCATCAGTATGATTGATATCAGGATTATTATAAGTGTCATTCCAGGTTGACTTGCTTTGTCTGCTATTACGGTTTGTGGGTCAAAAGTATTAACCAAGAGCACTGTGATGGATTTTTGCCCAGCTCCACCAGCTGGTAATATCTCTCCGTTGGCTCCTTTGGAATCGATATGATTATAAAAAACTTTTGCCAGGATATTTGATCCATCGATTATTACTTGAGTAAAAAACATACTGAAATTTATTAGAAGAGCGACGATGACTATCGTTGCTATCATTTTCTTTCCCCCATGCCCTCCTAACCCTAAAATAGTTTGTATTGCGACATAGAGCAAAGCAATAATAAAAAATATATTAGCAATATCTCGTACTGTCGCCCAAGCTGAACCGATAAAACTTCCAGAATAAGAAGTACTAAGAGTCGAGTAGTAAATAAAGAAATCAAGAATTGAAGCAGCGAATTTTGTTACCCAAGAAATAGGTGTCCAAATTAAATAATAAATTGCTCCAACAATACACTGCTTAAACCAAGTGAACATGCTTAAGCCACAGCCAAAACTATCGTCTATTGTTGCACCAGTACTTCCTCCGGAGTTTACTGGGTTGTTATCTACTGAAGTTGGTGTTGTTGTACTGGCTGTATGAAATGTTGTATTTAGTATTTCTAAACCACCTTTGTATTTTATTTTTAACCAATACTGTGTATCTGGTAATAGATCAACATCATTACTATTACTAAAATTCTTACCAAAAAATAAAACAACATCTCGCATAGTACCTCCCTGGACACCTGCTTCTGCTGAAGTGATCATTTGTGTAGGGTCATTTTGAGTTCCATTTAAATACAACTCACCTAATATTGTTTTAGTATTCTCTGTATCAAGATTGTTGAAAGCCGAAAGATGAACTTTGGCCATATTTAAATTTTTTTCTATTACACCTAAAATAAAACATGGTGTTGCTGAGCCTATATCACATGCAGCTGGTGTCTGTGCTAAAGCTGTATTTACTTTTGGAACGATAGCTAAATTACCTTCATTATTTTTTTGAAAACTAGCACTGACAGGCGCTAGAAAAATAGCGACCATCACTGCTGATAAAATAATTTTTGTGAAAATATTCTTCATTAGATGTTATAAATAATTATAACATTGTTTTTAACAAAAAGCCTTTAATAACTTTTTTATTTTTTGAAATAATACTCATACCCACTGGTGTTTTTCAAGCCAGAAGTTAAATTTTGGATATTTATGATTCTTGAGTTGTAATATTCATAAACGGTAATCTTATTGGCAACAACTTTGATTTGATAAGCAGCAATATCGGGTTGACTGACGCGTACTTCTTTACCACTTGCACTGACATAACCGAATACTTTTGCGAAAAAGTCCGCGAGTGTCCAAGCAAAAGATGTAAGGTTCTCCCCTTCTTGATAACCGTATAGTTTTGCTAGATTTTTGTCAGCGATTATTTGTCGAGCGAAAACTGTCTCGATACCTTCATGATAATGTACAGTGGCGTCTCCTGGTGGAGTTGCGATTGTACCTATTGTTAAAGTTGTTGTCGTTGTTGTGGTTGTTCCAGTACCAGTTCCAGTGCCTCCACCACCATTTGGATCTACACAATTAGGATAAGTACCTTCCCATCCACTCGGACAAACACCATTGTTATTATTTGGACCAACACAGTTAGGATAAGTACCAGTCCATCCACTTGGACAAATGTTACCGCCACCACCATTTGGATCTACACAATTAGGATAAGTACCTTCCCATCCACTCGGACAGTTGGTGGTATCAATCAAACCATCTCCCCCATCAGTTGCTCTAGTTTTAAAACTTAAAATTCCTCCGTCAAAAGTTTGAACACCATCAGCTGTCTCTGCCTTGAATACATAATTATATTTTGTGTTTGGTGTTAATCCAGTTAAAGGGAAAGTCATAGTTCCAAAAGTATTAGCTGCATGAGTTTCATCGCCTACTCTCGTCCATGGTGACGCAGGATGTGCTTCACCTATTGTATTTACGTTTGATAAAGTTCCATAAGTATAAGAGTTATTTTGTGCATTAAGCAATGCAGATAATGCTTGGGAATTCATACCTATTGTTCCTTGATTAACAGTGTTTATTGTGTTGGTGTTGTATTGTGTATTGAGTATAGAGGGTTCTAGTTGAGAATTCATACTTACTGGGTTCATATTTAAAGGATTAGTATTGTTTTGTGTATTAAGTAACGTTGCTACTTGAGCATTAACACTAGCCGTTGCTTCGCTGATAGCTGCGTTGGGATTAAAAACAAAACTAGTGTCTTTTTTATACTCGAAATAAGTATTAACAGAATCTACAGATCTGTACGATCCTCTTATATCGGTTGATGTTGTGTCTATATTTGATGCATTGATTGTCGTTGCGACAGTTTGGGCACAAGTTGGACATGGATCGGTTGTAAAACTTTTAACTTCTCCGTATACAATTGATTTCTTGTTTGAAACAATACTGCAGTAATGATAAGTTGTGCTTGGTTCTAAATCGGTTATATGTTGACTAAAAGATTGTGCTCCACCATATTCATTAAAATTTTTAATATCTTTGGTTGATACCATATTATTTCCATAAATTTCATTACAAAAAACAGGAGCTATCTCTGTATCAGAATATCTGAAATATGCAGTTGTTGTTAGTCTTGGATTTAAACTTAAATCTGGTGACACTGTTCCGTGAAGTGTAGCTTCTGTGTCAGTGACAATATCCGCACCACCAGTAGTGACAGCGAGAGCAGCGAGAGAAATACCCGGCTTGAAAAATACAAGGGATAATATGATTATAAGTAATATTGTTTTTATGTTTTTCATATTTTAGTAAATTTTTATGCCTTTGCTTTCAAATGTTGGTGGGTCCATATAGGCACCACTTCTGCAAGTCATTACACTTATACCTCTACAAAGAAAATTGTCTGGAACGACGTTAGTATAGGCAGCCGTTACATTGAAAACACCAGTAAGAAATGAAGGTAATGACTGGTTAGTAAATGCCTGTTTGTTTGTTTGCGAATAAGGAAGGTTTGTGTCAGGAGAGATTGTTGAAAATTGTATACCAGGTATCTCTGGAATAGGGTGATCTGGAATTTCTATATCAACACCCATATTGTAATCATATAAATGAGGTTCTTGATAAGAAGGCCTTGTTAGAACCCAAAATCTCCAGTCAGTCCTGGCTCTCCATGTGGTCTGTAGTTCTTGCTCACAACCACTTGGCCCCTTTAGGAGATTATCCCAAACGTAATTTCTTTCTGCTTTTGCTTGTTCATACAAACCATTAATGTTGGCTATGTCATCCCCGGTTTTTAAGTTCTGTGAGATTCTCGCAAATTGTTTTATTACAAAACTGGTCGGGGAAAAATCAGTATAAGTACCATTGTCGATGCCTTTTTTTAATGTTTGAAGTTTTGTAATATTTTCGTTTTGAAAAATAATTTCTGATTTATTGTCTTCTATCAATTGTTGATAGCCTATAACTTTATTAAATTTTTCAACTGATTCTCTCCAAGTAAATGGCATAAAATTACCGTCTTTATAATATTTGTCAATTGTTGTTTTGTAGGCATTAAATGTTCCATCTAAAAAGCTAATTCCTGCTTCTTTTGTAATTTTACTAGTATCAGCACCAAACCCAAATATCATATTAGTAACCCTTTGAAATGAAATTTGTACAACAGTTGAGATTACATCGTCTGCATACTCAGAAGGTGTATCTGAACGGGTAAGAAAATCCTCAACATCTGTAATTTCAGCTAAGATTGAATCTTCGGTTGTCTGAAGGCTTTCTCTTGAATCACTCTCCCATCCTGGATGGGGTCCAGGCATACAATAATCTAATTGATAAATTGTTCTATTTAAGGCATCTAATTCCTTGTCATACCATTCTAACTTAGATACATAAGTCCTCTGTTGGTCTACTAGAGCTTGGGTAACATCAGTATGAATATTGAAATCAGGATTTTCAGAAAGCCAGAATGTATTTCCACTTCCGAGTGGAAAATCTTGTTCTACTTGAGTTTGCCCGTCGATTCCACTAGTACCACTATAATCAAATTGATCATTTGGGTTTGATGGAGACATACTAGCCAAACCTTGATTCATAAGCTCTCCTCCCCATTTGCTTATTGCTGCATCCAATATAGCTGCGATAGCATCATTGAGATCTGTTACAGAAAGAAGTTGATCTTTTTTGTCGTCCATTAATTTCGTAGCAGCTTGCGCTATCATTCCTCCTGGTGTGACATACTCCCATTTCGCACAGATATTATCCTTATTCCACTTGTCGTAATCAGAAGTGCCTGGTACTAAATTCCGATTACCTTCAGATACAAGAGCTTGTTTTTCTGTTTGTCTAGTTATTTCATGATTACTAGCACACTGTTCTTGCCCCAAGAAACCCCCAGCTTCTTTTAATGCATCACGAACATTTTGCGCAGCTGTTTGTACAGTACCTTCTAGCCTTGCTTGTAGTTCATTTGAGGCTTGTAAATTGAAACCAATTGGATTATTGGCCGGTACTTGTGTTAATGCACTCCAGGCGTTCCATCCTCCGGCAGAGAAATCTGTAGTAAAGCTAAGGCTTGTGTATTCTGGTGTGGTATCTTGAATAACTTTATTTAAAGAGTATTGAGCATTTTGTGCAAAATGATTCTTTAGAGATAGAGCTTGATTTTGCATAAATGCTCGTCCAAAAGGATACAGTGTTGTGTTGCTTATTTCTGAGTTGAATTTTAATATTTCATTTTTAGCTATATCTTGGAAGTAAGTTTGTCTGTCTTTGGGCCAGAATGATTCTCCAAAGTTTCCGGTGTTGATCCAGTTCACGGTGCTTTCAGTTAATGTCTTGATTAACATTTTAGCAATCATTTTACCAACGCTGTCTAAACAAAGTTTATTACTTGCAACAGTATCTGTTGTTTTTTTAGTTCCCGCTGTACTTATTTCTGTTTTAATTGTTGCTTTATCAACAATCTTATTATTTATTGATACTGACAATGCCATATTCCCTGCTGTTTCCCCTGCTGAGGTTAAGGTACTACCACTACCAACGCTACTAGAAAATAAACCCTTTATTGCATTTATGCCTTTACCTATTCCGTCTTTTAATACTTGTTTACATCCTTGTAACTTTGGTATCATTGGGGTCGCTAGTTCCATATAGTAACTGAGATCTTGTTGTCCTGAATTAAATTGGGCGTAAGCATTTTGGGCTGTACCGAAATATGGCACTAAAATTGCTCCTACTAAAAGAAATGAAATTATAGATTTTTTGAAATATTGTTTATGTTTCATTTTTTTTGTTTATGACTTAGCCATAAATTTATTAATTAGAATCATACTTGGTTCATCTAGCCCGCTTATTATATCACTTTTATTGCATGACTGCTTCCATATCTGAAACTGCTGCGATAAATTCTTCACTATACTTTTGATATTGAGAAAGACCTGAGAGTCCGACGACTGGGTCAGCTATTGTTTTCGCCATATTGCGTACACTGATACCTGTGTTGTTAGCACTATTGGCTATTTTCAAATGATATTGCGCCAAACTTTCTGGTACGGCTATTTTCATAGCCTCATTTGCAAAATCTTGATAAGCATCAGCTATAGTTTGAAGTTCTGCTGATTGAGTTCCTGTACCGAGTGTCGAATATATTGAAAGATCATTGCCCACGATGTCTAATTCGTCCCCTAAACCTGTAGAAGCATAACCCTCAAATAATGTTTTCATCGCAGCGTAGTATTTGTTTTGATTTTTTGATGAATTATCGGTACTTACTCTCACTTCATCTTGAACATAACGATCAATCAGTGTAGGGTCTATCATTTTTTGACCTAAAGCACTAGAAAAGTTGTTTATAGTATTACTGTCCACCTGACCTGATTGTTTCATAGACATAAATGCAGCAAAAAACTCCCTTGAGAATTTATCTGTTTCGGTCAAGTTTTCATCATTTGGAGTTTGTTCTGTCCCAAGCTCAATTTTTTTATTCTGTATATAAGTAGCGTCTGGTGTGTTGTTGAAAGTTACTTTATTATTTTTGTCAGTACCCCAAAGAGCCTCTTCCCAGTCAGGGATCCCATCACTGTCAGAGTCTTTTAATACAAGTTCGTTTATAGTTAGTTTTCCTGTTTCCTGTATCAGGGCATTTTTCTCAGCTTGAGATATAAATTTTTCTTTTGCAGATATCCTAAAAAATATAAAAAGACCAATAGCCACAACGAGACAAGTAAGACCTATTTTAATAAACCTTTTGCTTGGGATATATTTTGAATATTTTTCTAAAACATGTTTTTTTTTCATCTGATATTTAATTTACTTTTTAGAGGTCCCAAAGAGAACCATCGTTGCAAGATTAACTACGGTTGTCACTGGTGGATCTCCCTTCAAAATGCAGGTAATCGGGGTTGTTGTTGGACTATAGAGCCCAAGAATTGATTGCCCTGGTGATAATGGTAATTTTGTTTTGCTAACAACAGCGGCTGGTATAAAATATCCTGTTGGGGCTTTATTTACTGGTTTAATTGTTATAGTCTGACCAGGAATTACGCAAGTATAGCCAGTAGTTTGCAAAGATTTTATCTTTGTGTTCGTTGTATATAATATTTTTCCACCAAAAGATTTAGTTGAAGCAGCTGCAAAAGCAATCTTTATTGTAACTAGTACAAAAAATAACACCAATATAGTTCGTGCAAAAATCTTTATCATTCTATTATTATACTCCAATTTTTCTTGGTTTCAAGGGAAAGTCTTGTCTAACGCAAGATTATACCCATTAATTATAAATTAACTATTTTTTCTTACTTTTCCTAATTAAATTCATTTCATACCTTTGTATTGCATCAAGCGACGTTTTCCAATTTCTACCCTCTTTTACCCCCGCAACTTTACCAGTACGGACAAGAAGTCCAAGGTATTCCGCATCATATTTTGTTTGCGGAGCTATTTTTGATAGGGATAATAAGGTATTTTCTTTAGTAGAATTTTTTATTGCTTTTATATATAAATCCAAGGAACGTTCAACTGCTTGAGAAATAAAAAGAACTAAATCTTCTATTTGGTTTTTATCAGCTTTCTGTAAAGCTTTATAATATTTTGTCCTGTCATTTTTAAGAATCACAACAATTGGATAACCTTGTTTCATTAAAATGATATTTAAAATCAATCTGCTCACCCGTCCATTACCATCACCAAAAGGATGAATAAAAACAAAACGATGTTTAAATTCTGTTGCTAAAGTAACAATGTCCAACTTGTTTTTATTTTCCTTATACCAATCTAGCAAATCCTTCATTTTATGAGGTACTTCAAATGCAGGTGATGGAGTATGTTTGCTCCCAGTTATACGCACATCATAAGTGCGATATGAGCCAGCTTCCACCCCATCAATATTCTGCACCACCAAACTATGCAAATTTCTTATGAGCATTTCAGAAAGCGGAATATCTTTTTTACTATCTACTACATCATATAAATATTCAATCGCTTTCGCTTGGTTTTTTACTTCCAAATGATCCTTGAATGATTTCCCTTTGACTGTAATACCTTGTTGTAAGACAAGCATTGTCTCTCGTAGGGTAAGAGTATTCCCTTCTATTGCATTTGAATTGTAATTCATCTCAATAGAAAATTGTTCACGCAGTTTATTTACTAGGTAAGGAGGAAAAGGCCGTACTTTTTTTAGTATAACTAATTTATCTTCTATTCTTTTTAAAATAAACGTATTTCTCATATTATTTTATAATATCATTAATATCGGATAACTTCATTTAGTATACTATCCGATGTTAAGAAAAGCAAGTAGCTACTGAGCTAGCGAAATCCAATCTTCTAGTTTCAGTTCTTCGGCTCGTTTGTTTCCTAGCTCGGTTTTTTTGTATTGGACACCTGCATCTGCAAGGTTTTTTGAAAGTTTCTTTCTTTTGTGAGCAAAACCAGCTTTTACTATTTCCCAGAATTTCTCTTCGTCTGTATTTTTGTTCTCCTCCCCCTTAATAAGGGGGAGGCTGGGAGGGGGTGAATTTAAGAACCTCACCCCAACCCCCTCCTCAACAAGGAGGGGGGTAAAAAAATTCTTCCTAGAAATATTTTTGATAGCTATCACAGCTGAATCCACTTTAGGTGCTGGTGAAAAATATCTTGCTGGTACTTTCATTATTATTTTTGGTTCTCCGTAAGCCTTTACTGATATAGATAAAATACTTTCTTTGCCGTCTCGTGCGACTATTCTTTTTGCTACTTCGTGTTGAACCATCAAGACCATTGTTTCAGGCTGATGTGCGTCTGTTAGGAATTTTTTTAATATTGCGCCGGTTATGTTGTATGGGATGTTTGCGATTATTTTATAATCTTGAAGGATATTACTTTGAAAACCGCACATATTTCCCTGCTGGGAAATTGCTATGCTCGGCCCGTCGGCCTCCGCAATGCTTTTCAAAACAATATTCTTCAAGATTATTTCGAGGTTTAACTCCAAAATATCTCCCCTAATTAAAACTAATTTTTTGGTAGCTATTTCTTCACTAAATTTTTCGGTAAGTGTCTCAATAAGGTCACGATCTTTTTCTACAGCTATTACTACCCCTGCTTTTTCTAGAAGCTTTTCAGTAAGAGCTCCTTTGCCTGGGCCAATTTCTAAAATGACATCAGTAGGTGTTATATCCCCCGCTTCTACTATAGCCCGTAAGGCTGGTTCTGATTTTAGGAAGTTTTGTCCTAAAGCCTTTTTGGCTCGGACGAACCCGTGTACGGGTTTTAGTTCTAATGATTTTTTTGCTTTATGTATCATGAATTTATTAATTACAAGTTTACAGATAGATTGTTTTCACTCCACTTTCTTCGCCTTCTTTTTCTAGTATATCATCTGGAATATTGGAAATAAATTCTGACGGAGTATTGATTTGTCGTGAACCGAAAATAGTTCGGTAGTTTGCATATGATAAAAACAATTTTTCTTTCGCACGAGTAAGAGCAACATAAAAAAGTCTTCTTTCTTCTTCAGAATCCTCTCCTGATCTTGTCTCACCAAATTTTCGATGAGGAAAGAGTCCGTCTTCGAGTCCAGTTATAAAAACATATTTAAATTCAAGACCTTTTGATGCATGGACAGTCATTAATTTTACCCCAGTCTTGACCTCCTTCTTCTTATCATCATTAATCATAATACTGTCTTGGTCTGATGCGAGTGACGCATCTTCTAAAAGTTTTTCTACACCTGAACCATTTTCTAGTGCGTCATATTTAAGAGCTAAGGTCACCAATTCTTTTATATTTTCTAATCTTTCAGTATCTTCTTCTGTTCCAGTCATGAGTTCATTTTCTATACCAGATTTTTTTACTGCGAATTTTATAACATCGGAGACTTTTGAATTTTCTATTTTTTCTTTTATTTCTTCCAATGTTTTATAAAAGTTATCCACTTTTATTTTTACTTTAATTGGTAGGGTTTCTTTTTCACCACTAAATATTTTTGCCATTGTGACTTTCCCAATCCCTCTGACCGGGAAGTTTATAATACGTCTGATGTCCGATAGACTTTCTGGGTTGAGTGCGGCGCGAAGATATGAGAGAGTGTCCTTTATCTCTTTTCTTTCAAAGAATTTAACACCCAGAACTTGATAAGGGACATTGTATCTAAGTAACGCTTCTTCGAGTGCACGGGATTGGAAATTAGCCCTATATAATATGGCTACTTCGGACAGGATACTATTATTAAAACCGCACATATTTCCCTGCTGGGAAATTGCTATGCTCGGCCCGTCGGCCTGCGCAATGCTTTTAATAACAGTGTCCTGTCCTTTGTTTGAGCTGTTATCTAATATCTCTAAAATTTTTGTCGCGACAAAATCAGCTTCGTCATTTTCTGCTAATCCTTCATATAAAGTTATTTTTTCACCAGCTGAATTTTGAGTAAATAGATTTTTGTCGGGTCGATATTTGTTTTTTTTAATAACTTCATTGGCGGCTTCTAAGATATTTTTAGTGGATCGGTAATTTTCTTCTAATAAAACTATTTTTGCATTTGGGTAATCTTTTTCAAAATTTAATATATTTTTTAAATTTGCACCACGCCAAGAATAAATATTTTGATCAGCATCTCCGACGACACAGATATTTTTATTATTTTCTGAAAGTATTTTTGACATCAAGTACTGCACTTCGTTTGTATCTTGGTACTCATCGATGTGTATATACTCCCATTTTTCTTGATAACTTTTTCTTATCTGTTCGTTTTCTTTTAATAACTTAACTGCCTTTAAAAGTAAATCATCAAAGTCTAAAGAATTTTCTTTGTTTTTTTTGTTTTCGTATAAAGACCAAACTTGTGCAACAATCTTACTAAGATAGTCACTGGCATTTTCTGAGTAATCTGATAGATGCGTAAATTTACCTTTTTCTCTGCTGATAATACCTTTTATTTTTTTTGGTTCGTACTGTTTAGGATCTAAACTTATTTCTAGTATTGCTTCTTTTACCAGTGCGACAGAACTTGATTCGTCTAAAATAGTGAAATACTTTGTAAGCCCTAGAATTCTCGCATTTTCTTTGATTATAAAGACCCCTAGAGAGTGGAAAGTACTAACAAAAGGAATAGTATCATGCCCTTTAGCATTTTTTTCTATTTCTAATATTACACGTTCCCTCATTTCTTTTGCTGCTTTGTTTGTGAAAGTAACAGCCAGGATCTTTTCTGGAGCAGTTCCTTGTTTAATTAAATTAACGATTCGGTGTGTAATCGTCTTTGTTTTTCCAGCTCCTGCGCCAGCCACAATAAGAAGCGGCCCATTCATGTGAATAGCCGCTTCTTTTTGTGCATTATTAAGTCCTTTCAAATGTTCCATCCCCTATAATATAGCACAGTTTAGTTTCCGATTTGATTCATTATGTTTGAAGTTTTATTTTTGAATTTTTCTGTTTCTTCGATTATGATTTTTTCGAAATCCACTACTTTATCTTTTAGAAAACTGAAAATTTCTTCAGGTTTTGCTTCATTATCTAGCATTTTTTCAAAATCATCTTGATCTTTGTCTGTCATTTTCTCAACTGCGCGCATTAAAACATTTTGATAAATCAAAGTTCCAGTTCGAATCAATATTTCTTCAGCTTCTTCTTTGGGAAGATTATCAAGTTCAAGTATGTCAATTATATTATTTTGTATTGGATTCATAAATTTTTTGTTAATTATAATTTAACTTCGTCTAATACTTCCATTTCCGCTGCCTTTTCTAGACTTCGTGTAATAAATTCATCATTTGTTTCAGCTGCAGAAACCAAAGTCTCCTCTAGAGGACTGAGTCCTGTAACATCGTGCAGCTTGTTAAGATATGAGACCAGTTTTTTTGTATCTTCAGTCATACCTTCAGTTTTCAAATGCATAATTTTGTCTGCTGTTAGACTTGGTGAGTGTGAATTTTTCACATTGTCCCATAAGGTAGTGTTTTTACCAAAAAGGTGATTAATATTTTCTGTTCGTACTAGTTGAGCCTGCTCTAAGTGTTGTTTTAGAAGACTTTGAAGTATTTCTCCAGTTGGTTCTATTGGATTTTCTGGTATACGTTTACCAGATGCGTCATACTGACCTTTAGTTTCTGTTGGATTTACTTGATTTTGTTTAAGATGTTCATCGATTGCGGGAGTTTCTGTTGGATTCACTTGGTTTTGTTCTAGCTGTTGATCTATTTCTCCGTCTTCAGGAGTTGCGTGTGCTGAACCTTCTTGGGGTGCAACATGCTGACCTTGATGATTTGAATCAAACATGTCACCTTTAAATTGTTCAACATCAGCACCTTTAATTAGAACCTGATCATGTTCAATACCTTTCATATCAATATAATGTGTTTTTAAAGTTCCATTTTCAAAAGAAAGTGTTCCTTTCTGAACAATCATACTTTCCGCTGGGGAATTTGGATTATACATACCCAGTTTGATCGCCTCCTGTGTCGAATCTGTCTTCATGAATTCCTGTATATTTGCTGGAGCTTTCGTGATATCAGGATAATCATGACTAATCTGTGTTTTTAAGTCATGAATAGTTTGTATTGCTCCTCTTGAACTATAGTCTACACTTTCTGTTTTTAATTCTATTTTTACTGTTCCATGACCGTCAGCTCCAGGCTTTTGTAAATCACCATTAGCCAGTGCTTGTTCGGGTGAGATATTATGCAAAATATTTCCCATTTCATAAGACGCGATTCCACCAGCTGCAACTGTAATCAAAGCCTTGGTAATCAATCTTTCTCTTTTTGCTTTTCGTTCTTTTTCTGATATTTCATCAAATTCTTTTTTGTTTTTTGCAAAACTTGTATCAAAAGTTTCCTCAGAAAATCTTTTAGCCAAGTTTCTTTCTTCCATTTCTCTATTTTCTGCAGATTTTGATTTAAACAACCAGTCATAAGCTTGAGCGGCACTTTGTCCAACGAAACTTCCTGTTAATCCTCTTACGTATTTAGTACCTAAATACGTAGCTGTTACTCCCCCTGCCGCGATAGAACTAGGTAGGAATGTAGCGATTGCTGCAGTAGATAATGCGGTAGAAATTGCAATTTTTTTCCATCTAGGTTGTTTCAAGTACCAATCCATACCTTGTTTCCAAAGAGCTTTTTCTTTCAAAGGAAGGTTCTCTGCCTTAAGAGCATTCAATCTTGTTTGTTCTTCGGCTATTACTTTTGTGAAAATCTCGTTACCTTTGTATCTCTTTAGTTCTATTTTTTGTTGTTCTGAAGTTAGTTTGGAATTTTTTAATTTTGCCTCTTTTTCAGAATACATGTTTTTACCATATTCGATTGTAGTTTTCTCGTATTCTTTTTCTAGGTCTTTTAAATATTGTGGAGTTTCAGATTCTGTCACTTTTGATCCAAAGATTTTTCTACCAAGATTTTTATACCAGCTAGAATCTTTCTTTCTGTCTGCAAGAAACTTTTTATAACCATCCGCATATTGTACTCTAGCATTATTTAATTGTGCTAGAAGTACTTGTTCGGATGCTTTTTCAATAACTTTTTCTTCTGATTTTTTTTCTGAAATTTTTGTATCCTCAACTTTTCCTGCAGGATTTTTTAATTTTTCTTTTTCAGTCTCAAGTTCTATTTTTAATGCTTTAATTTTTTCTATTTCATTTAGTTCTACGTTCACGTGGGTATTTTCTTTTTTCTCTGTTGGTGCAGCCACTGTTTCTTTGGTTGTTTCTTTTTTGACTGCTACAGCATCATCTTTTGTGTTCTTAAAACCATTAGCAATAGTATTTCTTATCTCTTCCATTTTTTTATCAGATTTTTCTTTCGCTTCTGTGATCATCTTTTCTGATTTTTCATGAATATTTTTTATGTTTTCTTCAAACTTTGTATTATCTTCTACTATTACTCGTTCTGAATTTTCAGTTATTTTTTTCATTATGTCTTCGTTTTCTTCAGCTTCTGTTTTTTCAACTTTTTCTATTGGTGTAGCTATTGTTTCTACTACTGGGTTTACAGTATCCTTTGTCTCTACTACGTTTTCAGCACCCATAGTTTTTTTCTCTCCTTTTTCTGCAAGAAGCTCTCCTAGTCTTATGGTATTTTCAGACAAGACATCGTCTTTTTTAAATAACTCTGCTTCTTTTTCTTCATCCTTTAAAGAAGGGTCATTTGCAGTGGCTTCTCTGCGGGCTTTGGTTGCCATAATAACAAACTCAACATCTGCTATTTTTGCAGCAGTTTCTTTGGTATATCCACCTTCAACTAACTCTAAAACTCTTTTATCAATTTTTTCTTTGTTTCTTTTGAAGTCTTTGTTTTTAGGTGGTATATCTTTCATAAATTTGTTTATTATATTAACCTTGTAATTTTGTATTAATGTTTTTTGTTTGTTGTGTTTGGGCTATACTTTTGTTTTCAACTTTTCCTGTTTTAGGGTTTACTGCATATTGATGAACCAGTGTTTGTTTTCCAATCTTTCCTGTTTGTGGGTTTAAGGACAAATTCGGGTCATCTGTGGTTATAAACAATGTAGTATTTTCTGGAAGATTATCGAGATACTTGAAGTTTTCTTTGTCTGCGTTAACACACCCGAAGGTTGCTTTGTTATCATCAGAAGTAGGAGTATTGAGTGCTTTTGTTCTTTTTGCATATTCTCCAGGGTAAGTCATGTGGATACCTAAATCATCACTTCCATAGATACTAAATATTTTTCCTTGGTATTCTACATAGTCACTTCTGTTTATTTCTTTACGTCCTATTTTGTATTTACCGGCTGGTGTCGTTGCGTGTGGTCCAGCTAAATCACTATCTACATCAGATCTGTTTGGCGCTTCTCCTTTTGTTTTTCCGACGAGTACAGGGAATGAACCAATTAAATTTTTGTCTTTTCCAATTACGTACATAGTTGCTGTTGGTTTATCAAGAATAAGAAAACTTGAGTCAACTATATTTTTGAAAGAGTAAAGATAAATTTCTTGAGCACTTGGTGAAAGTTTGTAATAAAATGATGCGTCAATAGTCTTTTTATCTTGTTCTAAAGCCACCTTTGCTACTTTTTCATGGCTGATTGTTGTTACCTTTCCATTTACATTTTCTGGCAATACAGTCTTTCCTTCTTTGCCTAGAGCTGAAGGCCAAAGAACAAGTATTCCCGTGCCCAACAAAACCCCTCGTCTCATTTTTAGAGAGATGGCTTTCATTTTTTCTGAAACTTTGAATCCTGATGCAAGTTTTACTACTTGGTTGCGCAAAAATAAACCAAGGTTAGTTTTTACTTGTTCTGGTTCGAACTTTTCTAGAGTTGATGTTTTTATTTCTTCTTGAACAGTCTTTATTTCTTCTTTTGAAAGACTTTCTACCAATTTTTCTTCTTGTTTTTGTTCGACAACTTCCTGTGTTTCAAGTATTTCTGTTGATTTTATTACTTCTGTTTCGGTAGTTATTTTTTCTGTCTCTTTTGGTATTTCCTCTTTAGTAAGTAATACTTCTTCTTTTTCAATATTAATAACTTCATCTGGGGCTACCTGCTCACCTACAGCTTCAGTCTTTATTTCTGTAGATTGTTCTATTACTTCTTGAACTGTTTCTTTTCTAGAAAGTGAATTTTCTTTTTCTTGAATTAAACCCAGAAGGTTTTGAGCTCTATTCCTTAAATATTCGGATTCTGATTTTAAGTCTTCTGTAAATAATTTTTTCCAATGGTCTATATTGGCTTTTGATGGATCAGAAAAAATCTTTTCGATTCTTTTTGTTTCAAAAGTTTCTTTTTTATTATCTATTGTATTTTCTTTTGATTTTTCCATTTTATTTATTTCTACAAAATGTTTTCAACAAATTTATTTTTTTTATTGTAATTTGATTATACCAATTAAATCTCTATTTGTTGTATATTATACCTAAAGTATATCATACTTTGACCAAATAGTCAAGCTAAATGTGTCCACAATATCCTATGATTTATTGCTATTTTCGGTCTGAAAAATAAAAAAACCGCCTTTTTGGGGCGGTTTGGATTTTAAGTGAAATTCTTTATTTTCTTTTGCACTTATGTGATTTTTTTTCAGGGGCAGGTGCAGCCGCGGTTGGTTCTGTGTGCGTTGGGCTGGGAGCCTGGGTTTGTGTTTCCTTCTCTTCTGTTTTTGATCCATATTTTGATGCATACAATTGTTTAGCCATCGAATCGGCTTCTACTTTGTTTGCATTAGCTATGGCTTGCAGGCGCAGATTTTCTGCATTTTTTTCAGAAAGTTGTTTTTGAAGTTCCGCAATTTTTGGATCTTCTTTTTTTTCAGCAACTATAGGAACTACAGGTGCTGAACTTTCTGTTTTTTTAACTTCAGCAGTAGCTACCGGTTTTTTTGCAGCAGTTTTAGTGTTAGTCGATTTTTTTGCTGTTGCGTCACTTTTTGTGAGATTTTGTATTTTCTCTTTTAAAGTTGGTTTTTTTTCAGGTGCTTTTTGTGCATTACACATTGTGCTCGATCCAAAAAGGAGAGCAATTGCCATAAAGGCAGAAAAAAATGATTTTTTCATTTGAACGGTTTTTTATGTTAGTTGATTATTTATAGAAACTCCTTACCTATTATGGTTTTGGGGCTTCATTTAAATAACCAATAACCTTTTTTAAAGATCTATAGTACTACATCAAGTATAACATATTATTGAGTAATTTGTCAAGCACTAACATAAAACACCCTATATATTAGGGTGTTTTATGTTTTTCTGTATTTTTATAGACTATCTTGTTTTTGTTGGTGCAAATTCACTTTCTTCGTACATTTTTTTCAATAAATCCTTTTTCTTATCCAGGTTCCCTGTTTTAATAGCTTCCACAATCTCTGGGTTTTCTGGTTTATTCTTTATGTCTGTAAAGAACTTTTCAAAATTATCTAACTCATCTATGTTTTGATTTGGCATCCCTTTCATAAGCGCCGCTATTTTGTCTTCTAAATCTTTTATTTTCTTTTCTGTTTCAGACATCTCCTGTTTTGGTAGTTCTTCTATCTCTTCTTTTTTTATTGGTTCGTTTGTTTTTGATTCTTCCTTTGTTTGTATTTCGAGTTCCTTTTCTTTCGTGTTTTTAGAGGAAGAGTAAGGTTCTTTTGCTTCCACTGAAGCATCAGGGTTTTTTATGATATCCAAAAATTGTTTCTCGGTTAGATTTTTTATTTTTCCAAAAACCATCACACCTCTTATTTCTGATGCACAACCAGGATCAACTTCATTTAATTTTTCAATAACCTTACCTAGATTGGGATGTTTTGAATTTATGAAAAATGTTTTATTGCTCTTGTTTTTGCTCCAACTTACAAAAGTATCATAACCAAGAGCTTTGGTTCCAATAAAAGCTCGGTTGTTTGGAATTTGGTTTGGTTTATAGCTATTTCCATCTTTTTCTTTTATTGGTCGGAAGTCATGATATACAACTTTTCCTAAAGAAGTATTTTCTATCTTTTTTGCATTTTTAATACCGGTAATTGTCTGTTCCACATCTTCTGTTCGTGATTTTTTACATAATTCTGCAATACTAAATTCCCCTACTTTGGTTTTTCCAAGTTCACCCTCCAATTCTTCTTGAGTAAATGGAACAGAAGGATCTTTTATCTTTCCAGATTTTATCAATTCAAGTAAGGTATTGTAAGGGATTTTCTCAGCCATAGAGTAAAGAGAATCAGGCCATTTATTTCTGAAATAGTTCTCGTTAAAAGTTCTTGGTTTTTTTGCATCTTCATTTTCTAGGTAAGATAAATTATCAAAATCATTAACGAAATTAACAAATTTATTTAACCATTCTGGTTTTTCTTTCAATAAGCCTGCTTTTTCCAATATTCGATACATCATCTTTGTTCCTGAGGTTGGTTTCCTTTGTCCTGTTCCATGATGATCAATACGAAGTGTGGTTGTCTTTCCATCTTCTTCGAGCTTCAACCAGCTACCTCCAGTATCAAGAAAAACTCTGACGCCTTCTACTTTTTCTTTTGGTTCCATTTCTCCTTTTCGAATATCAACTATTGTAGATTTGGCACCTTCATTATAAATTTCTTCAGGTTTATTTTTATTGAAATCATTTAAAAGCAATAAAGAGGTTTGTGAATCTAGGTCTTGATTAAAAGTTGCTATAGGGTCGCCTATTTTTCCACCAAGAAGTTTAGCTTGTTTTTCATTTTTAATTCTTTTGTTTCCAGCACTAACAATGACTTCACTGATCTTGTTGTTTTTTAGTATCTCAACAATTCTCTCTTCTGTCTCTTCTTCGGTTTCTATTTTACTTTCTGGTTTTAAATCGACTGAATTTTCTATAACAATAGGAGTCTCCTCTTTGTTGTTGTCCATAAGTGGCTCATTTGTTGCAGTTTCAACCTCAACCTTGTCTTCTCCCTTGGTTATTATTGTTTTTTTTGAATTTTCTTTCTCAAATTTATTTAATGCTTCCTGTCTTTTGTCTGATGCTGTGAATAAGATACCGTCTTTTTTAAAGTATTGCTCAAATTGAGCTCGAGTCAGCTCTAAAGGCTTCTCGTTTTTGTCGTTCGCATTTTTTTTAGATTGAATTAAAAGAATATTGTCTTTGGCAGTAGTTCTGGTTCCGACAATCATATAACTACCACTACGCACTTTTTCTTTATTATGGCCTACTGTTCCTCTTAATGTGAATTTACTTCCAATACCGATTTTCTTCTTTTCACCATCTTTTAAAGTAAGCTCTAATAGCTCTTTTCTGGGTATTCCTTTTTCCTCATCTGGTCTTTTTGTATATTCTCCAAAAAAAGCTCGTACTACCTTGTCTACGGATCCTTTTTGAGGATTTATATTCCCTATTTTGTCTTCATTTTGTTTTGGTTTTATACCCCCTTTCTCTTTTCTTTCTTTAAAAGAGATTTCCTGTGCCTTTGTTCGACTTATTCTTTCTTTGATTGCTTCGGGTGTTGTCTCAACAGTAATTTTTATAGATGTATCTTCTTCTGCATCTTCTTCATTTTGTTGTAGCATTGGTTGACTGTATTGAGGTACAGCCCCTTCTTTCTTGTATACTTTTTTAGATTGTTTATTATTTTCTAACATAATTTTATTATAAAGTCTTTGCTCTTTTTTAACTAATTTTGATAAAAAATTGCTCTTTAACTCCCTAAATTGTATGTATTTTTGAGTATTTTGTCAATAGGAGTTTTCCACAAATGGGTTGACTTTTGACCCCCATCACGCTACCATTTAGGTATAGCTCTGAATAGAAGCGGGAAATAAATTGACCGAACCCAGATAAAAGACAGTAACCATCGTGAGAACCTTTGTTTGCAGTACTATTGGTCGTCCTGTAATTTCTACCCTTACTTTAAAAGGCTAGAAAAGAAATTCTTGCGGTAATTAGTTTATCTCATAAAACCTCAAATAAAAATCTATAGCCTGTTTTTGGCGTTTTCCCTTGTGTTTGGGGCCTTTTCTGTGCCAGTCCAAGCGCAAGCGGGTTTTTTGTCTGCAATCTTTGGGACCAATGCTTCAGCTGAAGATAATGCTCCGGATCCTGCTAAAATAAATAATTCTCAAAATATGGTCCTCCTGCAAGCCAATGCTTCCTCTGCTTTAGATTTTCATGTCAAAACAAGTAAGGATGATGAAATAAAAGACAACGCCAATGTTAACATTCTTTCTGATAGTGCTCTTGTTCCTTCAACAGGGTTAATGGGTGTTTCTGACGGTACTGATTCTGCTGACATTTCTTCTGAGGATACAAGTGTTTATGTTGTTAGAAAAGGAGATACTGTAGCAGCTGTAGCGAAAATGTTTGATGTTTCAATAAATACTATTCTTTGGGCGAATGATATGAAAAAGGGTGAAAAGCTTGTGGAGGGTGATATTCTTTTGATTTTACCAATAGATGGAGTTAATCATGTTGTTGTTAAAGGAGATACTTTAAAAAAGATTGCTAAAAAATATAATGCAGATGTGTCAGATATTATTGCTGTGAATGATGTAACTTTAGACTCAGATATAATTATTGGACAAGAACTTATCATTCCTGATGCTCA
Source organism: Minisyncoccota bacterium (assembly GCA_036169735.1). GTDB lineage: Bacteria > Patescibacteriota > Minisyncoccia > Phycocordibacterales > UBA9973 > UBA9973. Next base: position 71,418 of record JAVHNX010000051.1, read on the forward strand.
AATGAATGATGAAGGTGGTGATAAACCAGTCTCAAATATAGAAGTAACTACAAAGAAAGACCAGGATTATTATATTAAAAACCCTATAAAGAATGCTTCTGGATATTATATAAACCCAGTACCAACAGGTCATAAAACTCAGGGAATTCATGACAAAGGTAGAGCTATTGATATAGGAGCATCAACAGGCACACCTATTTACGCTGCAGCTTCCGGTACTGTTATCTTTGCAAAAGCAGGTACAAAAAGTAGATATTCAAATGGAGGTTTTGGAGGTTTAGTTATTTTAAAACACGCAAACGGAACAGAAACTTATTATGCGCACCAGTCAAAAATTGGAACTTCTGTAGGACAAAATATTATACAAGGACAAGTAATTGGTTATGTCGGTTCAACCGGTCATTCTACTGGTCCACACCTTCACTTCGAGGTTCGTGGTGCAAGAAACCCTGGAGCTGACTGGTCTTGGAAAAAGTAAATTTAAATAAAAGAAAAAGCCCCCGACCTAGGTCGGGGGCTTTTTCTTTTATTGTTTATAAAAACAAAGTAACAATAGCAGCAATTCCTGAAACAGCCATAAGTCCAACAGTCATCCATCCTATTGCTGATGCAGTTTTATTGTTTTTGTAATGACCCATTATTTCTTTGTTATTACTAATCCTTATGATGAAAAACAAAATAAATGGTGCGATAACTCCATTGGCTACAGCTGAGTAAATAAGAGTTTTGATGGGATCTAGACCGATGAAATTTAATCCAATTCCAATTATTACTGATACTATTATGACGCCGTAAAAAGAATAAGCTTCCTTTAGTTTGCGATATAAACCATGTTTCCATCCGAAACTTTCAGAAATAGCATAAGAAGTAGAGCCAGCAAGTACTGGTATCGAGAGCATTCCTGTTCCTATAATACCGATAGCGAAAAGGAAGAAAGCAAAATCCCCTGCTAGCGGGCGTAGTGCTAGTGCAGCATCAGCCGCTGAGGTTATGTTTGTTATTCCGTTTGAGAATAATGTACTTGCACAAGCTGCTATTATAAAAAACATAACTAGGTTTGAAAAAAACATTCCACTCCAAACATCTGAACGGATATGTCGGATTTCTTTTTTGAAAACAGGTTGATGCCAATTAGCTTCATTCTCTCTTCCTTTAAGGTTCTGTTCTTCTACTTCTTGTGATGTTTGCCAAAAGAATAAATAAGGAGAGATCGTCGTTCCCAAAATAGCACAGATTAGAAAAATTTGGTCTTTACTAAATGTGATAGAAGGGATAAATGAATGTTTGAGAATTTCAGACCAATTCATGTGGCTCATTAATGCGGAGAATATGTAAGCAAGCAAAACAAAAGCTAAATATTTTAGATATTTAGCATATCTAGCATAAGTAGTAAAAATCTGAAGAAGTAAACTTAAAGTTCCTAGTGCAATAATAACAAGAATGAAATTAGCATTCGGTAATACAAGTTGAACTCCTTTTGCCATTACTCCTAAGTCAGCACTGATATTAAAAGTATTAGCGATAAAAAGCAGAGAAGTAATTAAATAAAGTGTCCACTTAGGATAATTGTAGCGAATATTTGCTGCCAAACCGTGTCCTGTCACGACTCCAATACGAGCACACATTTCTTGGACTACTGCCATAAGAGGAAAAGTGAACCATGAAAGCCAAAGAAGCTGTGGTCCATATTGAGCACCTGCTTGAGAATATGTTGCTATTCCTGATGGATCGTCGTCTGACGCTCCTGTGACGAGTCCTGGGCCTAAAGTATTCCAGTATTCCTCAGCTAGTTTGAAGGGCTTTTTGTTTACAACAATTTTTTCTTCTTTTTCAATGAATTCAATTCCCTCTTCTAGAAGTTCTGCTGGTTCTTCAAATATTTTTTCTATATTACTTTTTTCGTGTTTTTTTGGCATAGGTTTTAAAGGAGAATCGGTTATTACATAGCCAGGTATTTTTCCACCTCACTTCGTTCGTACGGAAAAGTCTTTCGTTTCTCCCACATAAGCAAATAAATTTGCTTACTATCCCTTACTATGTGCGGGATGGGAGAATCGAACTCCCAACCTCAGTTTGGAAAACTGACGTTTTACCATTAAACTAATCCCGCAATAGTCGGGCTGCTGGGAATTGGCTATTACATAGCCAGGTGCTTTTCCATTTAGCAAGGCTAAATAAGGAAAATCCTTTCAATACCCAACACGAGCAAATAAATTTGCTCGCTGCTCCCCTCCTATGTCGGGCTGCTGGGAATTGAACCCAGTCTAAATGCTCCCAAAGCACTTGTACTAC
>JAVHNX010000052.1:0-4765 GCA_036169735.1 Minisyncoccota bacterium
ATCCACCTGTTACCGGGCCACCGTTGGTATTACCAGCAATAATTCTAAAAGTATAAGTTGTACTTGGCGTTAGTCCTGTAAGGGAATAGGGAAGCATTGATACATCAGAACTTCCACTTCCTAGATTTTGACTTTGAAAAGGTCCATCAGAAGGAGTTTCAAACCAAGCAGTTGTATTATCTCCGTTTGGATTTATAGAACCATTCAAGTCGACAGAAGTTGTTGTAATATTTGTAGTTGTTGCTGAGACGATCGTTGGGGCAGGAGCTGTGGCTGTCGTAAATGAGAAAATAAAACCACTGTCAGTAGGGCCGTTAGAATTACCAGCTACAATTTTGAAAGTATAAAGTGTGCCAGGTGTTAATCCTGTTAAATTATATGCAAGCATTGATACATCAGAACTTCCACTTCCTAGATTTTGACTTTGAAAAGGTCCATCAGAAGGAGTTTCAAACCAAGCAGTTGTATTATCTCCGTTTGGGTTTACTAAACCATTTAGGTCAGCTGAAGTTGTTGTAATATTTGTGGCTGTGCCAGAAGTAATAGTTGGAGCAGAAGAGGCAAAAGAGACACTTGCTCCAGTGCTAAAAATTCCGACAAGAACAAAAACGAATGCTATTTTTTTTATGATATTTTTCATATAATTTTTCATTTTAATAATAAAATTTGGTTGACTTAATTTGGTTTTTATTTTCTTTTAACACTCGTGATTCTAGCATATTATATTTTATAAGTCAAATTTATGGGTAATAAAACAATAACACGGATATTTTTTAAATGAAGTAGTAACTTGACAAATAGGGTACATTAGTGTAATATATCCCTGTATTTGGTCTTTGAAAAATCTTCATATCTTCAGTCGGAAACAGCATTTTGGACACCTTTTTTAGTATAGGCGTTTGAAACGCTGTTTCCGATACTTGATTATTTCATGTTTAGGGCTCAGTAATTGGTTCAGTTGAACTAGTTTAATAAAAAAAATAAATAAATAAATAAATAATTTAACTTTTTTAAAAAAACCTAAACCATGAAAAAAATCATCCTAATTATGATTGCAATTGTTATTGCTTTCGGGGCAGTAAATGCCCAAAATGTGAATCTGAATTACGTAAAAGTAGATTCAGTTACGAACATCACTCCGACCAGCGCAATAGCCTGGTGCCATTACAATGCTTTAATAGCTGTTGGTTTTCGTCAGTTTTGTTACGGTACAGGAGGTAATTTCAATTCGAATTGTTCAGTAGCAACTTTAATTAATCCCGTTGCTGACACGACTATTGCAATTACTTTGACAGGATTAACACCTTCTACCACTTACAGTTACAAAGCAAAAGTTTTGCCTGGAGCTGCATCTGGAAGTAGCGCGGTGGGAACTTTTACAACTCCATCATGTTTTCCTACTCCCGTTATCTCATCATCTACAAGTGCGAGTATTTGTCCAGGAATTTTAGATACATTGACCGCTTCCACTTTGGGAGCTACTTATCAATGGAAAAAAAATAATGTAATCATTGCTGGGGCAACCGCTTCGACTTTTGTTGCAAATACTTCTGGAAGTTATACTGTTGATGTAACAATCATAGGATGTACTGAAAGCGCTGCACCATTTACTTTGACAGTTTCTCCTCCTTGGATTTTTGCGGCAGGTCTTACCACTATTTGTGTTGGAGATTCAGCTGTAATAAACGGTTCAATTGCTTCGAGTTATTTATGGAGTACAGGAGAGACAACTAATGCAATAAAAGTTGGTCCGACTACGACAACTTCATATACAGTAACTGGTACCAATTCTTATGGTTGTAGTCTTACTTCTGTTTCAACAGTAACCGTTAATTCATTACCAATTGGAACCCTCACACAAAGCAATTTAGTTTGTGCTGGTGGTTCAAGTCCTTTAATCGCCACTGGTGGAACTTCTTATTTATGGTCTCCGGGTAGTACTTTGAGTAGTACGACAGGATCAACTGTAACTGCAAGTCCTATTAGTGGTGCTTCTACTTATACTGTGATCGCAACAGATGTTAATGGGTGTAAAGACACAAACACTATTAATATTGCGGTGTATCCTTTGCCTACAGTTCTTGTAACTGCAAGTGCCAATACAATCTGTGTTGGAACTACAACCACTTTAAATGTCACTGGAGCAAATACTTATCTTTGGGGCGGGGGTGAAACCTTGACCTCAATAAATGTAACTCCGGTTAGTACTGTTGCTTACAATGTAACAGGAACAGACGTCTTTGGTTGTGCAAAGAATACTAACTTTACAATTGTCGTTAACCCTCTACCTTCAGTCACCGCAGTTGCAAGTCCGAACACAATTTGTTCTGGATCTACATCTACCTTAACTGCTGGCGGGGCAAGTACGTATACTTGGAGTACAGGTCAAACTGGATCTTCATTTAATACGAGCCCTCCTAGTACCACTACTTATATAGTAACGGGAACAGATGCGAATGCTTGTATTAACACTTCAAGTGTTACGATTACCGTAAATCCATTGCCAATAGTTACTGTAACCGCAAGTGCTCTTATCGTTTGTAATGGCACTTCAACTACTTTAACTGCTGGTGGAGCAAGTACGTATATATGGAATTCAGGTCAAACTGGATTTTCATATTTTGTTGTTCCAAATACAACCACTACTTATAGCGTGGTTGGAACAAATGCTAATAATTGTACAAATAATGCAAGTGTTACTGTTACGGTTAATCCCACACCTTTAATTACTGTAACCGCAAGTGCCAATACAATTTGTAACGGTACTGCAACTACTTTAACTGCTGGTGGAGCAAGTACTTATTCTTGGGGAGGAGGTCAGACAACAGCTTCATTCAGTATAACTCCTATTAATACCACTTCTTATGGTGTAGTTGGAACTGATATAAATGGCTGTGTAAGTGGTAATAATATTTTAATTACTGTTAACCCTCTACCTTCAGTCACTGCAGTTGCAAGTCCTAGTACAATATGTGCTGGAGCTACATCTACCTTAACTGCTGGCGGGGCAAGTACGTATACTTGGAGTACAGGTCAAACTGGATCTTCATTTAATACGAGCCCTCCTAGTACCACTACTTATATAGTAACGGGAACAGATGCGAATGCTTGTATTAACACTTCAAGTGTTACGATTACCGTAAATCCATTACCAGTTGCAACAGTAACTCCAAATGACTCTATTTGTTTAGGGTCAACAAAAAGTTTAGTTGCCTCTGGTGGAACTTCATGTTTCTGGTATCCTTCTGCTGGGTTGAGTAGTACTTCTGGGTTTAGCGTAAATGCTAATCCAATTATTACTACAATTTATTCTGCAGTTTTAACGGACCCAAATGGGTGCAAAGATACGGCTATTACAAAAGTTAAAGTTAATGCTTTGCCGATAGTTACTGCCGTTGCAAGTGTTGGCACGATCTGTGCTGGAACTTCAACTACTTTAACAGGAAGTGGAGCAAATGTTTATTCTTGGACTGGAGGTCAAATCGGATCTCCCGTTAATATTAATCCAGCCAATACTATTTCTTATTCTGCGGTTGGAACCGATATTAATGGTTGCGTAAGTAATTCAAACGTTGTTGTTATAACTGTTCATCCATCACCAATAGGGACTGTATCAGCGAATTCTTCAGTTTGTATTGGAGGTTCAAAAACTTTTACAGCGACCGGTGGTATTTCATGTTCTTGGTTTCCAGTTACTGGTCTGAGTAGTGCGACTGGGTTTAGCGTAAATGCCAATCCAACTGTTACTACAATTTATTCAGCAGTAGTGTCGGATATCAACGGATGTAAGGACACGGTTATAACTATTTTGTCAGTAAATCCTTTACCGGTAGTGTCTGCAGTAGCAGGTAGTCCATTTTGTAAAGGAGGATCAACGACCCTAACGGGTGCAGGTGGTTCTTCCTACTCATGGTCTCCCTCAACAAGTTTAAGTAGTACTACTTTGGGAAGCGTAATTGCCAACCCAATAATTACAAAAACTTATACTGTAACTGCTACAGATATTAATGGTTGTGTTGATACAGCAAGTGTAATCGTAACGGTGAACCCTTTACCTGTGATTACTACGTCTGGTAACGCTACAGTTTGTAGTGGTACATCGGCAACCTTGTCTGCAAGTGGAGCTAATACTTATTCATGGAGCGGAGGTCAAACTGGATCTCCAATCGTTGTAACTCCGACTGGTAGTGTTTCTTTAACAGAAACAGTTACCGGCACGGATATCAATGGTTGTATAAATACTGCAAGTGTTATCGTTACACCAGTAACAAATAATACGAGCGTATCTATCACTTCAAATTTAGGTATTGTTGAAATTTGTAAAGAGGCCACGAATCACATAATCACTTTTACTGGAAGTCCGTCACCTGGAACTTTTTCTGCGAATGGAATTTCATTTGCAGGAAATAACTTCAATGCGGCAACCGCAAATGCTGGAACTAATACTTTAACTTACACTTATCTTGATGGTAATGGCTGTCCAAAGTCGGCATCAATGTCTGTTAGAGTAGACTCTGTACCTGTTGTAAACAACGTTACAGTGACTGGTTCCGGAACAACAAAAACAGTAGGAGTGCAAGGAATTTTTGGTAGTAGTCTTAAACTAAAAACTTCTGGATCTACGACTCATGTCTATACTCCTTCAATGCAAAACACAACTTCGGCTGTGTTTAACAATGTAGAGGTAAGTGATGTGGATGCTATGTATTTCCAGTACAGTACCGATGGATGTTTTTTTGAAAAGTCTTTCGTTGGGGTTAATGAG
>JAVHNX010000052.1:4865-7284 GCA_036169735.1 Minisyncoccota bacterium
GGGAGGAAAGTCCGAACATAGCGAATCCTTCGGGAAGGGAATGGTAGCGGGTAACGCCCGCATATAGCAATATATAGGTGCGAACAGAGACGATTTTTCTCGAAAGGGAAAGATCATCCTATGAGTAATCATAGGATGAGTTCTATAGTAATATAGAATATGAAACGGCTAAATCCTTACCTCTATGCAAGATCGTGCTCTGGCTTCGGTCGGGGAGAATCGCTTGAGCCTGATAGTAATGTCAGGCCTAGACAAATGACTATCGTTTCAGCTTCGGCTGGAATACAGAATTCGGCTTACAGATGCAAGACATTAGACACAAGAAAACCCCCGATTAAAATCGGGGGTTTTCGCTTGCTTTTTTTATTGGAGTATGCTATACTGTTTGTGTGGGTGTGAGGTAAAACTCATACTATTCGTTAAATAACATAAGTGCCGCAAAAAACACCTTTCGGGGTGTTTTTTGTTTATGCTATCAAATATTTATTATGGTTATGAAAACAAGAATTCTATTTAAAAATTTCAATTAGAAAGAAAACAACGATTCCAAGTGAACTTATAATTGTTGTCCATATGAGAGCTTTAGAAAGAGATGCACCACTGATTTTTTTAATAGTTTCTTTTTTAGAAAAATACCAACCAAGAAGAAGAAATAAAATTAAAATAACCAATCCATGAACAAGCCAATGGTGTTTAATTCCGAAGATAGAAATATTTTTCATAAAAGCTAATAATGGGGGATACATTTCTTTGGCGATAGTTAATATTGTATTAAGAATAATTACAATAACGGATGCAACTCCAAATCCTGCAGTAATATTATCTAGTTCAGGTTTAGTTTGTATTATAGTAGACATATTTAGTTTAATTTATATTAGTAATAATTATTGAGAAACAACTCCATTACCTAGTAGGCTCATTCTCACAGCAAAAGAAATAACAGCACCTGCTCCTTCAAGCATCAATGATCCCAGGATGATTATTGTGGTAATTGCTAAAACAAGTGTTCGTGCTGATTTGTTTTCAATAAGATTATTTTTTATGGAAACAATTGGTAAAAGTAGAGATAAAATAAGGATAATAAAAAATACATGTTCCTTTGATTCCATGAGTAAATTATGAGCAAATGACCATGGACCTTTTAGTATGAGAGCCTTGTCTGCTGCATAATAGGTGATATACCAAAATCCACTTGTGATCCAAGTAAGAACCATAAATATCGCAGTAAGAATACCGGCAGTGTTGATACGTTTTAAATTCTTTTCAGAGATATTGAGCACTTCAACAAAGGCCCATACTGCAGTGATAACACCAAATACTGCAAGCATTGGATGTAAAAATAAAATAAATTCTTTCATAATAAATAAAATTAAAAATTGGATTAAATATGTACAGTCGACGTACGTCTTTAATTGTATCATGTTTTTAACATGTAATTTCTTTGAATTAAAGGTGACTAACCCCCTATTTTTACTAGTCAAAGATCTTATTTTGTTGCTCTGTGATATAATTTTTGTATGAATTCAAAAGCTCCAGTATTAATAGGTACTATTATAGGTTCTTCTGTTGGAGGTCTCATTCCTAGTTTGTGGGGTGCTGGTCCTTTTTCTTTTTCTTCTATTATTTTTGGATCTATTGGTGCAATTGTTGGGATATATGTTGGTTTTAAATCAAGTAATTAAAAAAATATTAATGAACTTAGAAAAATTATGTTTACTATTTAACTAAACACTTAAAGCCATCACAGAAATGTGACGGCTTTTTTATTTACCACCCACAGGAATCTCGAATCTTTTAGGACATTTTATGTTAAAATTTGTATATGGACAAAATCAACATTTATATTGATGGAAATAACTTATATAGATCAGCGAAAGAGTTGGGTTTTGACATTGATTATAAAAAGTTTCGAGGGTGGATTCGTCAAAAATATAACCCAGAAAAGGTATATCTTTTTATTGGTTTGGTTCCAGAAAGAACTAAGTTTTATGAACATCTTCAGGAATGTGGGTTTATTTTGATATTCAAACAAACTGTTTCTGTGGGTGGTTCAGTCAAAGGAAATTGTGATGCAGAACTTGTATTAAAAACTGTTTCAGATTTTTATACTGAAACTTTTAATTCTTGTATTTTAATAACAGGAGATGGAGATTTTGGATGCTTGGTGGAATTTCTACAAGGGAACAAGTCAATTCATTGCATTATTGCTCCAGATAAAAACAAATGTTCAATTTTATTAAGAAATAAAAATATAGAAATAACTTTCTTAAACGAACATTATCATAAGTTCTCAAGTAAGCCCTAAAAAGAAAAAGCCCCCGATGCAGACGAATCTGCATAAGGGTCTCTTTCATAGTGATGCTTATAGTATATCATAGTACATACACTAGTCAAATTTTATTTTGACGCATCTGGCTCG
>JAVHNX010000053.1:0-1529 GCA_036169735.1 Minisyncoccota bacterium
CGAACCCATTACCATAGCAACCTTATTATTAAGTTTCATATGTGAGTTAATTATACCAAAATGCGGAGAACGTGAGTCACTATTGGAACTTTTTACGCACAGAATTATCCAATTTTGTCTACCAATTCTTTAGCTAAAACATCAATTTGATTACGCATGTTAATATGAAAAGCGTAATCTTTTCCATCTCCGTCTTTTATATCCCAAAAAATAACTTTATTTGAATTTAAAAGATATGAAGGAAGGTTTTCTTTTTCAATCATAACGATTATCTTGTCGGCAAATTTTGCCATTTCTTCAGTAAGTTGAATTGGCGTTTTATCCGAAACATCAATTCCTTTTTCTTTAAGTACGTCAACGACAAGGTTTGCAAATTCTTTTAGTTTTTTTCCAGAAAATTTAATTGCGTGAGTTCCTGCAGAGATACCAATATTATTTTTTGAGTAGTGATTAAATAGTTCCTCCCCATCTGACTTCGTCCCACATTCCATTTACATATAAATAAAACTTTCATGCTAAAAGTATATCAAAAGCTAGGGTGGAACATTCGGGTCTGGAACAACTTAATCCTTATAGTCCAGTCTAAGGCTGCGTAATTATTTTATGCTTTTCATCTTGTCTACGTATTCGTCTCGTGTTTTCCATTTGCCACTTTTCGGACCTTTTTCCCAAAGTGCATTTGCCTCATTTTGTAATTGCATCACAATGCCATTAGGATCATATACGATTTTTCCCTTTTTCCAAAAATCAACAACCGGTTCATCACCAGTTTCCCAAGCAATACGAAAGTATTTTTTCACTTCATCAGGAGTATTGTAAAAAGCTTCTATGCGTGTAGAGAACTTAACCCAATTCCTGTCGTCCTTAGAAAAATTTGTTGTAATCATCCGAATGTCTAAGTCGCTTTTATCAGTAGGCTTCCCATACACATACGATCCGGTAAGTAAAATTCCTTGAACTTCTTTAATCTCTTTTATCTCGGCTATGATTGTGTTGATTTGTGATTGTGTTAGCATGTGTAAATTTTACATTATAGCCTTACTCGCCATGATGCGGTGTACTTGGGTCTGGAAAAACTTAGTCCTTATAGTCCAAGCATTAGTTTTATCCAGTAATTCGTCTTTTTATAATCAATAATCCACTCATCACCAACTTTATTACAACACGGTGTTTTGATTCCGTAAAATGGGCCATTTAATGCTCCTTTAATATTGAAGCGGAACAACAACCCTTGATAATTTAATGAGGTTATTTCTATTTCTGGTCGAGATTTTATTTTTGCTTGAATTTCCTCTAAATTATATGAATTACCTTTTTCCCACAGTTCGACTGGACCAACAGACAGCCAATGGTTGAAAACGCTTAGATTTATAGAATCAACAGCAGTATTCAACAAATAATTATTACCAATGATTTTATTGTTAATCGACTCTATACAAGAATGAAAATTCTGATAGTTATGAAATAGATCAAGAATTAAACAACCCTCGAGCTTACGCTCGGGGAATTAGCTAACTTCAAACTTCGTT
>JAVHNX010000054.1:0-1467 GCA_036169735.1 Minisyncoccota bacterium
TTTAAATGTGGCGAATAAATAAGACGGTTAATTATTTAAAAAAACTCTGTCATAATGATCTGTACCCCAAAAAGTGGACACGAAAGTGTCCACTTTTTGGTATTTAAAGTACAATATAATTACTTAATCTAAACCAGTATGAATCAAAGTAAATTTAGCGAGGAACAAATCAAAGAGTTGCGGGCCAATCACAACGTAATTAAGTGTAGTAATAAGGCCATCACCTACAGCAAGAACTTTAAAATTTGGGCGGTCAAACAATACAATGAAGAAAACCAAACAGCCAAGGAAATATTTAGAGAGGTAGGTTTTGATCTGGCTGTCATTGGAGCCGACACACCCAAGAATTGTTTGGCCGATTGGCGGCGAATATTCCAGATTAAAGGAGTTGACGGCCTAAGAAATGAAGCTAGAGGCAAGGGTGGTGGTCGTCCACGAACCAAAGGTATAACCGATGCCTACAAAATTAAACGATTGGAAGCGACGGTGGCTTACCTCAAAGCTGAAAACGATTTTTTAGCCAAACTCCGGGCCAAAAGAGCGGAGTAAAACTACGGCCATGCCAAAAGTTTAAGCTCATTTGTAGAATAGGAAAAGAGCTCGGTTTACTCTGTGACATTGCGCGAGTGTCCAGAAGTGGCTACTACAAATGGCTGAAAAATGCAAACACCCCAGCCAAAGATTACGAGGATTATCTACTCATTAAAGAAATACATGACAAAGGTAAAAGTAAATACGGCTGGCGGACTGTACAAATGAAGCTAAGGAAAGACAAAAACATAATCATGAATCACAAAAAGATTCAGAGGATTAAAATCAAATACAGACTGTTTACGAAAATCAGAAGAATCAACCCTTACAAAGCGATTATGAAAAAGACCCAGGAACATCGCACGTTTGAAAACATCTTAAACCGTGATTTTAACCAGATAGTACCTTACCGTGCCTTTGGCACGGATATTACCTACTTGCCATTTAATCATCGGCTGGCCTATCTGTCAGCGGTCAAGGACTTTGCCAGCGGTGAAATAGTTGCCTGGGAGACTTCACAACATTTAGAAATGGATATTGTTTTAAACACTGTAAAAAATATGAAAAACAATCCAACAATATCATCACTGCAAAATATTCTCATTCATTCAGACCAAGGGTTCCACTACACGAATCCTCAGTATATTAGTATGCTCAAAGAATTAAACATGGTACAATCAATGTCAAGAAAAGGCAACTGCATTGATAATGCGCCTACTGAATCATTCTTCGGCCATTTCAAAGATGATGTTGATTACAAAGATTGTAAAACATTTGAGGAGTTAAAGGAAACGGTTTCACAATATATTCATTACTACAACAACGAACGACCGCAGTGGAATTTAAAAAAAATGACCCCGGTACAATACCGAAATCATCTTTTATTTGCCGAAAAGTAGGTTTTTATTTTGTGTCTGCTAAACGGGGTACAGATCA
>JAVHNX010000055.1:0-1439 GCA_036169735.1 Minisyncoccota bacterium
AGCGATGCCCCACGAACACCTGCTTGACGCCGCTTCAATCACTAAATCCGACCTCAGAATTAATGCCCCCAACCCAAAAACCACCAAGTTTTTCTTTCTGATCCTCTTAGCCAGTATCTCCGGCTTTGAGCTATCCAAGTCATAAAGCGCGGTTAATTCTGCCTGCCTAGAAAAATCTTTAGTGATAACCCTGGCTAAAGAACTTCCTATTGCCCCGCAGCCTACTATTCCAATCCTTAGTTTTTTACTCATATAGAATAGAAAATAGGTAGAGGTAAAGATTCCTATACCTATCTTAAGTTTTTATCACAATATTATCAATAAGCCGAGTCTTACCAATCCACACCGCCAAGGCTATTAAACAATTACCTGAGATTTTCTTTAACGGCTTAAGATTCTGCGGATCCACAATCTCCATATAATCTATTTTTGCGCTTTTCTTATTGCTAACGAGTTTCCGCATCCTGCTAATAATCCTTCCTGAATCCCGCGCGCCATTCTTAACTAAAATCTTAGCCAAGGATAAGGCTTGCGGCAGGGCCAAGGCGTCCTTCCTCTCATCTTTACTCAAATATAAATTTCTTGAGCTCAAGGCTAAGCCGTCTTTTTCGCGCACCGTCGGCATAACCCTTATCTTAACGGGAATATTTAAATCTTTGGCCATTCTTTTGATTATCACTGCCTGTTGCGCGTCTTTTGAGCCCAGATATAGGATATCCGGCTGAACTATATTTAAAAGCTTGGCTACAACAGTAGCTACCCCGCGAAAATGCCCGGGCCGGGATTTTCCGCACAAAACATCGCTTAAACCTTCAAGGATTATAAAAGTAGAGAAAGCTTTCGGATACATATCTTTTGAACGAGGCAAAAAAACAAAATCCACTTTTTCTTTACGGCAAACCGCCAGATCTTTATTTAACGGCCGCGGGTATTTCTTTAAATCTTCCTGCGGACCGAACTGCGTAGGATTAACGAATATACTCACCACCACAATATCATTGTCTCTGCGTGCCTGGCGGATTAAACTTAAATGCCCTCCATGTAAAGCGCCCATAGTCGGGACAAAACCTATATCCTTACCTTTAAACTTCAATTCTCTCAATAATTTATTTATCCTAAACGGCTCTTTTACTATCCTCACCCCGCACCTTCTCCCTTATTCAAGACTTTTGCCATATTCAAATTTCTTATTGATTCTAAATTCTGTGTATTTAGAAAATAGCAAGTATACATTTTAAATACTTTTGAATTTAAAGAAGGTGCGGGGCTCACCCCGCACCTTCTTCCTTATTCAGCGTTATGCTTATAATTATACCCTCAAACCCTAATGTTTTAAAAAATAATGAATAATTAGAAGGTGCGGGGCTCACCCCGCACCTTCTTTCTTATTCAGCGTTATGCTTATAATTATACCCTCAAACCCTAATGTTTTAAAAAAT
>JAVHNX010000056.1:0-1415 GCA_036169735.1 Minisyncoccota bacterium
TGAACTGTACCCCAAAAAGTGGACACGAAAGTGTCTGCTTTTTTTATGGACAAAATAAGATATAATAAATTAATAAGTTAAAATATAACAATATGAGTAAAAGGATATTCACAGAAGAACAAATTAAAAAGCTATTGAAGAATAAGCATGTTGATAATTGTAGCAATAAATCAATTACATACAATAAAGCGTTCAAAATTCAGGCGGTAGCCAGATATTATGAAGACGGATATAATCCCGGAATGATATTTGAAGAAGCGGATTTTGACATATCAGTAATTGGAATAAATACCCCTAGAGACAGTTTGCAGCGCTGGCGAAAGACATACAGAGAAAAAGGAACTCATTTTCTCGGACTGGAGCTAAGAGGCAAGCATAATAAAGGCGGTAGGCCGAAGATAAACGGTTTAAGCGATACCGATAGAATAAAAAGACTGGAAATAGAAAATGCCTATTTAAAAGCGGAAAACGATTTTTTAGTAAAACTCCGAGCGGCCAAAAAGAGATAAAACTAAAACCGCGGCAGAAATACCAAATATTTAAACAATTAAATTTAGATATTAAAATATTATGTGATATTGGGAGGGTATCTCGAAGTGGATACTATAGATGGTTAAAAAACGCCGATAAACCAGACGGGGATTCGGAAGACTCTAAATTAATTAAGGATATTTTTAACAAAGGAAAGAGAAAATTAGGCTGGCGCAGTATTCAGATGAGGTTGTTAAATAACGAAGGATTAGTTATGAACCATAAGAAAATAATTAGATTAATGAAGAAATATCATTTGTTCGTTAAAATAAGAACTAGAAACCCATATAAATATATTGCCAAGAAAACCCAGGAGCATCGAGTATTTGATAATAAATTAAACCGAGAATTCAATCAGCTGGTACCGCTAAAAGTTTTGTGTACCGATATTACCTATTTGCGTTTTAACGGACAATTAGCCTATTTATCGGTGGTAAAAGATATTGCCAGCGGCGAGGCAGTGAGTTGGAACTTGTCTCAAAGTTTAGGGCTTAGCATAGTTTTAAATACCATTGAAAAAATGAAAAATAGAATGGGTTTTCAAAATACAATTATTCATTCAGATCAAGGCTTTCATTATACTAGTCCGGAATACAGCAAGAAGATCAAAAATATGGGGATGATTCAATCAATGTCTAGAAAAGGCAACTGTATCGACAATGCGCCGATGGAATCATTCTTCGGACATTTAAAGGACGATGTTGATTACAAATTCTGCAAAACTTTTGATGAATTAAATATGCTGATTGAAAATTATATGCAATACTATAATTACGAACGCTATCAATGGGATTTAAAAAAGATGACCCCGGTACAATACCGAAATCATCTTTTATCACTAGCGTAGTTTTTTACCCCGTGTCCACTTTTTGGGGTACAGTTCA
>JAVHNX010000057.1:0-1414 GCA_036169735.1 Minisyncoccota bacterium
ACTATCAAGAAAAAACTTACTGAAATTAGTTTATCGTAGAGTGAATTTAGTTGACTAATTGTTAATTAACTTTATATATCAATCACAGAAATAGTCCCCTGCAATTCTTGAAAATCTTGAGTTATGATATAGCCTTCATTGAGTTTAGCACTAGTCATGCGCTTACGAAGATTGGCAAGGTCGCGTTGGATAGCATGTTTTTTTACCTCAAGAGCGATTTTTTTATCTACCACAAAATCAATCTCATCACCAGATTTTGTATTATAATATTTTAGGTCATGATTTATGCGTAAATTTTGGAAGACAGATTGTTCTATCGCTTGTCCATCCGAAATATTTCCTAGAGAACGAGCTAAACCAACATCACAAAAATATAATTTCCTGATACCACTAATTTCACGATCAATACTTTGAGAAAAACGAGGAATACGACTAATTAGGTAAGTCGATTCTAAAAAAGTAAGATAATTCCCTACTGTTTCACGACTAATTTTAAGTTCGCTGGAAAGCTTGGAAATATCAAGTTTGGAACCAATACGCGGGATAAGAAGCAAAATAAGCTGATGCAAAAGTGAAAGATTTTTAAAATCTGAGAGCGATTTTACATCTATTTCAAAATATGATTTAAAAGTTTCTTGGAGAATTTGTGTTTTTTTTAAATGATCTGGCTCCAATACCACCTTGGGAAAGCCACCAAACTGTATAAATTCTGTATAAAGAGATGCTATTTTGTTATAAACAACAAAATTTTTAGATTGGGCTATTTTTTTAAATTGATGATATTGAGGTGGGATCTGAATATCAATTTGATCTGCCTTAAATTTTATAAACTCAGAAAAAGTTAATGGAAACATTTCAAAAATAAGTTTTCGACCAGCCATTGATTCTGGAAATAAATTCTTGAGATAGTAACTACTACTACCTGTCAGGAAAAACTTTGTTTGATAATGATCGTGAAGATATTTAGCGAGACTACTGATCATAGGAAGGTTTTGGATCTCGTCAATAAAAATGTAAGCTCGTGACTTTTTATTAATACCATATGGAGCGAGTAAATTCCAAATAGAATCATAATCTTTTATATCAAAAATGTGACGAACTGCCGGATTTTCAAAATCAAAAATAGCTTTGTTGGATGAAGGAATTAGATTAAATAAATGTTTGAGTGCAGTTGACTTACCAACTCGACGCATACCTGTAATTATAGTCGCCTGTGATGTTTCAAGTTCTTTTTCTAGACTAATATATATGTTTCGTGGGTAAAGCATATTATAAGATTACATATACCATAGGTATTTGTCAAGAGTATATCGTCATAAACCAACAGCATTAATTAAATCTCCCAAGGATAAATGTTGTTTTTAAGGTTAACTGGCTCACCATAATAATTTGATTTGATGTAATATTAAAATAT
>JAVHNX010000058.1:0-1383 GCA_036169735.1 Minisyncoccota bacterium
AGATAAGATTCTCACCGGATTTTATAAAGCTTCTAAAAAAAATTAAAAAAACTGATAAAACTTTGGTTGCTCAAGTAAATAAACAATTAAAATTGTTTCAACTTCAACCACAACACCCGTCTCTAAGGACTCATAAATTAACCGGCAAAATGAAAAATCGCTGGAGTATTTCTTTGTCGAAAAGTTTGAGAACGATTTATCTTTTACTCGAGTCGGACGAGGCATATTTCATTGCCATCGGAACTCATGATAAAGTTTATAGAAGAGATTAAAGACACATTTTTTTGCTATAATTTTTCAATGAAACTAAAAATATCTGAAGTAAGTGATTTAATCTTTCAATTTATTCATAAGCTTGGTTTTTCGGAAGAAGATTCAAAATTAATTTCAGAAAATATCCTTGAGGCGGAAATCTCCGGAAAA
Organism: Minisyncoccota bacterium; assembly: GCA_036169735.1. Classification (GTDB taxonomy): domain Bacteria; phylum Patescibacteriota; class Minisyncoccia; order Phycocordibacterales; family UBA9973; genus UBA9973. Next base: position 424 of record JAVHNX010000058.1, read on the forward strand.
AAATCACATGGTTTAGGAAATTTATTTTGGTTTAAAAGAGCGGTAACCATTAAGGGTTCAAGTGGATATGAAGTTAATGTAAAATCAGATCCGATTTTAATTACTAAAGAAACCCCAATTTCTCTTCACGTAGACGGGCAACATGAAACCGGTCATTTGGTTATAAGAAAAGCATTGGATTTAGCTTTTGAAAAAGTAAAAAAATCATCTGTGGTTTTTGTTGGATTGCACAACACCGCCCCGTCAACGGGATATGTAGGTTTTTGGGCAAAAAAAGCTACCGATAAAAATTTAATATTTATGTGTTGGAATAATTCCAATGGTCGAGATGCTCCTTACGGCTCGACTCAAAAGCTTTACGGAACTGATCCGATTACAATAGGTGTTCCTACAAATAATTTGCCGATTATTTTAGACATGGCAACTTCAAAGATTACCGTTGGACAATTGATGAATTATCAAAGAGATAAAAAACCATTACCGCCTGAATCGGCCATTGATGAAAAGGGAAACTTTACGACGGATCCGGATGTTGCTTGGTTTGAGGGAGCTCTAGTTCCGATTGCCGGTTTTAAGGGTTCTGGTCTTACATTTATTGGCGAAATGTTAGCTGGTGCTCTCACCGGTTCAAGAGTCGGTTATTCAGTACCCGGTGGTTGGGGCACTTTTTTTATCCTTTTTGATCCAACAATTTTTAGGCATATCGAGGATTTTAAGAAAGATATCGATACTGCAATCAGTGAATTAAAAAATTCAAAAAAAAGAGAAGGAGTGAAGGAAATATTTTATCCAGGAGAAAAATCTCAAAGGATAAGACAAGAAAATTTGAAGAACGGTTTTATCGAAGTTGATGAAAGTTTAATAAAAAAAATTAAAGAGGAAATGAATAAAGAGTTCTAAATTTAGGAATGTGTCAATCTATAAATAGATTGAAGCATATATAAAATTCAACTTATGAAA
>JAVHNX010000059.1:0-1362 GCA_036169735.1 Minisyncoccota bacterium
AGCAATTATTTGTATTGCTTCTCTTTGTGCTTCTTCCACTGAAACATTTTTTTGCGAAATTAATTTGAATGCTTCCGCAAATACTTTTTGACTTATATCTCTGTCGTGTTCTATTAGATCTTTTTCTTGTTTTAATTTTAATGCACCTTGAATTGTTAGGGGATTGTAACAATTTTGACAGGTTTGATTTGTTGCTAAATTTATTTCAAAACAAGTCGGACATTTTATTAAATCTTGTTTATGCTCATCAAGTTTTTGAATACCACACAAACTTTTGTAAGCATTTTCTACTTGGGATCCACTTAAGTGAATATAAGTTCTTGTTTGCTTTGAACCAATCACCCAACCAAATATCGTACACAATTGAGCTTCATTCAATCCCTTTGAAGCCAAATAAGTTGCTCGAGAATGCCTAAATAAATGAGCATGAATATTTTTATTTATTTTAGATTTTTTCATCAATTTTCTAATTAATTGAGCTATGCACCCATAAGTTATTTGCTTATTTTTGTTTCTCACCCCTTCATGAATAAAAACATAATCATCTGAAGAAGTAGAGTTTCTTATTTTTAAATAGTTTTGCAAATCTCGAACACTTTCAAGCAAAAGAACTCTTCTTGAACCAGTTTTCCCCATTAAATTTAATCTACATTCACCTTGATTAAATTCCAAGTCTTTAATTTTTAGGTTAGCTATTTCCCCAACCCTTGCACCAGTTTCCCACAACAAATGCAACAAAACCCTATTTCTCAAAGTAGCAGTTGCTTCAATTAACTGAGTTGCTTCCTCAGGAGTTATTAACTGAGAAGGAAGTTTCAAATCTTTCTTCTTAACAGTAGTCTTAATCTTCTTAGTTAAAGAACTATACTCTTCACCACCATTAAACCACTTATCAAACCTCTTTAGTTTAACTAAATAATCAGCTTTAGTATACTCACTCAACTCAGTATTCCTAATTCTTGTTATTAAAACTTTAATATCATCTTCAACTACTTGCGAATAATCCTTATCCAACCATTCAAGTAACCTACCAGTTTGATCAAGCAAAGAAATTATTCTCGGCTTAGTCCAACCCTCATTAACCAAATCAACATAATATTTACTCAAAGTTTCTTTGTTATTTAGAGTCAAAATTAGAGGCGTAACCCTAACATTCTTCATAGGTTGTCTTTTTACAAACCCAAACTTTTCAGGATTAATTCTCTGCAACAAATAAGTCAATCTTCTATCATAACCATGAAAGCCATATTCTTTATCCATACCAATTCACCTAAAACCTGAACAAAAAAACTTCTTTTTCTGTTCTTTTTAAAGCGAACTGAGCTCTTTCACAGTTCTAATACTAGAAGTACAACGCTGAGG
>JAVHNX010000060.1:0-1361 GCA_036169735.1 Minisyncoccota bacterium
TTGCCGTATTTCAATTGATGAGTTTGTATCTGGAAAACAAGCAGAATTTGATATTCCTGTCTTCAAATCTGAAATGCAACTTTTTATAGATTAGTTAAGGGCCAAGTATTACGCTTATCTGCCCTTCTAATCACTACAAAAGGAGTTGCAGATGAGTCATAGCCACTTAACCCAGGAAGATAGATACCATATTTACGCACTAAAGAAAGTAGGAAAAAATCAAACAGAGATAGCATTGGAAATAGGTAAACATAAAAGCACGGTATCACGAGAGCTCAATCGTAATATCGGAGGACGTGGTTACCGGCCCAGTCAGGCGCATGAGCTGGCATGCATAAGAAAAGAAGATGCCTCAAGTCATCCTCTAAAAATGACGGTTGAATTGATGATGATAGTAACCCACTACCTCGAAGAAAAATGGAGTCCAGAACAAATCTCTGGTTGGCTTTTGAAAAATCAAAGCATCAGCATTTCTCACGAAAGTATCTATCAGTTTGTTTTAGCAGACAAAAAAACAGGAGGTACGCTATGGAGGAACTTACGTTGGCAAAAGAAGAGAAAGAAAAGGTATGGAACAAAATCTCACGACCGACGAGGACAAATTAAAAACAAAGTCAGTATTGAAAAACGTCCTAAGGTTGTTGATAAAAAGATAAGAATTGGAGACTGGGAAGGAGACCTTGTTATTGGTAAAAATCACAAAAAAGCTCTTGTGACGTTGGTTGATAGAAAGAGCAAGAAAGTCAAGATAGGAAAAGTTGAATCAAAAAATGCAGTCGTTGTTAGAACTGCTATTTGTAACCTCTTAAAGAATGAAACTGTTTTTACTGCCACTCTTGATAATGGGAAAGAGTTTAGCCAGCACGAACATATTGCAAAAAAACTTGAAATAAAAGTATATTTTGCTCACCCTTATAGTTCATGGGAAAGAGGCCTTAACGAAAATACAAATGGCCTTATTCGACAGTATTTTTCAAAGGGAAGCAGTTTTGAAAACATAACAGAAGAAGACGTTCAATTCGCTGAAGATGCACTCAATAATCGGCCAAGAAAAGCATTAGGATTTTGCACTCCCAATGAAATCTATTCTGGGAAAAAGAGAATTCGAGTAACATAAAAAGAATCTCGAGCATTTATTTTATTAGCAAGGCCGAAAGCCATAAGGGCGGCTATTATTTTTTTTTAGAAAAAGTAACAACTTCCGCCCGAGAGCAACAATCTAATTTAATTTTTTTGGAAAAATAATTGACAAAAATTATAAAAAAATTAGACTTTAGGAAAGTTGCATTTCAAACTTGAATTCAGGTTTTACTATAAAACGTAAATGGCAAGGTATTTACTTCAGATTAATGGAGAGAAAA